>NZ_BAAAJG010000028.1:0-90302 GCF_039526725.1 Pseudonocardia aurantiaca
TCGACGCGAAGGCCAAGCCACTCACCGGTGAGGACGAGCGGAGTGCGGCGGAGCGGCAGGCCGAAGCGCTGGCGGAGGTGTGCGGGTTCGTGCTGGACCACGGCGACGTGCCGCACGCCGGTGGTGGGCGGCCGCATCTGAATGTGTTGGTGCGGTTGGAGGATCTGGAGAATCGGTGCCGGGCCGCGGTGCTCGATTTCGGTGGCACGGTCGCCCCGGAGTCGTTGCGGATGCTGGCCTGTGATGCGGCGGTGGTTCCGGTGGTGCTGGGTGGGAGGGGTCAGCCGCTGGATGTGGGCAGGTTGACTCGCACGATCCCGGATGGGCTGCGGCGGGCGGTGGTTGCGCGCGGGGGTGGGTGTGAGTTCCCGGGTTGTGGGCGGCCGCCCTCGTGGAGCGAGGTTCATCATGTGCTGCCCTGGCAGGAGGGTGGGCCGACCGCGTTGCACAACCTCGTGATGGCGTGCCGGGTGCACCACCGGTTGCTGCACCACTCGGAGTGGATCGTGCGCATCCGGGACGGGCTACCGGAGTTCATCCCGCCCGCGTGGATCGACCCGGAGCGAAGACCCCGGCGAAAACCCCTCCCACACCTGGTCACCGCGAGCTGAGGCAGAGAGCAGCCTGATCACTGGTCGGACGTCCAGCGGCACGGTTCGTCCGGCGGTCCACGCCGCGCGCGTCGCGCACCCGCAAACCCCGTGCGGACGGCCCTCGGGCTGCCTAGGGTCACGCCCCGTACCCCGACCGACGGACAGGACGATGAGCGAGACGATCACCACCGACGCCCGCATCCGCCGCGCCATGGCGAACTCGACGAAGGGCGAGGCGGCCCGGATGACCCTGCCGGGGTGGGTGCGGGACCTCGATCTCGACGCCGTCGACGACGTGCTGGGCTGGCGCGACCCGAAGGCGCCGGAGCGCGGCGTCCTGCTTCTCGCGCACGAGGGCGGGCTCGTGGGGATCGCGCTGCGGGCCGGTGAGAGCGCGGTCCGGACGGCTGCCATGTGTGCGCTGTGCCGCACCACCCATGCCCCGGGACGGGTTGAGCTGCTAGTGGCTCGGCGTCCGGGCGCGGCGGGCCGCAATGGGGACTCCGTCGGCACCTATGTCTGTGGGGATCTCGCATGCGCACGGCACATCAGGGTTGAGAAGGCGACCGCGGCGTTGCGGCCGACTCCGGGCACGGATGTCGAGGAGCGACGTGCCGGCCTGCGGGAACGTGCACAGGAGTTCGTGAGGGCGGTGCTCGGCTGAGCCCGGAGCGTCAACGTCTGTGCTGGGACCGACGTGGCATGACTCCATCTCGTCACAAAGATCGAGTCTCCGTACACGTCCAGCGTCCTCGATGAACGGCGGTGTCGGCTTCATCGGTTCGAGAGGATGGGTGAGGATGTGCCGGTGACGAGCGAGAGGTCGGGCCCGAAGGCGGAGCCTGCGACGCTCGGGGCCCGTTCGCGGACGCGTAATCGATGGGGTCAGGGTGAGCGGCTCCGTGCGGAGGTTCTGGAGGCTGCTGCCCGGTTGCTCGGCGAGTTGGGCACGGTGGAGGGGCTGAGCCTGCGTGGCGTGGCCCGGGAGGTGGGCGTCGCGCCGGCGAGCCTGTATGCGCATTTCGCGGACAAGTCGGCCCTGATCGAGGCGCTGCTCGACTACGAGCACGAGCGGCTGGTGGCTCTCTTACGGGAGGCCGGGGCCGCAGTGGCGGAGGCGGACCCGATCGGCCGGGTGCGCGCCCAGTTGCATGCCTTCTGCGGGTTCTCGCTGGCCAGTCCTGGCCTCTACCGGGTGATGTTCGGGGCACGGCTGGGCCAGCCTGTCAGCACCGCCCGTGCCCTGGTCGAGACCCTGACCGACAGCCTGCATGCGTGTGAGGTGGCGGGGGCCCGACTGCGGCTGCCGGCCGAGCGGGCCGCCATCGTGCTGACCGTCGGCACGCACGGCCGTGTGGCGATCTCCCAGGCCCGGTCCGTGGACGACGCCGAGGCTGTGGTCGTTGAGTTCGTGGACGAGCTGCTCTCCCTGGTGTTCGAGAGCGGCTGACGTCCGGCTCGCCCCGGGCCGACCCATGATTTTTTCTATCCTATGATTTTTTGCCCTTTTCCATGATTCTTTTTCGCGCACGTTGAAAGGCGACCCAGAGACGACTAACATCTGTTCAGTAAGTTGATGAACAAATGTTAGGTAACTGGACCTTTCGGCGCGGAGGCGCATATGAGCAGGGCAATGACGAACACGACAGACCAGGCGTTGGTCGACACCCCGGACTACCCGATGCCGCGAGCGGCCGGCTGCCCGTTCGATCCGCCGCCGGCGCTGCGGGCGTTGCAGGCGCAGGCGCCGATCACCAGGGTCCGGCTGTGGGACGGCAGTACCCCCTGGCTGGTCACCCGTTACGCCGACCAGCGCGC
Organism: Pseudonocardia aurantiaca; assembly: GCF_039526725.1. NCBI lineage: Bacteria > Bacillati > Actinomycetota > Actinomycetes > Pseudonocardiales > Pseudonocardiaceae > Pseudonocardia > Pseudonocardia aurantiaca. Next base: position 2,412 of record NZ_BAAAJG010000028.1, read on the forward strand.
CCTGCTGGCCGACCCGCGCATCAGCTCCGACACCACGGCTCCCGGCTACCCGCACATCAGCGCCGGCGTGCGGGAGCGCCGCACGCAGGCCCGGACCTTCATCAGCATGGACGACCCCGAGCACGCCCGGCTGCGCCGGATGGTGACCGCAACGTTCGCGATCAAGCGGGTCGAGGCGCTGCGCCCGGCGATCCAACGGATCGTGGACGACCTGATTGACCAGATGCTGGCCGGCCCCACCCCGGTCGACCTGGTGCAGGCCTTCGCCCTGCCGGTGCCCTCCCTGGTGATCTGCCACCTGCTCGGGGTGCCCTACGCCGATCACGACTTCTTTCAGCGCAACAGCAAGCTCCTGATCAACCGGGACACCCCGCCGGAGGTGAGCCGACAGGCCCAGGCCACGCTCACCGACTACCTGGACCGGCTGATCACCGACAAACTCGCCCACCCCGCTGACGACCTGCTCTCCCGGCTGGCCCACGAGCAGGTCAGAACCGGGGAACTGACCCAGCGCGAGCTGGCCGTGGTGGCCAGCCTGCTGCTCGTGGCCGGCCATGAGACCACCGCGAACATGATCGCGCTGGGCACCCTGGCCCTGCTGCAGCACCCCGACCAGCTCGCCGCGCTGCGCGCGACCACCGACCCTGCCCTGATCCGCAGCACGGTCGAGGAACTGCTGCGCTACCTCACCATCGTCCACAGCGGCCGGCGCCGGGTCGCGCTCGCCGACATCGAGATCGACGACCAGCTCATTCACGCCGGCGACGGCGTCATTCTCGCCACCGAAGTCGGCAACCGCGACGAGCAGGCATTCGCCGATCCCGACGCACTGGACCTGCACCGCGACGCCCGCGCCCACGTCGCCTTCGGATTCGGCGTCCACCAATGCCTCGGCCAACCCCTGGCCAGGGTGGAACTGCAGGTCGTCTACGGCACTCTCTACCGGCGCATCCCCACCCTTCGCCTGGTCGGCGACGTCGCCGACATCCCGTTCAAACACGACGGCGCGGTATATGGCGTCTACGAACTGCCCGTCACCTGGTCGACGACACACCTGTCGGAAACGGCCTGAGCAGACCGTGGGAACCCACGGAGAACCCACCGAGGAAACGTCATGCGAGTTATTGCGGACCAAGACAAGTGCGTCGGCTCGGGACAGTGTGTGCTGGCCGCCGCGCAGGTGTTCGACCAGCGCGAGGAGGACGGCATCGTCACGCTGCTCATCGACAACCCACCGCCCGAGCTGCACGAGGCTGTCCGCCAGGCCGCGGCCATCTGCCCGGCCCTGGCCATCACTGTGCTGGAAGAGCCGTGAGTGGGCCGAAGCGGATCGCCATCGTCGGGGCCTCGGCGGCCGGGCTTGGCGCGGCCGAAGCCCTGCGCCGCCGGGGCTACGACGGCACCCTGACGCTGATCGGGGACGAACAGCACCCGCCCTACGACCGGCCGCCTTTGTCCAAGCAGATCCTGGCCGGCACCTGGGAGCCGGACAAGATCGTCTTGCGCAGCGGGGCGCAACTGGCCACCCTCGACGCCGACCTTCTGCTCGGCCGGTCTGCCGTTGGCCTGGACATGGCCGATCGGCGGGTCCTGCTCGACGGCGGCGACCGGATCGACTTCGACGCCCTGGTCATCGCCACCGGCGTCGCTCCACGCCACTTGCCCGGCGACGGCCTCGCCGGTGTGCATGTCCTGCGGACCCTCGACGATGCACTGTGCCTGCGCTCTCACCTGCTCGACCGGCCGACGGTGGTCGTCGTGGGTGCGGGCTTCCTCGGCGCCGAGGTGGCCGCGGTCGCCAGGGGCATGAGCCTGGACGTGACCCTCGTCGATCCCCTGCTGGCACCCATGCATGCCCAGTTCGGCGACCGGATCGGTGGCATCCTCGCCGACCTGCACCGTGACCACGGCACATCGGTGCGCTGTGGTGTCGGCGTGCGCCGGTTCATTGGTACGGCCGGGCGGGTGGCCGGGGTCGAGCTCACCGACGGTTCGGGGCTGGAGGCCGACCTGGTGGTGGTCGCGGTCGGCGCCGGCCCTGCCATCGGGTGGCTTGCCGGGTCCGGCCTCCCGCTCGGCAACGGCGTCGAATGCGACGCCCACTGTCGGGCCGCCCCACACGTGTACGCGGCCGGCGACGTCGCGTCCTGGCGCAACAACCGCTTCCACACCCGGATGCGCGTGGAACACCGGGTCAACGCCACCGAGCAAGCCATGGTTGTCGCCGCCAATCTGCTCGGCGACGACCAGGAATACGCGCCCGTGCCCTACTTCTGGACCGATCAGTACGACGCCCGCATCCAGGCCTACGGAATCTTCCCTGCGGATGCGGACATCACGCTTATGCGCGGCGAACTGGCCGGCCGCAGATTCGTCGTCGGCTACAGCCACCGGGGCAGGGTGGTCGGCGTGCTGGGCTGGAACAGCCCCCGCGAACTGCGCACGCTGCGCCAGCTTGTGGTCGACGCCGCACCATCTCCGGCAAAGCTGACCGCCGCTGACGACCTGGACGCGGCCTGATCTTGGCTGCCCGCCGGTGCTGAAACCGTCGTCTTCGATGAGAGACCGGGCGTTTGCTCGCTAGCTCCTTGCCAGCGAGCGGGCGATCACCAGCCGCTGGATCTGGTTCGTCCCCTCGAAGATCTGCATGATCTTCGCCTCTCGCATGAACCGCTCGACCGGGAAGTCCCGTGTGTAGCCGTACCCGCCCAGCACCTGCACCGCGTCGGTCGTGACCTTCATGGCGGCGTCCGTGGCCACGAGCTTCGCGACGCTCGCCTGCCGCCCGTACGGGCGTCCCGCGTCGCGGCGGCGGGCGGCGTCGAGGTAGGTGGCGCGGGCCGAGTCGACGGCGGCGGCCATGTCGGCGAGCAGGAACCCGAGGCCTTGGTGGTCGATGATCCGCTTGCCGAACGTGCTGCGTTCGTGCGCGTAGGCCACGGCGGTGTCCAGGGCCGACTGCGCGAGCCCGGTGGCGACCGCGGCGATTCCGAGGCGGCCGGAGTCGAGGGCGGCGAGGGCGATCGGGAGGCCCTGGCCCTCCGCGCCGATCAGTCGGTCGCCGTCGAGCACGGCGCCGTCCCAGTGGGCGGTGGTGGTCGGGATCGCGTGCAGGCCCATCTTCTCCTCGGGCCTGCCGAATGAGAGGCCGTCGGCCCGTGCCGGTGCGAGGAAGCATGAGACTCCGCGGCTGCCCGCACCGGTGCGGGCGAAGAGCGCATAGAAGTCGGCCACGCCGCCGTGGGTGATCCACGCCTTCGTTCCGGTGATGCGGTAGCCGTCGGCGGTCTTCTCCGCCTTGCACGTCAATGCGCCCGCGTCGGAGCCGGCCTGTGGCTCCGACAGCGAGTAGGCGCCCACCAGTTCCCCCGCGAGCGCGGGGGCGAGCCAGCGCTCCTGCTGCGCGGGGGTGCCGAACGTGGCGAGCGGGAAGCAGGACAGGCCGTGCACGCTCACTGCCACGGCGACGGCGGCCCAGCGCGCCGCCAGCTCCTCGAGGACCTGCAGGTAGACCTCGTACGGCTGGCCGCCGCCGCCCTGCTCCTCGGGGTAGGGCAGTCCGAGGAGTCCGGCCTCGCCGAGCGTCGCGAACAGGCCGTCCGGGTAGGTCTCGGTCCGTTCGTGTACCTCGACGCGGGGCGCGAGCTCGCGATCGGCGAGCTGGCGGGTGAGCGCGAGCAGGTCGGCGGCTTCCTGGGTGGGCAACAGCCGGTCGACGGCCATCGATTACCTCTAACGGTACTGAGAAGGGAACTCCAGTACCGGCTAACGTAGCTGACATGTCCATCCCGGTGCGGCGCGGCGCCGTCCGGCGGGAGCAGCTCTTCGACGCGCTCGTGGAGCTGCTGCTCGCCGAGGGCTTCGCGCACCTCACGCTCGACGACCTCGCCGCCCGCCTGCGTTGCTCGAAGCGCACGCTCTACGCGCTGGCGGGAAGCAAGCAGCAGCTGGTCAGGGCGGCGGTCGTGCATTTCTTCCGGGGTGCCACCGCGCGCGTGGAGGCTGTCCTGTCGGGACGTGACGACCCGGCCGGGCAGGTGGGCGCGTACCTGCGGGCGGTCGCGACGGAGCTGGGGCCCGCGTCAGCGCGGTTCTTCGACGACGTCGCGGGCTTTCCACCTGCCGCGGAGGTGTACGAGCGCAACACGCGCGCGGCGGCGCGACGGGTGCAGGAGCTGGTGGCGGCCGGGGTCGCGGCGGGGGCGTTCCGGCAGGTGCATCCAGAGTTCGTCGCGGACGTCGTCACGGCGGTGATGGTGCGGATCCAGCAACGCCAGGTCGCGACGGCGACGGGCCTGGACGACGCCGCGGCCTACGCGCACCTGGCGGAGCTGCTGCTGCACGGGCTCGCCAAGCCCTAGGCGACCAGGGAAATCAGGAGCGGACGAGCCGCGCGATCGCCTCGGACGCCTCGCGCACCTTCTCGTCGGCCTCGTCGCCGCCCGCGGCTGCCGCCTGCACCACACACGTCGCGAGGTGCTCGTCGAGCAGCTCCAGCGAGAACGCCTGCAGGGCCTTGGTGGCCGCGGCGACCTGGGTGAGGACGTCGATGCAGTACTTGTCCTCCTCCACCATCCGCTGCAGACCGCGGACCTGGCCCTCGATGCGGCGCAGGCGCTTGAGATAGGCATTCTTGTCGCCGCTGTAGCTGGCCATAACAGGGATCCTACACCCCCTGGGGGTAATGCCAGGTCACAGGCGATCAGATCAGGAAGCGGTACGCGGTGGTGCCCGGTGCGATGTGCTGGATCGTGAGCGGGCTCGCCTCCATGCGCTTCCACAGCGGCTCGTAGCCGTCGCGGTCGGAGACCTCGATGCCGCAGAGCGCGGCGCCGGTCTCCCGGTTGTCGCGCTTGACGTACTCGAACAGCACTATGTCGTCGTCCGGGCCGAGCACCTCGTCGAGGAAGCGGCGAAGCGCCCCCGGCTCCTGCGGGAACTCCACCAGGAAGTAGTGCTTGAGCCCCCGGTGCACGAGCGAGCGCTCCACGATCTCCGCGTAGCGGCTCACGTCGTTGTTGCCGCCCGAGAGCAGGCAGACGACGGCGGCGTCGGGCGGGAGGTCCAGCTCGTCGAGCGCCGCGGCGGCCAGCGCGCCGGCGGGCTCGGCGATGATCCCGTCGACCTGGTACAGCTCCAGCATCTCGGTGCAGACGCGCCCCTCGGGCACGCTCATCAGCTCCGCGCCGCTGTCGCGCACCAGCGGGAAGCTCACGTCCCCGACCCTGCGCACCGCGGCGCCGTCGACGAAGGTGTCCAGGTCGGGCAGCGCCACCGGCTCGCCCGCCGCGAGCGCCGCCGCCATGCTCGCCGCTCCGGCCGGCTCCACCCCGATGATGCGGACGCCCGGGTGTTCGGCGGCGAACCAGCTCCCGACCCCTGCGAGCAGCCCGCCGCCGCCCACCGGCACCAAGACCACGTCGGGTGCGCGCCCGAGCTGCGCCACTACCTCGACGCCGACGGTGCCCTGCCCGGCGATCGTGCGGACGTCGTCGAACGCGGGGACGACCGTGGCTCCGGTGCGCTCGGCGTACTCCGCCGCCGCGGCCGCTGCCTCGTCGTAGGTGTCGCCGCCGACCACGAGGTCGACAGCGCCGCCGCCGAGGGCCGCGATCCGCTCGCGCTTCTGCCGGGGTGTGGTGCTGGGGACGTGCACGCGGCCGCGGATTCCGAGCTGGCGGCACGCGTACGCCACGCCCTGCCCGTGGTTGCCTGCGCTCGCGCAGACGGCCCCCGCCGCGCGCTCCGCGTCGTCGAGCTGGGCGAGCAGGTTGTAGGCGCCCCGCAGCTTGTAGGAGCGGCCGACCTGCAGGTCCTCCCGCTTGAGCCACACCTGCGCGCCGGCCACCGCGGACAGGCGCTCGTTGCGGTGCAGCGGGGTGCGGCGGGCCACGCCGCTCAGGCGTTCGGCCGCGGCGGGCACGGCGTCGGCGAGGGAGGACACCCCTGAATCCTCCTCCGGTCTACTGGACCAGCGGTGAGCGGGGGCGCGGCTCGAACCCGGCAGCGGTGTAGCAGGCGTCCACCAGCTCCGCGGTCGCGACGGCGTCGTCGGCCCCGGTCGGCACCGGTGCGCCCGTCCGGATCGCCCGGGTGAACGCCTCCAGCTGGTAGGCGTACGAGGGTCGGCGGCCCAGCTCCTCCACCCGCTCTACGCCGTCCACATTCACGAGCAGGCGGTCGTCGCGGTGGGGGAGCACGAAGTTGAAGGCGAGTATCGCGCCGTCGCTGCCCGTGATCCGCGCCGTCATCTGGACGTCGTCGGCGGCCATCGAACACCGGACGGTCCCCTCGGCGCCGCCGGGGAACTCCAGGTCGACGTCGAGCCACTCGTCCACGCCGGGGTGCCCGGCCCGCTCCCCGCCGTCCGCGTCGACGACGTGCGGCTCCCCGCCGGCGAACGCCCCGAGCGCGCGGTGCAGGTGCAGCCCGTAGCAGCCGACGTCCATCAGCGCGCCGCCCGCCAGCTCCAGGGACCAGCGGGGATCAGTGTCGGGCGGCGGCGGGATCAGCATGTCGACCTCCACTCGTTGCAGCTCCCCGATGTCGCCGGAGGCCACCACGTCCAGCAGCCGACGGGCGACCGGGTGATAGAGGTAGTGGAAGGCCTCCATGACGAGCACGCCCGCGCGCGCGGCGGCGTCGCGCACTTCTCTGGCCTCGACGGCGTCGCTCGCGGAGGGCTTCTCGGTGAGCACGTGCTTGCCTGCGTCGACGGCGGCGAGGTTCCACGGCCCGTGCAGGCCGTTTGCCAGTGGGTTGTAGATCGCCTCGACCTTCGGGTCGGCGATGACGTCGGCGTAGGAGTCGTGCACGCGCTCGACGCCGTGCTCAGCGGCGAACGCCTCGGCGCGGGCCCGGTCGCGGGCGGCGACCGCGACGAGCCGGGTGCCGGTGAGGCGGGCGGGGTCGGCGATGGCGGACGTGGCGATGCGAGCGGCGCCGAGCACGCCGATCCTGAGAGGTTCCACGGACGCCATCCTGCCCTGCTCATCAGATGAGTCCGCGCTAGGAGGCCAGCCACCCGCCATCGACGGCGATGTTCTGGCCGGTCACGTAGGCGGACGCGGCCGAGAGCAGGAACACGGCGGCGCCGACCAGGTCCTGCGCCGTTCCGAGCCGGCCCATCGGGATTCGCCCGAGGATCCGCGCGTGCTGCTCCGGCTGTGAGAGCAGGTCCTCGGTCAACCGCGTATGGAAGTAGCCGGGCTGGATGCCGTTCACGCGGATCCCCAGCGGCGCCCACTCGGCGGAGAGCGTGCGGATCACGCCCAGCAGGGACGACTTCGACGCCGCGTACGGGGCGGCGTTGCGCACGGCGATCGAGCTCGAGAGCGACGTGACGAACACGTGGCTCGCCGGAACCCCGGCGTGCGCCTGTGCCGCGCCCAGCCGGGTGGAGAGGAAGAACGGCGCCTCGACGTTGACCGCCTGGATGAAGGCCCAGTCCTCGGGCGTGACCTCGGTAGCCGGCTTGCGCACCTGCACCCCCGCCCCGTGGACGACCCCGTCGGGCACGCCATCGGCCACCAGGTCGGCGACGAGGCCCTCCCACCCGTCCCGGCTCGCCAGGTCCGCGGGAACGACGTGGCACGAGCCGCCTGCGTCGCGGATCTCGCGTCCGGTCTCCTCCAGTTCGGGGAGCGAACGCGCGACGAGCACGACGTGCGCACCCTGCCGGGCGATCCCGGTCGCCAGTCCCTGGCCGAGGCCCCGGCCCGCGCCGGTGACGACGATCCGGCGGTCGGCGAGGGTGAAGAGATCGGTGGGACGCGCGGGTGGCTGGCTCATGCCGCACACGGTTGCAGCCCGCGCCGCGGCTCCCGCAAGGAGCGCCCTGAACAACTCGGCCCTACTCCGCGCCGCCCAGGCGGGCACCTCGCGGCGTTGGACGATCGGGCCGATACAACAGCGGTATCGGCCCGATCGTCCGCCTTGCGATGCACCCACCTGGACGCCGCTCGCTACGGGCGGAGTCGTTCAGGACACTCCTAGTGGATGTGGTCTTGCCAATCCGCCGGCACCCGGTCCCGAGGGCCGGGCACGGTCTGGTCCAGGGGGTGGTGTTGCGGGTCCGGGAGATCCGGGCCCTGCAGCATCTCTTGGCTGCGGTAGTCCCAGTACCAGCTCTCACCCGGTTCGAACGACTGGACATACGGGTGCGCCGTCGTGCGGAAATGCGCGGTGGCGTGCTGGGCGGGGGAGGTGTCGCAGCAACCGACGTGACCGCACTCGGCACACCGGCGCAGGTGCACCCACCAGCCGCCGGCCTCGTCGCACTCGACACAGCCCGTGCCGCTCGGCCGGGCGGTGACGTCGATCCCCTCCGGCAGTGTCATTGCGTCGCCTCCTCGGTGGCTGGGAAGGACCATCATGGACCTCGGCGGGCGGGTTCCGGTGTGACCGGCGTCGCGGTACCGTCCGAATTGGTCAAAGCTTTGATCGGGAGGATCGGCCATGGCGACGAAGCCGTTCGCATCGTCTGCGGACCTCGCGGCCAAGGAGCAGACCCTGGAGGTCCTCGACGACGGCGTCTACGCGCTGACGGCAGAGGGCGACCCCAACATCGGGGCCGTCGAGGGCGAGGACTTCCTCGTCTGCTTCGAGGCCCTCGCCACCCCGGTCGCGGCCCGCAAGTGGCTCGCCCGGTTGCGGGAGCACACCGACAAACCGGTGCGCTACCTCGTGCTGAGCCACTACCACGCCGTTCGTGTGCTCGGCGCCTCCGCGTTCGATGCCGAGGTGATCGTGGCGCACGAGAACACGCGCGCCCTCGTCGCCGAGCGGGGCAAGGAGGACTGGGAGAGCGAGTTCGCCCGGATGCCGCGCCTCGCCGACGGCGCCGACTCAGTGCCCGGCCTGACGTGGCCGACGCTCACGTTCTCCGACCGCCTGACGATCGACCTGGGCGGCGACCGCGGCGACCTCGTGCTCCAGTACTGCGGCCGCGGGCACACCGAGGGCGACATCGTGGGCTGGCTCCCGCGCCAGAAGATCCTCTTCGCAGGCGACCTGGTGGAGGCGGAGGCGGCGCTCTACACGGGCGACGCGTTCCACCGTGACTGGGCGAGCACCACGCTGGACCGGGTGGCGAGGTTGGGTGCGCAGACGCTCATCGGGGGCCGCGGCGGGGTGAGCCGCGGTGCGGACGCCGTCGCCGACGCGATCGGGCAGACACGGCACTTCCTGCAGGTCATGCTCGACGAGGTCGGCGCGGTGCACGGCCGCGGCGGCACCCTCAAGGAGGCGTTCGAGCGCACGCACGCCGCACTCGTCGACCGGTACGGGCGCTGGCCGATCTTCGAGCACTGCCTCCCGTTCGACGTCTCGCGGCTGTGGGACGAGCTGTCCGGGATCGAACGCCCGGTCATCTGGACCGCGGAGCGCGACCGGGAGGTCTGGGACCAGCTGCAGTCATGAACACGCCGGTGGCGGTGATCGGCAACGGGCCCGTCGGGCAGACGACGGCTCTGCTGCTCGCGCGCTGGGGTGTGCCGGTGGTGGTGCTCGACCAGCGGCCCGCCCGCGACCTGGTGGGCTCGAAGGCGATCTGCCAGCAGCGGGACGTCCTCGACATCTGGGACGCGGTCGGGGCTGGCGCGCAGATCGCTGCGGAGGGCGTCACCTGGACGACCGCCCGCACCTTCCACCGCGGCGCCGAGCTGTTCTCGTTCACCTTCGCCGACGCCGGGCGCCCCGCGTTCCCGCCCTTCGTCAACCTCTCGCAGCCGCGCACGGAGGAGATCCTCGACGAACGGGTGGCCGCGCAGCCGCTGATCGACGTGCGGTGGGGACACCGGGTCACCGGGCTCGTGCAGGACGCCGACGGCGTCACGCTGGCCTGCGACAACGGCGCCGAGGTGCGGGCCGCGTACGTGGTGGCCTGCGCTGGGGCGCGCTGCGCGGAGCTGCGGGACGCGCTGGGCGTGGCGTTCGAAGGCCACTCGTTCGACGACCGTTTCCTCACCTGCGACATCCGCGCCGACCTGCCCGGAATGCGCACGGAGCGGCACTTTCACTTCGACCCGGAGTGGAACCCCGGCCGGCAGGTGCTCGTGCATCCCTGCCCGGACTCGAGCTTCCGCATCGACTGGCAGGTGCCTGCGAACTACGACCTCGACGCCGAGACCGCGTCCGATGCGCTGGACCGGCGGATCCGCCAGGTCGTCGGCGACCAGCGCTACGAGCTGGGGTGGATCACGGTCTACCGGTTCCACTCCCGATGCGCCGACCGCATGCGGGTCGGGCGGGTGCTGCTCGCCGGGGACGCCGCGCACCTGATGTCGCCGTTCGGGGCGCGCGGGCTCAACTCCGGTGTCGCCGACGCCGAGAACGCGGCCTGGAAACTCGCGTTCGTGCTGAACGGCTGGGCGCCGGAGGAACTGCTCGAGAGCTACCACGACGAACGGCACGCCGCGGCGCAGGAGAACCTGGAGGTCACGACGGCGACGATGGACTTCCTCGTGCCGCAGGACGCGGCGGCTGCGAAGCACCGCCGCGAGGTGCTGGAGCGTGCGGCGACCGACCCGGACGCGCAGGCGCTCGTGAACTCGGGGCGGCTGTCGGAGCCGTTCTGGTACGTCGACTCACCGCTGACGACACCGAACGAGCGCCGCCCCTTCGCAGGCCGCCCACGGAGGGGCGCGGTGCCCGAGCCGGGCCCGGGGATCCTGACACCAGACGCCCCGGTGCGCGCCGCCCCCGAACGTCAGCGGGGCGGCCCCGCAGACGTTGAACGTCAGCAATGCCACCCCGCTGGAAGTACGGGTTGGTCACCACGGCGGTTCCGGCAGCTCGCCCGGGAGGGGTTCCTGCTGCTCGCCGCGCCCGGGGCCGACCTCGACGCGGCCCGGACCGTCGCCGCGCAGCGCGCCGCGCCCGTCCGCGTCGTCGAGCTGGCCGAGATCGACACGACCGGTGCACTCGCGGGCGCGCTCTCCGTGCGGGACGGTGAGGTGTGGGTCCTGCGCCCGGACGCGCACATCGCCGCCGTGCTCGAGCACCCCACACCCGCGACCATCGAGGGGGCGCTGCACCGAGCGCTCGCCGACCGGGAGGAGAGCGGCCATGGCCTACTACCGACGAGCCGGTGAGGTCCCGCCGAAGCGCCACACCCAGCACCGCAGGCCCGACGGCGGGCTCTACTACGAGGAGCTGATGGGGGAGGAGGGCTTCTCGTCCGACTCATCCCTGCTCTACCACCGCCACATCCCCTCGGCGATCGTCGACGCGACCCCGTGGGAGATCCCGCCCGCCGACACCGAGCCGAACGTCCCGCTGCTGCCGAGGCACCTGAAGTTGCACGACCTGTTCCCCGGCGAGGACTGGAAGGCCGTGGACGCCGTCACCGGGCGGCGGCTCGTGCTCGGCAACGCCGAGGTGCGCATCTCCTACGTCGTCGCGGGGGAGGCGAGCCCGCTCTACCGCAACGCGATCGGCGACGAGTGCGTGTACGTCGAGTCCGGCGCCGGGGTCGTCGAGACCGTCTTCGGAGCGCTCGACGCCCGGCAGGGCGACTACGTGCTGCTGCCCAGGGCCACCACCCACCGCTGGGTGCCGGTCGGGCCCGAACCGCTGCGGCTCTACGCCATCGAGGCGAACTCCCACATCGCGCCGCCCGAGCGCTATCTCTCCCGCTTCGGGCAGCTCCTGGAGCACGCCCCCTACTGCGAGCGCGACCTGCACGGCCCGGCCGAGCCGCTGCTCGTGGACGGGGCCGACGTCGATGTTCTGGTGAAGCACCGGGGGAGCCGCGGCATCACCGGCACCCGGTACGTCTACCCGGCACACCCCTTCGACGCAGTGGGCTGGGACGGGTGCCTCTATCCGTACACGTTCAACGTGGCGGACTTCGAGCCGATCACCGGGAAGGTGCACCAGCCGCCGCCGGTGCACCAGGTGTTCGCGGGAAACGGGTTCGTGATCTGCAACTTCGTGCCGCGCAAGGTCGACTACCACCCGCTCGCGATCCCCGTGCCGTACTACCACTCGAACGTGGACTCCGACGAGGTGATGTTCTACTGCGGCGGCGACTACTCCGCCCGCAAGGGCTCCGGCATTGCGCAGGGCTCCATCAGCCTGCACCCCGGCGGGCACTCCCATGGGCCGCAGCCGGGGGCGTACGAGCGCAGCATCGGGGTGCAGCAGGTGGACGAGCTGGCCGTCATGGTCGACACGTTCCGGCCGCTGGAGCTGGGCGAGGCCGGCCGCGCGGCCGACGACGGCGCCTACGCGTGGAGCTGGGCCGGCCGGGGCGCCCCGCGCTGAACGGGGTTCACGACAGCAGCGTTCTTGCCACCGATTTCCACAGTGCTAGGTGGGGGTCGGTGCGCGGGTCGCGGTGCTCCATTGCGTACGCGAGACCGACCCCGCGCATGCTCGTGAAGAGCAGGTCGCGGACCTCGGCGAACCGCGGGTGCGCCGCCAGCTCCGCACCGAAGAACCGCGGGATGAGCGCCCGGACCGCCGCGCCCACCTCACGTTCCTCGGGCAGGAGCGCGCCGCGCAGCTCGTCGTTGGTCCGGGCGGCCGTCCACAGCTCGACGGCCGCCCAGAAATGCGGCTCGGAGAACGTCTCCCAGAGCAGCTCGACGGCCCGCTCGAGCCGCTCGTCGTCGGACGCGCTGTCGGCGAGGCTCTCGACCCTCTCGCCCGTGCGGCGCAGGCGCTCTGTGGCCAGGTGCCGGGACGCGGCAACGAGGAGTTGGTCGCGCGACGGGAAGTGGTGCAGCAGCCGCCCACGCGACACCCCGGCCCGGGCCTGGATGCGCAACGTCGTCGCGCCCGCGTACCCGGACTCGACGAGGCACGCGACCGCCGCGTCGAGGATGCGAGCCCGGCTCGTGGCCGTGCGCTCCTCGCGGCGGCCTCGGGGAGGTACCGGCGCCGAGGACGTCATGCCCGGAAGGGTAGTCGGCACCAGTCAGTGTTGACCCTTTCCGGCGGCCGGCCCTACCCTCCCGAAATGAGGCGGTTCGACGTGCTGCGGCGGATCGAGCGGCTCGACCCCGAGACGGACTGGTACGAGATCTACCGCACCAGCGTCGCCCTCGAATTCCCGTGGGACTACAACCAGTCCCTGTCGTTCGCCCTGTTCCGCACCTACGCCGTCCCGAGCATCGGGCGGCTGCTCGCGGAGACGGGCGAGTTCGCCGAAACGCGCGTCCAGAAGCGCTACGACGACACCAGCCTCATCCTCGACGCGATCGTCGAGCACGGCTTCACCGGCACGCACGGCCGGGGTGCCATCCGCCGCATGAACCAGATGCACGGCGCGTACCCGATCTCCAACGAGGACTTCCTCTACGTCCTCTCGACGTTCGTCGTGGTGCCGATCCGCTGGATCGACTCGTTCGGCTGGCGACGGCTGTCCGAGGGCGAGAAGGTTGCCGCGGCCAACTACTACCGCGAGCTCGGCCGCCACATGGGGATGAAGGACATCCCGGCCACCCACCAGGAGTTCGCTCGCTACCTCGACGACTACGAGGCCGAGCACTTCGCCTACGACGAGGGCGCGCGGGCCGTCGCTGACAGCACGCTCGGCCTGTTCGCGACGTTCCCGCCCAGCCATCACGCTCCCGCCGCCGTGGTGAAGCGGTTCTCCCTCGGCCTCATGGACGACCCGCTGCGGGCCGCGTTCCACTACCCGCGGCTCTCGCGTGTCGAGCAGGCGGTGTCGCGCGGCGCGGTGTGGCTTCGCGGGCGCGTGGTGCGGTTCCTCCCGCCGCGAGAAGAACCGAAGTTCGCGCGGCAGCTTCCCAACATCCGCAGCTACCCGGACGGCTACGAGATCGGCGCGCTCGGCACGTTCCCGCGCGGTTGTCCCGTGCCGCACCCGGAGCCCACCCAGCCGGTCGCGGAGGCCTGATCAGCCGGGCGGCGGCCCGGTTGTGGTGCCGATCCGCAGCGCTACCGGCAGGACGACGGGTTCGGCCGGCCTCCCGTGCACCAGGTCCATGGCGGCCTGCGCGGCGGCCCGGCCCTTCTCGTCGCTGGGCTGGACCACGGTGGTCAGCCGCGTCTCGCCGAGCCACGGCAGGTCGGCGCCGTCGAACCCGCCGACGCTGACGTCCTCCGGCACGCGCAGCCCGAGCGCCGCCGCGGCCCGCAGCACCCCGGCGGCGAGCACGTCGCTCTGGGCGATCACGGCGGTCGGCCGCCGGTGGGCCGGCACGTCGAGGAGCACGCGCCCGGCGGCTTCGCCCTCGTCGACGGCGTTGCTCGCCGTCTCGTAGACGGGCACCGGCCCGAACACGTCCTCGGCGCCCTCCATGCGGTGGCGCGTGTCCCGGTAGTGGTTGCGGGCCCGGCGCGCCTTCCCGACGGGCCCGCGGGTGCCGTCCAGACGCAGCGGCATCGCGATCATCTCGATGCGGCGGTGGCCCATGTCGTGCAGGTGGTGGGCGAGGTCGCGGGTGCCACGGCGGTCGTCGATGTCGATGAGCACCACCCCGTCCGCCACGGGCCCCTCGATGCCCACAACCGGCACGCCCCGAGCCCGGAGCTGGCTGAGCGCGGGGTCGTCCTCCAGGCCACACGTGGCGAAGATGGCCGCGTCGAGCGGAATGCGGGCGATCTGCTGCGCCGAGGGCCGCCCGGTGTCGCCCGCGAGGAGCAGCAGCCCGACGCCGTGCGCGCCGAGCACCTCCGTGATGCCGTCGAGGAGCTGGACGGCGACCGGGTCGCGGAACGCGTAGAGCAGCCGCTCGCCCACGAACGCCCCGACGACGCCGCTGCGGCCGCGGCGCAGCGACGCCGCGAGCGGGTCCGGTCCCGCGTAGCCGAGCAGGGCGGCGGCCGCCAGCACGCGCTCGCGGGTGGCGGGCGCGACCCGAGGACTGTCGGCGAAGGCCAGCGACGCCGTCGAAGGGGAGACGCCTGCGCGCGCCGCGACGGCGGCGAGCGTCGGCCGGATGGACACGCCCGGAACGGTAGCCGTGTAACGGATATCCGGGTTGAGCGGACCGGGGGTCGGCGGGTACGGTCGGCGCGGATCGAATCGATTCGACGAGGAGCCGATGTGACGACCACCGGGGCCCCGATCGCCCCCGAGATCCTCCGTTCGCGCACTGCCGTGGCCGTCACGTTCGCCGCGAACGGCCTGGCGTTCGCCTCGTTCATCGCGCGCACCCCGGCCATCCGCGAGGCGCTCGGGCTCAGCACGGGTGGGCTCGGACTGTTGCTGCTGTGCCTGTCCGGCGGCGCGGTCGCGGGCTTGCCGCTCTCGGGGCCGATCGTGCACCGGCTCGGGGCGGGCCGCGCGGTCCTGGCGGGCACCGTGTCCAACATGTTCGGGCTGGTACTGCTCCTGGTCGGCCTGGTCACCGGCGCCGTCTTCCCGGCCGGAGTCGGGCTGGTGTTCGTCGGGCTCGGCTCGGGCGTGTGGGACGTCGCCATGAACATCGAGGGCGCCGACGTCGAACGGCGGCTCGGCCGCTCGCTCATGCCCAAACTGCACGCCGGGTTCAGCCTCGGCACGGTGACGGGCGCGGGGATCGGCGCCGCCTGCGCCGCAGCCGGGGTTCCGCTCGCGGCGCAGCTCGTGGTGGTCGTGCTGGTGTTGCCGGTGGTGGTCGTGATGGCGGTGCGGCGCTTCCTCCCCGTGACCGAGACCACGCCGGAGCAGAAGGCCGCGGGTGCCGGGGCGCTCGCCGCGTGGCGGGAGCCGCGCACGCTCATGGTCGGGCTCCTCGTGCTCGCGTTCGCGTTCACGGAGGGATCGGCCAACGACTGGATCGCCGTCGCGATGGTCGACGGCTACGGCGCGGGCGAGACGGTCGGCGCGATCGCGTTCGGCTTCTTCGTCACCGCCATGACCATCGGGCGGCTCGCCGGCGGAAGCTTGCTGGAACGTTTCGGGCGGGTGCCCGTGCTGCGCGCCACCGCGGTGATCGCGCTTGCCGGTTTGCTGCTCGTGCTCTTCGGTGGGTCCGCACCCGTTGCGCTCGGCGGGGCCCTGCTCTGGGGGGTGGGAGCCTCGCTGGGCTTCCCGGTCGGCATGAGCGCAGCCGCCGATGACCCGGCCCGCGCCGCGGCGCGCGTCTCCGTGGTCAGCTCCATCGGCTACACCGCGTTCCTCGCGGGTCCGCCCCTGATCGGCCAGCTCGGCGAGCGCATCGGCACCCTGCATTCGCTCCTGGTGGTGCTCGGCGCGGTGACGCTGGGCCTGCTCACCTCGGCCGCGGCTCGCCCCCTGCCGGCGACGTCGGAAGGGTGATCCCCACTGCACGAGCGGCTCGTCCGTCCAGCCCTTCCGGACGAACGCGCTGCTCATGCGACAGACCTGCGTGACCTCGGGTTACGGTAACTTTCCCGACCGGTTCGCCCATTGACGTGTGCCATTGCGAGAGCGACGCTGTTGCGCGTCGTGCAGGTCGTTCCGCAATGTGCTCCCGGAGAGTCCGCCATGATCCATGTCTGCGCCCTCAGTGAGCTCCCGCACGCGGTCTACCTGGTGCTCACCGGCACCGACGCGGGCGCCGACGACCTCGAAGCCGCGTCGTGACACCGCGCGTCGTCGTCATCGGCGCGGGCGTCGTCGGAGCGGCGGTCGCCGACGAGCTGACCGCGCGCGGCTGGACCGACGTGACCGTGCTGGACCGGGGCGCGCTGCCGCTCCCGGGCGGCTCGTCGTCGCACGCCCCGGGCCTGGTGTTCCAGACCAACCCGTCGAAGACCATGGCGGGGTTCGCCGGCTACACCGTGGAGAAGATGTCGGCGCTCGGCGTCTTCGACCAGGTGGGCGGGCTCGAGGTCGCCACCACACCGGAGCGGCTGGCCGACCTGCGCCGCCGCCACGGGCTGGCCACGAGCTGGGGAGTGCCGTCACGGCTCGTCGAGCCGGACGAGTGCGCGGCGCTGCACCCGCTGATCGAGCCCGACCGCGTGCTCGGCGGCTTCCATACCCCCACCGACGGGCTTGCCAAGGCTCCGCGCGCCGTCGCCGCGCAGCTCGCCCGCGCCACCGACCTCGGTGCGCGGGTGCTGGGTGAGCACCGGGTGCTGGAGGTCCTCTCCGAGAAGGGCCGGGTCACCGGCGTGCGCACCGACCAGGGTGACGTGCCTGCCGACGTCGTCGTCTCCGCCACCGGCTTCTGGGGGCCGCGTACCGGCGCGCTCGTCGGGCTGACGATCCCCCTGCTGCCGATGGCCCACCAGTACGCGCGGACGACCCCGGTGGCCGCGCTCGCCGGGCGCAACTCCGAGACAGCGGAGGCGAGCGCGCCGATCCTGCGCCACCAGGACCGCGACCTGTACTTCCGCGAGCACGTCGACCGCGTCGGCATCGGCTCCTACGCCCACCGCCCGATGCCCGTGGATCTCGACACACTGCCCGCTGAAGGCATGCCGAGCGTCCTGCAGTTCACCCCGGACGACTTCGCGCCGTCCTGGGCCGACGCGCGCGAGCTGCTGCCCGCGCTTGAGGACGCCGAGATCGCGAGCGGGTTCAACGGCATCTTCTCCTTCACCCCCGACGGCATGCCGCTGCTCGGCGAGCACCCCGACCTGCGCGGCTTCTGGGTGGCCGAGGCCGTCTGGGTCACGCACTCCTGCGGGGTCGGGCAGGCGCTCGCGCGCTGGCTCGCCGAGGGCGAGCCCGGCGTCGACGTGCACGAGTGCGACCTCAATCGGTTCGAGCAGGCGCAGCTCAGCCCGTCGTACGTCGAGACCCGCAGCGCGCAGAACTTCGTCGAGGTCTACGACGTGCTGCACCCGCTCGACCCGCCCGCCCGGCCGCGCCCGCTGCGCGTCAGCCCGTTCCACGCGCGGCAGGTGGAGCTGGGCGCGGTGTTCCTCGAGGCGTCGGGCTGGGAACGCCCGCATTGGTTCGAGGCCAACGCCGGGCTGCCCGAGGTGCGCCGCGTGCCCGGGCGTGGGGAGTGGGAGGCGCGGCATTGGTCGCCGATCGCCGGCGCCGAGGCGCTGGTCACGCGCGACCGCGTGGCGATGTACGACATGACCCCGCTCAAGCGGCTGGATGTGAGCGGCCCGGGCGCGCTCGCGCTGCTGCAGCGGCTCACCACCAACAACCTGGACAAGAAGCCGGGGGCGGTGACCTACACACTGCTGCTGGAGCCGTCGGGCGGCGTGCGCAGCGACCTGACGGTGGCCCGCCTCGGCGAGCAGCGCTTCCAGGTGGGGGCGAACGGCAACCTCGACCTCGACCGGCTGCAGCGCGAGGCCGGCGGGGACGTCCACATCACCGACATCACCGGCGGCACCTGCTGCATCGGGCTGTGGGGGCCGCGGGCGCGGGACGTGCTGGCCTCGGTCACCCGCGACGACGTCTCGCACGCCGGGTTCGGTTACTTCCGCGCCAGGGCGATCCACGTCGGCGACGTGCCGGTCACCGCGATGCGGTTGTCGTACGTGGGTGAGCTGGGCTGGGAACTCTACGCGAGCGCCGAGCTGGGGCTGCGGCTGTGGGACGTGCTGTGGGAGGCGGGCCGGCGCTACGGCGTGATCGCCGCCGGGCGCAGCGCGTTCAACTCGCTGCGGCTGGAGAAGGGCTACCGGTCCGCCGGCACGGACATGACCACCGAGCACGACCCGTACGAGGCCGGGCTGGGTTTCGCGGTGCGGCCGGGCTCCTACGTCGGGGCAACGGCGATCGCCGGGAAGGAGCAGCCCACGCGGCGGCTCGTCCCGCTGCTGCTCGACGACCCGTCGCACGTCGTGATGGGCAAGGAACCGGTATGGCATGCGGACGCGCCCGCCGGGTACGTCACCAGCGCCGCCTACGGCTACACGATCGACGCGAGCATCGCCTACGCGTGGCTGCCCGCCGCGGCCGCCGAACCCGGCACGCCGGTGCACGTGGAGTACTTCGGCGAGCGCCTCCGCGCGGTGGTGGCCGCCGAGCCCCTGTTCGACCCCGAGATGAAGCGGATCCGTGCATGACGAGCTACGACGTGATCGTTGTGGGCCTCGGCGGGATGGGGTCGGCGACGGTCCGCTACCTCGCCGCGCGGGGCGTCCGCGTGCTGGGGCTCGAGCGGTTCCAGCCCGCCCACGACCGCGGATCCAGCCACGGCGACTCCCGGATCACCCGGCAGAGCTACTTCGAGGACCCGGCCTACGTCCCGCTCCTGCTGCGCGCCTACGAGCTGTGGCAGGAGGCGGAGAAGGACTCCGGCGCCGACCTGCTCACGCTCACCGGCGGTCTCTACCTCGGCCCGCCCGAGAGCACGACGTTCGCGGGGAGCCTGCGCGCAGCGCAGGAGTGGGACCTCCCGCACGAGGTGCTCGACGCCGCCGCCGTCCGGGCGCGGTTCCCCACCTTCAGCCCTGCCGAGGACGAGGTGGCCGTGTTCGAGGAGCGCGCAGGGTTCGTCCGGCCGGAGCGGACGGTGGCGACGCACCTCGACCTCGCCGCCCGCGACGGCGCCGACCTGCGCTTCGGCCGGCAGGTGGTCTCATGGGACGCGAATGGCACCGGCGTGCGGGTGCGGACGGCCGACGGCGAGCACACCGCGGGCTCGCTCGTGATCTCGCCGGGGGCATGGGCGCCCTCGTTGCTTGCCGGGCTCGGCCTCCCACTTCGTGTGGAGCGGCTGGTGCAGTACTGGTTCGCGCCGCCGGGCGGGACCGAGCCGTACGAACGGCAGCCCGTCTACGTCGCTGAACAGGCCGGGGGCGCGCAGATCTACGGCTTCCCCGCGATCGACGGGCCGGAGGGCGGCGTGAAGGTGGCGTTCTTCCGCCGCGGCCGCGACACCGACCCGGATGCGCTGGACCGCGTGGTCACCGACGCCGAGGTCGACGAGATGCGGGCGCGGGTGGCCGACACGCTCCCCGGGCTGGTGGGGCCGGTCGTGAAGACCGTGCCCTGCATGTACACGACCACCCCCGACGAGCACTTCGTGATCGCCACGCACCCCGAGCACGAGAACGTCACGATCGCATGCGGCTTCTCGGGGCACGGGTTCAAGTTCGTGCCGGTGGTGGGTGAGGTCCTCGCCGACCTCGCGACCACCGGCACGACGTCGCATCCGATCGCCCTTTTCGACGCGCGGAGGTTCGCGTGACCGCGGTCGAGGCGTCGGGTGAACGCGCGAGTCGGGCTGTGAGTGCGCGCGAGTCGGGGCCTGGGTGCACGCGAGTCGCGCTGTGAGTGCGCGCGAGTCGCGCTGTGGGTGCGCGCGAGTCGCCCTCCGCGGTGGGAAAGCTCCTGGTCATCGTGCGCGAGGCCTACGACCTCGCGGCAAGCGTGGCGGTGGCCCGACTCGCGTGCATTGAGGCCCCGACTCGCGTGCATTCACGCCCCGACTCGCGTGCATTCAGACCGCGACTCGCGGGGGTGGGGCCTGGTGTTCGGGTTACGGGTGGAACCAGCCCATTCGTCTGCTCACCTCGGATGCGGCCGCGCGGACCGGGGTGGCGAGGGCGTCCAGGTGGTCGGGGTCGAGGCGGTAGGCCGGGCCGCTCACGCTCAGCGCGGCGATCACCTCGCCGGTGCGGTCGTGGATCGGGGCCGCCACGGCGTTGAGTCCGATCTCGTACTCCTCCACCGCCACCGCGAGGCCGGTCTCGCGCACCTTCCCCAGCTCTGCTTCGAGGGCGTCGAGGGTGGTGATGGTATGTGGGGTCAGCTTCTCCATTCCCGATTCCGCCAGCAGCGCTGTGCGGCGTGCGGGGTCGAGGTGGGCGATCAGCACCTTCCCGCTCGACGTGCAGTGCAGCGGGGTGAGCCTGCCGATCCAGTTGTGCGTCGCGACGGTGGACGGGCCGCGGGCCTGGTCGACGTTCACCGCCCAGTGCTCCTGCAGGACCGCCAGGTTGATCGTCTCGCCCAGTTCGGCGGCCAGCCGCTCGCACACCGCGCGGCCCTGCCGGGTGACGTCCAGCCGGTCGGACACGGCCCCGGCCAGCGGGATGAGCGCGAACCCGAGCCGGTACTTGCCGCGGTCGGAGGTCTGCTCCACGAGCCCGCGGTCCTCGAGCGCGCCCAGCAGCCGGAACGCCGTCGACTTGTGGACGTCGATCTCGGCGGCCACCTCGCTGACCCCCGCCTCACCGCGCCTGGCCAGGATCTCCAGGACGCTGATGGCCCGATCTACGGACTGGACTCCACCGTCCCGCCCGCCTGTGTTGCTCATGGCGAAACTATATGCACCAATCGGCGATCAGTGCTTTGACGTGTGGCCGGGCGGGTGGACGATCCATTGATGCCGAGCCTGCTGATAGGCGGAACGTGGACGACGGGGTCCGGTGGCACTGCCGATGTGATCAACCCTTTCGACGCGAGTGTGATCGAGGCGGTCGATCAGGCGGGGCCGGAGGACGTCGAGCGGGCGGTCGCCGCGGCGCGGAGCGCGTTCGACAGCGGCCCGTGGCGCCAGACGTCCGCCTCCGAGCGGGGCGAGCTCCTGCGACGGGTGGCCGACCTGCTGGTCCGTGACAAAGAGGAGATCGCCCGCACCGAGACCCTCGACACCGGCAAGACCCTCGTCGAGAGCCGCATCGACGTCGACGACGTGGTCGCGGTGTTCCGCTACTACGCCGATCTCGCAGGCAAGGACGCCGGCCGCATCGTCGACGTCGGCCAGGCCCACGTGCTGAGCCGTGTCGTCCACGAGCCGGTCGGGGTGTGCTCGCTCATCACGCCGTGGAACTACCCGCTACTGCAGCTGTCGTGGAAGGTGGCCCCGGCGCTGGCGGCGGGGAACACCGTGCTGATCAAGCCCAGTGAGGTCACCCCGCTCTCCACGATCAAGCTCGTGAGACTTCTGGACGAGGTGGGTGTCCCCGCCGGGGTGGTCAACCTGCTGCTCGGCGACGGCCCCACCGTCGGGGCCCCGCTCACGGAGCACCCCGACGTGGACATGGTGTCCTTCACCGGCGGCCTGGACACGGGCCGGCGAATCATCCGATCCAGTGCGGAGACGGTGAAGAAGCTGGCCGTCGAGCTGGGCGGGAAGAACGCGAACGTCGTCTTCGCCGACACCGACTTCGAGACGGTGGTCGACTACGCGCTGCTGGCGGTGTTCCTGCACTCCGGCCAGGTCTGCTCGGCGGGTGCCCGGCTGCTCGTGGAGGACGAGCTGCACGACGCGCTGGTCGAGGAGGTCGGCAAGCGGGCCGAGCGGATCCGGCTGGGCAACGGTCTCGACCCGGAGGCCGAGGTCGGGCCGCTGGTATCCGAGCAGCACCGGGCGAAGATCGAGGCGTATGTGGCCTCTGCGCTCGACGAGGGTGCCCGGCTGGTGGCCGGCGGTCGACGGCCGGACGAGCCGGAACTGCAACGCGGGTACTTCTACCGGCCTACCGTCCTCGACGACTGCCGCGCCGACATGCGGGTCGTCCGCGAGGAGACCTTCGGTCCGATCATGACGATCGAGCGCTTCTCCACGGAGGACGAAGCGATCGCCCTCGGCAACGACACCGAGTACGGCCTGGCCGGGGCGGTGTGGACCAGCGACATCGGCCGGGCGCATCGCGTGGCGAACGCGCTGCGCCACGGCACGATCTGGATCAACGACTTCCACCCCTATGTCCCGGGGGCGGAGTGGGGTGGCATGAAACGGTCCGGCAACGGACGCGAGCTCGGGCCGACGGGGCTGGCCGAATACCAGGAGCTCAAGCACATCTGGCAGAACACCGCGCCGCAGCCGATGCGGTGGTTCCGCGGCTGATCTCTCCACCCGGAGGTGGGCGATGAGTACTACTCAAGATCGCGCCAGCGACGACGGGATGGCCGACTACGGCTACTCGCAGTCACTCGACCGCAGTATCGGGAAGTTCGCCAGCTTCGCAGCCGGCGTCAGCTACATCTCGATCCTGACCGGGACATACCAGCTCTTCTACTTCGGGTTCGGCACCGGTGGCCCGGCCTACTGGTGGTCGTGGCCGCTGGTGTTCGCCGGCCAGTTCATGGTTGCGCTGTCGTTCGCCGAGCTGGCCGGGCGCTACCCGGTGGCCGGTTCGGTCTACAACTGGTCGAAGCGGCTCGCGGGCCCCACCACGTCGTGGATGGCGGGCTGGATGATGCTCACGGCCTCGATCGTCACGATCACCGCCGTTGTGCTCGCCTACCAGTTGGTGCTGCCGCAGATCTGGTCCGGGTTCCAGATCGTCGGCGACGCGGCCGACGCCGAGGACGCCGCGATCAACGCCGCCATCCTCGGCGGCTTGCTCATCGTGTTCACCACGGTCGTCAACGCGATCGGCGTGAAGCTGATGGCGCGCATCAACAGCACCGGTGTGTTCATCGAGCTGATCGCTGCGGTGCTGATCGTCGTGCTGCTGGCGATCAACATCGTGAACCCACCGTCTGTGCTGTTCGACACCCAGGGCCTCGGCGCGGGCACGAACCTCGGCTATTTCGGGGTGTTCCTCGTCGCCTCGCTGGCCTCGGCGTACGTCATGTACGGGTTCGACACCGCCAGCTCTCTGGGCGAGGAGACGGTCGACCCGCGACGCACCGCGCCCACCGCGATCCTGCGGGCCGTGATCGCGTCGTTCGTCCTCGGCGGTCTGATCCTGCTCCTGATGATCCTCGCCGCGCCCGACCTGAATGATCCCGCGCTGGGGGAGAAGTCCGGTGGTGGGCAGCTCATCCTGTTGCAGGTGCTTGGCGGGCCGGTGGGCACGGTCTTCCTCGTCGCGATCGCGATCGCGATCACCGTCTGCACGCTGGCGGTGCACACGGCCGCGATCCGGCTGATGTTCGCCATGGCGCGCGACAACGCCCTTCCGGCGGGAGCGACGCTGGCGAAGATCGACCCCGTGCACAAGACACCGGTGATCCCGTCGATCCTCGTCGGAGTGCTCGCGCTCGCCATCCTGATGTCGAACATTGGGACCCCCGAGGTCTTCACCGCGGTCACCAGCGTCGCGATCATCATGATCTACATCGCGTACCTCCTGGTCACGGTGCCGATGCTGGTGCGGAGGCTGCGTGGTGAGTGGCCGGACGAGGAGGCAAGGTCGCGCCGCTACTTCTCGCTCGGAGTCTTCGGGCTGCCGGTCAACATCCTCGCGGTTCTGTGGGGTATCGCCATGTCGATCAACCTCGCGTGGCCGCGCGAGGAGGTCTACGGCGGCGGCTGGCTGCGGTGGATCGCGTTCATCTTCATCGGCATCGTGGCCCTGGCGGGCCTCGCCTGGTACCTGCTGCGCGGCCGGCACCAGTTCGGCACGCTGCCCGAGCACCTCGCCGCTCAGATGGACGTCGACCCGACCGTGCCCCGGGAGGTCGGTCCCGAGCCCGAGGGGAGCCAGGCTTGAACCTGAACGACACAGGAACCTTCGACTACGTCGTCGTCGGCGGCGGGTCGGCCGGGTGCGCGCTGGCCGCGCGGCTGTCCGAGGATCCGTCGGTGACGGTGTGCCTGCTCGAGGCCGGCCCGTCCGACGTCGACGACCCGAACATCCTGCAGCTCGGGGAGTGGATGCACCTGCTCGACTCCGGTTACGACTGGGACTACCTCGTCGAGCCGCAGGAAAAGGGCAACAGCTTCCTGCGCCACGCCCGGGCCAAGGTGCTCGGCGGCTGCTCCTCGCACAACTCGTGCATCGCGTTCTGGACCCCGCGCGAGGACCTCGACGAGTGGGCGTCGATGGGCTGCACGGGATGGAGTGCTGACGAGTGCTGGCCGCTGATCAGCCGGCTGGAGAACAACGACGGGCCGTGGGATGGCCACGGCCGGTCCGGCCCGGTGAAGATCCGCCAAATCGCGCCCGACGATCCGTGCGGCGTCGCGCTGCTCGAGGCGGCCAGCGCGGTCGGGCTGCCCACCGTGCGGTTCAACGAGGGCGCCACGGTCGTCGAGGGCGCCGGCTTCTTCCAGATCAACGCGGACGAGGACAACATCCGCTCGTCGTCCTCGCACGCGTACCTGCACCCCGTGATGGGACAGCGGCCGAACCTGGACGTGCGGGTCAACGCATGGGCCCGGCAGATCCTCTTCGACGCCGACCGGCGCGCCACCGGCGTCCACTACCTCGACTCCGCCACCTTCCACTACGAGTCCGTGGCCGCCCGCCGCGAGATCATCGTGTGCTCCGGCGCGGTCGACACGCCCAAGCTGCTCATGTTCTCGGGCATCGGCCCGGCCGAGCACCTGCGGGAGTTCGACATCGACGTGCTGGTCGACGCGCCGGGCGTCGGCTCCAACCTGGACGACCACGTCGAGGGCCTCGTGATGTGGGAAGCGGCGCGGCCGATGGTCACGCGCTCCACGCAGTGGTGGGAGATCGGGCTGTTCACCCGCACCGAGGACGGCCTCGACCGGCCGGACCTGATGATGCACTACGGGTCGGTGCCGTTCGATCTCAACACCGTGCGCTGGGGCTACCCGACCACCGACAACGGGTTCTGCCTCACGCCCAACGTCACACGGGGCCGGTCCCGGGGCACGGTGCGGTTGCGCACGCGCGACTTCCGCGACCGCCCGCGCGTCGACCCCCGCTACTTCACCGACCCCGAGGGCCACGACATGTCCGTGATGCTCACCGGGGTCAAGCTCGCCCGGCGGATCGCCGAGCAGCCCGCGCTGAAGGAGTGGGTGGCCCGGGAGCTGGCCCCGGGGCCGGACGCCGTGACCGACGACGAGCTGGCCGACTACATCACCAAGACCCACAACACCGTGTACCACCCGGCGTCGACGGCGAAGATGGGCCCGGACAGCGACCCGGGTGCGGTGGTGGACCCGCAGCTGCGGGTGCGCGGGGTGCGCGGCCTGCGGGTGGCGGACGCGTCGATCCTGCCGTTCCTGCCGGCGATCAATCCCAACATCACCTGCATGATGATCGGTGAGAAGGCCGCCGGCCTGCTGCGCGCGGAGCGCTGACCTGCGTCAGGGCGCGGCCCCGACAGATCCGGTGGGCTGCTCGATCGCGGTCACGAGCTCGTCGGGTGCTGCGGCCGTGCCGCGGGCGAACTCCGCCGCGAAGCCGGCCTCACCGAGCGCCCGGCAGGCCGCGGCGGTGATGCGGTCGACATCGCCCCGCTCGGCCGGCGGCAGCGGCCGCCCCACCCCTTCGCGGGCGGCCGCCGCCGCGCCGAGCAGGCGTGCCGCGTGCTCGGGCGCACCGCCGAGCGCGACGGCCCCGGCCAGGCCCTCCAGAGCGAGCGCCACCGCGCGCGGGTCGCCGAACCGCCGGGCTATCGCGTAGCCGTCGAGCTGGCGGCGGGTGGCCAGGGCCGCGTCGCCGCGCAGCTCGGCGACGAAGCCCAGCTCGGCGAGAATCAGCGAGTTGGCCGGTTCGAAGTCGACCCCGCGACCCCACTCGAGCGCCACCTCGAGGTGCTCCTCGGCCGCGTCGAGGCGCCCGGCCCGGCGGGCGCCCAGCGCGAGGCCGGTGACGGCGTAGATCCGGCCGGGTGCGAACCCGCGCTCGACGGCCATACGCCGGGCGCGCTCGTGCAGCTCGTCGGCCTCGTCGAGGCGCCCGCTGAGCAGGGCGACGCGGCCGAGCCAGGAGAGCTGATACGACACCTCGCCCCACAGCCCCAGCTCCTCGGCCATCTGCAGCCCGCGACGGTGGTGGCGTTCGGCCCGGGGGTAGTCGCCGGCGATCTCGGCGAGCGCGCCGAGCGCAAAGGTGGTTTGCGTCTGACCCCACCGGTCGCCGACCTCGGCGAACAGCTCGGCGGACCGGGTGGCGTGCCGCTCGGCTGCGTCGAGGTGGCCCGTGGCCATTGCCTGGCTTGCCCGGTCGACGAGCCCGGCCGCGGTGCCCCAGCGGTCGCCGATGGCTTCGAAGGTGGCGAGCGCCGCCCGGGTGAGCCGCTCGGCGGCGGCCATGTCGCCCACCGTGGCGAGCGTGTACCCGACGAACCAGCGCATCCGGGCCGTGGCGGTGGGTTCGCCCTCGATCACGGGTGGGTCCAGATCGGTCCGCTCCGGGCCGTCGCCCTCCAGCACGCGGAGGCCGGCGAGCCATGCCGCGGCGTGCGCGCGGGCGACCGGGGGAGCGGTGCCCGGAACCGCGAGTGCGCGCCGCAGCGACCGGGTGGCCTCGCCGAACCGCCCGCGCAGGAACCAGTACCAGGTGAGCGCGCCGGCCAGCCGCAGCGCGGGTTCGGCGCCGTCGGCGTGCTGGACGACGTGCTCGAACGCGGCGCGCAGGTTGGCCGACTCCGCGTCGAGCCGTTCGAGCCACTGCCGCTGCTCCGGGCCGCGCAGCTCCGGCTCCGCGCGTTCCGCGAGGGCGAGGTAGTGGTGGATGTGGCGCTGCCGGACCTGTTCGACCTCGCCGACGTCGGCCAAACGCTCCAGGCAGTACGCCGCGACCGTCTCCAGCAGCCGGAACCGCGGCTCCGCCGTCGTGAGGCCCTGGCTCACCACCAGCGACCGGTCGACGAGCCGGACGAGCAGGTCGAGAACCTCGTCGGCCTGCACTCCCTCGCCCGCACACACGCTCTCCGCGGCGGCCAGGCTGCAGCCCTCGGCGTGGACGGCCAGCCTGCGCAGCACCGTGCGCTCGGCCGGGGTGAGCAGCTCCCAGCTCCAGTCGATCGTCGCGCGCAGCGTGCGCTGCCGGGCCGGGGCGCCGCGCGGGCCGCCCGCGATCACCCGGAACCGGTCGTCCAGTCGCGCCAGCAGCTCGTGCACTCCGAGTGCCCGTACCCGACCGGCGGCCAGCTCCAGCGCGAGCGGGATGCCGTCGAGCCGCCGGCAGATCGCGGCGACGGCGGGCGCGGTGTGCTCGTCGAGGACGAACCCGGGTGCCGCCGCGGCGGCCCTCGCCGCGAACAGCCGCACTGCGCTCGCCTCGCGCACAGCGGGAAGCGCGTCGGCCGGGGCGGGCAGCGCGAGCGGCTGCACGTGCCAGAGTACCTCGCCGGGTACGCCGAGAGGCTCCCGGCTGGTGGCGAGGATCCGCAGCCGCGGCGCGGCCCGCAGCAGCCGTTGGACGAGGTCGGCGACCGGATCGGCGACCTGCTCGCAGTTGTCGAGGACGAGCAGCACCTCCTCGGCCCGCAACGCATCTCCCACCCGCTCCACGAGGTCGGCCTGTGCGCCAGACGGCACCGGACCAGCAGGCGAGTCGCGCACGCCGAGGGCGGCGGCCACCACCTCCACGAGCCACACCGCGGCCGGGCACTCCGACTCCGGGCACTCCGACTCCGGGCACACGTGCTGCTCGATCCCGGCCAGCTCCACGAGCCACGCCCCACCGGAGACGCCGTCCGCCGCGTCGGCCAGCCGGCGCGCCGTCTCGATCGCGAGGCGGGTCTTGCCGACGCCGCCCGGCCCGGTGAGCGTGACGAGCCGCGCGGCACCGAGCCGGGCCCGGACCTCTCGCACGTCGTCGTGGCGGCCTACCAACTCGGTGAGCTGAGGGGCGATGTTGGTGCGCACGGCCTGCGGGCCGTCGAGCGTGGGGTCCTGGGCCAGGATCGCGCGCTGGAGCGCCGTGAGCTCGGGGCCGGGTTCGAGCCCGACCTCATCGACCAGCAGCGCCCGCAGCTGCGCGAAGCTGTCGAGCGCCGCGCTCTGCCGGCCGGCGCGGTAGAGCGCGCGCATCTGCAGGCCGCGCAACCGCTCGCGCAGGGGGTGGCGCGCGACGAGATCGGCCAGCTCACCGGTGAGCGCGGCGTGCTCGCCGAGCGCGAGCCGGGCCTCCGCGTGCTCCTCCACGGCCGTGAGCCGCTCCTCCTCCAACCGCCGAACGGCCCCCGCGGCGAACGGCTCGTCGGCGAAGTCGGCGAGGGCGGGGCCGCGCCACAGCGCCAGCGCGTCGGCGAGCAGCGCGGCACGTTCCCGCGGCCCGGGTGCGTCGCGAGCCTGCGCCGTGAGCGCGCGGAACCGCTGGACGTCGATGGCGCCGGGCTCGGCGCGCAGTGCATAGCCGGGCGGCCTGTGGGCCACCTGGTGGCGGGCGCCGGGCTCGCCGGCCTCCAGCGCCCGGCGCAGCTGCGAGACCTTCGTCTGGAGCGTGTTGCCCGGGTTGCCGGGTAGCCGCTCGCCCCACAGGTCGTCGAGCAGCCGCTCGGCGGACACGGCCCGTCCCTCGTGCAGGAGCAGATCGGCGAGCAGCGCGCGGACCTTCACCTCGGGGACGCGCACCGGCTTCCCCTCCGAGGTCCACACGGCCAGCGGGCCGAGCACTCCGAAGCGCACCCGACCACCGTAATCAAGGGCACCGACAGGATCGTGTTCCCGACCGTGCGCGGACCGTCAGCAGATCGTGCGCGCCCGTGGGCAGGCTGGCGCCATGACCGACAAAACAGTGAGTGCGAAGGAACCGGTCACGATGATCGGTCTGGGCCCGATGGGGCAGGCGATGGTGCGGCGGTTCCTGGCCGCCGGCCACCCCACCACGGTGTGGAACCGGACGCCGAGCCGGGCCGACGGCGTGATCTCCGAGGGCGCGGTGCGCGCGACGACGCCTGCCGAGGCGGTGGCGGCAGGGGGTCCTGTGCTGCTGAGCCTCACCGACTACGCCGCGATGTACGACATCCTCGGGGACGTCGGGGACGCGCTCGCCGGTCGCGACATCGTCAACCTCAGCTCGGAGAGCCCCGAGAAGACCCGCGACGCGGCGGACTGGCTCGCCGAGCGCGGCGCGCGGCTGCTGGTCGGCGGGGTGATGGCGAACGCGCCGATGGTGGGTGCCGACGGCGCGTACGCGCTGTTCAGCGGGCCCCGCGAGCTGTTCGACGCGCACGAGCCGTTGCTGGCCCTGATCGGCAGGCCGGACTACCTCGGCAAGGACGTGCAACTCGCCCAGCTGTACTACCAGGCGCAGCTGGACTACTTCCTCACCGCGCTCGCGGCGCTGCTGCATTCGATCGTGCTCGTCGGGACGGCAGGCGTGTCGGCCAAGGACTTCCTGCCATACGCCGCCGACACCGTCGGCTCGATCGCGTTCTACCTCGAGGAGACGGCCCGCGAGGTCGACGAGCGCCACTACCCGGGCGACGATGCGAACACCGCGATGATGGGCGCAACGGCCGATCACATCGTCGCCGCGAGCCGGGCAGCTGGTATCGACACCGCCCTTCCCGAGGCCGTGAAGGCGCTCTACGACCGCGCGATCGCGGCCGGGCGCGGCAAGGAGAGCTGGACCGTGCTGAGCGAGGTCATGAGGAGGCGGCTGCCGTGAGCACGAACACGCCGGTCACGGTGATCGGGTTGGGCCCGATGGGACAGGCGATGGTGCGCCGGTTCCTGGCGGCCGGGCACCGGGTCACGGTGTGGAACCGCACGCCGAAGCCGAGCCGACGGCCTGATATCCGAGGGCGCGGTGCGCGCGGCGACGCCGGTCGAAGCAGTGTCGGCCGGTGATCCTGTCCTGCTGAGCCTCACCGACTACGCCGCGATGTACGACGTCCTCGGCGACGTCGGGGACGCGCTCGCCGGGCGGGTGGTCGTCAACCTCAGCTCGGACACACCGGAGAAGACGCGCGAGGCCGTGGAGTGGCTGGCCGCGCGTGGGGCCCGGATGCTCCCCGGCGGGATCATGGTGCCAGCGGTGCTCCGGCTCCGAGTCCGCGTACGTCTTCTACAGCGGCCCGCGCGAGGTCTTCGACGCCCACCAGCCGCTGCTGCGTCTGATCGGGCGACCGGACTACCTGGGCGCCGGCCCTCGCCCGGCCCAGCTGCTCTACCAGGCGCAGCTGTCCTACTTCCTCACCGCGCTCGCCGGGTTCACGCAGGCCGCGGCCCTGGTGGGCACGGCCGGGGTGCCGGCTTCGGACTACCTGCCCTACGCGGTCGACATCGCGGACTCGGTCTCGATGTACCTCGGGCAGGCCGCGAAGCAGATGGACGCGAACGACCACCCGGGCACGGGGGACACCACGATGATGCGGGCGTCCGCCGCGCACGTCGCGCGCACCAGCCTGGACTCCGGCCTCGACACCGCGGTCCCGGACGCCGTGGGGTCGCTCTACGACCACGCGGTCGCGGCCGGGCGCGGCAACGACAGCTGGACCGTGCTCAGCGAGGTCGTCAGGAGGCGTCTGCCGTGAGGTTCGCAGGCCGCAAGGCCGTCATCACCGGCACGCACGGCCAGGGCATCCCGGTACCGCCCCCGGCCGGTTCGCGGGCCTCCGCCCGATCCGCATAGCGATCTCAGACGCAGTCCACGGTTGCGAGCCCGGCTCCGGCGGCCACCTCGCGGTTGGAGCACGCCACCAGGTTGTCGCGGTCCCTCTTGGTGACATTGAACCCGTAACCGGGGCCGTTGACCACCGCTGTGTTGCCCCGGAAGACGTTGCGCTCACCCCAACCGTCGAGGATGACGTGCACCTGGAAGCCATCCTCGGGGGCGTCGGTCCCCGAGTTGTCCGTGACGGTCCACTCGTTGCCCTTCACATCGACCCAGGAGTCGGCTGCGGTCATCCGCGCGCCCGCGAACGTGTTGCCCTGCAGAACGCCCCCGGTCGTGCCTTCCTTGATGTCGACCGAATCCGCGGTCGTGTCCCGGATGTCGTTGCCCTCGATGACGTTGCGGTCGCTGCGGTCGGGCTCGCAGTCGGTGTAGGCGCACCAGTTGCTCTCGGCGCTGCCGACGTAGATCCCCTCACCGAACCTGGGGTTGCGGTTGCCGGTGTTGCGGATGGTGTTGCCGCGCACGACGTTGTCGGTGCTGCCGGCCCGCAAGTGCAGGGCTTCGTCGCCGGTGCCCTCGATCAGCAGCCCCTCGATCACCACATGACGGGAGCGGTCGACCATGAGGCCCTTCTGGCCGCCCCTGATCGTGAACCCGGAGACCTGCCAGCCGTCCGCCTGGGACAGGTGGAGGGTGTAGCCGCTGTCGGGGGCGCCGCCGTCGAGCACGGCACCCTGTCCTCCGCAGAGCCGGGCGGGCGGGTCGAGCGGTCGCCCGATCTCGAAGTTGCCGGGGTACACGCCGTCGGCCATCCGGATCACCCCGCCCGGAGCAGCCGAGGCGAGGGCCTGGATCAGTTCGGCCGCCGACGACACCGGCACTACCTGCTGCCCGTCGCAACCGCCGGGCACGGGCCGTGGCGGTACGGCCGACGGCTCGGTGGCTGGCTGGGTGGGCGGCGGGGTGGGCGGCGGCCCGCCGACCGAGCAGGCGGCCACGAGAAGCGCGAGGGCCAGCGTGGCCACCAGGGTAACGAGCCGGATCGTCCTGCCGTTCTCGCTCATGCTGCTCATATCGATCACCTCGCTCGCCCGCTTCGAGGCCATCCGGTTGCCAGGAGGGTCAGGCGCGTACCCGAGGCGTTGTCCGCCGCGCCGTTCGATCGCGCGCTCTCCGACCCCGCAACGCTGATCTCGGCGACGGAGGGCACAACGCGGTACGGCAGCCGCACGCCACCCCGGCGACGCGACCGCGCGAAGATCGTGGCGACGGCCGGCACAGCCAGCAGGACCACCCACAGCGGCAGCAGCGGGTGATCGCGGATCGTGTCGCGCACGCGCTGCTGGAAGGTGCGGTAGTTCTCCCAGTTATCGGTTCCGTTGCCGGCCATGGCGACGGTGGCGCCTGCCTGCAGCCGGTACAGGTCGACCGCGCTCGGCCCCCTCCCGACCAGGAGGTTGCGCAGTACCGCCGAGCCGCCGGAGACCCCCTGCACCGACACGCCGTGCGCGGCCAGTCCCTCGGCGCGGTTGCCACTGACGATCGCGCGGGAGTTGCGCACCTGCACGCCGGTGGTGGCACCGCCGATGACGTTCCTGGTGACGACGACATCGGTCGCCCCGTCGCGGACGCCGATCGCCGTTCCCCTCGAGTGGGTCACCACGTTGCCCCGGATCACCACGCTCCGCGCCGGCCCGCGCACGACCACGCCCTCGGTGTTGCCGTCCACCTCGTTGCCGGTGACGGTCGAGTCGTCGGCGTCCCGCACGAGGATGCCGACGCGGCCGTTGCGCCGGGAGGTGGAATCCGTGATCCGGAAGCCGCTTCCGCCTTCCATCGACGCGCCGGACGGTCCGGGTTTGGTCGCCAGCGGGCGGCCGTCGACGGCGATGCCGTTCTGCGCGTTTCCTTCGGAGCTCAACCGGTTGACCGTGATGGACGACGTCCCGCGCGCGGTCGCCAGCCCGTCGGCGCCACTTGACCGCACGGACCCGTCGTGCACCTGCGCCCCGACCGTCCCGCGGTAGAAGAGCATGCCGTCGGCGACGGCGTCCGCGACGGCCACACGCTCGATGCGGAGGTCGCGGGTGTCGGAGCTGAAGAGCCCGTAGTGGCAGCCGCTGATCGTCGTGTCGACGACCGCGCCTGTGGCAGGGTCGTCGTCGCTGCCGGTGAAGGCGATCCCGCCGGTGCGACCGCTCCAGAATCCGAGCGCCGACACCGCGGCCGACTCGATGCGCATCTGCGCGCCGACCGCCCGCAGGTACGCGCGTCCGTCCTCGGTCAAAATGTCGGCGCCGCCGGCGGGGGCGTCCCAGCTCGTCACCGCGAGCGGTCGTCCCGGCTCGCCGGACAGCGTGACGGCGGCCTTCCAGGCGACCAGCGAGGTGAATCTCGCCGGCGTGCTGGTCATCCGCAGCACGGAGCCGGGGGCGTGCACCTCGAGCCGGGCACCGGGAGCGACGAGCACCGGCATCACCAGCTCGATGACGTCGGGAGCCGGTCGCCGCGCGGCGCCGAGGCGGACCAGGTCGTCGACGTCGTAGGGCCGCGGTCGGAGGGTGAGCACGGCGGCCGGTGTGCCCGACGAGCGGTCGACGTACGCCGCCGCCCGGTGTGGCACCGCCCGCAGCAGCGCGAGCAGCCGCTCGTCCTCGCGGGCGATGAGCTCGGTCTGGTTGCGCACGGCCAGCTGGGCCGCCGCGTCGAGCGCCGGGGGAGGCGGCGGGCGCGACGGCGTGGCCGACGGGTCCGCCCGGACGGACGCGCTATAGACCGCCAGAGCGACCGCCAGCGCGCTGACCAGCAGGCTGATCGCCACGCCGACCCACAGCCCAGGACCTTCTCGGGACCGGCGCTCCGCCGTCCGGCGCATCAGGCCTCCCCACCCCCGGCAGAGGCTCGGTCCAGGCTCGCCGCGTTCTGTCCCTCCCCGCCGACCAGGCCGGCCCGGCGGGTAAGCCAGCCTTGTTTGTTCATCGTGATGAACGCCCACGTCTTGACGGGAAGCGCGACGAACATGATCGTCACTGTGACGAGTGGCAGCAGCCACAGGTCCGACGGACGCCGGCGCAGGTGCGCCACGCTGCGGATCCCGCGGCCCATGAACAGCCAGAGCAGCGCGAGCCCGACAGCGGTTGTCGTGTGCGGATGGACGACGGCCACGGCCAGGTAGTAGGCGGTCGCGCCCATCGTCACCGGGGTGAGCAAGATCTGGAACACCGTGATCTGCGAGATCACCGGGACGTGCCAGATCCATCCTTTCCACAGCGCGGTCAGGTAGCAGCGGTACGAATTGCGGCTCCACCGCAGCCGCTGCCGGCAGAATGCGCGGAAGGACGCGGGGAACATCGACAACGCGACCGCGCTCGACTGGTAGACCGTGCGATGGCCGCTCGCGAGCATCAGCCACGTGAGCCGCCCGTCGTCACCGGCGATGCAGCGCCTGCCGAGGAAGAACTCGTGCTCCAGGTACTGCAGCACCGGCATCACCGCCGATCGGCGGTAGGCGGCGGTGCGCCCGGAGACGCAGACGACACCGCCGACCCGGCCCATCGCCGGGACGAAGTCCAGGTAGCGGTTGTCGATGATCCAGTCCGCGACCCTCCGCCACACGCTCGTGTTCGGCTGGTACACGTTCTGCCGGGTGCTGACCGCGGCCACACCCGGGTCGACGAAAGGCATTTGCACCGCGTCGAGGAGGCCGTCGGTCCAGCGCGTGTCGGAGTCGACCAGCACCAGGACCTCGCCCGACGCCGCGCGGATCCCGACGCCGAGCGCTGAGCGCTTGCCCTCGTGCGCGAACACGATCACGTGCAGTCGCCGGTCGCGCCGCGCCACGAGCCGCCGCCTCGCCTCGTAGTCCATGACGTCGAGGACGACGATGACCTCGGTCGGGTCCTGGGCGAGCCACGTTTCCAGACACGCCTCGAGGACGTCCGGGTCCTCCCGGAACGACGGGACGACCACGGAGGTCGTGGTGCGGAAGTCGTTCACCGTCGGGCGGTACAGGGTCGAGAGGAACTTGCGGACGCCCCAGACGCCCCACGAGAGGATGCCGATCACGCCGACCGGGAGCAGCAGCAGCCAGTTGTCGACGACGAAGATCCAAGCGTCGTGCAGAACCTGCATCGTGCTCACACCCCGGCTCGGCCGCGTGCCACGCCGGGGCCGGTCCCGATGAGGCCGATCCGGGGCGGGTGCTGATCGGGCGGCACCAGGAATCTCGGATTCGGGGAAGCCTCATCCTCCATGATCACTCCTTGCCTGGAGGGCGAGGACGTCTCGCTCTCGCCGAACCGGATGGACGCCGACAATCCCTACCATCAATTAGTCGATCGAGTGGGAACCTTCGCTCTCCGGCGCGTCCTGTTCTCCACGGAATGATCAATTGCGAGTCCGGGGTTACCCAGGGCCTGGAGACCGGCGATCGAGGGCAACTCGCGGTGTCATTTCGTTGATCAATTCGAGCTGCCCGCGAACGTGCTTGGGTGTCGGTTTCGGCGAAGATCAGCGAACCCGGGTGCGGGCGCTCTGGCCGGAGCTCGTCACGCAGTTCGTCGTCGACATCGGCCATGCTCCCCGCCTACCCGTCGCGGGGGATGCCGAGGCGTGGACTAGCGGCTGGGCCTGGCGACCGCGGCGTCCTGCTTCTGGATCTCCTCGGCCACCGCGCAGACGTCGGCGCTGTGCGCCCCTGTGCGGGTGGCGAGGCGGCGCAGCAGGGCGCGCAGCGTCTCCTGCTCCTCCGGCGCGAGCGGGCCGAGCACGTGTTCTTCGGCCGTGCGCAGCCGCCGCTCCACGTCGCACAGCCGGGCGCTGCCCGCCTCCGTGAGCACCACGCGGCGGGCGCGGCGGTCAGCCGGGTCCGGGCGGCGCTCGACGAGCCCGGCGGTCTCCAGGTCGTCGAGCAGGTAGGTCATCACCGTGCGGTCGACCCCGAGGCGCTGGGCCAGCGCGAGCTGGCTGCCGCGCTCGCCCCGGTTCGCGGCGGCGAGGACCTGGTAGCCGCGCGGCCCGCCGGGAATGCCGTCGACGGCGTCGTTCGCGGCGGCCATGTAGGTGCGCATCACCGTGCCCAGCGCCCAGCCGAGATCGGACTCGACGGCCGGAGGGGTGGTCACCGGGCACATCCTACCCGCGGGAATGCGGAATACCCATCATTCTGTTGACACGATCGTCTGCATGTCAGACGATCGGTCGCGCAACGTAATCGAGCTGTAGGAGTTCCTGATGACCCTGTTCCGCCTCGACGCGAGCATCCGCCGTGAGGGGTCGGTGAGCCGCGAGGTGGCCGACACCGTGCAGCGCTCCTGGATCGAGCGGCACCCGCACGACACGGTGATCCACCGCGACCTGACGGCGTCGCCGCTGGCCGCCGACGCCTGGTTGCTGGCCGCGTCGACGAGGGGCGTCCCCGAGGACGAGCAGACGCCGGAGCAGCGCGCAGCGGTGACACTCACCGCGCTGCTCGCCAACGAGGTGCTGAACGCCGATGCGCTCCTGATCGCGACGCCGCTCTACAACTTCGGCATCTCCCAGCACCTCAAGACGTGGATCGACCTGCTGGCGATCGACCCACGCTTCGTGCCGGGACCCGACCCGCTCGCCGGGAGGCCGGTGACGCTCGTGATCGCCCGGGGCGGCGGATACGGCGAGGGCACGCCCCGCGCCGGCTGGGACCACGCCACCCCGTACCTGGAGCAGACCTTCGGCGCCCAGTTCGGCGGCGACGTCACGGTCGTCGCCGCCGAGCTGACCCTCGCCGACGTGACCCCGCAGATGGCCGAGCTGCGCGGCCTGGCCGCCGAGCTGCGCACCAAGGCCCACGAGCTGGCCGCCGAGACTGGGCGTGTGCACGCCGAGCTGGTGGCTTCCAGGCGGGCGGACGCGGGCCTCACCGGCGCGGCCTGACACCGCTCGAGCCGGGGTGGCTCCCGAAGGGGTGGGTCACCCCGGACCTGGGTAACTGCAGGTGCATGACCGTCTTCGGCTACTCCCTCCTGTGCGAGCAGCGCGGACCGCGTGAGCTCGTCGCCGACGCCGTTGCCGCCGAGGACGCCGGCTTCGACTTCGCGGTGATCAGCGACCACTACTTCCCCTGGCTCGAAGCCCAGGGGCATTCGCCCAACGTCTGGCCGGTGCT
Organism: Pseudonocardia aurantiaca; assembly: GCF_039526725.1. Taxonomy (NCBI): domain Bacteria; kingdom Bacillati; phylum Actinomycetota; class Actinomycetes; order Pseudonocardiales; family Pseudonocardiaceae; genus Pseudonocardia; species Pseudonocardia aurantiaca. Next base: position 39,565 of record NZ_BAAAJG010000028.1, read on the forward strand.
CGGTGCCGTCGCGGCGGCCACCGAACGCATGCCGCTCATGACGTACGTGACCTGCCCGACCATGCGCTACCACCCGGCCGTCGTCGCGCAGAAGGCGGCGACGGTGGCGCTGCTCGCCGGCGACGAGCGGTTCTGCCTCGGCCTCGGGGCCGGGGAGAACCTCAACGAGCACGTGATCGGGCGCGGCTGGCCGCCGGTCAACGTCCGACACGAGATGCTGTCGGAGGCCATCGAGATCATCGGGGAGCTGTTCGCGGGCGGGTATGTCAACCGCAAGGGAGAGCACTACCGCGTCGACTCGGCGAAGCTCTGGGACGTCCCCGACGCCGGGGTGCCGATCGCCGTCGCGGTGTCGGGCGAGCAGTCGGTCAGGGCGTTCGCGCCGGTCGCCGACGCGATGGTGGCCGTCGAGCCCCTCCCCGAACTGGTACAGGGCTTCGACGCGGCGGCAGGTGTGACCCTGCCGAAGATCGGCCAGCAGCCCATCAGCTGGGGCGAGGACCGCGACGATGCCGTGGCCCGCGCCCACGAGCAGTTCCGCTGGTTCGCGGGCGGCTGGAAGGTCAACGCCGAGCTGCCGGGCCCGGCCGCGTTCGCCGCCGCGACCCAGTTCGTCACCCCCGATGACGTCGCCGAGGCGTTCTCGTGCGGCCCCGAGGTCGGCGCCCACGTCGAGGCGCTGCGGCCCTTCGTGGACGCCGGGTTCACCCACGTCGCGGTCGTGCAGGTCGGTGGGGAGACCCAGCCGGGGTTCCTCGCGTTCGCCGAGCGGGAGCTGCTGCCCGCGCTGCGGGAGGAGTACGGCAAGCCGGACGCAGGCCCGATCAAGGTGCGCTGAAAGCGCGAGGCGGGGCGAGCGCGGCAGGCAGTGTGCGGGCCGCTTCGGTGAGGCTCGGCCCGTACCAGGTGAGCAGCCGCCCGCTGACCAGCGCCGACGGTGCGGTGAACGCCTCGGGACCGTCGTCAGGGGTGAAGAGGTAGGGCTCGTCGGGCAGCACCACCAGGTCGTGGGGCGGGAGGTCCGCAGGGTCGATCCGCGGGTAGCGCTCGTCGGCGTCGGCGAGGACGTTGTCGACGCCGAGGCGGGCGAGCACCGCGCCGGTGAACGTGTCGCGCCCCACCGCCATCCACGGCCTGCGCCAGATCGGCACCACGGCCCGCCGCCGCACGGCCGGCTCGGGCAGCGCACGCCAGGCCGCCTCGGCCTCGTCCAGCCAGGAGGGGCGGGTGAGCCCACACGCCGCGAGCATCCGCGTCAGCGACGCGAAGGCGCCGTCCAATGTCTGCACGTCGGTGACGTGGACCGGCACCCCCGCGGCGCGCAGCGCGTCGAGGTCGGGGAGGCGGTTCTCCTCCTGGTTGGCGACGACGAGGTCGGGGGCGAGCGCGACGATCGCGTCGACGTCGGGGTTCTTGGTGCCGCGGACGCGGCGGACGTCGAGGTCGGCGGGGTGGGTGCACCAGTCGGTGGCCCCGACGAGGAGCCCCGGGGCGGTGGCGGCGACGGCCTCGGTGAGCGAGGGCACGATCGATACGACCCGCCGAACGGGCCCGGCGACAGACACAGGAAGCCCGAGATCGTCAACGACCACGCGCCGACCCTACGCGCGGCGGAGAACTACCTCAGGGGGTCGAGGGGGGTGTCGCCGGTCACCCGGGAAGGCGCGAGGCCGTCTCCGGGTTGCTCTCGATTGTGCTCGATCATCCGCTGGACAACCCCGCCTCGTCGGCGCTCGCCGGTCCGCACGCGGCACTCGCGGAGCGCAACGGGCGGGCGGGCCGCTACCGCCCGGACGTCTCCCCGTTCGCCGCGCTCCCGCTGGGCCCCGACGAGACGGACTGGGCCCACCTCGCCGCGCTGGTGGGGGAGGGCGCCGAGGTGCTGCTCACCGGACCGGCCCGGCGCATCCCGCCACCCGACTGGGAGCAGGTCATGGACCTCTCCGGTGTGCAGATGGACGGCTCCGGTCTCGACGTGCGCCCCGACCCCGACGCCGCGGTGCTCGGCGAGGCCGACGTGCCGGAGATGCTCGACCTGGTGGCCCGCACCCGTCCCGGCCCGTTCCGCTCCGGCACCCGGCTGATGGGCACCTACCTCGGCATCCGGCGCGGGGGCGTGCTCGTCGCGATGGCGGGGGAGCGGATGCACCCGCCCGGCTGGTCGGAGATCAGCGCAGTCTGCACCGACCCGGCGTACCGCGGGCAGAGCCTCGCGACCCGGCTCATCCGCGCGGTCGGGGCGGTGATCCGCGAACACGGCGACGTCCCGTTCCTGCACGCGGCCGAGCACAACACCGGGGCGATCCGGCTCTACGAGCACCTGGGCTTCGAGGTCCGCCGGAAGGCGACTTTCACGGTGCTCCGCACACCCTCAGCCACCACGCCCGCGCCCCCCGAACGCCTGGAAAGCCACGTTCCTGTCGTGGGATGACATGAACGTGGCTGTCCTGGCATTCCCGGGCAGTCAGCCCGGTAACAGGCCGTGGTCGCGGACGTAGTCCAGGAGCGCTCGTACCGGCGGCGTCAGGGGGCGGGTGCGCATCCACACCAGCCCGATCGTGCGGGTCGTGCGCGGCGCCGTCACGTGCAGCTCCACCACCCCGGCTGTCGGGTGCGACGACGGTGGCAGCAGCGACACCCCGAGCCCCGCGCCGACGAGCCCGCGCAGCGTCTCGACATCCCCTCCCTCGAACGCCAGCCGCGGTACGAACCCGGCCTGGCGGCACCATGCGTCCACGGTGCCGCGCAGCCCGACCCCGGGCATGATCGCGACGAACGGCTCGCGGGCGGCCTCGGCGAGCGCCACGTCGGTGCGCCGCGCGAGCGGATGGTCGGCGGGCACGACCAGCAGCAGCTCTTCCTCTGCGACCGGCTCTGCCGTGAGGCCGGCCTCGTCAGGGAGCGGCGAGGTGAGTGCGAGGTCGACGTCCCCAGCGCGCAGCCGTTCGAGCAGCAGCGCGTGGGCGCCCTGCAGGAGGTCGAACCGGACGCCGGGGTGGGTCATCCGGAAGTCCCGAAGCAGCCGGGGGACCACCGCAGCCCCGAGGGCGGACAGGAACGCCAGCCCGATGCGGCCGCGCAGCTCGTCGGCGTCGCCGCGGATCTCCCGGTCGGCCGCCGCCAGTTCGGCCAGGGCGCGCTCGGCGTAGCGCAGGAGCGTGCGGCCCTCACGCGTGAGCCGCACGGTCCGCCCCGCCCGGACGAACAGCGCGACCCCGAGGTCATCCTCCAGCCGCGCGATGCCTCGGCTGATCGTGGACTGTGGGACCTCGATCTCGTCGGCCGCGCGGGTCATGTGCTCCGAGCGGGCGACGGCGATGAACTGGTGCAGCCGCGGGGCCAGCGCGGCGAGGACCGCCGTCTCTTCCACAACGGGCACCCTGCACTCACAAGGGTGCGTTGGTGGCACGGGGATCGGTGTCTCGGTCTCAGCCGACCGGCATGTCCCGCCGCCGCAGGCCGCGCACGCCGACCAGGACGAGCGCCGCCGCGATCGCCGTCATCACCAGCAGCGGCAGCACCGTCAGCTCGCCGCCGGGAAGGTGCGGGAGGTGGGCGAACACCGACAGGTTGATCAGCCACTGGCCCATATGGAGCTCCTCACCGAGCCAGCCGAGCAGGAGGCTCGTCATGAGCAGGGCGAACGTCCAGGCAGCGAGACGGGGCAGCAGGCCGAACAGAGCGAGCGCGAGCGCGGCGAAGGCCCAGACCGCGGGGAGTTCGACGAGTGCTGCACCGAGTGCGTCGGACACCCCCCGGCCGACGTCTCCTGTGCTGAGCCCGTGCGCGAGACCGACCACCGTGCCGAAGACGACCGCCCAGAGGATCGGGCCGAGCAACGCGATGGCGAGGTGGCCGCTCGCCCAGCGCAGCCGCTCGACTGGAGCAGCCAGGACCGGTTCCGCCCGCCCACCGCTCTCCTCGGCCCGCAGCGTCAGCACGATCTGGATGGCGAAGCCGGCGGAGACTACGCCGAAGACCGTCATCATTGCCCAGAGGTACTGGTCGATCACGGTGCCGGGGCCGCCCAGCCGGGCGAGTACCTCCCGGGCTGCCGGCGTGCTGTTGTTCATCAGCTCGCCGATGCTCGTGGCGATGCCGCCGAGCCCGAAGCCGACGACGGCGAAACCCACGGTCCGGCTCACCAGCGACCCGCGGTGCAGCCGCCACGCCAGCGCCGCGGGTGTGCGGAGAGCGGGAGCGGCGCCGGCCGGGCCGAGCCGGGAGGGCAGGAGGCCGCTGCCGACGTCGCGACGCTCGGCGAGTGCGACCGCCATCGCGATCAGCCCGGTGGCGGCAACGCAGGGGACCACCAGAATCCACCAGCGTTCGCCGGCGAACGGGCGGAGCCGGCTGACCCAGCCGATCGGCGACAGCCAGGAGATCCAGCCGAGTGCGCCGCCGGACTGTGTGCTGACGTCGCCGATGCCTCGGAGCAGGAACGCGACGCCGAGGACGGTGATCCCGATGCCGCGCGCGCTTCCGGCGCCGGTGGTGAGCTGAGCGACCACGGCGCCGACTGCCGCGAAGACACAGCCGACTGCGGCGATCCCGGTCCCGTGCGCGAGCGAACCTGCGGCGGGCAAGCCCTGACCGGCCAGCATCAGAGCCGACAGCAGGCCGATGACCAGGTTGGCGCCGCAGGTCACGAGCACGGCGGCGGCCATGGCCGCGTGGCGCGAGACGGCGGTCGAGACGACCAGCTCGCGCCGGCCGGCCTCTTCCTCGGTTCGGGTGTGCCGGATGACCGCGAGGAGGCTGAACAACCCGATCATCACCGGGACGAATCCGGCGCGCCAGGTCACCAGCTCACCGAGGCTCGGGCCCTGCAGCGCGCCGTAGAAGACGGTGAACGCGGCGTTGTGAATGCTTGTCTCCGCGTACTCCTGGAGCGCCTGTGGAGTGGGGAACGCGGTGGTGAACGCGACGACGAACACCGCCGGGAAGATCGAGGGAACGAGAACCCAGAGCGGCAGGAGTACCCGGTCACGTCGCAGCGCGAGGCGGATCAGCTGGCCGGTGCCGGTCAGTGTGCTCATCGGGTAGCCGCGGCGTGCTCGGTGGCGGGCGCAGCCGCTCGGTCGTAGTGCCGCAGGAACAGCTCCTCCAGCGTGGGCGGCTGGCAGACGAGGCTGCGCACGCCGGCGTCGGTGAGGTGGCGCAGTGCGCCGTCCAGCGCCGCGCTCTCGACGTCGAACCGGACCCGGCCGTTCTCCGCGCGCAGGCCGTGCACGCCGGGAAGGTCCGCCAGCCCGTCCGGGCTGCCGGCGAGCTCCGCCTCGACGGAGGTGTGGGTCAGGTGCCGCAGGTCGGACAACGTGCCGGTCTCGACCACGCGGCCGTCACGGATGATGGTGACCCGGTCGCACAGCGCCTCCACCTCGGCGAGGATGTGGCTGGACAGCAGCACGGTCCGGTCGCCGCGGCGCTGCTCCTCACGCACGGTCTTGCGGAACTCCTCCTCCATCAGCGGGTCCAGCCCCGACGTCGGTTCGTCGAGCAGCAGCAGTTCGACGTCCGAGGCCAGCGCGGCGATCAGGGCCACCTTCTGGCGGTTGCCCTTCGAGTACGTCCGGCTCTTCCGGCGCGGGTCGAGGTCGAAGCGCTCGAGCAGATCGGCCCGGCGCTTCTTGTTCAGCCCACCGCGCAGCCGGCCGAGCAGGTCGATCACCTCACCGCCGGACAGGTTGGGCCACAGCGTCACGTCACCAGGCACGTAGGCCAGCCGGCGGTGCAGTTCGACGGCGTCGGCCCAAGGGTCACCGGCAAGCAACCGGGCGGTACCGGCGTCCGCGCGCATCAGGCCGAGCAGGATGCGGAGCGTGGTGCTCTTCCCGGCGCCGTTCGGGCCCAGGAAGCCGTGCACCTCTCCGGTGTGGACGACGAGGTCGAGGCCGTCCAATGCCCTGGTGCGGCCGAAGGTCTTGACCAGACCCGACACCGAGATGGCGTCAGTCATCGTGGTGCTCCTTGTGTTTGCGGAGCGCGGCTCCGCTCTCGATCAGGGTGACGCCGGCTGGATCTTGTCGAGCGCTGCTCGAATCGCGGCCGCGTCTTCAACGCTGAGCATGGGGTGCGAGTAGATGTCGACCAGGGTCCGGGCGAGGAGCTGATCTCCGTCCGGACTGAACACGTCGACGCCCATGTTGCGGGACAGGTGCGGGTGGAGGATCGATACGGCCAGGGCCATCGCGGTGATCACTGCGGCCCGGGACTTGCGGTCGACGTCGGGGGGATCGGGACGGCTCTTGTCGGCATCCACGAGCCACCGCTCACTCATCCCGACCATCTCGTCGAACACGGCCGCCGCAGATCCCTCTGCCAGAGACCGCGCGAGATACCGCTGGTAGGGCCCCACTGCCGCCCGGCCGACGGCCACATAGTTCACGTCGGCCGCCGTCGGATCGGCCTGGGCCTGGTCGTTGAGCCTTCGCATCACTTTGATCAAGTAGGCGTCGCACTCCTCGCGCAACCCCTGCTTGGAGCCGAAGTGGTGGCGTACCAGCCCCGAGGACACTCCTGCGGTCTCGGCGATCCCGCGGATCGTCGCCTGCTCGAACCCGCGCTCGCCGAAATGCAGCATCGCCGCGTCCCTGATGCGGGCGCGGGCGGTCAGGTCCTCGGGGTCCGGCAGGGGACTATCCACGCGAGCAACGTACTACTCAAGAAGGCAGTTGGCTACACACTTGTGTAGTCAACGAGGGGGTCATGCGACCAGAGCGGGGCGGCACGTCACATGTTGCGCCGGTACTGCCCGCCCACCTCGAAGAACGCGTCGGTGAGCTGGCCGAGCGAGCACACCCGAGCCGCCGTCATGAGCTCGTCGAACACGTTGCCGTCGCCGGTGGCGACGTCCTGCAGGCGGCGGATGGTGGTCTCGGCCTCTCCGGCGTGCCGGGACTGGAAGTCGGCGAGGCGGTCGAGCTGGCTCTGCTTCTCCGCCTCCGTGGCGCGGGCCAGCTCGATCTCCTGCTGCGCCTCGCCGCCTTCCCGCACGAACGTGTTGACGCCGACGATCGGCAGCGACCCGTCGTGCTTGCGGTGCTCGTACAGCAGTGACTCGTCCTGGATCTTGCCGCGCTGGTAGCCGGTCTCCATCGCGCCGAGCACGCCGCCGCGCTCGGAGATCCGGTCGAACTCCGCCAGCACGGCCTCCTCCACGAGGTCGGTCAGCTCGTCGATGATGAACGACCCCTGCAGCGGGTTCTCGTTCATCGACAGGCCCCACTCGCGGTTGATGATCAGCTGGATCGCCATCGCCCGCCGCACGGACGACTCGGTGGGCGTGGTGACGGCCTCGTCGAACGCGTTGGTGTGCAGGGAGTTCGCGTTGTCGTAGAGCGCGCAGAGGGCCTGCAGGGTGGTCCTGATGTCGTTGAAGTCCATCTCCTGCGCGTGCAGCGACCGCCCGGATGTCTGCACGTGGTACTTGAGCTTCTGCGACCGCTCGTTCGCCCCGTACTTGTCCCGCATCGCGACGGCCCAGATCCGGCGCGCCACGCGCCCGATCACCGAGTACTCGGCGTCCATCCCGTTGGAGAAGAAGAACGAGAGGTTGGGTGCGAAGTCGTCGACCGCCATCCCACGCGCGAGGTAGCTCTCGACGAACGTGAACCCGTTGGCGAGCGTGAAGGCGAGCTGGCTGATAGGGTTCGCCCCGGCCTCGGCGATGTGGTAGCCGGAGATCGAGACGGAGTAGAAGTTCCGCACCTTGTGCTGGATGAACCACTCCTGGATGTCGGCCATCATCCGGAGCGAGAACTCCGTGGAGAAGATGCAGGTGTTCTGGCCCTGGTCCTCCTTGAGGATGTCGGCCTGCACCGTGCCCCGCACGTTCTGCAGCGCGAACGCGGTGAGCTCCTCGCGCTCGCCTGCGTCCGGCTCGCGGCCCTCCTCGGCGCGGAAGCGCTCGATCACCTGGTCGATGGCCGTGTTCAGGTAGAACGCCAGGATGGTCGGCGCAGGACCGTTGATCGTCATCGAGACGGACGTGGTGGGCGAGGTCAGGTCGAACCCGCCGTAGAGCACCTTCATGTCATCGAGCGTCGCGATCGAGACGCCGGACGTGCCGACCTTCCCGTAGACGTCGGGGCGGGTGCCGGGGTCGCGCCCGTAGAGCGTCACGGAGTCGAACGCCGTGGAGAGGCGCTTGGCCTCGGAGTGCTCCGAGAGCAGCTTGAACCGGCGGTTGGTGCGGAACGGGTCGCCCTCGCCCGCGAACATGCGCCCGGGCTCCTCGCCGTCGCGCTTGAACGCGAACACCCCGGCGGTGAACGGGAACCGGCCGGGCAGGTTCTCTGTGCGCAGGAACCGCAGCAGCTCGGCGTCCTCCGTGTACCGGGGGAGCGCCACGCGCGGCACCTTGTTGCCCGAGAGCGTCTCGCGCGTGAGCTGGGTCCGCAGCTCCTTGTCGCGGACGCGCACGACCATCTCGTCGCCGGAGTAGGCCTCGACGACCTGCAGCCACTCGTCGAGCAGCGCGGCCGACTCCGCCGGGAGCGCCTTCTCGGCCCGTTCCAGGGCCTCGGCGACGGGTTCGCCGACCTGCTCGTAGGCCGTACGCAGGTGCTGTCGCGTCCGGGCGGCGTCGATGTGCGCGGCGGAGGCCGCGTGGTAGCCGCGGACCGTCTCGGCGATCTCCGCGAGGTAGCGCACCCGCTGCGGCGGGATGACGGCCGCGTGGTCGCTGGAGGTCTTGCGGTCGGTGCGCGGAAGACGCCCGTCGGCGACGGTGAGCCCGCTCCCGGCGAGCTGCTCCTTCAGGAACTGGTAGAGCGCGGTCACGCCGTCGTCGTTGAACGTGGCGGCGCTGGTGCCGAAGACGGGCATGTCCTCCCAGCTCGCGCCGAACGCCTCCCGGTTGCGCACGAGCTGGCGGCCCACGTCGCGGCGGGCGTCGGCCGCGCCCCGGCGCTCGAACTTGTTGATCGCCACGGCGTCGGCGAAGTCGAGCATGTCGATCTTCTCGAGCTGCGACGCCGCGCCGAACTCCGGCGTCATGACGTAGAGCGAGCGGTCGACGAGCGGGACGATGCTGGCGTCGCCCTGCCCGATGCCCGGCGTCTCGACGATCACGAGGTCGAACCCGGACGCCTTGAGCACCGCGATGACGTCGGAGAGCCGGTCGGGGAGGCCGCTCTCTGTGCCCCGCGTGGCCATCGAGCGGAAGAAGACCTGGTCGCCGCCCAGGGAGTTCATCCGGATCCGGTCGCCGAGCAGCGCCCCGCCGCCGCGGCGGCGCGTCGGGTCGACGGCGAGCACGGCGATGCGGAGCTTGTCCTCCTGGTCGAGGCGGAACCGGCGCACCAGCTCGTCGGTGAGCGAGGACTTGCCGGAGCCGCCGGTGCCGGTGATGCCCAGCACGGGCACCGGGCGCTGCGGCGTGAGGTCGAGCCCGGCAGGCAGCCGGCCGGTCTCGGCGAGGGTGAGCGCCCTGGCGACGGTGGTCGGCTCCCCGGTGAACAGCCCGTCGAACGACTCGGGCGGGGTGGCCGCGAGGTCGACGTCGCACTCGCGGATCATCAGGTTGATCATCCCGGGCAGGCCGAGTCGCTGGCCGTCCTCGGGGGAGAAGATGCGGGAGACGCCGCGCGAGTGCAGCAGCTCGATCTCCCGCGGCACGATCACGCCGCCGCCCCCGCCGTAGACCTTGACGTGCCCGGCGCCGCGCTCGCGCAGCAGCTCGACGAGGTAGCTGAAGTACTCGACGTGCCCGCCCTGGTAGGAGCTGATTGCGACGCCCTGCACGTCCTCCTGGACGGCCGCGGCGACCACCTCGTCCACGGAGCGGTTGTGGCCGAGGTGGACGACCTCGGCTCCCTGGCGCTGCAGGATCCGCCGCATGATGTTGATCGCAGCGTCATGCCCGTCGAAGAGACTCGCGGCGGTGACGAACCGCACCGGGTGGGTGGGCACGTGAAGCTCAGCCATGCGATTTAGTTTGGCTTCCGAGTATCGGACGTGCAAGCGATCTGACACGACGTGACGAAGAGGACTCCCGTCAGGCAGTAGACGTGACGAAGTGAACTCCCGCAGGGAGTAGGCGTGACGAAGAGGACTCCCGTCAGGGAGTAAAGGCGCTGATCAGCACGGGTCAGGCGGCGCGCTCGATCTCGATCGTCGGCATCTCGACCGTCGGGCGGTCGTCGGGCATCGGACGGGCGGGCCGCGAGCGGCGTAGGCGCCGGGTGACCAACGGCAGCACGGCACCCAGGGCGACCAGCACGGCCCCCGAGGCTGCGATGGAGGCGGCGGCGGCATCCGGCGCGATCATGACCAGCACGAACGCGGTACCCGGCCACCACATCAGGGCCCGGAGCGGGGCGGGGACCGTCCAATCCCGTTTGTCTGGCGCCATGGTGCGATTCCTACCCGGTCCCGTTCGAGTCCATGCGGCCACCCCCATGTTTCCGACGACTACGGTGCGTGGCATGGACTACACCGCCGCCCGGGCCGAGCAGAACGCTGTGCTCGTTGAGCTGTTGCGCGATGCCGACCTTGCCACCCCGGTGCCCACGTGCCCCGGGTGGACCCTGCAGAAGCTGCTCGCCCATGTGGGGCGGGGCGACCGCTGGGCCGCGGTGATCGTACGGGATCAGGCAGACGGCCCCGTGGACATCCGCACGGTCGCCGACGGCCAGCCCCCGGAGGACCCGGACGGCGCCCTGAAGTGGCTGGCCGAGAGCGTTCCGGTGCTCGCCGACGCCGTCGTCGCGACCGGTGCCGACACGCCGGTCTGGACGTTCACCGGCCCGAAGCCGGCAGGCTGGTGGGTGCGCAGGCGGTTGCACGAGTCGGTGGTGCACCGCGCGGACGCCGCCACCGCGCTCGGCCTGCCATACGAGGTCGAGCCCGCGCTGGCCGCCGACTGCGTCTCCGAGTGGCTCGATCTCCTCGACGCCCGTCCCGCGGACGCCGACGCTCCTCTGCTGTCCGGCGGGGCGACACTCCACCTGCACGCCACGGACGACGGGCTCGGCGAGCACGGGGAGTGGCTCGTGCGGCTCGACGGCGGCCGGGTGGTCTGGGAGCACGGGCACGGGAAGGGCACCGTTGCCGTGCGGGGGAGTGCCGCCGACCTCCTCCTGGCCGTGCTGCGGCGCATCCCCGCCGACGACGAGCGGCTCCAGCTCATCGGCGACGGGGACGTCTGGCGGACCTGGCTGGACCGGACGCCGTTCTGACGCGCGCTCAGCCCGGCGCGTCCTCCGCGCGGGCGTGCCGGGGCAGCGCCCCGGCGAGCGCCCCGCTCAGCAGCACCAGCGCGACCGTCCACCCCAGCACCGTCTGCATCGCCCCGAGTGAGTCGCCCGCCTCGAACATCGTGAAGAAGACGGTGCCGAGCACGGCGACGCCCGCGGCGCTGCCGAGCTGCTGGTTCGCGTTCAGCACGCCGGAGGCCGAGCCGACCATCGGAAGGCTGACCCCCGCGAGCACGATCTCGAAGAACTGCGTGATGAGCAGCCCCATCCCGATCCCGCAGAGGGCGAGCCCCGGCGCGAGGTGCCAGCCGCTGACGGCCCCTCCTCCGGTGAGCGCGAGCGCCAGCGCCACGACGCCGATCCCCAGCGCCATCACCACGGCTCCAGCCTGCATCAGCGTGCGCCCGAACCGCCTGCCCAGCCCGGCCCCGCCTGCGATCGCGCCTGCGGCCGTGCCGAGGGCCCACGGCGCCTGCGTGAGCCCCGCGGCGAGCGCGCTGAAGCCGAGCGCGATCTGCAGGTAGAGCCCGAGCGCGAACACGAGCCCGGTCATCCCGGCGAAGAAGACGAGCCCGACGACGAGCCCGGCCGTGAACGCCCGCGTCCGGAACAACGCGGGCTCCACCAGCGGGGCGCGGCCTGCGGCCCGGCGGCGAACCTGGTGCAGCGCGAACAGCACAAGGACCGGCACCGACGCCGCCATCATCGCGAACACCCAGCCCGGCCAGCCCAGCTCCCGGCCCTGTACCAGCGGGAAGATCAGCAGCACCAGCCCGGTGCTGACCAGCAGCATGCCGACCGGGTCCGGCCGCGGGCCGTCGTCCGCGCGTGACTCTGGCATCACCTTGGCCGCCAGGGCGAGGCACGCGAGCCCGATCGGGACGTTGACCAAGAAGATCGTGCGCCACCCCACGCCGCCGAGGTCCCAGGCGATGAGCGCGCCGCCGAGGATCGGCCCGGCGACGGCCGCTAGCGCGATCGCAGGCCCGAACGTGCTGAAAGCCGTGCCCAGCTCCCGCGGCGGAAACATCGACTTGATGACCCCGAAGCCCTGCGGGATCAGCACGGCCCCGAAGAGGCCCTGCGCGACCCGGCTGGCCACGAGCATCTCCGGGGAGGCGGCGAGCCCGCAGAGCGCGGACGCCGCCACGAACCCGACGAGCCCCACGAGGAACATGCGGCGGCGGCCGTAGAGGTCGCCCAGCCGGCCCCCAGTGATCAGCCCGACGGCGAACGCGAGCGTGTAGCCGGCAGCGATCCATTGCAGCACGGTGCTGTCGCCGCCGAGGTCGGCCTGGATCGACGGCGCGGCGACTCCGACGACGGTCGCGTCGAGCAAGTCCATGATCTCGGCCGTCAGCACGGCGGCGAGGGCGAGCCAGCGCCAGCGGTACGGCTGCGGGTCCGTGGTGGTGGCCTGATTTCGAACAGTGTTCGTCACGAACGATGTTCTACTAACGAACGCTGTTCGTGTCAAGTACACTGTTCGACCGTGAGTGCTGCCGTGCCGGAACCTCCCTGGTGGACCCCTCGCAAGACGGCTCAGCGGCGCTCGCCGCTGAGCCGGGAGGCGATCGTCGCGGCGGCCCTCAAGATCCTGCGGGCCGAGAGCATCGACGCCGTGAGCATGCGGCGGGTGGCGGCGGAGCTCGGCACGGGCCCGGCGTCCCTCTACGCACACGTGGCGCACAAGGAGGAGCTGCTGGAGCTGGTGTTCGACGAGGTCAGCGGGGAGATCCCGCTCCCGGACCCGGACCCGGCCCGCTGGCGGGAGCAACTCCGCACGCTCTGGACCGACTCGCACACCGCCCTCGCGCGCAACGGCGACATCGCCCGCGTGGTGCTCGGTCGCGTTCCGATGGGCCCGAACGCGCTGCGGATCGCCGAGCGGACGCTGGAGATCCTGCGTGCGGGCGGGGTGCCCGACCGGGCCGCTGCCTGGGCGGTCGACGTCGTCGGGATGTACATCGCCGCCAACGCCATCGAAGGGGCGGTGCACAGCGCCAACCAGAAGGCGGGCCGCGACCCCGGCGAGCACTACGCGGCGGTCGCGCGTCACTTCGCCGCGCTGCCCGCCGACCAGTTCCCGACGATCGCCGCCCTGGTCCCGGCACTAACAGCAGGCGACGGCGACGACCGCTTCGCGTTCGGCCTAGACCTACTGATTGAGGGCCTGAATTCGCAAACCGGGCGCATTGTGGAGCCATGAGGCCGTGAATGGGGCTCCGTGAACGGCACTTCGGTTCCATACTGCGCTCATGCGTAGAGGGCTTCTCGTATAGCTCTTCTTACCTTTCCTGGGTCTCTCAGCATTGGGGCCGTTACGAAGACCACCCGCCAACCGGCCGCCTGCACGCGGTTCAGGCGGTCGCGGTCGCGGTTCAGCGCCCAGGTCTCCCCGTCGCGCCAGTCGCCGTCGTACTCGACCGCGACCTTGTGGCGGGGGAAGGCGAGGTCGACGCGGGCGATCCGCCCGGTGCGGTCCTCGATCCAGTACTGCGGCACCGGGTCCAGGCCGTCCAGCACCAGCAGGACCCGGACCTTGGACTCCGGCAGCGACTCCGCCCGCGGGTCGGCGAGCTCCGCCGCCCGGCGTGCCACGACGATCCCGTTGTCGGACCGTGCTCTGACCATCCGGGCGACGGCTGCCCGTGTGACCAAGCGGGCGCGCAGCACCGCGTCCAGGTCCGCCACGGCGTCGGGAAGCGGGCGTGCCAGCAGCAGGTCGAGGGTGAGCCGGAGCGGAGTGGCGATCCGCCCGTACTCCCATGGCTCCCACTCCTCGGGCGCGATCGTTGTGCGCCGCACGTCGAGCCCGTGACGGCGCCCCAGTCGCATCTCCAGCGGTGCGACGACGTTGACAGGGTCCTCGGGCCAGCAAAGACGCACGCCACGGACGGTCGCCGCCGAACGCCCCGTGATCACCGCCCCCGCGGGCAGCGCGAGCGTCATCGCAAGGCACCGCAGCTCATGGGTGACCCGGCGCGGGTTGACGGTGTACACGTCACGAGCCAGCCGGGACACCCCACGTCCCCGAAGCTGCCCGGGAGTGAGCGCGCCGCACGCCACCGCATGAGACCCACGGAACACGAGAGGAAAAGATGAGCGATCCATACGAGAACAATGCAGGAGCAAGAAGACCGCGAGGCCAACAGGGGAAGAGTTATCCACACCCCCCACCCACAGGCGCGTTGCGGAGCCAAACGCGCCTACGGAGCCTGAGGTCAGCGTTGTGGAGCCATAACGCGCCCCTACCGCCCCCCGGCGCATTATGGCTCCATAACGCGCCTCACGGACCCTATGAAAAGCGTTGTGGAGCCGTACCGCGCCCTACAGACCTCACGGACGGAGTTATGGAGCCAAAGCGCGCTCTACGGAACCTCGGCAGCGCGCTATAGGTCCTCGCGTAGCAGTTCCATCAGCAGGCCGTCGTGCCACGTGCCGTCGGTCGAGCGTTCGTAGCTCCGCATCACGCCTACCGGCTGGAAGCCCGCTCGCCCGCAGCTGCGGATGGCCCGCTCGTTCTGTGCGGCCGGGTCGATCACCACGCGGTGGTGGCCCTTCGCGCGGAACAGGTACTCCGCCATCGCCCGCATCGCGTCGCAGCCCAGGCCCTGCCCGTGGTGGGCGGGGTGGACGGCCAGGTCCATCGCCGCGTGGCGGTGGTCGGGGTCGTTCTCCTCGCGGTAGATGATCAGCCCGACGACCTCGCCGGCCAGCTCGACCGCGTAGCCGTGGGGGCCGAGCAGCTCGCGGCGCACGCGCTCCAGGTCGTAGCCGCCCCACCAGAGCGCGATGTCGGGGTGGCCGAGGATCTCCAGGAACACCGGAACGTGGCCCGCCGTGGTGGGCCGCAGCACCACAGTCTGTCCGGCGATCGGGTAGGGCGTGTCGGTGGTCGGTGTCGTCGGAGTCATCCGCGTCATCCCGTCAGGTCGAGCCGCGCGAGCTCCACCAGCGCCGCGGACGAGCGCGGCTGCTCGAAGAACACCTCGGCGGTCGGGCCGTTGATGTCGAGCGTTGCGATCGTGTTGCCGAACAGCGGCCCCGCGAGCCGGCGCCAGGACAGCGGCGGCGGCGGCGCACCCGCCCGCCGCGCCCAGCGCTCGGCAAGCCGGCTGGCGACGCGGGACCAGCCCAGCCGGAACCCCGGCCGGATGAACCACTGCATGCGGTTGTGCACGGGCGAGCAGGTCAGCTGGTGCACCCGCCCACGCGGCCGGCTCGGCAGGTCGGCGCGAGCGACGTAGCTGTGGTGGACGTCCCCGGACAGGACGCTGACGGTGGCCGGTCCGTTCGCGGCGGCCCGCTCGATCATGGCCGTGAGCCGGTCGAAGGACTCCCGGAAGGCCGCCCAGTGCTCCATGTCGGCCGCCTGGCGGACGGCCTCGGCCAACCGCCCCCGCCTGCCCGGACGGGCGGCGGCGATCTCGTTGACCGTCTCCAGGTCGCCGATGGCGTGTGGCAGCAGCCACGGCACGGACGTGCCGATCATCAGGTGCTCCACCTGGCCGGGCGCCTCTGCCTGCCGCTCGATCCAGGAGAACTCCGCCTCGCTCAGCATGCGCCGGCCGTTCTCCAGGATGCGGCCGTTGCGCGAGTCGATCATCAGGAACCGGCTGCACCCGAGGTCCCAGCGGTAGCTGAACCGCACGCCCTTCTCACCGTCGGTCTCGGTGTCGGCGCGGTCAGCGAGCTCGACCAGCAGCGGCCAGACGTCGCCCTCGTACTCGATGATCTTGCGGTAGTCGGCATCGGTCTCCAGCTCCTCCATCGGGATGTTGCCGATGTGCTGGTAGACCCAGTACGACGCCAGCGCGGACCGGATCCGGTCGCGCCACCACGGCTTCCTGCGTATCTGCTCCCGCCAGGTGGCGGAGGTGTTCCAGTCGTCGCGCACGTCGTGGTCGTCGAAGATCATCGCCGTGGGCACGGTGGACATCAACCACCGGATCTCCGGGTCGGTCCACGAGTCGCAGTAGAGCCCGGCGTACTCGTCGAAGCCCACGATCTCGTCGTCCGGCCAGTCGGGGTGCCGGTCGCGGCGGCTGGCGATGCGGCGGCGGTTCCTGGGGGTGAGCTCATCGGCGTAGACCTGGTCGCCGAGGAGCAGGAGCGCGTCGGCCCACTCCTCCTTCGGGAGGGTCGCCATCCGCGCCGCGTAGGCGTCAAGCGCGTCGATGCCCAGCTCGGCGCTCTGCTTCCGGTCGGCGACCTTCGCAAACCGGCAGGACCCGAAGATGATCCGGTGCCTGCTGTCGGGCGCCCGGCCTCTCGTGCGGATGACGCTGGGCGGGAACGGGTGCGCGGTGGGCGGCCAGACCTGGTCGCCGTCGACCTCGACCGTGTAGGGCGTGCTGGAGCCCGGCTCCAGCCCGGTGACGGGCACGAGCGCGTAGTGGTGCCCGGCCACGTCGAACGTGCGGGCGGAACAGCCCAGTACCGAGACGGTGGCCGCGTCGTGCGTCTGCACCCAGACGGACGCGGTTGTCTCTCCCACGTGGCGCAGGACCGGACCGAGCGCGAGGGGCACGTCGCCCACACTAGTGAGTGACACGTTCGGCGGGATGCCTCGAAAAGCTCGAAGCGGCTCAGACGTACTCGAGCGCGAGGAGCGCCGCACCGATCTTGCCGGCGTCGCCGCCGAACTTCGCCGGGACGATGGGCGCGACGCCGCGGGCGGCCGGCGCGTACGCGTACTCGCGGGCCGCGACGCGTGCGGGGGCGAGCAGCAGCTCGCCCGTCTCGACGAGCCCGCCCCCGACGACGACCGCGTTCACCTCGAAGATGTTGGCCAGCGACGCGATCCCGACGCCGAGCCAGCGCCCGAGCCGCGCGAACAGCGCCTTCGCGGCCTCGTCGCCCTGCTCCACGGCCTTCACGACAGTGTGGCCGGTGACCTCGCCCTCCTCACGGCCCAGCCGCGCGATCAGCCCGTCGGGGTCGTCGGCGGCGGCCTCCCGGCCCATCCGGGTGAGCGCGGTGCCGGACGCGAACGCCTCGAAGCAGCCGTAATTGCCGCAGCCGCAGAGGGGGCCGTCCGGGTTGAGGATGATGTGGCCGAGTTCGGCGCCGAGGCCGGTGGGGCCGCGGTAGATCTTGCCGTCCATCACTAGCCCGCCGCCGATGCCGGTGCCGACGGTGACCAGCACCATGTGCGGGTACGGCTCGCCCAGCCGGGCCTCGGCGAGGGCGGCGACGTTGGCGTCGTTGTCGACGATGACGGGCAGACTCGTGGACTTCTCGAGCTGCTCGCGCACCGGCCAGTCGCGGTAGGCGTTGTTGGGGGCCCAGAGCATCCGCCCGGCGGGCCACTCGACGATCCCGGCCGCGCCGACGCCGATCGCCACGACCTCGTGCTTCGCCCGGAACCGGTCGATCAGCGACAGCAGCACCGCGGTGACTGCCCCCGCGTCCGACTCCTCGGGTGTGGGCTCCACGAGCTCGTCGACGACTGTGCCCTGCTTGTCGACCACCGCGCCCGCGATCTTGGTGCCGCCGATGTCGAGTCCGATAGCCAGCCGGTTGGGCGTCGTCACCTCCGAATGATGCCACCCTGATTGATCGATACAGCGTTTGGGAGGCAGGAGCCTCGGTAAACCTCTCGACATGCTCCTTCGACGTGTCGCACGCCCAATGCTCGCGGCTCTGTTCATCCAGGGCGGCATCAACACTCTGAGGGCGCCGGAGGGCCATGCGGCCGCGGCGAGGCCGGTGATCGACGCGGTGGCGCCTGCCATCGACAAGGCCATCGAGATCGCGCCCGTTGAGCAGCGCCCCGACGACGTGATGCTCGTCAAGATCGACGGCGCGGTGAAGATCGTCGCGGGCACCTTGCTGGCGTTCGGGAAGTTCCCGCGGCTGGCCTCAACGGCGCTCGCCGCGTCGCTCATCCCGACGACGTTCGCCGGCCACCGCTTCTGGGAGGAGACAGACCCCGAGCGCAAGCGGGAACAGCAGATCCACTTCCTCAAGAACGTGGGCCTGCTCGGCGGCCTGATGATTGCCGCGGCCGACACCGAGGGGAAACCCTCGATCGCCTGGCGCAGCCGCAAGGCCGCCGAGCTCGCGGCCGCCGCCGCGGCGGGGCAGGCCGCCTCCGTGTCCGGCACCGCCCACGAGGTCAGCGGGCGCGTCGCCGAGGCCGCGCATGAGGTCAGTGGCCGGATCTCGGGCACCGCGGCTGAGTCCAAGGGCAAAGTGGCTGGTCTCGCCGCCGGCCTGGCCGGCCTCGCGCCCGCGGCGGGTGCCGCCGTGACGTCCCACAAGCCCCACATCGGCGCCGAGCTGTCCTCGCGCGCGGAGGAGATCTCCGCCGAGTGGGCCAAGCGCGCCGCCAAGACCCGCAAGCGCGCCCAGAAGCGCGGCGCGAAGCTGCAGAAGGCGGCGGAGAAGCGCAGCGCCGAACTGCAGAAGCGGGCCGCGAAGCGCAGCGCGGAACTGCAGAAGGTCGCGGGCCAGAAGGTCGCTGCCATGGAGAAGGCTGTGGAGAAGGCCTTCGAGAAGAGGGCGCACGCCCAGAAGGGGCCGGGCATCCTCGACCAGGCCACGAAGCTCGGCCACGACGTCGCCGTACGGGCGTCCGCGGTGGGCGCGGAGGTCGTGCACCAGGCGGAGGGCGCCGCGAAGGACGTACGGAAACGCGCCCGCGCGATAACCCACTAAGCACCAGGCGCGTTACGGAGCCATAACGCTGTCCGTAGGGCCCGTAGGGCGCGCTCTGGCTCCATAACGCTGTCCGCGTGTGGAGCACCGAAGCATGAAGTTTAATCTTGGGTGTGTCTGACATCGACATGACTGACCGCGGTCTGCCAGGGCGAGTTCGGCTGAACCCGTGAAGGACGATCTCCAGCGCTACCTGCAGGCCGCCCGCGACGCCGTCCTCTGGAAGCTCGACGGGCTGTCCGAGTACGACGTCCGGCGCCCACTGACCCCTACGGGCACGAACCTGCTCGGGCTGGTCAAGCACCTAACCGCCGTCGAGGTGGGCTACTTCGGCGACACCTTCGATCGCCCGTTCCCTGAACCCGTGCCCTGGGCTTCCATGGACGCCGAGCCCAACTCGGACCTGTGGGCCACGGCCGACGAGACGCGCGACTACATCGTCGGCCTGTACCGGCAGGCGTGCACGCACGCGGACGCAACGATCGAGGCGCGGGAGCTCGACTCAACCGGGCGCGTGGTGTGGTGGCCCCCGGAACGCCAGGTCATCACGCTGCACCGGGTCCTCGTGCACATGATCGCCGAGACCCACCGCCACGCCGGGCACGCCGACATCGTCCGGGAGCAGATCGACGGCGCCGTCGGGATGCGGCGCGACAACGACAACATGGCCCCGGGCGACGAGGAGTGGTGGCAGGCGCACTATCGGCGGGTGGAGGAGGCGGCCCGGAAGGCCGGCGGCTGACCACGTCACATGCGTTTGAGCATGCGCTGGCCAGCGGCGTTGCCCGCGTCGGCGTCGGCGGTGAGGCCGATGTCGGAGTCCCCGACCCGAAGCCCGACGAAGAACAGTGGACCGTCGGTGGGGAAGCTGGTGGTCTCCTCGGCGTCGAGGAGGCCGGTGTAGAAGCGGAGAAGGCGCTCGATGTCGCCCGTGACGATGATCGGCTGGATGGTGCTGGGCACACGGTCCTCCTGGCTCGGTGATCGGTGCTGTTGTGACTCGGCGGCGAGGCGGAAGTCATCGGCGGGAGCACGAAGGGCTGGCGGGCGGTGGTGACGGGCACCCGTTCGGTAACCTTCGTGCCCTCAGGGGCGGTAGCTCAGCTGGTCAGAGCAGCGGACTCATAATCCGTCAGGTCGTGGGTTCGAACCCCACCCGCCCCACCGTCTGACCAGGGATTTCTCGGAGGCGGGCGCGGGGGAGCGTTGAGGAGCTCCCGAGCGGTGCCCTGCGGTGTCGGTCTACATCGCCGACGCCCACCGGGCCGTGGCCGAGGATGGGTGCACGGTCGCTACGTGCTCACGCCCTAACCAGCTCGTCCACCCAGGCGCTCGCGCTCCACTTGTGCTAAGACCTGGGCCCCGTGTCAAGCACCACGCACTCGACGCCCTCGTCAACCGCCTACCTCACCGCCGGACCGGCGCGGATCGCCGATCAGAACGGTGTGAGGACGATCAGGGAGACCGCGTTGCGGTCCAACTGGAAGCTGGTCGTGAGGCTCGCCTGCGGGGGAAGTTCGTACCGCTCGACTCGTTGCAGATCGGAAAGGGCCGGGTCGAAGGCATAATTGCTCGTCGTCGCGTCCACCAGATAGCGCTCGACGAGAATGTTTCCGTTCCGGTACTCGTGCGGCAAGTCATTGATCGTCAAGTGGACGTCGTAGGTGCTGGTGCCGTCGATCCATTGATAGTTCGTGGCGAGTACGGCGACGCCGGAACGATCCCGCGAGGCGACTACGTTGACCCCCATTCCATTGTCGTCCAGCGAATCCGAGATCGCCGCCAAACGTCGACTCTTCAGCTTCCGCTGCATGGCGACCACGTTGTAGTACGGGTACACCTGGCCGTCGGCCCCGTCGACCAGCATCGACTTGCGGTCGTTTTCGCCATGATCCCAGACCCAGTGCATGACCATGTCGGTACCACCCTGCAGGTAGTAGTAGCCGAGCGTCGACATGGCGGCAGCGTGAGCCAGCAGGTCCTCCTCGAACGTGGTCCCAGTATTCGTGCCGGGAAAGACGCCGTACTCGGTGACGAAGGTTGGCGTATCGGGATTCAGGCCACGTTCCGACAGCCACCGCCGCGCGGTCTCTTTCTCGGTCGCCACCGCGGCCGGGTGCGCACCGTTCCGGTACTGGTGATATGAGAGGAAGTCGAGTCGCTTTGCCGGATCGGGGTCCGCTCGGTAGAGGTCGAGGAACTGCTCGGTAAATTCGGACTCGAAGGTGTAGGCCGCTGGGCCGCCAATGTGTAGCCGGACGGCCGGATCCAGTTCCGCGTTTATTTCGTTGACGACGGAATAGCCGATCTTGTACCAGGTGTAGTAGTCTTCGACGTTCATCGCAGGGCGTTCGAACACGGCCGGTTCCCAAGTCTTGTCCGGCTCATTGAACAGCTCGATGTAGCGCAGACTCGGGTAACGCAGCTTGTAGTGGCGGATACCGTTCTTCAGGACGGTCCGGCACTCGTCCGGGTGGTCTGGCGTCATCAACTCCGGATCACACTGATCGAAGTTCGCGAAGATTCGCTTGGACAGTCGCCGGAGTTGGTCGGCGTACGTGTAGAACCGGCTGCTCCCGCCGCTGGAGGCGTAGTTGAAGTTGTAGGTCTCGGTGACGTGGTCGTAGTAGCTCTCGGGCTTGAACCAGCCGCGCACGACGGTAGGTGCCAATTGCGCGATGCGCCGCTCATCGGCCGGGCCGAGTAGCTGCGACGGGCCACTCTGATTCTGATACTCCGCTGGATTGTTGAGCGGACCAACTTCCGCGTCGGCGTCGACGGTCACGGTTGCGTCGCGCTTCGTTGGAACCTCTGCGGTGCCGTTCGCCGGGGACTCGGCGGTGGGCGGTGGCGGCGGCGTGGCCGGTTGGGCGGGCAGTGCAATTACGGCGAGTGTGCCGACGATCACGGAGGCAACCAGCGCCACCCAGAGGGAAGCCTTGTTGGACACTCGCTACCTCCCCGGCTCTCCTCAGGTGCCGTAATTGTCGGCCCCGTCGCGAAGCGCCTTGGTAGGCTCGCTAGTTTCGCCCCATGGCTCGAGTAGGTGAGGATTCTACCGGGGGAAGACCGCATCCGCTTCTGCCGCTACCATAGCCCGGTTGAGGCTATTGCGGACTCTCGGAGGTGGTTGCTCCCCCCAGCCATCTCCGCCGCTTGCTGAGACAGGGCTGGTGTTCCGGGTGGCGTCGAGATTGCGGAGGACGCGGATGGTGACCGCTGCCCGGAAAAGGGCCGTACTGCTACTGACGGTGATGGCGTTGGCCATCGGGCTGGGAGGTTGTGGTCGGGAGAGCGGCCCGGCAGTCGAGGTCGCCGCGCCCGGGGTCGAAGCGCCTAGCCGCGTGTTCGGCGTCGCCACCGACCCGTGGCACGTGGACGAATGGACGGCGGCGGTCGGCGTGCAGCCGACCATGGTGATGGAATTCGAGGCGTGGAGTCGTAACCGTACGATCGACAATCACTTCGCCGAGCTTCGTCGGCAGGGCGTGAAGACCTTCATGCTTACTTGGGAACCGTGGCAGACGGTCAGCGCGGTCAAGGGCAAGGCGGCGCAGTACGCGGAGCAGCCAGAGTTCAGTAACGCGGCGATCGCGGCCGGCAAGAAGGACGACTACATCCGATCCTGGGCCAAGTCCATTGCCGCGTCCGGGTTGATCGTCTACGTACGCTTCGCCCACGAGATGAATGGCGACTGGTATCCGTGGAGTCGCGATCCGGCTGGCTATGTGGCCGCGTGGCGTCACTTAGTGGACATTTTCCGCGCCGACGGGGCGACCAACGCCCGGTTTGTCTTCTCGGTCAATCCCTCAGTCTTCGAGCCGGCGGGCCCATGGGTGGAGAACCTGCGCAAGTACTGGCCGGGTGACGATTACGTCGACCTGCTCGGGTCGACCATGATCAGCTTCGGCGCACGTAAGGATTATCCGGTCCAAGAATTTGTCAGCCGGTTCGAGTTGGCCCGGAGCATATTCCACAAGAAGCTCATCATCACCGAGTTCAACACCGCCGCCGAGGGGCGGGTCAAGTGGCTGGCGGACCTGCGTACCTGGCTGGACATCACGGGTAAGGACTGGGTGGAAGGCATCGTCCTTTCGCAGGCGGAGTCGCGCGGCGCGGCCCAGCTAGGGAGCCAGGTCGGCGACCTCTCGTGGAACGTGATGGACGATCCAGAGACGCAGCCCGTGATCCGCGGCATCCTGCAGGACTTCGAGAGGTCAGGGACCTCATCCTGACCGGGTACCCGCCGGGGCGGGTGCCAGTTCAAGGTTCGTGATTCCAGCACGGAACGCGTTCGTGGACCCGGGCGTGGCGGTGAACCGCCAGTCCTGGGTGCCACCCTCGGCCTTGCTGTACTCGAACCATACGAATCCGACGACCTCCGGGTGCTTCGGGAGCCACTGGAAGAAGTCTTTGATCCAGTTCGCCGCCCGGGAGCTGGGCAGCACGCCGGTCTCGGTGATCAAAATGGGCTTCCGGGTCACCGTGCTGAGGGCGGTCAGGGTGGGCTCGAACACCGGAGCCGCAGTCCGCTCCGGTACGGCATAGCCGACCAGGCCGACCCAGTCGACGTACATGTCGCCGGGGTAGAGTGGGCTGAGGCTGACGTCGGGCACCGGCCGGAGGATGTTCGGGCTCCAGAGCCAGATCGTGTTGGTGGCGCCGACCGTGGTGAAGATGTCGTGCACATGCCGCCATGCACGCACGTACTCGCCCTCCTCGTTGCCGGACCGCCGTTCCGACCACGGATACCAGTTGCCGTTCATCTCGTGGGCGAAGCGGATCGCGACCGGCCACTTGGCGTCCCGCACCGCCGTGGCGAATCGGGTGATGTACGGGTCGAAGTCGCCGTTTTCAATCTTGGAGAGCGCGTAGGCCGGCTGGCTGGTCCCCTTGTCGATGCCCGCCCAGGGCTCCCACGAGATGATCGGAATGGCGCCGAGTTCGTAGCTGCGCGTCACCACGTCTGGCCGGAACTCTTCCGTCCATTTCGTGAAGTTCATGATCATGGTCGGTCTCGCGCCGGCGCTGCCTGAGAGTTCCTCGAACCGCACGCTGGACCAGGGCACGTCCGGCGTGCTGAGGCCAAAGCGCTGGCCGGACCAGGACATGATCTCCGCCATGGTCGGGACAGGCGGAGTCGCCGGCGCCTGGCTCGCCTTCGCGCTGAATGTGGCGGTCGGGTTGGGCAGGTCGGTGATGCTCGGCTTGAGGAGCCATCCGCTGATAACGGCGAGGATCAGGCCGTTGACGACCATCCAGATCTGGAGCCTGCGGCGGGAGGAAGGCTCGTGCTCAGACACCGATCATCACCGAACCGAGCAGCATGAGACATCCCAGTACGTAGGGCACGAGTCGCAGGGGATTGCGCTCCTTCTCACCCGCGAACCCGCCGACTCTCGTACCCCATCCGGCGTTGTGCGCCATGCGGAAGAAGCCGAGCACCCGGACGGGGATCAGCAGCAACGCGTTGATCATCATGAAGACCGGGAGGTGGACTATTTCCGTGGGGCGCTGGGCGAAGTGGCGGCCGAAGCGGATGGCCAGCGAGAGCGTTGTCAGCACTCCGCTCAACACGATGACGAAGGCGACTGCGGCGAGTGGGCTGGCGGGCAGAGGGAGGCCCGTGTAGAGGTCGCTGTGCATACCGGTGACGAGCGTGATCGCCCAGGAGATGCAGGAGCCGACGAGCACAAACGGGACCACGATGTCGGCCAGATAGAACACAGCTAGTAGCGGTGTGTTACGCAGCATCCACTCGAGCATGCGCAATGTGTTGTACTGCGATCCTCTGGCCCAGCGGTACTGCTGCTTCGCAAGCTTCTTAAGCGTGGTCGGCGCGTCCGTATACACCAGGGAGGTCGACTGGTACACGGTCCGAAAGCCGCTCATCAGGGTGTAATTGGTCAGCGTCCGGTCATCGCTGACCTCAAGGAAGACGCCGAGGAACTTGTCACCTAGGAAGCGGTCCATCGAGCGCACCAGGATCGACCGGCGGAACGCGATGGTCCGGCCCGGTAGGCAGCCGACCGTTCCGAGCACGCTCATCGCGGGCATCGAGTACTCGTTGCGGACGTTCTCCAACCAGTCCGCCCACCGGGTCAGCTCACTACGCCCGGGATCGAGAATCCGCTGCCGGGTGGTCACTCCGCCCACCCGTGGGTCGCGGAACGGCTTTACCAGTTCGGAGAGGGTGCCCATCGTCCAGGTCGTGTCGGAGTCGACGAGCACCGCGATGTCCGAGGTGGCCAGGTCCACGCCCACCTTGAGCGCGTTCCGCTTACCCGGGATGTCGGTCCAGATCCAACGCACGCCGAGATCGCTGCAGATCTTCTCCAGCACCTCGTTCCGCGGGCCATTGATGACGACGATCACCTCGGTGGGCCGCTGCTGCAGGATCCGTTGCAGCACCGATCGAAACAGTTGCTCCGGTTCGTCAACCACCGGAATGATCACCGAGGTCGTGACCTCGTACGGGGTCGTCCACGGCCGGTAGTACTTGGCCAGGGTGACCCGCAGGATCCAGAGAACCCAGATCATCAACATGAAGACGGCGAACAGGAAGAATTGGCCACTCGCCGTCCAGGCCTTTATCTGGAGGATGAAGGCGAGCACCCTATGCCACCGTTAGTGCGCCGCCGGCTGTGCTGCCGGCGCCGCGGTAAACAAGGTGAGGGTCAGTCCGGTCGGCCGCCAGGTGCGCTCGATGAGGTACCGGGTGCGCAGCTCGCCGTCTTTCGCCGCGGGCATCTCCGCCAGGACATCCTCGGTGGGGCCGGCGCGGAACAGCCAGACTCGTGGTGCGTTGTCGAGACACTTCGAGACATCGACGCACTCCTCGGCGAATGGTTGACCGGCGGTACGCGGTTCCCGTGTTTTGAGTACGTCCTTGGGCTGCAGTTGCAGCGGCAGATAGCGGGCGACGAGATCGCGACCGATCTGCCCGTCGGTCTGCCAGGGACCGTAGACGATGACGTCGCCCGCCTTGAAGTTCTCCGCGAGCACCATGGCGACCTCCCTGGTCGCCTGCCCGTGTCCATCCTGCCCCCGCACGGCGATATGGGAGGGCAGCGCCAGGAGCGCGACCACCAGCGCTACGAACACGCCGCGGACGACGGGCGTCCGGAGCAGCGCCATGGCCGCGAGTGACGTCCACGCCGGCACGGTGAAGAGCAGTGCCTCGGCCTGCCAGGCCGGACTGAACCGACTAGCGGCGTAGAGCGCGAGGAGTGGTCCAATGGCCCACGTCGTGAAGATCACGCCAGGCTTCCGGAACGAGAAGCTGAGCAACCCGAAGCCGACGACGACACCGCCGAGCAGGGCCGCGCCGAAGAGATCCTGCGGCAGCCGGACGACCTCGGGGAGATCCACCGGCGAGGTCCAGTCGAAACCCGGTTGAGGCGTGCGAAGCAGGGAGAAGAGGGCTGCGGTCGGTGCCAGGCTCAGCAGCGCCGTCCAGAACCAGCCGACGAAAACTCGGCGATGCACGGTGAGGACGGCGATACCGTGGCCGACGAGCAGAATCAGGGCGGGGGCACTGGCCAGGCCGAGCAGGACTACGGCGAGGCCGTACCCGACCATTCGGCCAAGGCCCGGTCGGTTGAAGAGTTGTACCAAGCAGAAGGTCGCCAGCGTCGCAAAGCAGATGACCAGCGCCTGCGGACCGATTTCCTGTGCATACCGAGAGGTCGTGGGCAGGATCGCGAAGAAGAGTCCGGCGAGAAAACCGACCCCCGGCCTCAGCAGATCGGCGCAGGTGAGGGCGACCAGCGCTGCCGCCGCGGCCATGGCCAGGATCGACGGGAGCCGCAGCGAGAAGTCGGAGGTGCCCAAGACCTCGGTCCACACCTTGAGTCCCAGGTAGTACGGGGCCGACGTCGTGCTTACGCCGGTGCCCAGCACGGGGATCGCCTCCCGCCATGGGAGATGCACGAAGCCCCAGGCGTCGAGTTCGGCGTCCTGCTGGCTGGGCCAGGTTGCGCGAATCAGGCCGAGCGTCACCATGAGTAGCGCAGGCAGCAACCAGGCCACGTTCCGCAACGCCCGACGTTGCCCGACAACGCGCTCCTCGTTGTCCGGCTGCTCCAAGGCGTCGCACTGGGCGCGTGTTTCGCCGGATGGCGGCACGCGTTGTTGTCGCAGAAGGGCGGTCTGGTCGTCAGTGAGCATCCGAGTCACCAAATAAGCAAACATAAGATTCGCATGGCGGGCCAAGGGGAGTTGTGCGTGCCGGGCTAGGTGGCCCCCCAAACCATGCGACAGTTCGTTGGTCCTGGCATCAGTCAGCCTCGTTGAGGCGTCAGGATTTTAGCTGCATTGGCGGCCTACCGATCGAGTGATCCGGGGCACCGCAGGGTGGTCGGAAAGTCACGTGGAGTGGTCGCGGCGCTGCGGCGCCGCCCGGCCGGAGATAAGGGTGCGCGCTGGGAGCGCCAGCAGCGGGGCTATCGCGTGAAGCTCGTGCTCGACCACCACTGCTCGACGGCGATCGCCGAACAGTTCCGGATCACGGGCCATGACGCGGTCGCGGCGGTCGAGCGCGGTTGGCATCGGGAGCCCGGCGAGGCACTGCTTGCGCTGTGCCTCCCGGTCGCCGGGCTACGTCGTTCGGCCACACCCACAGCCGGTGGCTTAACTGAACTCGAGGTGCACGGCGGTCCACATGCGGTGCTGAGCGCGGGATCGACCGGCTTCAGCGGGTGATGGTGCCTCCCACACCGTGACCACACAGGCCCGAAACCCTTAACCACACGGCCTTGGCCATTAGGCGAGTGGCTCCGTGGCGTCCGGCCACGGAGCCTCCGCGAAAACCCGTTGGTGGACCACGGCGACCACTGCTAGCTTTCCGGTGGCCGTGCGAGAGATCGAGGAGGTGGTACCCGTGAACGTATCGACATGGGTGCTCCCCTCCGGGGTCACGGTCGGGCGATAGGTCGTCCGGGAGCGCCGTTCACGAGCA
Organism: Pseudonocardia aurantiaca; assembly: GCF_039526725.1. Classification (NCBI taxonomy): domain Bacteria; kingdom Bacillati; phylum Actinomycetota; class Actinomycetes; order Pseudonocardiales; family Pseudonocardiaceae; genus Pseudonocardia; species Pseudonocardia aurantiaca. The sequence continues at coordinate 67,390 of NZ_BAAAJG010000028.1, forward strand.
CTCCCGAAAGGCACGACCATGCGATTCACTTCTGAACAGCGCCTCGACGACGGCGTCCTCGAACGCGAATTCACCCTCGGCGAGGTCCCCGGCATCCTGTGGATGCCCGGATCCGCATCCGCACCGGCTCCGCTGATCCTGCTCGGCCACCCGGGCGGACTGCGCAAGATGTACCCCCGACTGGTCGCCCGGGCCCGGCACTCCGCGGCGGAGGGCTACGCCGCGGCCACCATCGAGCTCCCCTGGAGCGGTGACCGGCCCCGCTCCGCCGCCGCCGAGGAGGCCCGCGCCGACCTGCGCCGGGCGCTGGAAGCCGGCGAGCCGGTCGACGACGAGATCGTCGACCGGCTCGTCCTCCCGCTGGTCGAAAAGGCGGTCCCGGAATGGCGGGCCGCCCTGGACGCCCTCCTTTCGCTGCCCGAGATCGGCGGCCCGGTCGGGTACGCGGGAGGGGTGATCGGCATCGGCATCCGGCTGGCGGTGGTCGAGCCGCGCATCTCGGCCGCCCTTCTGTTCGCCGGGAGTTTCGTGCCCCGCACTCTGTTCGAGGAGGCCCGGCAGGTCACCATTCCGCTGCAGGTCCTGCTGCAGTGGGACGACGAAGGAAACGACCGGCAGATGGCCCTGGACCTGTTCGACGCCTTCGGCACCAAGGAGAAGACGCTGCACGCCAATATGGGCGGGCACACCGGCGTCCCGCAGTTCGAGGGGGACGACGGGAACCGGTTCTTCGCCCGGCACCTGAAGTGAGGCCTGGCCGTCAGGCCGGCAGCAGACGATAGGAGCTGTCGGCCAGGATGCCGCTCATCGAGGACAGGTCCCGGCCCTACTCGATGGCGGTGCTCCCCGGGCCAGACACCTGCCGCCGAGCCCAGGGCCGGGCCCGGAAAATCGGTGGCGGGCGGGGGTGCCCGCGCTGATACCGTGCGGGCGATCGCGACCCGGCCGTTGGAGGTGAGACCCATGCTCGTTGTACGCACGTGGGTGCTCCCCTCTCCGTCACGATCGGGCGATTGACGTAGGTGTCGCCAGGAGCGCCTCCCACCAGGCACTTCTGAGAGGGCAAACCTATGGACTCTGTGCATTTCAGTGCGGGCGCACCCCCGACCGTCGGCACGCACGCAGTGATCACCCGGGTCGACGACCTGCGGTGGCGGGCCGTGGAGGACGATCTGGTGATCGGCCACGGCGAGGCATCCCGCCGACCCGACAGCCGGGTCTTCCTCAGCATCGACACGTGGCACGGCGCGGTCTTCGACCGGCTCGCGACCGCGATGCTGACGGACCTGCCGAGCCCGCTGTACACGATGGTCGACGAGGCCGACCACGACCTGACGGCCCGCTGGGAGCGGGCAGGCCTCACCGTCCGGCGCCGGGAACGGGAGTACCTCGTCGCCACCGACCCGCTGGTCACCGGGCTCGACACCGCGCCGGCGCCGTCGGACGTGACGATCCTGGGCCTCGGTGCGGCGCGGGAGCCCGCGCTGCGCGAGGTGTACGAGGCGGTCCGCGCCGAGGTCGACGCCCGCGTGGGCTGGGACTCGATGCCGGTCGAGGTGCCGGCCCGGCCGGACGGGGCTCCCATGGACCCGTCGAAGTACGCGGTGGCCGAGGCTGCCGATCGGTACGTGGGGCTGGTCCGGGTGGTGGCGCGCCGCCGGCACGCGCGGATCGGGTTGGTCGCGGTCCGCGAGGGTCTGCGCTGCCGCGGCATCGCCCGGGCGATGCTGGCCGAGGTGCTGGGTGCGCTGCACCGCGGCGGGGTCGAGGCGGCGTCGGCCGAGGTGGACGAGCGCAACAGCGCGGCGACGGCGCTGTTCGAGGGCATCGGCGCGCAGCGCGTGAGCAGTGCCGTGGAAATGGTGCGTGGCGTATGACGAAGACAGCAGGAGCCATCGAGGTCGAGGGCACCGTCGTCGAGTGCCTGCCCAACGCCACCTTCAGGGTGGAGCTCGAGAACGGGCACAAGGTGCTCGCGCACATCAGCGGGAAGATCCGGAAGCACTACATCAAGATCGTGCTGCTCGACCGGGTGCTCGTCGAGCTCAGCCCGTACGACCTGAACCGGGGCCGGATCCTGTTCCGGTACCGGACGTAGCGCCGGGCCTGATCCGATCGCGGTACCGGCGGGCGGGCAGCCGCCGGTACCCCGCGTTCAGTTCGACGCCCACCAGTTCACCGCCGCCGCGCCGCCCGCGCCGCCCCGCCGACCTTGCACGCGATCGTCATCTGCCGGTGTGCGGTGGCGCGGCGGGTAGTTGAACCGTGACGCAGAGCCCTCCAGCGGAGCGGGGGGTGAGGGTGAGGTTTCCGTCGTGTGCGTGGGTGATGCTTGTGGCGATTGCCAGGCCGAGGCCGACACCTGGGTGGTCGGTGCGTATGCGTTCGGTGCCGCGCTGGAACGGCTCGGTGAGCGTGGAAACCAACTCTTGCGTGAGCTTTTCGCCGGTGTTTTCGACGGTGAGCAACACACTCTCGGGGTGGGTGCTGGTGCTGACCCACACGGTGCCCTGTTCAGGCTGGTTGTGGACGATCGCGTTGTGTATGAGGTTCGTGGCCAGCTGCAGCAGGAGCGCTCGGGAGCCCATGGTGGGGGTGATGTCGGCGGAGGTTGCGATGGTGACGCCGCGCTTTTCTGCGAGGGGGAGGAGTGTTTCGGTGGCTTCTTCCGCGATGAGGGACAGGTCGACGGGTTCTCGGGTGAAGGAGCGCTGGTCGGCGCGGCTGAGCAGGAGCAGTGCTTCGGTGAGGTCGATCGCTCGGGTGTTGACGGTGTGGAGGCGGTCGAGGAGTTCGCTGGTGTCGTGGTTGGGGTCGGTGCGGGCCACGTCGAGGAGTGTCTGTGTGATCGCGAGTGGGGTGCGCAGTTCGTGGGAGGCGTTGGCGGCGAATCTCTGTTGTTCGGCGACGTGTGTTTCGAGCTGTGCGAGCATGGTGTCGAAGGCGTCGGCGAGTTCGCGGAACTCGTCTTTGCGGCCCGGTAGCCGGATCCGGTGGGAGAGTGATCCGTTCGTGGCCATGCGGGTGGCATCGGTGATGCGGGTCAGGGGCGCGAGCATGCGGCCGGCGAGGATCCATCCTCCGAGGAGACCGAATACCAGCAGGAACGTCAGTACTGCGGCTGCTGCTGGGACGAAGACGCGTGGGCCGAAGTTGCCTGGGGTGAGGACGAGCCAGAGGTCGGAGAGGTTGGGAACGAATGAACCGACGGGCCCGCCTCGCAGCAGGAACACCCACACAGCAGCGAGCAGCAAGGCGCCGGCGAGCATGAGAAACCCGGCATAGCTGAGGGTGAGTTTGAGGCGAACGCTCAAACCGTGCGCCCTATCCACGGTCTGATCCCTCACGCCCGGGTGCCGGGTGCTGTGTCGTCTGCTCGCTCCGACAGGCTCCGCTCGGTGTCGTCTGCTCGCTCCGACAAGCTCCGCTCGGTGTCGATGCGGTAGCCGACGCCGGCCACGGTGGCGATGAGCCATGGTTCGCCGAGGCGTTTACGCAGTGCTGAGACGGTGATGCGCACGGCGTTGGTGAAGGGGTCGGCGTTCTCGTCCCACGCTCGTTGCAGGAGTTCTTCGGCGCTGACGACACCGCCGTCGGCGGCGACGAGGACGTCGAGCACGGCGAACTGTTTGCGGGTGAGCGCGACGTAGCGGCCGTCGCGGTGGACCTCGCGGCGGAACGGGTCCAGCCGTAGGCCGGCGATCTCTCGCACGGGTGGCCTGTGGTGGGCGCGCCTGCGGTCGAGTGCCCGGAGCCGGAGCACGAGTTCTCGGAGTTCGAAGGGTTTGGTGAGGTAGTCGTCGGCGCCGAGTCCGAACCCGGTGGCCTTGTCGTCGAGCCGGTCGGCGGCGGTGAGCATGAGGATGGGCATGCCGCTGCCGGAGGCGACGATGCGTTCGGCGATCTCGTCGCCGGAGGGGCCGGGGATGTCGCGGTCGAGGACGGCGATGTCGTAGGCGTTGATGCCCAGCAGTTCCAGGGCGGTGTCACCGTCGCCGGCGATGTCGGCCGCGATTGCGTCCAGGCGCAGCCCGTCGCGGATGGCCTCTGCCAGGTAGGGCTCGTCCTCGACGATCAGCACGCGCACAAGTTCTCCATGCTACGAGCCGGGGCATATCGTCGGCATATCGAAAACCGCATACGTGCTGGCAACACCACGCTGCCTTCACTGGAGGCATGGACTACAGCGAAGCGGAGCAAGCGTGATCAGAGGGTGGCACGACTGGGTCTTCACGTTCACTGGCGTCGCACTCATGACGGTGGCCGTACTCCCGTTGGCCGCCCTGGCGGTGTGGGCTCTGGCATGCCGTCGGAATGTCACAGGCACCACGCCGGCGTGGGCCTGGCGCACGTCGCTGGCCGAGGTCGGCATCGTCTACGGGACGGTGCCGTGGGTCTGGATGACCATGTTGCCGGGCAGCCGGGCTGGTGAGGTTCCCGGTCGGGTGAGCCTGGTGCCGCTGGTGGACCTGCTTGCGATGGGCTGGGGCCAGGTCGTCGGCAACCTGCTGGTGTTCGCGGCGTTGGGGTTCTTGGCCCCGCTGCGGTTCGCGGCGCTGGCCTCGGTACCGCGGATCCTGGCGCTCGCGGCGTCCTGCTCGGTCCTGGTCGAGACCGCGCAGTACGTCCTGCGGCTGGACCGGGTGACCTCCGTGGACGACGTCCTGCTCAACGCCGCAGGCGCCGGACTGGCCGCGCTGGCGTCGCACCGCTGGTGGCGGACGGCGGCCGGAGCGTCGCCGACCCAACCGACCTCGATCGTCCCGGTATCGGGACGCTGAGCCGGCCGCCGTCCACTGATCGGTTCTTGATGCCGGGGCGCACCCGAGCATGGACACGTCGCGTAGCGCCGGCGGCCGGGGCGTCTGCCGGGTGTGTGGCGGGGCCGGGGCGCGGTGCTGCAGCGCAGCGGGGGTGGATCTCCAGCGCTATCGTGGGTTTCCTCAGCGGAAGGCGACGCCGATGACAGGCATCCCGCGCGAGACCGGCGAGGTCGGCACGTCGGCCGCGATGGTCACTGATCTCTTCGGCCACCTCGCCGTCACCACCCAGCAGATCCACCGGGCGGTTGCCCATCGCGCTCTCGGCACTGTCCTTCCGCCGCCCGTTCGAGCGGCGCAGGACACCATCACGTCCACCGTCTACGGCCTCGTGCGCGCCGGGATCGCGATCGTGGGCACCGCCGCGGTGACCGCGCTGGATGCCGTGGAGCGAACCCGAACCGCGCGACCCTGGACCAACACGCCGCGCGGCCGCCGACTGGCCGGGATGCTCAACGGCGCGGTGGGCGACCATCTGCATGACCGCTACCCGCAGCTGGCGAGCCCGATGCGCATCCGGGTCGACGGCGCCGACGTCGAACCCGACCCCGCGACGTTGTACCGGCACTACCCCGCGGCAGCGCCGAGGATGGTGGTGTTCGTCCACGGTGTGATCGAGACCGAGGAGTGGTGGAGCGGCCCCGCTCGCGCACGCGCGGGTGATCAGACCGCGATCTGCGAGGACTTCGGTACCCGGCTCACCCGTGATCTCGGCTACAGCACCGTGCACGTGCGCTACAACAGCGGGCGACACATCTCGGACAACGGCGCCGACCTGGCCGACCTGCTCGACGAGCTGATCAGGGCATGGCCGGTGCCGGTGCGAGAACTCGCGCTGATCGGGCACTCCATGGGCGGCCTCGTCGCGCGAAGCGCACTCCACCAAGCGTTCGCGCAGGGCCGCGTCTGGTCACAGCGGACCCGCCACGTGGTGTGCCTCGGCTCCCCGCACACCGGCGCCCCGTTGGAACGGGCTGCGAACACCGTCACCGCGCTGCTGCGAAGCTTCGACGAGTCCGCGCCGATCGCGGCGTTGCTCGCCGGACGCAGCGCCGGTATCAAGGACCTGCGGCATGGCAGCCTGCACCGGCAGGACTGGCACGGCAACGATGCGGACGCCGTGCACCGGGGCGTCCCGTATCCCTACCGGCCGCCCGACGGCGTCGAGCACTGCAACGTCGCCGCCACGGTCAGCCGCGCGCCCGGCCCGGTGGGCCATTGGGTCGGCGACCTCCTGGTCCCCACCGCCAGCGCCCTCTCGCCGACGCCACCGGCTCACGGTTGTGTCATCCCCGGCCTGACCCACCGCGGCCTGCTCACCCACGACGCGGTGTATACCCAGCTTGTGGACTGGCTTCGACGGTAATGACCACGTCCCTCCTTCTGAGGGCATTGATGGTGGCCGTCGAGAAGGAACCTGTCCTCAGGGCACTCGGGCCCGGCGCTACTGCGCGTACCCGAAAGGAGAGATGGCCATGGCCGACCGCACCGACCTGCCATACCCGACCGAGGGGCTGGTCGTGACCCACTTCCTGACCGTGCGCGACGTCGCGGTCTCCCGGGACTTCTACGCCGACATCTTCGGCGGCCAGGTGGTGCTGGCCGAGAACCCGGCCATCGTCAAGATCGCCAACGGCTGGATCATCATGAATCCCGGCGGCGGACCGACTCCGGACAAACCCGACGTCACGCTGACCCCGCCGCAGCCCGGCGATCCGGTATCAGCGTTCCTCAATGTCCGCGTTGCCGACATCGCCGCCTTCCACGAGGCCGCTGTCGCCAAGGGCGCCCAGTTCCTCACCAAACCGCTGGACCGCAAGGCCGAGCTGCGTTGTTACCTGCGCGATCCTGACGGCTATCTCGTCGAGATCGGCCAGGCCACGGGCATGCTGGCGGGCATCTACGCCGACCCGACTCCGGGCGGCGAGTGAGCAAGATCCGCGAGTGGCGGTGACGCCGACATCCTGTCCGGGTCCGCCCCTCCTGGGGAGGCGTGACACGGTTGGTGAGGCGAGCTGAAGTGGTGCCGCTGCAGTTCCCACGAGGCGCGTATGGCGCCGGGCCGTGAGAGGAGTCTGTGGCAGTAGCGAAGAAGCACCCCGACGAGCGTCGCGAGCGCGCTCGGCTGGGCGGTGCATCGGGACTAAAATCGCCTGATGCGCGTCGCGATATTCGGACTGGGGAATATGGGCCAGGCCTTCGCGTCCCGGGCCCTCGACCGGGGGCATCAGGTCACGGTGTGGAACCGTTCACCGGGGCGCGCCGGGGAGCTCGTCGCCGCCGGGGCCACCGAGGCGGGGCGGCCGGCGGAGGCGGTGGCCGGCGCCGAGGTGGTGCTGGTCTCGCTGGCGGACGACGCCGCGGTCACCGATGTCTGCCTGGGTGCGGACGGTGCCCTCGCAGCGCTGCCCGAGGACGCGATCCTGGCCAATGTCAGCACCGTGGCCCCCGAGACGGCCCGACAGCTGGCTGCGGCCGGCCCGGCCGGGCGGGTGCTGGACGCGCCGGTGATGGGTGCGCCCGCCGCGATCGCCCGCGGGGACGGCCGATTCCTCATCGGCGGCCCGGCGGAGACGGTCGATCGCCTCGAGCCACTGTGGGATGACCTGGGGGCCGGTTATGTCCGCTGTGGCCCGGCTGGATCGGGCGCGATTATGAAGCTGGTGTCGAACCTGCTGCTGATCACCGGCGTCACCGCCCTCGCCGAGGGCATCGCCACCGCCAGGGGACAGGGCGTCACCGACGATCTGCTCAGGACGGTCTTCGGCAACAGTGGGGTACTGAGCCCCGCGTCCCGGATGCGGCTCGACTCGCTTCTCGACGACGACCACCCCGGCTGGTTCGCCCCGGCGCTGGCGCGCAAGGACGTGCGGCTCGCCATCGGCCTGGCCGAGGAGGCCGGGGTGCCTGCGCGCATCGGACCGGCCACCGAGCAGCTTCTCACCGGGGTAATCGACACCGGTGACCGCTGGCAGGACTTCGCGGCGGTGATCGAGGCGCTACGCCCCCGGGCGGGCGGAGACGGCTGACCCGCTCCTCGGTGCGGCCCGTGACAGGCGCGCGGTGACACGGAAGGCTTCGAGGGTCAACATCATCGCGACTCTTGTCGGTCCAGGAGAACTCGTGACACCGAAGCTCGACTTCAAGCGGGAACTGAAGTGCTACACGGCTAAGCGCGACTCACCGCAGGTCACTGATGTGCCGGACTTGCAGTACCTCATGATCGATGGCCACGGTGATCCGAACACGCCTGTCTACGCGGACGCGGTCTCGGCACTCTACCCCGTGGCCTACAAGCTCAAATTCGCCAGCAAGAAGAACCTTGACCGTGACTATGTCGTGATGCCGCTAGAGGGCCTGTGGTGGGCCGACGAGATGGAAACCTTCACCACCGCTCGGGACAAGACGCAGTGGGACTGGACCATGATGATCATGGTTCCCGACTGGATCACGGCCGAGATGTTCACTGATGCGGTCGAGCAGGTCGGCATGAAAGATCGACCCACGCGACTCGACGATCTCCGCTTGGAGGCCCTGTCGGAGGGACGCTGCGTCCAGGCTCTTCACGTCGGGGACTACGACGACGAGGCCGAACTGCTGCGGTACATGCACGAGGAGTTCATCCCTGATCAAGGCCTCAAGATGGTCGGAAATCACCACGAGATCTACCTCAGCGATCCGCGAAGAGCGAAGCCGGCCAAGCTGCGCACGATCTTGCGACAGCCCGTAGCTGACGCATGACTTCCCGTGCCGTCGGAGGTGCCGGCGGAGGTGCCGGCGGCCGCGGCGCGGCCGACTGCGCGCTGCGCAAAGGCTGCAGGTAGCGGCGCACGGTCTTGACGCTGCCGCGGAGGCCACCCCGCGGAGGCCACCGCGGCCTCGACCGCGGAGTCGGGCCCTGGCTGGGTGCCGCCGGACCCGCCCGCGTGCCGGTTGTGCTCAGCTCCAGAGGCGGTCGTGGCTCGACTCGCGGTCCCAGTGCCCCGACTCGGCGAAGTACACCGGGTCACGGGGGTCGAGCTGCTGGGCGAACAGCTCCTCGTTGATGTCGCCGAACCCGAGCCCCGGCGCCTCCGGCACGGCGATCTGCCCGTCCTGGATGAGCGGGCTCGGCAGGCCGGTCACGAGGTCGCTCCAGAACGGCACGTCGGCGGCGTGGTGCTCCAGCGCGAGGAAGTTCTCGGTGGCCGCCGCGAGGTGCACGCAGGCCATCGTCGCGATCGGTGACGCCGCAAGATGCAGCGCCATCGCGATGCCGCGCTCCTGCGCGTAGTCGCCGAGGCGCTTGGTCTCGGCGATCCCGCCCGAGGTGGCCGGGTCCGGGTGCACGACCCGGATCGCGCCGGCGTCGAGCAACGGCTTGAAGCCCTCCGTGAGGTAGATGTCCTCGCCGGTGCACGTCGGTACCGCCACGGCCTCCGTCAGCTGCCGCCACTGGTCGGTGAACTGCCACGGGATCAGGTCCTCGATCCACGCGAGCGTGAACGGCTCCAGCGCCCGGCCGATCCGGATGCACGAGTCGAGCGCGATGTGCCCGAAATGGTCAGCCGCCAGCGCGACGTCGTAACCGACGATCGATCGCACCGTCTCCACGTAGCTCGCCAGGTGGTCCACGCCCTTTTGGGTGACCTGGATGCCCGTGAAGGGGTGCATCGTCGTCTTGTTCTCGCGCGCGCCCGCGGGCGCGATGAGCGTGCCGGGGACGTCCCAGAGCAGGTCGATGCCGACGTCCATCTTCAGCATGGCGAACCCGCGCTGCTTGCGCTCGAGCAACCGCTCGCCCATTGCCTGCGGGTCGCCGAGTGAGGGCGTGTCGGCGTAGCAGCGGACGGTGTCCCGGAACTGCCCGCCGACCAGCGCGTACGCCGGGACACCGTAGGCCTTGCCTGCGAGGTCCATGAGTGCCATCTCGATCGCCGAGACGCCGCCGCCCTGCCTGCCGTGGTGGCCGAACTGCTTGATCTTGCGGAAGATCTTGTCGAGGTTGCAGGGGTTCTCACCGATGATCCTGCTCTTGAGCGTCAGCGCGTAGGTGGCGCTGGCCTGGTCGCGCACCTCTCCGTAGCCGACGAGGCCCTGGTTCGTGTCGATCCGGATGATCGACGATCGGAACGGGACGCCGTGCAGGTTGGCCACCCGCAGATCGGTGATCCGCAGGGCACTCGGGCGCGACGCCGTGCTGATGTGCTCCTCGGTGATGACGGAATGCTCGTTGCTGGTGGTGGTCACGTTCAGCGCTCCTCTCCGGCGCGGGCCGCGCGCCACTGCTGGAAGTCCGCCTCGATCTCCTCGCTCCACGTGGCGACGTCGATCTGCGCGCTCGTGTAGCGGCGCTCGGACAGCCGCTGTTTGCCGAACACGTCCCGGACGCGGGTGTCCTCGCTGGCCGCGGCCACGTCGGCGGCGAACTGCGCGGGGATCACCGCCACGCCCGTCGGCGTCCCGAGCACGACGTCCCCGGGCAGCACGGTGACGCCGCCGATGCGGATCGGGATGTTGATCCCGGCGAGGGTGACGCCGCGGATCGGCGTGGGGTCGACGGCGCGGTGGAAGATGTTGACCGCGCCCTCCAGCCGCTGCAGGCCCTGCAGGTCGCGGATCCCGCCGTCGATCACGGCACCCACGCCGGTGCGGGTGGCGACGGCGGTGCCGAGGTTGTCGCCGACCACGGTGCCCTCGACGATCTTGCCGAAGATGTCGACGACCATGATGTCGCCGTTCTCCAGGGTCTCGATCACCCAGGAGTTCTGGCGGTCGCTCTCGAGGTGCCCCTCGCGGGCGCCTGCTGCCACGACCACGGCGTCGAAGTCGGGGCGGTGCGGCAGGAACTGGGCGGTCACGGCGCGGCCGACGATCACCGTGCCGGGGTGCGTCTCGCGCCATTCGCCGGAGAACTGCCGCACGTATCCGGCGCGGTAGAGATACCCCCACGCCTCCTCCGTGGTCGCAAGTCGCAGGCTGTCGAGCACCTCGTCCGGGACGCGGGGACGGCCGGAGCCGAAGCGCTCACCTGTCCATGCGGCGGTGAGCTCCTCGAGGTCGTCCTTGCCGGGTTGGATGCGCACGTCCGGTTCGCCTTCTCTCTACTCATCGGTGACGCGGCGGGATGGGGCTCAGATCAGGTCGGCCACTCTCCGGGCGGTGTCCTGCAGCTGCGGGACGTACCCGAGCAGCTCAGCGCGCTCCACCGTGAACGTGACGGTGGAGACGCTCACGCCGCCACGGGGCCGCCCGATGCGGTCGAACACGACCGCGCCGATGCAGCGGACCGTGGCCTCGTTCTCCTCGTCGTCGATCGAGTAGCCGCGCTCCCGCACCGCGGCGAGCTCGGCGTGCAGGGCGGCGAGGTCGGTGATCGTGGCGGGGGTGCGCGCTGGAAGCCCGGTGGACGCGGCGACCGCCTCCACCTCCGCCGGCGTGAGGTGGGCGAGGATCGCCTTGCCGATCGCGGTGCAGTGCAAGTCGAACTGGTTGCCCACCCGCGAGCGCATCTCGTAGGGCTTGTCGCTGTCGACCTTGTGCAGGTAGACGGCGTGGTCGCCGACGCGGACGCCCAGGTGCACGGTGTTGCCGCGGGCCCCGTCCTTGAGCTCCTGCAGCGCGGGCCCGACACCGGCCGAGACGACCCGGACGATCTGCGCCCCGAGCCCGCTCAGCCGGCTGCCGATGCCGTATCGCCCGTCCCCATAGTTCTGGGCGAACCCGTCATGGCCGAGCGTGGCGAGGACCCGGAACGCGGTAGAGCGCGACACCGCGGCTCGCTGGGCTACATCCATGAGCCGGTGCGGCCCGTCTTCCACGGCGAGCGCCTCGAGGATGCGCATCGCCTTCTCCACCGACGTGCCCGCCGGGCTGGACCGCCCCCGTCGCGGCGTCGCCGCCTCGTCCAGCGCGGGGGTCATCCCTTGACCGCCCCCGCCGTGAGGCCCTCGGTCAGGAACCGCTGCCCGAATGCGTACATGAGCACGACCGGGATGCTGATGAGCAACGACGCCGCGGCAAGCTGGCCCTGTGGCACCACGTCACCGAAGATCATCGACTGCATGCCGACCGGCAGCGTCTTGTAGTCGTCCTTCGTGATGAACACGAACGCGAAGAGGAACTCGTTCCACGCGTTGGTGAGCGTGAACAGGGCGACGGCCAGGAGGCCGGGCTTCGCCAGCGGCAGCACGATCCGGTAGAAGGCCTGGAACCGCGTGCAGCCGTCGGTGAGGGCTGCCTCCTCCAGGTCGGCCGGGATCGACTTGAAGTAGCCGACCAAGAGCCACGTCGCGAACGGCAGCGTGAACGTCGGGTACGTGACTACGAGCGACCACAGCGAGTCGTTCAGCCCGATGCCGCTCATCAGCTGGTACAGCGGGATGAACAGCAGCGCGCCGGGCATCACGTACGTGAGCAGCACCGTCACGGTGAAGCTCTCCGAGCCGCGGAACTTGAGCCGGGCGAGCGCGTAGCCCGCCAACGCCGCGCAGACCAGCGCGATCAGGGTGGAGGCCACCGACACCAGAATCGTGTTGAGGTACCAGGTGCCGAACGGCTGGCTGGTGAACAGGTCCGTGAACTGCTCCGTGCTCCACGGCGTCGGCCACAGGTCGCTCGTGCGCATCGTGATCTGGATGTCGGACTTGAAAGCCGTGACCACGATCCAGTAGAGCGGGCCGAGCACGAAGACCAGCAGCACGAGCAGCGCCACTCCGGATCCCACGCCGTTGACCGTGCGCGCCGCCCGCTGCTTCCCGCGCGCCGCGAGGGTGGAGACGACGCGCCCGACGGCCGCGGCGAGCAGCACGCAGACGCCGAGCACCAGCGCGGCCTTCCAGATGATGTGCGGCGACGCCCACGCGAGCACGGCCGCGGCGATGACGACGATCACCCAGGGCAGTGCCTTGCGCTGGGCGGGCGTGAGCCGGCTGCGGCCCAGGTCGCCGGCGCCGGGTGCGTCGCTGCGCCGCATCATCCGCACGAGGATCACGACGAGGATGCCGATGATCGGCACCATCACCAGGGTCACGGCGGCACCGGCCCCGAACTGCAACTGCTGGATCGCCTTCGAGTAGGCCACCATCACGTACGGCGCGGTGGCGTCGCCCGGGCCGCCCTGCGTCATGAGCCAAATCAGGTCGAAGTTGTTGAACGTCCAGATGGACGACAGCAAGACCGTGACGATCATGACGTAGCGCAGCCCCGGCAGTGTCACGTGCACGAACCGCTGCCAGGGGGACGCGCCGTCGACCATCGCGGCCTCGTGCAGGCCCTGGTCGATCGCCTTGAGCCCGGCGAGGAACGTCACCGTGAAGAACGGGATGCCCTTCCAGACGTTCACGAGAATCACCGACGGCATGGCGAGCGAGGCGTCGGAGAGCCAGCCCGCAGGCCACGTGTCGACCAGGTGCAGCGACGCGAGCACCGGGCCGATCCCGGAGTCGGTGAGCAGGGTGTTCACGCTGCCGAAGATCGGGTCGAAGAGCGAGCGCCAGCTGAACGCCGTGACGACCGTGGGCACCACCCACGGCAGCAGCAGCACGCCCGCGACGACGGACTTCCCCCGCCGCATGTGGTGCAGCATCAGGGCGGCGATCAGCCCGAGGACCACCTTGAAGATCTCGGCGTACGCGGTGAAGACGAATGAGTTCACCACGCCGGTGTGGAACAGTTCGTCGCCGATCAGGGCCGTGTAGTTGTCGAGGCCGACGAAGACCGACTCCGCCCCGTGCCGCTCGGTGGTACTGGTGACCGCCGAGCTGACGATGGGAAACAGGATCAGCCCGGCGACGAGCACGATGGTGGGCCCCATGAACACCGCGGCGAGCCGCCAGTCCCGGCCCAGCAGGCGCTGTACCGAGGTGAGCGAGGCCCGCGTGACGGGCGGTGCGACCGTCGCCGGCCGGGGGCGCAGGATCGTCACTGCTTCAAGCCCTGCTGCTCGAAGATCTGCACCATCCGGTCGTGCGCGGTGGCCACCGCCTCAGCGGGCCGCGTGCCCTGGACGACCGACTGCATCATGTCGGTCAGGAGATAGGCGGCCACGCTGGCCTGCTGGCCCGAGCTCGGCGTCTGCGGGAACGCGTAGCCGGTGGAGGTGGTCAGCGGCAGCGGCTGCTGCGTGATCTTGCGCAGCGCGGCGAAAGCGGGATCGCCGCTGGAGTAGTACGGGTCAGAGTCCCAGACCTTGTCCCATGCCGGGTTGACGAGGCCGGGAGCCTCCTTCGCCACGCCGAGCAGGGGAGTGCCGCTCACCAGGTACTTCGCCACCTGCTTGGCGAGATCGGGGTTCTTCGCCCCCTTGAACACGACGAATGCCTGCGACTGGCCGAAGGTGATCGGACGTGGGCTCGCGGGCCCGATCCCGTCGATGAACGGGTGCGTGTTGGCGTATACCGGGTTGTTCTTCGTCTTCGAGTCGGCGTAGACGCTGTACTGGTTGCGGGTGAAGCCGATGATCCCGGCGAGCCAGTTCTCGTTGTTGCTGGAGTCGGTCCAGCTCTCGATGCCGGGCGGGAGCATCGGCTTGTACTTCGGGTTCGTGTAGATGTCGCCAAGGAACGAGACCGCCTCGACGGTCTCCGGGGAGTTGAACACCACCTTCTGCCCGTCGTTGCTCGCGATCGCGCCGCCGTGGGTGTTGATGGCGTTCTCGATGAACCCGTTGGCGTCGCCGGAGCGGTTCACCGTCTGGCCCCACCCGAAGCGCCGCTTCGACGGGTCGGAGATCTCGAGCGCGATGTCCCGCAGTTCGTCCCAGGCATAGGCGTCCTTGAGCGCGATGCCCTTCTCCTGCAGCCAGTCCTTGCGGAAGAACGAGCCGACGCCGATGAAGTGGTAGGGGATCGCGTACCACCGGCCGTCGAATACGCAGTAGTTCTTGGTCTCGGCTGCCGGCTCGCCGAACTGCGCCTTCAGTTCGTCCACCACGTCCGTGACGTCGGTGAGGTCACCGAGGTTGTGGAACTGCGCGATGAACCGCGAGTCGGTGAAGAACGCGAGATCACGGGCATTGCCCGCCTTCACCTCGGCGTCGGTCTTGGCCACCATGTCGCCGGAGTCGGCCTGGACGAGGGAGTTTTCGATCGTGGTGCCGGTGGCGCCGGCGAATGCCTGGACCGAGCGGTCGAGCGCCGCGTTGGCGGATTCCGAGTAGAGCTTCTGCGACAGCATCCCCATCGAACTGCCACGCATCCCGGATGCCGCGTCGATGACGGACTGCGGGACCTCGACCTGCACCTGCGGGGCGGCGGGCTGACCCCCGCATGCGCTAAGACTCAGAATTCCGAGCGCGCTCGTCCCGAGGAACTTCCTTCTGGACCATTCCGACCGCTGGGTCATGACCACTCCTCCCGCGTCCTGCCGAGGACGCGTGCCGACGGGGCGACGGTGCAACCGACGGGGGCCGGGAGGTGCTGCACCTCCCCGGTCGTGCGAGGGACGGGCCCGAATGCCGGGCCCACTGCGCTCGCCCGAGAAACGAGCACCGGGCAGGCACGGTGCGCAGCGATCTCCGGCCCCCTTGCCGGAGAGAGCGCTGCGCCGTTCCAGTTGTGTTTCATCTAGCGGAACGTCGTATCGCGTAACGCGACGGCGATCACAGTAGGAGGGGTCTCAGGGGCTGTCAACGGTGGAGATCGAGGACCTGTTGATCACACGCCGAGGTGTCGCGCTCGCCGTACGTTCACCGGGGAGCCCGTCGAACAGACCCGACGCACCTCGTGGGCGCCACAGCGGGACACCTCCGGTCTCGAGGTCTCTGTCGAGCGCCATGACCGCGCCCTGTTCGGCCGAATCCAGCGCCCGGAGGACGACGAGCATGTTCGCGACGCTCTGCCGGACGGTGCCGATCACCGGCTCGCCGTGCCGGAGCGCATCGGAGAAGTTGCAGAGCTCGGCGAAGTAGCCGCTGTCGATCCCGCGGAAGACGTCGGTCTGCGTCGTGCCGTCCGGACGGCTCAGCGTCACCCGCCGCTCCGACTCCGGCCCCGACAGGACGAGCACGCCCTCCGTCCCGTAGAGCCGCATGTCGTTCGGCTCCTCAGGGATGGGGATCTCCGAGTAGGTGGACGTGTAGTTGCCGATGGCCCCGCCGGCGAAGGTCAGGTTCAGCGTCAGGTCCGAGGGCGAGTCGATCGTGCTGTTGACCCACTGGACGGCCGCGTGGACCCGGGTGATATCGCCACAGAGCATGCGGATCTGGGCGATGTCATGCACGCCCGCATCCAGGTACACGCCGCCGCGGTACTGCGGCTGGTGCCGCCAGGGCGTGCTGGTGAACGAGCCCGCGCGCGGCACGAGGTGCCCGGCGCGGCGCCAGGCCATCAGGTGCAGCTTGCCGATCGCGCCGTCGTCCAGCAGGGCACGTGCGTGGCGGATGTCGTCGCGGTAGAGGTAGTTCTCCCCGATCAGGATCGTGTGATCGGGATGTCGCTGCTCCAGGGCCAGGAAGGCGCGGGCCTGCTCCTCGTCGGTGCCGGTCGGCTTCTCGCAGAGCACGTCCTTGCCGGCGGCGAGCGAGTCCTCCGCCACCTGGTACAGGGAGGGGATCGGCACCGAGATAAGCACCGCGTCGACGTCGTCGCGAGCCAGTAACCGGTGGTGGTCGGGGGTGAAGCCCGCCATGTCGACGGCGCTGTAGTCCGAGAAGCGCTCGCCCTGGGTGACCGACCGGTCGGCGAACGCCGTGACGACGTACCGGTCGGGGAGCCGGCGCAGCGCCGGCCAGTGCAGTTTCTCGACGGCCAGCCCGGTGCCGATCAGCCCGAGCCGGATCGGCCCTGCCTCGCTCGCTCCCAACTCGCAACCGTCCCTCCGCCCCGACGCTGGGGCATCGAAAGGGGACTCGCCGCGGCCCTGCGGTCGAGTCGCCATGCCCTACCGCTTCGCCGTGCGCGCCTTCGTCTTCTGCTCCTTCTCGGCGAGGATCGGGAAGTTCCGCTGCAGGTGTGATCGCATCGCCTCGCGCGCGGCGTCGGGGTCCCTCGCCTCCAGCGCCGCGAAGATCCGGGCGTGGGCGTCGGTGGCGCGGTGCAGGCCACCAGGTACCGCGTTCGTCACCCGGCGGCTAGCGGTGCCGAGCCAGCGGGCGGAGTGCATGATCCGGTCGAGGATCCGGTTGTTGGCAGCACGGCAGATCGCCATGTGGAACTCGTGGTCGACCTCGAGGTAGTCGTCCGGCTCCTCCTCGAGACTCGCCATCCTGTCGAGCTCAGCGCGGAGCGCGGCCAGCGTCTCCTCGGAGATGCTCGCCGCCGCCATCGCAGCGAGCTCGGGCTCGAGCAGCAGTCGCATCTGGTGCAGCTCCTTCAGCAGTTCGACGACGTGCTCCTCCGGCAGCCACTCGGCCAGCAGCGGATTCAGGTAGTCCCACTCGGCCGGAGGCCGGACGACGACGCGACGGCCCTGGGCGATCTCCACGATGTCGAGCGACGCGAGGATCTTGAGCGTCTCGCGCGCGACCACGCGGGAGACGCCGAACTCCTGCGAGATGTCGAGCTCCGACGGGGCGCGCTCATCCTCGATCTCCCCGTTGACGATCCGCCGGGTCAGGTGGGCGGCCACCTGTACCGGGAGCGTGCGGACCTTGACAACGTCCGCAAGCTCTTGTCTCCTAGCCATGTCAGCAGCTTATAGGACAAGCTGACAAGCTAACGGCAACCCGGCCTCGAGTTCGTGGCCCGTCGCGCCTTGGGCGGTCCTGCACCGTCGTGCGTGGTCTTCCTGGGCTCCGACCGCGTACAGCACGTCGCCGGCGATCAACGTGTTCGGCGGCCGGCCCATCGCCTGGACCGGCAGCCAATCCCGTCACTCGGCTGTGGGTCGGAAGGAGAAGCATGAGGATCGTCAACGTCACGACGGCTGTCGTCCGCTACCACGGGGAGGCGACCCTGGTGCGGATCGACACCGACGAGGGCATCAGCGGGTTCGGCGAGGCGAACCCCGACGCCGGCGCGGGCGGTGCCGTCGGAATGATCAACTTTCTGAAGGACCTGCTGATCGGGGAGGACCCGCGCAACGTCGAGCGGTGCTGGGAGAAGCTCCGGCGCAGGAAGGTGTTCGCCGGCCCGCAGGGGGGCGTGTTCGTGATCGCTCTGAGCGGGATCGAGCTGGCGCTGTGGGACATCGCCGGCAAGGCCGCGGGGCAGCCGGTGTACCGGCTGCTGGGCGGCAAGTTCCGCGACCGGATCCGGCTCTACGCCGACTGCGGCGACGGCGACGACCCCGGCGGCTCGGTGTCGGGCTGTGTCGACCGGGCTCAGCGGATGGTCGAGGAGGGCTTCACGGCGATCAAGTTCGACATCGACGACCTGCGGCACCCGGCGAAGTTCGACGAGTTCAACCACACCGTCAACGCCGCTGAGCTGCGCACGATGGTGGAACGGGTGGCGGCGGTCCGGGAGGCGATCGGGCCGGACGTCGACCTGGCCATTGACCTGCACGCCCGCTACGACGTGCCGAGCGCCTGCCGGATCGCCTGGGAGCTGGAGCCGTTCCACCTGATGTGGCTGGAGGAACCGATCCCCGCCGAGAACATCGACGCGCTCGTCCGGGTACGCGCTCAGACCCGAACGCCGATCTGCGCCGGGGAGAACCTCTACCTCCGCTGGGGCTTCCGGGAGCTGCTCGAGCGCGGGGCGGTCGACGTCATCGAGCCGGACGTGCCGAAGTGCGGCGGCCTCGCCGAGGCCAAGAAGATCGCCAACCTCGCCGAGATGCACTACGTGCCGTTCGCGCCGCACCTCGTCTCCACCCCGCTCGGCACGATGGCCACCGCGCACCAGTGCGGGGCGATCCCCAACTTCTTCGTGCAGGAGTGGCATGCGCTCGAGGAGCGGGAGGTGTGGGACAGCTACGTGCGGGCCCCCGACGGTAGTGGCTCGATCGTGAAGGACGGCTTCATCACGCTCCCCGACGCGCCCGGCATCGGGGTCGAGCTCGACATGGACGGGGTCCGCGCTCACGCGGTGCCCGGATTCGGGATCTTCGAATGAGTGGGGGAATGACATGACCGGCGCACCCGTACGTCCTGACCCGGCGGCCGTCGCGCAGACGGCGAAGCGGCTGAAAGCGCTGTACACGGCCGTGGTCTACGACGTCATGGACGAGTTGGGGCTGCCCCACCAGTGCCTCGACCTCGCGATCGCGCCGCTCGACCGCTCGCTGCAGGTGGCCGGGCCCGCGTACACGGTGATGGCCTCGCCGGACGTGCGAGAGCGCGACGAGATGCCGGCCAACAGCAAGCTCGCCGACTTCGGGGTCTTCACACAGATGTACGAGGGTTGCGTGGTCGTCGTGGGTGCTGCGGGCGAGCGGCAGAGCGGGATCTGGGGCGAGCTCATGAGCAATGCGAGCCGGGCCAGGGGTGCCACCGGCGTCGTCATCGACGGCGGCATCCGCGACGGCCGGCTGGTCCGTGAGATCGACGGCCTGTCGGTCTTCGCGCGGTACACCTCGCCGATCGAGTCGCTGCGCCGGTCCCGCATCCACGACATCGAGGTGCCGATCTCGATGGCGGGCACGCTCACGAGCCAGGTGCGCGTCGATCCCGGCGATTGGGTCTTCGGTGACGAGGACGGTGTGCTGGTGATCCCGGAGGACGCCCTCGACGAGGTGCTGGCGAAGTCGGAGGAGGCGAAGGACACCGAGGACAAGGTCCGCCAGGAGGTGCAAGCGGGCGTACCGGTGATCGACGTCTACAACAAGTACGGCCGCCTCTGACGGCGGCGGCGCGATCTAACCGGCACTGGACGCCGATCGTCGGCGTGCGACCAGGTCCATTCGGAGAAACTCGGTGATGCGGAGCAGCCTCGGTGGGCGTGCCACCTCATCGGAGAGGGCCTGGAACGCCTCGTCTTCCCCGACGAGGCGTGGGGCGGCGAGTTCCACCTCCGTCCCGTCGACCCGGAGCCGCCTGATTCTGGATGCTCTCGAAGCTCGCCGGAGCTAGAGCCCCGATACCGCCGCGTGAGACTCACCTGACGGGGACGCGGAGACGATTCTGGTCACGGTGGCGATGGCTGATCCGCTAATTTCGACGGTTCGTCGAATTGCGTGCCGTCGTCCGGTGGATCGTCGACCACTGGGTAATCATTTGCATCCCATTTTATCGGTACTACCCCCATCGGACGGGGACTTAGTCTGGTAGATGTCCGCCAGTAGGCGTATCCAAGGTAGTCTTGGCTGGAATCGGGCGACTTCAGCACGAACGTCTGCCCTGCTCCGACAGTTGCGTCGGTGTTGTTCCAGATGGGCCTTGGGCGCTTTGTCCAATTATCGCGGTCCAGCAGGCTGCCGCTGCCCTGGTATGTCAGAAGGCCTACCGTGTAATGCTGACTCGTTACATGGCTGGCCGAGTAGAAGACATGCAATCTGCCGTTATGGGTGATTGCCTGGTCAACTTCATTGATCGCAGCCGTCCCAGGGCCCAGTGGACCCATCATCTCCCAGGCATACGTCGGATCAGTGATCGGAACCCACTCGCTTGATGCCGTCCAGGGATTAGTGAGGGACGCGATCGAGATGCCATGACGCGTGCCGGGAGTGTGGTTCTTGCGGGTCGACGCCATGATGTAGAGCTGGCCCTGCCACTCGAAAGGCGCAAAGCCGAGGGTCCAGACGTCCTCGCCCAGCAGGCTGGTTCTGAGCGTCCACGATCCCATGGGGTCATCGGTATCGGCCTGGAGCACCATCAGTCGGTCGGTCAACATCGGTGGATTCTGGCTGGCGGCATCCATGTAGATGTACCATCTGCCGTGCAGTCGCGTGAGCATGACGGGCCAGTTGATGAACGCGTCGGCAGCCGTATCGGCCCCTTCCCAGACCACTTTCTGGGCCTTGATCGCCGCATTGTCCTCGATGGCTGCGAAATCCTTCAGCCACCTGGCCTTTGCCATGCGGATTCGTGGCTCAGAACGGGACTTGACGGGCATGTAGTAGTGGCCGTCGTACCAAACGATGTTTCCTCCAGGCTCAATCTGAGTAACCGGGACGGTGTACTGGGGCCTATGGTGACAGTCTCCGCCGGTGGCGGATCTTGCGTCCGGTCCGCTGGGCGCCCTGCCGTCCTCGCAAGCGGCCGCCGGCCATGGCGAAGCAAGTTCAATCCCGAGGACCAGGAGAATGGCGACGACGGAAAGGCCGGCTTGTTTCAGTCGGAGCACCGCACCCCTTGATGGGCGCGGCTGGTTCCCTGCCCTGTGGGTCGGCTGCTGCTGCGGGGTTCCTGGTCGCGAGGGCTGGGGTGTGGCGGTCAGCGACCGGCGAGCGCCGCCAGACACGCGCCTGCGCTGGTGGATGCGGGACGGACCACGTCCTGCCCTGTGAGGGGGCGTGGGTTCCGAGTCGGAACGCCGCGTTCCACGGTTCATTGATCGACGGTGCGGTGTTTCTCGTGCGCCTTGACCCGGCTCCGCTGACATGCGGCTCCTCCAGGACACCTCGACACCTCAGGCCTCATGGGTGCACAGCGGGAGGACGTCGACTGCAGCCGAGGCTCCCCGCTTGCTCGATTATCCGGCACATCGCCTGGTACGCCTCCTCCTCGGAGGCGGCGAACCACTGCAGCTCCATCGTGGTGGACCGGTCGCCAGGGCTTTCCACCACCAGCGCTGGCGCCGCTCGATGTAGACAGCGCGGGTAGTCCAGGGGGCTGTAGCGTCCACGCGGTCTGTCTCCGCTTCCTCTGAGTCGGCGAACCCGCACGGGTTGATAGTCGGTAGATGCGCGCCAGGCGTCTCCACCACGAGCGCGGGAGCCGTGCGCACGCGGCCCGGTCCAGTCAAGCCTGCGCCTTGGTCATCCGACGGCCCCCGAACCTTTATGGAAATCCTCGGCGAGAACCGGAGTGAATGCGTGGTTCACCGCATTCAAAAGGTCCGCCACAGCATCCGGCACGTCCCTACCCACCGGCGCAGCAACGAACAATGTCGCCGCGACCAGGGCGAACACCACCGCACCGCTGGCGCTCTTACATTTCGCGCACAAGAAGCACCCCAGCACCGCGCCGATAAACAGCAACCCGAGCCCGTCCATGGCTACGCCCCGTCCTGTGTCCACGTCGCACTGTCGACGACGGACCCGGACGATATCCCGGACATCCGCGCCGCGTCGGCGACTCTGAAAAGGCGGGGCGTCCCTTCAGCTTCTTTCGCACCTGACAGATTCATTGATTACCTCCGGTCACAAGAGGGTTGGGTCGAACCTACGGACAATTGGGCCCTGATGTCCCCGAGCCGGCCCGAAGGCGGCGATACCGGGATTCGAACTCGGGGTACCAGGTCTACAGCGGACAACCGGTGCGGCTGGGGGCGGGTCGGCGTGGGCGAGGACGACGGCCCACCGGCCCAGGCCGGCTGCGCCGACGATGGGGGCGGGGACCGACACCCGAGGAACGTCTGGTCGTGCAGCAGCGTGACGGCACCGGCTGCGCCCACCGCCGGTGCGCGCCACCGATGCCGTGTCATCGCAGCCGCTGCCGGCTCACTGTCGGCCACGGGGATCCCCAGCCTCGTCCGTCGAACCTTCGACGCGTGCCCTTATGTCACGACTTCTCGAGTGTGGGTCGCCCAGCCTGTGCGAGATCGTTACCCTGTAGCGATCTCGGCGCACCAAAGGGCCCGCGTGTCGTGGGCTCGCGACGCTCGAGCCGGCTGATCCATCAGCGCAGACCGCTCTGCGGCGCCGGTACTACCGGGGACTGTCGCCGAGCCCGCGCCTACCCACACGCATATGCCTGATCACGCGTATCAGATCGCATCGTCATCGAGCACCGGCATGGCGTCTGACCTGTATGAACGATGCTGGATCAGGATCTCTGACCGCTGGGGATCGGCGGGCGAAAAACTGTCAGGTCCCGGGGTTCGAACCCCCCGTGCGGACTTCTGCCGCACGTCGTTCCTGCTCTGCGTCCCCAACGCAGCCGGGTCGCCCGCGAGGTTCCGCGCCGACGATGGGTTTCACCTGTCCGAGGTATACCTCCGCTTCTTCCATTGCGGAATCAATCCGCGTTTCCGGGGCCTACTAGGTTTCCGGGGCCTACTAGCCTCGATCTTTCGTAACGGTCGTACTGTGATCTTGACTTGTCGCTGCTGATCTTGCTGGTGGTGTCGT
>NZ_BAAAJG010000029.1:0-400915 GCF_039526725.1 Pseudonocardia aurantiaca
TCGACGCGAAGGCCAAGCCACTCACCGGTGAGGACGAGCGGAGTGCGGCGGAGCGGCAGGCCGAAGCGCTGGCCGAGGTTTGTGGGCACATGCTCGACCACGGCGACCTGCCCCACACCGGCGGCGGTCGCCCGCACCTGAATGTGTTGGTGCGGTTGGAGGATCTGGAGAACCGGTGCCGGGCCGCGGTGCTCGACTTTGGCGGCACCGTCACCCCGGAGTCTCTGCGGATGCTCGCTTGCGATGCCGCGGTGGTGCCGGTGGTGATGGGCGGGAAGGGTCAGCCGCTGGATGTCGGTCGGTTGACTCGCACGATCCCGGATGGGCTCCGGCGGGCGGTGGTCGCGCGCGGGGGTGGGTGTGAGTTCCCGGGTTGTGGGCGGCCGCCGTCGTGGTCGGAGGTGCACCACATTGTCGGGTGGCAGGAGGGCGGGCCGACGGCGCTGCACAACTTGGCGATGTTGTGCCGCCTGCATCATCGGTTGCTGCATCACTCGGAGTGGATCGTGCGGATCCGGGACGGGCTACCGGAGTTCATCCCACCTGCGTGGATCGACCCGGAGCGAAGACCCCGGCGAAAACCCCTCCCACACCTCGTCGTGGCTTGACCTCGAGTCGGGTTGAGTTCCTAGTGTCCCGAACAACTCGGCCCCTACGGTGGAGAGTGCCCGCGCGTGATCAGCCGCGCTCCACGGCGGCGATCCACGCCGTGAACCCCGAGCGCACCAGATCGGCCAGCCTGCGGTAACCCTCCCCGCCGGGGTGGCTGCCGTCGCCCGCCGCTACCTCGGCGCGCCAGCGCTCGTCCTCTGCGAGGGCGTGCGCGACATCGACGAAGGGGACGCCGTGGTCCTCGCAGACGGGGCGCATCGCATCGGTCAGACGCAGGACGCGCGCCACGTGCTCGTCGTCGGCGGGGACAGGCGGTCCGACCACGAGGGCGTGCCAGCCCGCCGCATGGGTTGTATCCAGGAGCGCCGCGAGCACGGCGACCGTGCGCTCCTGCGGCACTCGCAGGCGCCCGAGGTGGAGGTTCGTGTCGTTCACGCCGAACGAGAAGAGCACGCCGTACCCGTCGCCGTCCTGGAGCCGCGCCTGCGCCTCGGCCCACCAGCGCCGTTCCACGTCGAGGGAGGTGTTGCGGCGGATCCCGAGGTTGTAGACGGTGGGGCGGTGCGGTGACGCCTCCGCGAGCAGTCGCACCCAGCCTCCAAAGGCGGGGTCGCCGACGCCTTGGACGTACGAGTCGCCGAAGGCGCACACCCGCACGTCACCACCATGCGTTTCCGATGCCATGGCATCACGGTCCACGAACCCGGCACGCCGTCGTTCACCGCATCAGGTCTCGGCGGGACGCGCGTTAGGCGGCGACGCCTGGCAGGCTCGTCGGGGCACCTGTCGTCGAACCAACGGAGGTTGTGATGGCTGTCGAGGTCAACCTGGATGCCCTGCTCGTCAAGGAGTGGGAGAACAAGACGCTGACCGAGATCTTGGATGCCCCTGTCGCGGCGCTCGCCGGCGTGAGCGATGGCGACGCCGACCTGCTCAAACAGGCGTTCAACATCAAGACCGTCGGTGACCTGGGGCGCAACAAGTACTTCCGCGCCGCGGCGCTGCTCAGCCAGCTCAGGGAGGCCGGGGCGAAGTAGCGTGGCGCGCAGATCATCAGCGCGGGACGCTCCCGATGGCTAGCACCGCGGCCAGCGCCGCCACCCCGGCCAGCAGGACGAACACGGCGGGGTAGCCGCCGAGCAGCGCGGCGAGGGCGGCGCCGGCCCACGGTGCAAGCGCAGTGGCCAGCACGACCGGGGCGGAGAGGATGCCACCGAGTCGCCCGTAGTGCGCCGCGCCCCAGCGGTCGGTGACGGCGGTGGCCTGCAGCAGCGTCGCGACGCCGCGGGCCGCGCCAGCGAGCATCGCCGCCGCGATGAGCATCGCCGCAGGGCCGGGCACCGCGGCGAGCAGGGCGGTGGTCGCTGCCGTGCCCGAGATGATCAGCACGGTTCGTGTGCGGACGCTCGTGGCCGTGGCGAGGCGGGTGTAGCCGAGCCGGCCGAGCACCTGGCCGACGCCACCGAGCCCGAGCGCCCACGCCGCCGCGCTCGTGGAGAGGCCGCGTTCGATGAGCAGCGGCACCTGGTTGACGACAACCGCGAACGCAGTGAACGAGGTGAGCCCGATCGCGACCACGAGCAGCACGAACGGGCGGCTGCGCGCGATCGCGGCGGGGGAGTGGTCGGCGCGGTCGGCCGGATGTGGTTCGGGTGCGGGCCAGCGGCCGCGCAGCCCGATGAGGTGAGCCGGGATCGTGACGGCGGCAAGCACCGTGGCGAGCACGAGGTAGGTCTGCCGCCAGCCGACGTGTTCGAGCAGCGTGGCGGTCAGCGGGGCGAAGATGGTGCTCGACAGGCCCGCGAGCAGGGTCAGCGCCGTGAGCGCAGTGACGCGCCGTGGCCCCCACCAGCGCGTCAGCGCGGCGAATGCCGGCGGGTAGAGGACGCCGGACATCGCGACGCCCGCCAGCAGCCAGCCCGCCACGAACATTGGGAACGACTGTGCGAGCGCGATGGTCAGCACTGCGGGCACCGCGAGCACCGAGCCCGCCGTCATGACGGGACGCGGGCCGATCCGGTCGAGCCAGCGGCCGACCGGGATGCCGACGAGCGCGGAGACGACGAGCCCGGCGGAGAACGCAGCCGTCACTGCCGGGACCGACCAGCCCGTGTCGGCGGCGATGCTCGGCGCGAGGACGGGGAAGGCGTAGTAGAGGACACCCCAGCTGGTGATCTGGGTGACGCACAGGACGACCAGCACCCGGCGCAGCCCGGAGGCGCCGAGCGCTCCTGGCTCCGTCGCGATCATCTCGGCAGCGTGCATGAGAAAGCCGGACCGCGCATGTCGGTGGAGCCGCGTCGCCACGTCACCGTGTCGGACGAGGGAGGCCACCGCCCTGCTTGCCTCTCCGTGAGCTACGCAGGGTGACCGAATGACCTGCTCACGGCGGCGGACGTTGGATACGGACAGTTATCCCACCAGTAGAATCGGAATTATTGGGTACGCTGTACGCATGATTCTGGTGACGGGGGCGACGGGGAACATCGGCCGGCTGGTCGTCGACCACCTGCTGCGGGCGGGCGCGACGGACGTGCGGGCGCTGACCACCAATCCGGAGAAGGCGAAGCTGCCGCCGGAGGTGGAGGTGGTGGAGGGCTACCTCGGGCGGGTCGAGACGCTGCCCGCGGCGCTCGAGGGGGTCGAGCGGATGTATCTCGCTCCGCTGGAGAGCACGGTGCGCGAGGTCGTGGCGCTGGCGGCGAAGGCCGGCGTGCGGCACATCGTCGACGTGGCGGGGTCGAAGGACTCCTGGTGGGGCAGCGTCGAGGTCGCCGTCGAGGAGTCGGGCGTCCCGTGGACGCACCTGGAGCCCGGTGAGTTCATGGACAACTACCTCATGTGGGCCGAGCAGGTCAGGACCTCGGGAACGGTCCGCGACGGCTACCCGGACGCCGCCGTCGCGGCCATCGACCTGGACGACATCGCGGCTGTGGCAGCGGTGGCGCTGCTGGAAGACGGGCACCAGGGCAAGGCCTACCCGCTCACCGGTCCCGAGTCGCTCACGCGGGCGGAGATGGTGCGGCTGATCGGGGAGGCGCTGGGGCGCGAGGTGCCCTACGTGGAGCTGGCCCACGCCGACGCGGTCGAGGCGCTCCGGCCGTCGATGGGCGAGTTCGCTGAGACGTACGTCGACGGGATGGCGCAGCTGACGAAGCACCCGCAGCAGGCGGTGCCTGCGATCGCGGAGCTCACCGGCAAGCCGGGCACCACGTTCGCGCAGTGGGCGGCGCGCAACGTCGCCGCGTTCCGGCCGACGTCCTGAGCCCTAACGCTGGGACGTCGTGCGGCGGCTCCGTCGGATGCTCGCCAGCTTCCGCGCGACGTGCCGGGCGTCCCGGCCGACGCCGTGCATGGTGGCCGAGAGCATCGTGCGCTGGTACTCCAGGCCGGGCCAGCTCCACGGCGATCTGGACGGCGGAGTTGCCGGCCCCGACCACGACGACCCGCCGCCCGGCGAAGGGGGCCGGGCTGCGGTACTCCGCGGCGTGCAGCACCCGGCCGGTGTAGGCGGCCAGTCCGGGCAGGTCGGGGCAGTGCGGCCGGGCGAAGCTGCCGGTGGCGGCCACGACCATCGGCGCGGTGAGCTCGCTGCCGCCCTCCGTCAGCACCCGGTACTCCCCGCCCTCCTGGTTGACGGAGGTGACGCGGTGGCCGGTGCGGAACTCGCAGTCCAGCCGAGCCGCGCTCGTGCGGAGGTAGTCGGCGGCCTCGTCGCGGGTGGGGTAGCGGTGCGGTTCGCCGGGGAAGGGCAGGCCGGGCAGCGCGTTGAAGTGTGCGGGGGTGAACAGGACCAGGCTGTCGTAGTACCGCGGCCACGAGCCCGTCGGGTGCGGGTCCGCCTCGAGCACCACCGGCCGGAGCCCTTCGCGGAGCAGCGCTGCGGCCGCCGCGACGCCGGGCTGGCCCGCTCCGATCACGATCACCGGTTCCATACCGGGCATGATGGGCATATCGGACACATTCGCACAAGCGCATATGTCAGTCGCGCGGCGCGAAGGGTCGCTCGCCGAGTACCAGCGACACGGTGCCGATGCCGCCGTAGCGACTGGCGTAGGCGAGCGCGTGCGCCAGGTCGGTGACGCCGTTGGTGCGGCTCCCGTCCAGGAACAGCGTGCTGAGCACGCCGAACGCCCGCCCCTTGCCGTCGAGATAGCCGCTGCCGGAGTCGCCAGGGCGGCCGGGTGGCGAGGTCTGGACGCGGTGGGTCAACCCGGCCGTGCCGACGCCGAGGCTCTGCCCCGACTTCACGGCCCGCCCGGCGTTCTGCGGCTGGTAGCTGTACACGGGTTCGCCCGCGACCGTGCCGTCGCTGTCGAGGTCGGTGGGGCCGCCGAGTGCGGGAACGGTGGGGTCCACTCGTCCCACGTCCCCGGGACTCAGCGCCACCAACGCGAAGTCGTTGAGGGTGCAGAGCGCCGCGTCGGTCTCGCCCACGTCCTGCATCGTGCCCCACGACGTGTACGCGAGCCGCCCGGACGTGCGGAAACCGGCGGCACCCTCGATCTCGACGGTGGTGCCGACCGGGAGCGTGCGCTCGGCGCAGCCGCTGAGGCTCGTGGCCTCGCCGCGCGCCGCGCAATGCGCCGCGTACCCGAGGTAGGTGGTGTCCCGCCCGGTGAAGACGAACGCGGCGGTGCAGGCGCTGGTGGCGCCTGGCGCCACAGGGGTGAGCATGAGCACCCCCGGCGTGATTTCCGCGTTGCCGGATCGCAGGGTCGGGTGCGCGGCGGCGGCCGCGACCGGTGCGACCGGCGCGATCAGGCCCAGCGCCGCAGCCGTCAAGACGGCAACTGCCAGCAGCGCCGTACGGCGACGATCCACGGAATCCCCCGACGAGTGGTTACACAGAGGGTAAGCAGAGCGGGCCCGTTCCGGGTCCGAATCTAACCCGACGGAGTGACGACGAGTGGCCGATGCAGCGGCGAATGGACCGCTCGGCTGAGATGCGGTGCCGCCAATCGCACGTGGGCAGCCGACCGGAGGGCGGTGTGGGTACCGCGCCCAGGACGGCGCATCGCGTCTGCGAGGCTGGGGCGGCTCCCCCCGTGCCGGCCCCGACGTGCGGGCGACCGCAACCGAGAGGACCTGCGTGGACGTCTTCGCCGTGTGTGACGCGCTGCTGCACGGCCCATGGCTGCTTCCGCTGCTCGTCGTGCTGATCGCGGTCGATGGTCCCTTCCCGATGTTCCCCAGCGAGACCCTGCTGATGTCCGCGGCGGCGATGGCGTTCGGGAGCGGGGACGCCACGCTGGTGGTCGCGCTCTTCGTGGTGGCCGTCGCCGGATCGGTGCTGGGCGACCTACTCGTGTTCTGGCTCGGCCGATGCTCGCACCGCCTGCTGGGCCGGGCCGTCGACGCCGAGGTCGGGCTCTCGGCGTGGGTGCGCAGGCACCTGCTGCTACGCCCGGGGATCGCGTTGGTCGGCGCGCGGTTCGTCCCCGGCGGGCGGCTCGTCAGCACGGCGGCGGCCGGGCGCTACGGGCTTGCGCTGCACCGCTTCCTGCCGTGGACGGTCGCCAGCTCGGCGGCGTGGTCGGTCTACATGCTGCTGATCGGGCTCGCGCTGGGCCCGATCACAGGCGGTAGCCCGCTGCTCAGCCTGCTGGCCGGTGCGGTGATGGCCGTGCTCACCGGGCTCGGGTTCGCCGTGGTGGGGTGGGTGCGGAAGGCGCGGGCGGCCCGTGCCGCCGAGCAACCCGTCCGCGTTCTGGTCAGCACCAGGTGACCTACCCATACTCGCTTCGTGCGCAACCAAAGGTGGATAGCCGACGTCGGCGCCGACAATGCCAGGTGGCTCGCCGCGGAGAGCCGCACCGCGCGGCTCGCCGCGGAGTACCGGCCCCGCGACCTCGGTGAAGGGCGGGTCGAGTACAGCGCCCTCGCCCTTTCCGCGGCACGCGAGCTGGGCGAGGAGGAGGACGGTTACATCACCGACGACGGTGACGGGCTGCGCGTCTGGATCGAGGACGACGCCTACGAGATGCTCGCCGACGACTGAGACCGGGCATACAAAACGAGAGCACCGCTCTTGATTCTGCCTGGCTCTGGTGGTTCACTGCTCGTGAACGAGAGCACTGCTCTCGAATCTGTTCCGAGGAGACCGCCATGAGCAGCACCGATCGTTACGTCCACGCCGGCCGGGCCACCGGCGTCTTCAACGAGGTCGTCGCGTGGCTGACGCGCCGCGGCCTCAGCGTCTGGGGTTCGCGGGTCCTCGCGGTGCGCGGCCGCAAGAGCGGGCAGTGGCGCACCACGCCCGTCAACCTGCTGACGCACGACGGCGAGCGCTACCTCGTGGCGCCGCGCGGGCACACGCAGTGGGTGCGCAACCTGCGGGCCGCCGGCGGCACGGGTGAGCTGCGGGTCGGCCGTCGCGTCGAGGCGTTCGCCGCCGACGAGATCGCCGACGACGCCAAGCCCGCCGTCCTGCGGGCGTATCTGAAGCGCTGGAAGTTCGAGGTCGGGGTGTTCTTCGACGGGGTCGACGCGTCGGCGTCCGACGCCACGCTGCTGGCCATCGCCCCTGGCTACCCGGTCTTCCGGCTGCGCTGACGCGTCCCGCGCGCCGGGTGGTGGATCAACCGGTGCCGGCGGAGGCTCCCCGCTTCCGCCGGCCCCGGTCACCTCGCTCAACGGCCGACAGCCCTGCGGGTTTCGCTCGGTCCGCACACTCCGTCGAGCGGGTGAGTACGGACGGTGGTCGGTTGCGGATCGTGTGCGCGGCTCACGGAAGTGTCCGCGCGAACTCCACGATCGCTGCGCTCACTTCGTCCGGGCGTTCCTGCTGCGTCCAGTGCCCGCAGCCGGGGAGGGCGGTTGCGCCGCGCAGGTCCCGCACCGAGCTGCGAAGCGACTGGGTGACGGCGTCGAACGGCGCCCCCGCGATCACGAGGTCCTGCTCACCGGCCAGGTACAGCACGGGCGGCGTGATCTGCGCCCCGCGCCACGCCGCGGTGAGCTCCCAGTTGCGGTCGAGGTTCCGGTACCAGTTCAGCCCGCCGGTGAAGCCGCGTTCGCGGTACTCGGCGACGTAGACGTCCAGGTCGGCGTCGGTGAGCCAGTCCGGAAGGGCGGCGGGCTCGGGTAGCGCGTCGAGGAACCCCCCGCCCGGCGCGACGGTCAGCCGCGGCGGGGGCGCGCCGCCGCCGGTGCGGCTCAGAAGCCGCCGGAACGTGGTCCGCGGGTCGGCGGCGAGCTCCGCGTCGGCGACACCGGGTTCCTGGAAATGGAGCATGTAGTAGCCGGAGCCGAAGCGGCGCGCGAGCGCGTCGGTCGGCCGGGTTCCGGTGCGCGGCCGGAACGGTACCGACAGCCCGACGACCCCGCGCACGCGGTCGGGCCGCAGCAGCGCCGCGTGCCACGCGACGGGCGCTCCCCAGTCGTGTCCCACGACCACCGCGCGCTCAGCGCCGACGACGTCCAGCACGCCGAGCGCGTCACCGACGAGGTGCAGGAGCGTGTAGGCCTCGACGGCGGCGGGCGCGTCGCTGCGGGCGTAACCGCGCTGGTCGGGGGCCACCGCGCGGAACCCGGCCGCGGCGAGCGCGCCGAGCTGGTGCCGCCACGAGTACCAGCACTCGGGGAAGCCGTGCAGCAGCAGGACGACAGGCCCGTCGGGTGGGCCGGCCTCGGCCAGGTGCAGACGCAGGCCGTCGAGTTCGACGGTCCGGTGCGTGATCGCGGAGGTGTCCACGGCCGAACAACGGTGTGCTGCGCACACCTGTTCCGCACGCGCTGTGGCGCCCGGCCACATGGTCGCTCCGCTCCACGATTCGTAGCGTCGTCGCAGCCCTGAGTGCTCGAGGAGGAGCCATGCCCCGACGATCCGGCCATCCGCCGGCCATCGTGCTGACCGCCGTACTCGCCCTGGTCGGGTTGCTCGCCGCCTGCGGAGCACCCGGCTCGAGCGGCGCCCCGGCAGGCGGGGAGGGGCCGGGAGCCCCGTTCCGCGTCGGGCTCGTGCACTCCACGACGGGGCCGCTCGCGAGCTACGGCGCCCAGTACGCGGCGGGCTTCCGGGCCGGGCTCGACTACGCCACGCAGGGCACGGGGCAGGTGGACGGGCGGCGAGTCGAAGTGACCGAGGCCGACGACGCGGGCGACCCGGCCAAGGCGGTCGCCGCGGCGACCGACCTCATCGGGCAGGGCTACCGGGTGCTTGCGGGTGCGACGGCGTCGGGGGTGGCGCTGCAGGTGGCGCCGCTGGCCGAGCAGAACCGCGTCCTGTTCATCTCCGGCCCGGCCGCGACCGACGCGGTGACGGGCGCGAACCACTACACGTTCCGCTCCGGCCGCCAGACCTACCAGGACGTGCTCACCGCGGGCTCGATCATCGGCGACCCCGCAGGCCGCCGGGTGCTGGTGTTCGCGCAGGACAGCGCGTTCGGCCAGGCGAACGTAGCGGCGGTGACGGCCGTGCTGGGCGGGAAGGGCGCGCAGGTGACGCCGGTGCTCGTGCCCGCGGGCGCCACCGACCTCACCCCGTTCGCCCGCCAGGCTGTGGACGCCGCTCCCGACCTGCTGTTCGTCGCGTGGGCGGGCCAGAACGCCACGCAGATGTGGCAGTCGCTGCAGCAGCAGGGGGCGTTCGAGTCGACCACGGTGGTGACCGGGCTGGACATCAAGCCGACCTATCCGGTCTTCGGCGCGGCGGCGGGGCAGATCCATTTCCTGTCGCACTTCTTCCCCGGCGCCACGGACAACGAGGCGTACAAGGCGCTGGAGTCGGGTCTCGCGAAGCAGGGTGTCGAGGTCGACCTGTTCACCAATGACGGGTTCGTCGCCGCGCAGATGGTCGTGCACGCGCTGCAGGAGGGCGGGGACGACCCGGACGCGATGGCGAAGGCGCTGGAGGGCTGGACCTTCACCGGCCCGAAGGGGCAGTCGACGATCCGGCCCGAGGACCACGCCCTTCTGCAGCCGATGTTCACCGCGCGGCTCGTGCCGGCGGGTGAGGGCTTCACTCCGCAGCTCGTGGACACGTTGTCGCCGGACACGGTTGCGCCGCCCGTCGCTACGGCCAAGTGAGCGCGCCGACCGCGACCGCGGCGCCTGCGCTCGCCGCCCGCGGCCTCGGCTGGACCGTGGGCGGCGCGGTGATCCTCAGCGACGTCGACCTGGACGTCCGTGCAGGTGAGCTGCTCGCCGTGATCGGGCCGAACGGGGCAGGCAAGTCCACGCTGCTGCACCTCCTGTCCGGGGTGCGGCGGCCCACCAGCGGCACGGTCGAGCTGGGCGGCCGGGACGTCACGCGCGCATCCGCGGCCGTCCGTGCCCGGCACGGGTTGGGCCGGACGTTCCAGACCTCCAGCCTGTTCGGCGGGCTCCCGGCCCGGGAGAACGTCCGGCTGGCGGTGCAGAGCCGCCGCCCGGGACCGCTGTCGGTGCTGCGCGGCGCGCAGGGCCGGGCCGAGCTGGCCGAGGCCGACGCGCTGCTGGAGCAGGTGCGCATGGCGCACCGCGCAGGCGTCGCGGCGGGGGAGCTCTCGCACGGGGACAAACGCAAGCTGGAGATCGCCATCGCGCTGGCGCGGGAGCCGACCGTGCTCCTGCTCGACGAGCCGATGGCCGGGGTGTCGGTCGAGGACGTGCCGCCGCTCGTCGAGCTGGTCGGTGGGCTGCGCGAGGCCGGGGTGAGCGTGGTGATGGTGGAGCACCACATGGACGTCGTGCTGGGGCTCGCCGACCGGGTGGCCGTGCTGCACCACGGGCGGCTCTTGGCCGTCGGCTCGCCTGCCGACGTCACGTCGGACGAGACCGTGCAGCAGGCGTACCTGGGGGAGGAGCTGTGACCGCGCCGGTGCTCGAACTGGACGACGTGCACGTCCGGATCGGCGGTTCGCACGTGCTTCAGGGTGTCTCGCTCGCCGTCGCGCCGAGCGGAGTGACGGCGTTGCTGGGCCGCAACGGCGTCGGTAAGACGAGCACCCTGCGAGCGGTGATGGGGCTGGTGCCGCGCACCGGCTCGATCCGGCTGGCCGAGGCGGAGATCAGCCGTGGCCGCACGCCATGGGTGGTGCGCCAGGGCGTCGGGTACGTGCCGGAGGACCGTGAGGTGTTCGCGACGCTGACGGTGGAGGAGAACCTCCGGCTCGCCTGCCCCGACCCGGAGCCGGAGCGGGCGGCGCTGG
Organism: Pseudonocardia aurantiaca; assembly: GCF_039526725.1. NCBI lineage: Bacteria > Bacillati > Actinomycetota > Actinomycetes > Pseudonocardiales > Pseudonocardiaceae > Pseudonocardia > Pseudonocardia aurantiaca. The sequence goes on from NZ_BAAAJG010000029.1 coordinate 10,746, forward strand.
TGCACGAGCTGTTCCCGGAGCTGGCCGAGCGCCGCCGCCAGCGCGCGGGCACGCTCTCGGGCGGGCAGCAGCAGATGGTGGCGCTCGCCCGCGCGCTGCTGCCGCCGCGGCGACTGCTGCTGGTCGACGAGCCGACGAAGGGCCTCGCGCCGCGGCTGGTGGGCGAGGTGGCGGCCGTGCTGGAGCGGGTGGCGCAGGTGACGCCGGTGCTGCTCGTGGAACAGAACCTGCCGGTGGTGCGGCGGGTCGCAGGGGACGTGGTGGTGCTGGACGCCGGGCGGGTGGTGCACACGGGCCGCGCCGACGACCTGCTCGCCGATGCGGGCCGGACCCGGGAGCTGCTCGGGGTGGGGAGCCGGTCATGAGTTCGTTGTTGCTCCTGCTGGCGACGGGCCTGGGGCTCGGCGCGCTGTACTTCCTCGTCGCGTCCGGGCTGAGCCTGATCTACGGGCTCATGGGCGTGCTGAACTTCGCCCACGGCGCGTTCCTCGCGGCCGGGGCGTACGCGGCCTGGTGGGCGGCGTCCGGCGGGCTCCCCGGCGCGGGCGGCGACGGGTGGGGGTTCGCGCTCGCCACCGCGTTCGGCGTGCTCGTCGGCGCCGGGCTCGGGGCTGCGGTGGAACTGGTGCTGATCCGGCCGCTCTACCGGCGCCACATCCAGCAGGTGCTGGTGACCGTCGGGCTCGGGCTCGTCGGTGTGGCTCTGCTGCGTGGGATATGGGGCGCCGACCCGCTGCCGTTCCCGCGCCCCGCGCTCGCCGCGGGCGTCACGACGCTCGGCGGCGCTGCGATCCCGAACGACCGGTTCCTGCTGCTGGTGGCCGCTGTCGCGGTGCTGCTCGGGCTGCTCGCGATGCTCCGGTTCACCCGCATCGGGCTCGTGATCAGGGCTGGGGTGGAGAACCGGGCCATGGTGGAGGCGCTGGGGATCGACGTGCGCCGCACGTTCACGCTGGTCTTCGCGGTGGGTGGCGCGGTCGCCGCGCTCGGGGGCGTGCTCGGGTCGGTGTACCTGGGGAGCGTCGCGCCGGGGCAGGGGACGTCGCTGCTGATCTTCGCGTTCATCGTCGTGGTGATCGGCGGGCTCGGCTCCCTGACCGGGTCGGCGGTCGCCGCCGTCGCGGTGGGGTTGGTGCAGCAGCTCGCCAACTACTACGCGGCCGCCGGAGTCGGCGACCTCTCGGTGGTGCTGCTGCTCGCGTTCGTGCTGCTCGTCCGGCCGGGCGGGCTCTCGGGGAGGACGGCATGACGATCGTCGAGCAGCTGCAGGAGCGAGCGACCGCGGGGGAGGCGCCGCGGCGGGCGCCGGGACGGCGTTCGGCCGTCGCACCCGTCGTCGTCCTGGTGGTGCTCGCCTGTCTCCCGTATGTCTCCCTGCCGCTGCCCGGGGTGCTGCCCGGCCTGGTCAACAGCCCGGGCTCGATGCAGCTGCTCGCGCTGTGCCTGGTGTTCGGCGGGATCGCGCTCTCCTACGACCTGCTCTTCGGCCGCACCGGGCTGCTCTCGTTCGGGCACGCGCTGTTCGTCGCCGCGGGCTCGTACACGGCGGCGCTCGCCCTGGCGCAGCCGGGCGCCGGGCTCGCCGGTGCCGTCGGGCTCGCAGTGGTGGTGGGGATCGTGCTGCCGCTCGTCGTGGGCGCGGTCGCGCTGCGCGTCACCGGGATCGCCTTCGCGATGGTGACGCTGGCGTTCGCCCAGGCCGGCTCGATCCTCGTGCTGCGCAACCCCGGCGGCGCCACCGGCGGCGAGGAGGGTCTTCCGCTGCACCCCGACGGGCTTCCCGGCCTGCTGGTCGGGGTCGTGAACGCGCCGTACCGCTACTGGCTCGCACTGGCCTACCTGGCGCTGTGCTGGGCGGTGGTGGCGTGGCTCGTGCGCTCGCGTGCGGGGCACGTGTGGGCGGCCGCTCGGGAGAACCCCGAGCGGGTCGCCGTGCTCGGCCTGTCGGTCTACCGGGCCCAGTTGCTCGCCGTGCTCGTGGGCGGCTTCCTCGGCACCCTCGGCGGGGTCGCGCACCTGCTGGTGGTGGGCGGGGCGACCCCCTCGCTCACCACCAGCGACCTGACGCTCGGGCTGCTCGTGATGGTGGTGCTCGGCGGCGCAGGCAGCCGGTGGGGCGCGGTGCTCGGCGGCGTCCTCTACACCTACCTGGACAACCGGCTGCTGGAGCTGGCCGGCTCCGACGCGGTGGCCGGGCTGCCCGCCGTGCTGCGGGTGCCGCTGTCGGAGCCGACGTTCGTGCTCGGGGCGCTGTTCGTCGTGGTGGTGTTCTTCGCGCCGGGCGGGCTGGTGGGGCTCGTGCGCCGCCGATAGGAGGGTCCTGTTCAGGGCGCTCCTAGAACGTGAGAGACCGCCGCGACAGCGGTATGTCAGCAGGGTGAAAGCTCCACCTCCCATCCTCGGGTCCTGACGAGGACAGGAGGACCGCCATGGACGGGCAGGCAGGCGCCACCGCTTTGGCGCCCCGCCCGAGCGGGGTGGGAGCGGCGACCTGGGTCCCGGTCGGGATGCTCGGGCTCGGGTCGTTCGCGATCGGCACGGCCACGTTCGTCGTGGCCGGTGTGCTCGGCGGGCTCGCCGCCGACCTCGGGGTGTCGGTCGGGGCGGCCGGGCTGACGGTGACTGCGTTCGCGGTCTCGTGCGGGATCGGGGGCCCGGTACTCAGCGCGCTGCTCGGGGTGCGGCCACCGCGCCCGGTGCTGGTCGGCGCGCTCGTGGTGTTCGGGGCGGCCAACGTCGTCGCGGCTGTCGCCCCGTCGCTGCCGGTGCTGGTCGGCGCCCGCGTGCTGAGCGCCCTCGCCGCGGGTGTCTACGTGCCGGCGGCGGGCGCCGCGGCCGTGGCCGCGATGCCGGCGGAGCAACGCGGGCGGGCATTGGCCGTCGTGCTGGGCGGGGCCTCGGCCTCGATGGTGCTCGGCGCACCGATCGGCGTGCTGCTGGCCGCCGCGTCGTCGTGGCGGATGGCGTTCGGGTTCGTCGTGGTGCTCTGCGCGGTCGCGGTGGCCGGGCTCCTCGCCGTGCGGGTCCACGCGGGCCCGATTCCGCGCACGTCACTGCGCGCGCGGCTGCGTCCGCTGCGGTCCCGCGCGCTGGCCGGTTCGCTGGCGGTGACGCTGCTGCTCATGGCCGGGTCGAACACCGCCTACACCTACCTCGGCCCGCTGCTCGGTCCTGTAGCGGGACCGGTCGGGATCGGGCTCCTGATCGGGATGTTCGGGTTCGGCGGGCTCCTCGGCACGTGGTACGGCGGGGCCGCCGCCGACCGGTGGGGGAGCGCGCGCACCGCCGCCGCCGCGGTGAGCGTGCTGACCACGGCGCTCGTGCTCCTGCCCCTCGCGGTTTCCGCACTGGGGACGGCGCTCGCCGTCGTCCTCGTCTGGGGGCTGGCGGCCTTCGCGTTCGTGCCGGCCCAGCAGCACCGGCTGCTCGGGCTGGGGGACGCATCCGCGCCGCTCGTGCTCGCCCTCAACAGCTCCGCGATCAACCTGGGTTTCGCGGCCGGTGCGCTGCTGGGCGGCGTCGTCGTCGACGCCGGCGGGGTCGGAAAGCTGTGGGTCGTCGCAGCGGCGTGCTGCGGGGGCGCCCTCGTCCTGCATCAGGCACTCACCTACTGGAGACGGTCATGAAAACGGCAGCCATGAGCTCTGCAGACATCGCCCGCCTCGGCACCGTGCTCGGCGTCTGGGCGCACCCTGACGACGAGGCCTACCTGTCCGGTGGCCTCATGGCGCTCGAGCGGGACGCCGGCTCGCGGGTGGTGTGCGTGACGGCCACCCGCGGCGAGGGCGGCACTCCCGACCCCCTGGTGTGGCCGCCGGAGCGGCTGGCCGCCGAACGGACCGTCGAGCTGGCCCGCTGCCTCAAGGTGCTCGGGGTGACCGAGCACCACTGGCTCGGCCACAGCGACGGCGGGTGCGCGGACGCCGACCCGGAGGCGGCGGTCGGGCGGCTCTGCGAGCTGATCACCGAGGTCCGCCCGCAGACCGTGCTGACGTTCGGTCCGGACGGGATCACCGGCCACACCGACCACCAGGCCGTGTCGCGGTGGACGACCGCGGCCTTCGAACGGGCCGCCCCGCCGGGAGCGCGGTTGCTGTACGCGGCGGTGAGCGATCGGCACGCGCGCCGGTGGGAGGCCTTCCACCGCGACGCCGACGTCTACCTGGACGGCTATCCGGTCACGGTGCCGGTCGACGACCTCGACGTCGATCTGGTGCTCGACGGGGCGATCCTGGCGCGCAAGGTGGCCGCGCTGCGCGAGCAGCGCACGCAGACCGACGGCCTCGTGGCTGCGATGGGGCTCGAGCGGTACAGCGCGTGGGTGGACGAGGAGACCTTCGTCGAGGTGTGGCCCTCAGCCCTGGTCGGCGCCGACGACGGCTACGACTGGGCGTCCGGCTGCTGACGCGGGCGCGCGGGGTCGTCACGTGTGGGTCCCGCTCCGCAGCCGCTGCAGCCGCAGGGCGAGTTGGATCTCCAGGGCGCGGTCGGGGTGGTCCCAGTCGTCCCCGAGGAGCGACGCCACGCGCTCCAGCCGCTGCGCGACGGTGTTGACGTGCACGTGCAGCGCCCCGGCCGCACGGCTGGGGCTCCCGCCCGCAGCGAAGTAGGCCACGAGTGTGCCGAGCAGGTCGCTGCCGCGGCGTGCGTCGTACTCGCTGACGGGCCCGAGCACCCGTTGCAGGTACCCGTCGACGTCGGCAGGCCCGCCCGCGACGAGCCCGGCGAAACCCAGATCGCGCGCAGAGCCCGCCGCCATGCCCATCGCGGCCAGCGCGTCGGTGGTGCGCACCGCCTCGGCGTGGGCCTCCCGCAGGCCCGCCGCCGGGACGACCGGCCCGGCCGCGCCCACCGTGACCCCGTCGCCGAGCCGCCGCGCCAGCTCCGCGGCGACGGCGGAGGCGTCCCGGCCGGGGACGACGGCGACGACCGCGCCCTGGTGGTCACCGGCGAGGCCGCGCCCGTTGCCCGCGGCGGCAGCCCCCAGGTGCAGCCCCCGCCGCGCGCCCCGGCACACGGCGACGACGTGCGGCGTCTGCAGCCGGAGGCCGAGCAGCCTGCCGCGCTCGACCAGCCCACCGTCGTTCTGGCCGGCCGGGCGGGCGAGAAGGTCGGCGAGTAGGTCCGTGCGCACACGCTGGTCGGCCTCCGCCGCGCGCATCCGGAAGAGCAGCACCAGCGCCGTCACCATCGCGGCCCGCTCGACCGTCCGGCCCTGGCCGCTGTCGAGGTCGCGGCAGCCGCCGAGGACGAGGGCGCCCAGCCGCTGCCCGGCCGCGTTCACGGCGACCGCCCACATCCCGTCCGCCTCCGCGAGCCGCCCGGACGCGACAGACAGGCGCACGGCCTCCGTGTCGGCGAGCGGGTCGTGCTCCGGCCCCGGTTCCGGGGCCTGCCCGTACGAGGCAAGCCGGTGGTCGTCGACGTCGAGCACGGCAACCCAGCAGCCCAGCAGCTCGCCCAGAGCCGCCGCGATGTCGTCCACCCCGCCGCCGGAGAGCACCACGCCTGCGAAGCGGTCGTGGGCGGCCGCCGCCTGCTCGATCCCGGCGTGCGCCGCCGAGAGCGCGGCAAGCGCGTCGGCCGTCTCGGCCGCCCGGCGGGCCTGCACGAGGGAGACGGCCGCGAGTGCCGCCAGCGAGCCGAGCAGCGCCACCTCGCCCCTGGCGAACGGGCGCCGCGTGCGGTTGGCGGCGAACAGCACCCCGACGAAGTCGCCGTCCACCAGCAGCGGCGTGCCGCAGATCGCGACGAGCCCCTCCTCGCCCACCGCGGCGTCGATCTCGGAGGTGTGCTCGTAGCGCGCGTCGCCGGGGTACTCGGGCGTCCAGTACGGCCTCCGGGTCTGGGCGACGAGCCCGCCGAGACCGGCGCCCTGCGGCAGCCGCAGCGCCTGGAAACGCGCCGACACCGAGCCGGCCGTCGCGCGCATGAACGTGTCGCCGCGCTCGGCGTCGGCCAGCGTCAGGTACGCGACGTCCGCGCCGACCAGTCTGCGCGCGCGGCGGACGATCGTGTCGAGCACGCCGCCCGGCTCGGGTAGTGACGCGAGGTCCCTGGCGATGTCGACCAGCGCCGACAGCTCGGCCTCGCGGCGGCGGTGCCCGTCGATCCCGGCCCGCACCCGCAACGCGAGCTCGCGGGCGACCGCCCCGGACTCCGGGTCGGCCGCCGCGAGCGCCCGCGCCTGCTCCTCGATCCGCTCCGCGGGGGCGTCGTGCGCCAGCAGGCGCAGCAGCTCCAGTGCGGTGCGGGACACGGCGGCGATGATGCCACCGCCGTCCCCGTTCTCCGTGGCAGCGCTCAGCGGACGGTCAGCGCTCAGCGGACGGCGCTGCGGCTCGATGCGTCGACGTCGGACAGGTCGCGGTGCCGGGTTTCGCCGTAGGTCGCGACGGCGAAGATCGTCACCAGCGCGCACACCGCCACGTACACGGAGACCGCGTAACCCGTGCCGAAGCTCGTGTAGAGCGCGACGGCGACGATCGGCGCCAGCCCGCCCGCGACGACAGACGCGAGCTGGTAACCGATCGACACACCCGAGTAGCGGACGTCGGTGCCGAAGAGCTCGGACAGGAACGCCGCCTGCGGCCCGTACATCGCCCCGTGGAAGAGGAGCCCGACCACGATCGCGACCACGACGAGCGGGAAGCTGCGGGTGTCGAGCAGCGCGATGAACACGAACGCCCACACTCCCACGCCGGCGGCGCCGATCAGGTAGAGCGGCTTACGGCCGTACCGGTCCGACAGCGCGCCCCAGATCGGGATCGTCACCAGGTGCACGGCCGCGCCGATCAGCACCGCCCCGAGCACGAACGAGCTGGACAGGCCCAGCCGCTGCGTGGCGTAGGTCGTGACGACGATCGTGAAGATGTAGTACGAGACGTTCTCGGCGAACCGCGCGCCCATCGCCGTGAACACCTCACGGGGGTAGCGGCGGAACACCTCGATGATCGGCATCTGCTCCTTCGTGCCGGCGGCGGCCTGCTCGGCGGCCTTGGCCTGCGCCGCCTGGAACACCGGCGACTCCTCCACCGACAGCCGGACATATAGGCCGATCAGCACGAGCACCGCGGAGAGCAGGAACGGGATGCGCCAGCCCCACGCCGCGAACGCGGCCTCGTCCTGCACCGCCGCGAGCATGAAGAGCAGCCCGTTCGCGAGGAGCTGGCCGAACGGCACACCCGCCTGCGGCCAGCTCGCCCAGTAGCCGCGGTGGGCCGGCTCGCCGTGCTCGGAAACGATGAGCACGGCTCCGCCCCACTCGCCGCCGAGGGCGAAGCCCTGCACCAGCCGCAGGATGATCAGGAGCACGGGAGCCGCGATCCCGATCGAGTCGTACCCGGGGAGCAGGCCGATGGCGAACGTCGCGGCGCCCATCATCACCAGGCTCATGACGAGCAGCGTCTTGCGGCCGATCTTGTCGCCGTAGTGGCCGAAGACGAGCCCGCCCACCGGCCGCGCGACGAACCCGATCGCGTACGTGCCGAGTGCGAGCAGCACCCCGACCGCCGGGTCGCTGGACGGGAAGAAGACGGCCGGAAAGACCAGGGCGGCGGCGACCCCGTAGAGGAAGAAGTCGTACCACTCGACGGTGGTGCCGGCCATGCTGGCCGCGACCACTTTGACGATGTTGCTGCGGGGCTGCCTGTCGACCACGTTGTCTCCCGGTTTTTACTAGTGGGCGGTCCAGCCGCCGTCCATGGACAGCGACGATCCAGAGATGGAGGCCGACGCCGGGCCGTAGAGCACGGCGGCGAGCGCGGCCACCTCGTCCGGCTCCACGAGGCGCTTCACCGCCACTGGGCCGAGCATGATCTCCTCGACCACGGCGTCCTCGTCGATGCCGTGCGTGCGGGCCTGGTCCGCGATCTGCCGCTCCACCAGCGGCGTCCGGACGTAGGCGGGGTCGATGCAGTTGCTGGTGACCCCGTGCTCGGCGCCCTCCAGCGCGATCACCTTCGAGAGCCCTTCGAGACCATGCTTCGCGCTGACGTACGCGGACTTGAACGGGCTCGCGCGCAGGCCGTGCACGCTGGAGATGTTGATCACCCGGCCCCAGCCGGCGGCGTACATGTGCGGCAGCGTGAGCCGGGCCAGCCGGAACGGGGCCTCCAGCATCACGCGCAGGATCAGCGAGAAGCGGTCCGGGTCGAACTCGTGGACAGGTGCGACGTGCTGCAGCCCGGCGTTGTTGACCAGCACGTCGACGGCGGCGGGCAGCGCGTCCACGGCGGCGAGGTGGGAGAGGTCGCACGGGACCGGCCGCACGCCGGGCACCTCGTCGGCCAGGGCCTTGAGCCCCGCCTCGTCGCGGTCGACGGCCACCACGTCCGCGCCGTCGGCGACCAGCCGCCGCGCCATCGCGGCTCCGATGCCCGACGCCGCCCCCGTGACCAGGGCCGTACGCCCGGCGAGCAGCGGCCCCGTTGCAGCACTCATGACGCAGGACGGTACGTCCGACGCGCCCGATTCGCTCTGTGCCGTGCAACCACTGATCGGCCGGGTCCTGTGTGACCCGGGCACATAACTGTGTCAGCAGTCCCGTCGGTAGCCGGGATGGACGCCGGGCGTGAGGTTCTGGTCCTCGGCGATGCGGATCAGCATGGCACGTAGCCGGGCGCGCTCCTCGGTGTCGAGGGCGCCGCAGATGTCGTTGTCGTGCTCTTGGCCGAGGTTCTCCAGCCTGCCGAGGGTGGCACGCCCGGCGTCGGTCAGGTGGAGGGCGTGCAGCCGCCGGTCGGTGGGGTTGCGGTGGCGTTCGACGAGCCCGCGGTCGGCGAGCCCGTCGACCAGCGCGACGAGCCGGCTCGGCGGGGTGCCGAGCAGCTGCGCCACCGCCTGCTGGCTCTGGCCGGGGGTGGCTGCGATCGCGCGCAGCAGGCCCACCTGCGGGGGAGCGAGGTCGAGTGCGGCGACCCGCTCGGCGAACCGGGCGGCGGCGAGTGAGCCGAGGGCGCTGAGCAGGAACGCCGCTCCTGGCGGGGGCTCGAAGGGCTGGGGGCTGGCGGCCACGGCCCAGACCGTATCAGTTGACAAACCATATACGCAGTAGAACGATTCTGCCTCGTAATGATTATGTCGGGGAAGGGAAGAGTATGAGCGACCGGACGTTCCGCTTCGGGGTTGTGGCCATGCCGACCGCCGGGCCCGGGGAGTGGGCCACCACCACCCGCCGGATCGAGGAGCTCGGCTACTCGACCGTGCTGATGCCCGACGGACTGCAGCTCCTCGCCCCGTTCTCGTCGCTGGCGCTGGCGGCGAGCGCGACCAAGGAGCTTCGCGTCGGCACGTTCGTACTGGCCAGCTCGTTGCGGCCACCGCTGTCGGCGGCGTGGGAGGGGCACAGCCTCTCGGTGCTCACCGACGGCCGCTTCGAGTTCGGCATCGGCACAGGGCGTCCCGACGCGAAGACGTTCGCCGAGCGCCTCGGCCTGCCGTTCGGCACCGGCGGGGAGCGCCTGCGGCAGATGGGCGAGGCGATCGACCACCTGCGTGAGCTGGACGGCGACCAGCGCACCCCTGTGCTGGTGGCCGCGGCCGGCCCGAAGGCGCTCGACCTGGCCGCGGAGAAGGCCGACATCGTCACGCTCGCCGCCCGGCCGCTGGCCACTCGCGACGAGGTCGCGGGCATGGCCGGGCGGCTGCGGTCCGCGGCGGGTGAGCGCGCCGACGACATCGAGATCGCCATGAACCTGTTCGTCGTCGGCGACGACGTCCCACCGTGGGTCCGCGCCTTCACCGGCACCGACGCCGCTACGCTGGTGGCCCACGACTCACTGGCGATGCTCCGCGGCAGCGTCACGGAGATGGCCGACGAGCTGCAGCGCCGCCGCGACGCGCTGGGCGTGTCCTACGTCAGCGTCAACTCGGCCTTCGTCGAGGCGTTCGCCCCGGTTGTGGAGCGGCTCGCCGGACGCTGATCCCGGCGGGCCCTTCTCGCCGTAGCCTCGGCGCTGTGGCAGCAGAGGAAGGGCCAGGCGCCGAGGGGCAGGGCGAGAGCACACTCACCGTTCTCGTCGCGACGGCCGTGAACGCCCTGATCGCCGTGCTGAAGTTCGTGGCCGGGGCGCTCACCGGCTCGGCGGCCATGCTCGCCGAGGCCGCACACAGCGTCGCCGACACCGCCACCGAGTTGCTGCTCCTGACCGCGCTGCGGCAGTCGGCACGGCGGCCCGACCGCCGACACCCCTTCGGCTACGGCAAGGCCCGGTTCTTCTGGGCGCTCATCGCGGCAGTGAGCATCTTCGTCTCCGGCGCGGTGTTCGCCTTCGTCGAGGGCGTGCGGACCATGCTCGGCGGCGAGGCCGAACAGACGCTGGCGTGGGTGGCCTACGCGGTGCTCGGGGCGTCGTTCCTACTCGAAGGTGCCTCCTGGGTGCAGGCGGTGCGGCAGGTGCGCACCGAGTCCGCCCGTGAGGGCGTCGGGTTCCGGGAGTGGCTGCGCCGCACCGACGACCCGACGGTCAAGAGCGTGTTCTTCGAGGACAGCGCCGCGCTCATCGGACTGGTGCTGGCCTTCGGCGGGGTGGGCCTGCACCAGCTCTCCGGCTCGGGGTTCTGGGACGGGCTCGCGTCCGTGCTGATCGGTGTGCTCCTCACCGGGGTGGCGTTTGTGCTCGGCCGCACCAACGCGGGCCTGCTCATCGGTCGTCAGGCGGACCGCCGCACCGTCTACGCGCTGCGCGATGCCCTCGCCGCGCGCTCGGAGGTGGACCAGGTCGTCGACCTGCTCACCATGACTATCGGCACCGACCAGATCCTGCTCTGCGCCCGGCTCGACTTCGACGACTCGCTCAGCGTCGCTGAACTCGAGCGGGCGTGCGTCGACATAGACGCCGACCTGCACGCCCGCTTCCCCGACCTGGCGGACGTCTTCCTGGAGCCCGTCCCGCGGGCCGACCCCACGATGCGCAGGCGCGTGCTCGACCGCTACGGCGGCGCCGGTGCGCAGCGGCTGCGTGGCGTCTGAGTGCTGCGCGGTCAGATCTCCAGGCCCGCCGGCAGCGGGCCGCTGTGCAGCACGCCCAGGCGCTGCGTCGCTCTCGTCAGCGCGACGTAAAGATCGCCAGGCCCGGTCGTCACCATCGCCGCCGGCTCGACGACCAGAACGGTGTCGAACTCGAGACCCTTCACCTCCCGTGGCGAGAGCACCGTGGCACCCTCCACCGGCGGCAGCGGCACCCCCGTGACAACCGCGACGGAGCCGCCGTTCCTCGCCTCGGCGTGCACGGCCTCAGCGACGGCGGCGGCGAGCTCATCCGGGCCCACCTTCCGCGCCCAGGGCCGCACCCCGGTCGAGCGCACCGGCTCGGGCGCCTGGTGGCCGGGGTCGTGCGCGGCGAGAACGGCGGCGGCCACCGCCATGATCTCGGCGGGTGTGCGGTAGCAGACCGACAGCAGCCGGTGGGTCCAACGGCCCGGAGCGTACCGCTCGACGGCTGCTGCCCAGGAGCGCGAGCCCGCGGCCGAGCGCCGCTGCGCGAGGTCGCCGACCACCGTGAAGGAGCGCGTCGGGCAGCGGCGCACCAGCACCCGCCAGTCCATCTCCGACAGCTCCTGCGCCTCATCGACGACCACGTGCCCGTAGATCCACTCGCGGTCCGCGGCGGCGCGCTCCGCGACGGTGCGGTCGTCGCGTTCCGCGTGCCGCTCCACCAGCGCCTCGGCGTCGAGGACGTCGGTTGCGCGCAGGAGGGCGTCGTCGTGCTCGTCGGGGTCGGTGGGGTCGCCGTCGAGAATCTGCAGCACGCCCTCGGCGTACTCGGCGGCGTCCGCGGTGCGCCGGCCCCGGACCGGGAGCTGACCCAGCAGCTCCGCGGCCTCGTCGAGCATCGGCACGTCGGACACGGTCCAGGCCGCCCCGTCCGCCCGCAGCAGCGCCGCCCGGTCGGCCGGAGGCAGCACCGCGCCTGCCGCGTCGAGCCGTTCGGACGAGCCGAAGAGCTCCTCGAGCAGCCGTTGTTGGGTGAGCTCTGGCCACAGCGCGTCGACGGCGGCGCGCAGCGCCGGGCTCGCCCGCAGCTCCGCGTGGGCGTCCGCGCGCAGCTCGGCCGCCAGGTCCGGCGTGTCGCGCGGCGCCAGCCAGCCCGCGCCGATGCGGTCGACGGCCTGTTCGGTGAGCGCGTCCACCACGCCCTCGACGAAGACGGGGCGCGCCTGGTTGTGCGGCTTGCCGGTCGCGCGGGCCCCTTCGCGGGCGGCGGCCGCGATGTCCGCGGTCAACTCGACGGTGACGTCGTCGAGCGGCACCGCGATCGGGGCGTCCGCGGGCGGCACCGCCTGCCGGTCACGCACCGCGGCGGCGAGAACGTCGACCATCACGAGGGAGCCTTTCACCCGCGCCGTGCACGGGTTGTCCTCGACCGTGGTGGCGAGTCCGGGGAGCAGCGCTCCTGGCGTCGCGAACACGACGTCGGTCTCGCCGAGCGAGGGCAGCACCGCCGAGATGTGCTCGAGGAACCTCGGATGTGGGCCGACAACGAGCACGCCGCGTCGGGCGAGCTGCGGGTGCGTGTAGAGCAGGTAGGCCACGCGGTGCAGTGCCACTGCGGTCTTGCCGGTACCCGGGCCACCCTCGATCACGACAATTCCTGTGCTGCCGAGCCGGATCACCTCGTCCTGCTCGGCCTGGATCGTCGCGACGATGTCCCGCATGGAACCGGTGCGGGGTGCGTCCAGCGCCGTGAACAGGGCGGCATCGGAGCCGACGCCGTCCGCGCCCGCGTCCAGCACGTCGTCGTGGGCGGCGACGACCTGGCGCCGGCGCGTTACGTAGTGCCGCCTGCGGACCAACCCCTCCGGACGCGCCGCCGTTGCACAGTAGAAAGGACGGGCCGCCGGTGCCCGCCAATCGACGAGCAGCGGTTCGTACTCCTCGTCGAGCAGCCCGAGCCGCCCGACGAATGTGCGTGTCCCGTCGGCCGCGTCGAGCCGTCCGAAGCACAGCCCGTCGGTCCCGCCGCGCAGCCGGGCCAGCCGCGTGACCAGCGATCGCACTGCGGCCTCGCGCAGCGACATCTCGCCGGGCGAGCTGCCCGTCGCCCGCTGCGCCGCCACCAGCCCGGCCTCGTTGGCGGCTCGCTCAGCGTCGAGCCGTTCGTACAGTTTCTCGATGTAGCGGCGATCCTCAGCCAAGCTCGACAATTGCTGGAACCTCCTGGTAGAATGGTTACAGAATCGCGTTAGCCGAATTCTCGGCAATTGCAACCCTCCTGTTTACCAGAGGATTCCGAGGACTGTCGACAAGGGCTTTCGACGGGGGTTGTCCCCCGTCCGATCCGGAGGACTGCCCACCTGTCCCTGCGGAGCCCGGCGCGAACACTCGGCGGCATCGTCCACCGAGGAGGCCGCCATGAGCGCCGCACCTGTCCCGGTCAGCCCATCTGTCGCACCGCCGCCCGTCCACGCCTCGGTGCGGCTCTGGCTCGCAGCCATCGCCGCCGGAGCGGTGGAGGCGCTGGTGTGGCTCCTGCTGCCCGAGCCGCCCACCCTCGCGCAGCTCGGCGTCCGCTTCGCGATCTACACCGGTCTCACCGTGCTGGTGCTGGCCCTCTACACCGGCCGCAACGCCGTGCGGTGGGCCGTGGCGGCCCTGCTGGGCGGGATCGGCACCCTGTCGCTCGTCGTGGAACCGGTGTCGTGGCTCGCGGCAGGCGGCGACCCCGTCGCGTTCCTGACGGCGGCCGACGGCCCGACCCTGGTCGTGAGCGCGCTGCGCGTGCTGCACATCGCGGCGGTGCTGACGGCCCTGACCCTGATGTTCCGGCCGGAGTCCGCGCGGTTCTTCCGTCGCCGCTGAGAGGGTGGGGACAGCCCCCACTCGGATCGGGGTGCCTGCCGGGCAGAGCACGGGCCGCGTAACGGCCAGGCTGGTGCCGAGCGAGAACTGCAATGGACCCAGGGGGCCCTCATGGACGTCGTGCTGCTGCTACACAGCGGCTGGCTCCTGCCGTTGCTCGCCCTGCTCGTGACGCTCGACGGGCCGTTCCCCGTGGTCCCCAGCGAGCCGCTGCTGATGACCGCGTCGGCCGTCGCCATCGGGTCGAACGACGTGCCCATGGCCTTCGGCCTGCTCGCCGCAGCCCTGGTCGGATCCATCGTCGGCGACCACCTGCTGTTCGCGCTCGGGCGCACCTCACGGCGGGTGGCGGTGCCCGGTGACGGCGGGATCGCGCGGTGGGTGCGGCGCAATGTCGTGGGCCGGCCCGCGGTGACGATCGTCGGCGCGCGGTTCGTGCCCGGCGGACGGCTGGTCAGCACCACGGCGGCCGGGCGCTACGGTCTCGGGCTGCGCCGGTTCGTGCCCTGCTCGCTCGTGAGCTCCGCGCTGTGGGCCTGCTACATGATGTCCGTCGGGCTGCTGCTCGGCCCGCTGACCGGCGGTGACCCCTTGCGCGGGCTGGTGGCCGGGATGGTGATGGGCGGGCTGTCGGCAGGCGCGTTCGCGCTGGTGACCCGGCTGCGCGCGCGCCGGCGGGCCAAGGCCGAGCGCCGCGAGAGCCGCCCTCTCGTGCAGGTCGGGTAGCTCTCGCGGCGGTCAGCCCAGCGCGCTCCTGGCCTAGGTGAGCGGGCGGTCCGTCGGGTTGATCGGGCGCGGGAGGACGTCCCGGCCGGTCAGGTAGGCGTCCACACCGGCGGCTGCGGCGCGGCCCTCCGCGATCGCCCACACGATCAGCGACTGGCCGCGGCCCATGTCGCCTGCGGAGAAGACGCCGTCGACGTTGGTCATGAAGCTGCCGTCGCGGGCGACGTTGCCGCGCTCGTCCAGCTCGACGCCCAGGTCGGCGAGGAGCTTGCCCTTCTCGGGGCCGACGAAGCCCATGGCGAGCAGCACGAGCTGGGCTGGGAGCTCCTGCTCGGTGCCCTCCACCGGCACGAAGCGCCCGCTCTCATCTCGCCGGACCTCGACCAGGCGCAGCGCCGCGAGCTTGCCGTCGGAGTCGGCCACGAACTCGGTGGTGTTGACCGAGAACAGCCGCTCGCCGCCCTCCTCGTGGGCCGAGGACACGCGGTAGACCATCGGGTAGGTCGGCCACGGCATGCCCTCGGTGCGCTTCTCCGGGGGCGTCGGCATGATCTCCAGCTGCGTGATGGACGCGGCGCCCTGGCGGTGGGCGGTGCCGAGGCAGTCGGCGCCGGTGTCGCCGCCGCCGATGATCACCACGTGCTTGCCCTCAGCGGTGATCGGCGGGGAGTCGATGTCGCCCTGCTGCACGTGGTTGGCCCACGGCAGGTACTCCATCGCCTGGTACACGCCCTCGACCTCGCGGCCCGGCACCGGGATGTCCCGCCAAGCGGTGGCCCCGCCCGCGAGCACCACCGCGTCGAACTCGGCGCGCAGCTGCTCGACGGTGATGTCGGTGCCGACGTCGACGGACGCGCGGAAGTGCGTGCCCTCGTCGCGCATCTGCTTGAGGCGCCGGTCCAGCCGGTGCTTCTCCATCTTGAACTCGGGGATGCCGTAGCGCAGCAGGCCGCCGATGCGGTCGGCGCGCTCGTAGACCACGACGTCGTGCCCGACGCGCGTGAGCTGCTGGGCGGCCGCGAGGCCCGCGGGGCCCGAGCCGACCACGGCGACCTTCTTGCCCGTCTTCGTGATGGACGGCTGCGCGGTGACCCAGCCCTCCTGCCACGCGTGGTCGATGATCTGCAGCTCGATCTGCTTGATCGTCACGGCGTCGCTGTTGATCGCCAGGACGCACGCCGCCTCGCACGGGGCCGGGCACAGGGTGCCGGTGAACTCCGGGAAGTTGTTCGTGGCGTGCAGCCGCTCGATCCCCTCCCGCCAGTCCTCCCGGTAGACGAGGTTGTTCCACTCCGGGATGAGGTTGCCCAGCGGGCAGCCCTGGTGGCAGAACGGGATGCCGCAGTCCATGCACCGGCTGGCCTGGCGCTCCAGGTGGTGGTCCGGGAACTCCTGGTAGACCTCGCGCCAGTCCATCAGGCGCAGGTCGACGGGACGGCGGGTGGGGGTCTCCCGAGGGACCTTGAGGAATCCCTTGGGGTCAGCCATGTGCGGCCTCCCCAAGAATCGTCCCAAGAATCGTCATTGTGGCTTCGTTCACGTTGCCGCTCATCGCAACCTCGCTGCGCTCGGCCTGCGCTTCGCGAAGGCGCTGAGACATTGATTCGCTCGCAAGTTCGCTCATCCGTGTGCCGCTTCCATGATGGCTTCGTTCACATCGCGGCCGTCGCGCTCGGCCGCCGCGCGGGCCTGCAGGACCCGCTTGTAGTCCTTGGGCATGACCTTGCCGAACCGGTCGACGGCCGTGTCCCAGTCGGTGAGCAGCGCGAGCGCGACCGCCGAGCCGGTCTCGGCGTGGTGGCGCTCGACCGAGTCACGCAGGAACACGCGGTCGTCGTCGTCGAGCGGGTCGATGTCGACCATCTCGCCGTTGACGCGCCCGCGCAGTCGCCGGTCCTGGACGAGATCGAGGACGTAGGCGACGCCGCCCGACATGCCGGCCGCGAAGTTGCGCCCGACGCCGCCGAGCACGACCACCCGGCCGCCGGTCATGTACTCACAGCCGTGGTCGCCGACACCCTCGACGACGGCCAGCGCGCCCGAGTTGCGCACGCAGAACCGCTCGCCGACGACCCCGCGGATGAACATCTCGCCCGACGTGGCCCCGTAGCCGATGACGTTGCCGGCGATGACGTTCTCCTCGGCGGTGAACGGCGCCGCCGGGTCGGGCCGCAGCGTCAGCCGCCCGCCGGAGAGGCCCTTGCCGAAGTAGTCGTTCGTGTCGCCGACCAGCCGCAGCGTGATGCCCCTCGGCACGAACGCGCCGAAGCTCTGCCCGGCCGAGCCGCTGAGCGTGACGTCGATGGTGTCGTCGGGTAGGCCCTCGCCGCCCCAGCGCCGCGTGAGCTCGTAGCCCAGCATCGTGCCGACGGTGCGGTTGACGTTGCGCACCGGCAGTTCCAGCTTGACCTTGTCCCCGGAGGACAGCGCGCCCTCCGAGAGCTGGATCAGCGTGTTGTCCAGCGCCTTCTCCAGCCCGTGGTCCTGCGCCTTGACCTGGTGGCGCACGGCGCCGGGCGGGAGATCGGGCATGTGGAAGATCGGGCGCAGGTCCAGACCCAGGGTCTTCCAGTGCCGTACGGCGTCGTCGGTGTCGAGCGCCTCCGCGTGCCCGACGGCCTCGGCCACCGTGCGGAAGCCCAGCTGCGCCAGGTACTCGCGCACCTCCTGGGCGATGAACCGCATGAAGTTGACGACGTACTCGGGGCGCCCGTCGAACCGCTTGCGCAGCTCGGGGTTCTGCGTGGCGACGCCGACCGGACAGGTGTCGAGGTGGCAGACCCGCATCATGATGCAGCCCGACACCACGAGCGGCGCCGTGGCGAAGCCGAACTCCTCGGCGCCCAGCAGCGCCGCGATGACGACGTCCCGGCCGGTCTTGAGCTGCCCGTCGGTCTGCACGACGATCCGGTCGCGCAGCCCGTTGGCCAACAGCGTCTGCTGCGTCTCGGCCAGCCCGAGCTCCCACGGGGCACCGGCGTGCTTGATCGAGGACAGCGGCGAGGCGCCCGTGCCGCCGTCGTGGCCGGAGATGAGCACGACGTCGGAGTAGGCCTTCGCCACACCCGCCGCGACCGTGCCGACGCCGACCTGGCTCACCAGCTTCACGTGCACGCGGGCAAGCGGGTTGGCGTTCTTGAGGTCGTGGATGAGCTGCTTGATGTCCTCGATCGAGTAGATGTCGTGGTGCGGTGGCGGCGAGATGAGCCCGACGCCCGGCGTGGAGTACCGCGTCTTCGCGATCCACGGGTAGACCTTGCTGCCCGGCAGCTGCCCGCCCTCGCCCGGCTTGGCGCCCTGTGCGATCTTGATCTGCAGGTCGCTCGCGTTGACGAGGTACTCGCTGGTGACGCCGAACCGCCCGGACGCCACCTGCTTCACGGCGCTGCGCCGCGAGTCGCCGTTGGCGTCGGGGGTGAACCGCTCCGAATCCTCGCCGCCCTCGCCCGTGTTGGACCGGCCGCCGAGCCGGTTCATGGCGATGGCCAGCGTCTCGTGCATCTCCTGGGAGATGGACCCGTAGGAGATGGCGCCGGTGCCGAACCGCTTGACGATCTCCTCGACCGGCTCGACCTCCTCGATCGGCACCGGCGGGCGGACGCCCTCCTTGAACCGGAAGAGCCCGCGCAGGGTCATCAGCCGGTTCGCCTGGTCGTCGACGGACCTCGTGTACTCCTTGAAGACCTCGTAGCGGCCCTGGCGCGTGGAGTGCTGCAGCTTGAACACCGTCTGCGGGTTGAACAGGTGCAACTCGCCCTCGCGCCGCCACTGGTACTCACCGCCCACGGTGAGCGACCGGTGGTTGGCGCGCACCTCGTCGGCGGGGAAGGCCAGGCGGTGCTGGCGCAGCACCTCCTCGGCGAGCACGTCGAAACCGACGCCGCCGAGGCGCGAGGTGGTGCCTGTGAAGCAGGAGTCGATGACCTCGTGGCCGAGCCCGATCGCCTCGAAGATCTGCGCGCCCGTGTACGACGCCACGGTGGACACGCCGATCTTGGACATCGTCTTGCGCACGCCCTTGCCGAGCGCCTTGACCAGGTTCTTCGCCGCGGTGGCCGGGTCGATGCCGGGAATGTCGCCCCGCTCGGCGAGGTCCTCGACGGTGGCCATCGCCAGGAACGGGTTGACCGCCGCCGCGCCGTAGCCGATGAGCAGCGCGACGTGGTGCACTTCGCGGGCGTCGCCGGACTCGACGACCAGCCCCACCCGGGTACGGCTGCGTTCCCGCACCAGGTGGTGGTGCACGGCCCCGGTGAGCAGCAGCGACGGGATCGGCGCGAGGTCCTTGTCGAGCCCTCGGTTGGACAGCACGATCAGCCGCGCGCCGTCCTCGATGGCCCGCGACACCTCGGCCTTGATCTCCTCCAGCCGCGCGATGAGCCCCTCCCCGCCGTCGGCGGCGCGGAACAGCCCGCGGACGGTGTGCGAGGCGAAGCCGGGGAACTCCCCGTCGTCGTTGATGTGCACGATCCGCGCGAGGTCGTCGTTGCCGAGCACCGGGAACGGCAGCGCGATCGTGCGGCAGTTGGCCGGGCCGGCGCCGAGCAGGTTCTGCTCGGGGCCTAGCAGCGACCCGAGCGAGGTGACCAGCTCCTCGCGGATCGCGTCCAGCGGCGGGTTCGTGACCTGCGCGAACAGCTGGGTGAAGTAGTCGTAGAGCTGGCGCGGCCGCTGCGAGAACGGGGCGAGCGGGGCGTCGTTACCCATCGAGCCGATCGGCTCGGCGCCGGTGCACGCCATCGGCTTCAGCAGGACGTTGAGCTCTTCCTCGGTGTAGCCGAACGACTGCTGCCGGTAGGTCAGCGCCGCGTGCGTCGGCACCTCCCGCTCGCGCTTCGCCAGGTCCTCCAGCCGGATCAGGCCGGCGTGCAGCCAGTCGGCATACGGGTGCTCTGCCGCCAGCGCGCCCTTGATCTCGGCGTCGTCGACGATGCGACCGGCCTCGGTGTCGACCAGGAACATGCGGCCGGGCTCGAGCCGGCCCTTCTTGACGACCGCGGACGGCTCGACGTCGAGCACGCCGACCTCGCTGGCCAGCACGACGGTGCCGTCCTCGGTGACCCAGTAGCGGGCCGGGCGCAGCCCGTTACGGTCGAGCACCGCGCCGATCTGCGTGCCGTCGGTGAAGGTGACGAGCGCAGGCCCGTCCCACGGCTCCATGAGGGTGGAGTGGAACTCGTAGAAGGCCCGGCGCGCCGGGTCCATCTCGTCGTGGTTCTCCCACGCCTCCGGGATCATCATCAGCACCGAGTGCGCCATGCTGCGCCCGCCCAGGTGCAGCAGTTCGAGCACCTCGTCGAAGGTGGCCGAGTCGCTCGCGTCCGGCGTGACGATGGGGGAGAGGCGGGTAAGGTCGCCCGGGATGACGTCCGACTCCAGAAGGGCCTCGCGCGCGGCCATCCAGTTGCGGTTGCCACGCAGCGTGTTGATCTCGCCGTTGTGCGCCACGTAGCGGTACGGGTGCGCGAGCGGCCACGCCGGGAACGTGTTGGTCGAGAACCGGGAGTGCACGACGGCCAGCGCGCTCGTCACGCGCTCGTCGGCGAGGTCCGGGTAGAACGCCTCGACCTGCGGCTCGGCGAGCATCCCCTTGTAGACGATGGTGCGGGGCGACAGGCTGGGGAAGTACGTGCCGGTGCTGTGCTCGGCGCGCTTGCGCAGGCAGAAGGTGCGGCGCTCCAGCTCGACGCCGGTCTCGCCGGCGAGGCCGGCCACGAACAGCTGGCGGAAACCCGGCATGGCGGCGCGGGCCGAGGGGCCGATGCCGGCGGCGTCGGGGTCGACGGGCAGCTCGCGCCAGCCGATGACCCGCAGGCCCTCCTCGGCGGCGAGCCGGTCGATCTCCGCGACGTCCGCTTCCGCCTTCTCCGCGTCGAGCGGGAGGAAGGCCGTGCCCACGGCGTACGCGCCTGCAGCGGGCAGCTCGAAGTCGACGACTGCGCGGAAGAACTCGTCCGGGACCTGGATCAGGATGCCCGCGCCGTCGCCGGTGTTCGCCTCGCTACCGCGAGCACCGCGATGCTCCATTCGGAGCAGCGCTGTGAGCGCCTTACGGACTATTCCGTGATCGCGGCGACCGGCGAGATCGGCGACGAATGCGACGCCGCACGCGTCATGCTCGAACTCAGGGGCGTAGAGCCCCGCCGAGGTACCCGCTGTGTTCGCAGCCAAGATGCCTCCAGTCGTCTCGGTGCACCCCGATATCGGCCATCGGGACGACGTGATCGTTTGGGACGAAGTATCAGGCCGATGCGCGGGCGCCGCTGGTTGTGGCTGACGGACGCACGCAGCGCATCTCCGTACGCCTGGGCTGCGCCGCGCGTCCTGGAGTGGTGCTCTCCGGACGCCGGCACGACTACCGGACGCCGTTGTGGGGCGTCGGCTGGCTGTTCGCACGGTTAACGAGCGCGCACGCGTCAGCGGGTGCGGTATCGCAAGGACAATGTCGCACGTCGGAGCGGCGATTCGCCAGGCGGAGTTGTAGTGACGATCTCAACCGTTCCGTGCACGGCGCTCCGGGCGGCTGGGACGGTAATGTGTACGGCCCGTTTCGTCCGGATGTCGCCTCCCGCGGGTTCGGGGCGGTCGGAGGGCGTCAGAAATGATCATGAGAAGCGCCCAGAGCGAGGACCGGGATCGTCGCGGAGAGCGGCCCAGGGAGACTGGTGGGGTGGACGTGCGCGCCGTGCTGGCCGACGTGGCAGGGCTCGGGCCGTTCTTCGCGGTCGGCACCGACCCGGCAGAGGTGGCCGACCCCACGTGGCGCCCGCTGCGCGACCTCTGGGCGGATCCGCAACCACTTCGCGACCGCATCGCCCAGGTTCGCCGCGCGCTCGGCGGCGAGGGCGCTGTGGACGACCGGGTGGCCGCGTCCATCGCGTTCCAGGGGCTGGCTGCCGGGCTGCTCTCGGCGCCGTTCGCCGCCGCGGTGCTGCACGACGTGGTGCCCGCGCTGACCCCGGACGCCCTGCACTGGCGGCCGGCCGCGAGCGGGCCGCTGCGGCTCTGGTGCGCGGAGCCCGCCGTCCTGCCCGCGACCGAGCTGGCCTCGACGGTGCTCGACGGGCACCTCGTACCGCTGGTAGCGGCCGTGCATGCGCAGGTGGCGGTGTCGGAGCGGGTGCTGTGGGGCAACGCGGCGTCCGCGCTCGCCGGGGCGAAGCGGGTGCTGGGCACGGCGCGCCCGGAGGCCGCGGCGCCCGCGGCGAAGGTGGCGGAGCGGCTGCTCGCCACGGGGCCGCTCGCGGGTACGGGGGAGCTGCTCGCCCCGTCCGCCCCGGACGTGGCGTGGACCTTCCGAAGGCGCAGCTGCTGCCTCTACTACCGGGTGCCCGCCGGCGGGCTGTGCGGCGACTGCGTACTGCAGGGCCGGCCTGGCCGCAGCCGCTGACCGACGGCTGTCCCGCGACCGGCGGGGCGTGGTCGACGCCTATCAAAACGTGTGGAGACTGGGATCGCACTGGAACCAGGGGAGACGGTGGCCGAGGCCTCCGGCCTCGACGGGGCGGAGGCCGCCGAGCTGGGCGCGGGGCTCACCGCCACGGTCGCATCACCACCGCCAGCTGCACCCGGGCGCGGTGGATGCGGCCGCGCACCGCGTCCTCGCTCGCCCCGGTGATCTGGACGATGTCGGCGTACCCGAGGCCCTCCAGCTCCCGCAGCGCCCAGCAGATCCGCAGGTCCGGGCGCAACCCGGCGACGGCCCGCCCGAGCGCGGCCAGCCCGGCGTCGAGCTCGGCCGCTCGCTCGGGGGAGTCCGGCGCGGGTGTCTCTGCTGGCTCCTCGACGGGCACGGGTGTGCGGCGGCGGAGCATGCCGGCGCACCGGTTGACGACGATGCGGTACATCCAGGTGGCGAACGCCGAGTCGCCGCGGAACGACCGGATGCGCCGCCACGCGTCGAACATCGCTTCCTGGAGGGCGTCCTCGGCCTCGGTCGGGTCGCCCAGCACCCGCGCCGCGAGCCGGTACAGCGCAGCACGGTGGCGGCCGGCGAGCAGCTCGAACGACCGGACGTCGCCCTCCTGGGCGCGCACCAGGAGCGTCGGCTCGTCGAGCGGCTGCTCGACCATCGACCCCGTCACCGAACTCCGCTCGGGAGACTTCCGCGCCCAGAGCGCATTTGACGCCCGCCACCGTAGCCGGGCGACTACGCTTCGCCCATGATCCCCCCCGACGACCAGGCCGGGCCGATCGCGGTGGACGTCATGTGATCGGGCGTCGAGTTCTCCGCGTCAGAGTTCTCCGACGTCGGCGCCCCGGAGCCCGCCGAGGTGGCCGGACGGCGCGTACCTCGCCCGGTCACCTAGACTCGCGAGGACGACCGGCCGGGCGCCCTCCGGCGCCGTGGCCGGGCATGCTTGCGGGCTCCACGTCGTTGCGGCCCGCACCGCCGTTCCCAGTACCGAGGAGTACCCCACCGTGAAGAGCACCGTCGAGCGGCTGAGCCCGACGCGGGTCCGGATCAACGTCGAGGTGCCGTTCGACGAGCTGAAGCCGGACTTCGACCGCGCGTACAAGAAGATCGCGCAGCAGGTCCGGGTTCCCGGCTTCCGCCCGGGCAAGGTCCCCGCGCGCATCATCGAGGCCCGGCTGGGTCGTGGCGTGGTGCTGGAGGAGGTCGTCAACGGGGCCGTCCCGGCCAAGTACAGCGAGGTCGTGACCGCCTCCGACGACGTCTCGCCGATCGGGCGCCCGGAAATCGAGGTCACCGAGATCGCGGACGGCGACAAGCTCGCGTTCACCGCCGAGGTCGATGTCCGCCCGGAGCTCACGCTGCCCGACCTGGACTCGCTGGCCGTCTCCGTCGACGACGTCGACGTGAGCGACGACGACGTCGACGAGCAGCTGGAGAGCCTCCGCGCTCGCTTCGGCACGCTTACCGGCGTCGAGCGCCCGGCCGCGAAAGACGACTTCGTCCTCATCGACCTGTCGGCCGCCGTCGACGGCAAGCCCGTCGAGGAGGCCACCACCACCGGGTTCTCGTACCAGGTGGGGCAGGGCGGGCTGATCGAGGGCATCGACGAGGCCATCGAGGGCCTGTCCGACGGCGAGTCGGCCACCTTCACCTCCAAGCTGGTCGCGGGCGAGTTCGCCGACCAGGACGCCGAGGTCACGGTCACGGTCACCGCCGTCAAGGAGCGCCAGCTTCCCGACGCCGACGACGAGTTCGCGCAGCTCGCCAGCGAGTTCGACACCCTGGACGAGCTCACGGCCGACCTGCGCGAGCGGCTCGGCCGCGTGCGGCGCATGGAGCAGGTCACGCAGGCCCGCGACAAGGTGCTCGACGCGCTGGTCGACGGCACCGAGGTGCCGCTGCCGGAGAGCGTGGTGCAGGCCGAGGTCGACTCCGCCCTCCACGACGCCGTGCACCCGTTCGAGCACGACGAGAGCAAGTTCGAGGAGTTCCTGGGCGCCCAGGGCCGCACCCGCGAGCAGTTCGACGCCGACACCAAGGAGGCGGCGGAGCGGTCCGTGCGCACCCGGCTCGTGCTCGACGCGCTGGCCGACGCCGAGCAGGTCTCGGTGAACGATCAGGAGCTCACCGAGCGCATCGTCTTCCAGGCGCAGCAGTACCAGATGCCGCCGGAGGAGTTCGTGCGGCGCATTCAGGAAGCGGGCCAGCTCGGCGCCATCTACTCCGACGTGCGGCGCAGCAAGGCCCTCATCGCCGCCGTCCGGGCCGCCACCGTCACCGACGCGTCCGGCGCGCCGGTCGACATGTCCGACCTGCTCGGCGAGGACGACGAGCCCGAGCCGCAGGTGCTCGAGGTGCCCGCTCCCGAGGACACGGCTGCGGACACGGCTGCGGATACGGCTGCGGATACGGCTGCCGAGGAGAGCCCGGCGGCAGCCGAGAAGCAGGCGGACGAGAAGGCTCGCGCCGACTCCTGAGCCGTCGCCGGGGCCCGCGCCACGCCCACAGCGAACAACCAGGCCTTACGCGGCGTTCGCGGCGTCCGTCCGCGTAGGGTCGAATCTGAACAAGACGCGAGCTGACCAGCAGAAGGCAGGGTGAAGTGACGACCCAGGACACCGGTTCGCGTGTGGCGGACCGATTCGGCGCAGCGATGCGGCGAGGCGCCGGACCGACATCGATGACGCTGTCCGACTCGGTGTACGAGCGGCTGCTCCAGCAGCGGATCATCGTGCTCGGCCAGCAGGTCGACGACGACATCGCCAACCGGATCGCCGCGCAGATGCTCCTGCTGTCGGCAGAGGACCCGGCGGCGGACATCTCGCTCTACATCAACTCGCCCGGTGGCTCGGTCACCGCCGGCATGGCCATCTTCGACACGATGGAGTTCATCGAGTGCGACGTGGCCACCTACGCGATGGGGCTGGCTGCCTCGATGGGGCAGTTCCTGCTCTCGGCGGGCACGCCCGGCAAGCGGTACGCGCTGCCGCACTGCCAGATCCTGATGCACCAGCCGTCGGCGGGCGTCGGGGGCACGGAGTCGGACATCGCCATCCAGGCGGAGCTGTTCAAGCGCCACAAGCGTGAGATGGCGGAGCTGATCGCCGGGCACACCGGCCAGCCGGTCGAGAAGATCACCGCGGACTTCGACCGCGACCGCTGGTTCTCCGCGCAGGAGGCGCTGGAGTACGGCTTCGTCGACCACGTGATCTCCCGCGCCGGGCAGCTTCCGGACGCGGTCAGCGAGAACGGGAACGGGAGCAGCAGGTGAGCAACTTCCAGATGCCGCAGTCGCGGTACGTGCTGCCGTCCTTCGTCGAGCGCACGAGCTACGGGGTCAAGGAGTCCAACCCGTACAACAAGCTCTTCGAGGAGCGCATCATCTTCCTCGGGGTGCAGATCGACGACGCGTCGGCCAACGACGTCATGGCGCAGCTGCTGTGCCTGGAGTCGGCGGACCCGGACCGCGAGATCAGCATGTACATCAACTCGCCCGGCGGGTCGTTCACGTCCCTGATGGCGATCTACGACACGATGCAGTTCATCCGCCCCGACATCCAGACGGTCTGCCTCGGGCAGGCCGCGTCGGCGGCCGCCGTGCTGCTGGCGGCCGGTACGCCGGGCCGTCGCCTCGCGGTGCAGAACGCGCGCATCCTGATCCACCAGCCGGCCACCGAGGGCTTCTACGGCCAGGTGTCCGACCTGGAGATCCAGGCGGCCGAGATCACCCGCATGCGGCGGCTGCTCGAGGCCACGCTGGCCAAGCACAGCGGCCGCACGCCGGAGCAGGTGCACGAGGACATCGAGCGGGACCGGATTCTCACGGCCGATGAGGCCAAGGAGTACGGGATCGTCGACGAGATCATCCAGAGCCGCAAGCTCTCCGCAGTCTGACCGGGGGTGCCGGGGCCAGCACAGGCCCCGGCATCGACCGCCGGCCGACCCGTTGATGAATCTCCGGTGAGCTGATGCTGCCCGGAGGCGGGTCGGGCGGGTACCGTCACGAGAACGCTCCTACCGGGCCCGCCGGACGGGGTAGCGCAGAAAAGGATTTGGGGTCTGCACTCATGGCACGCATCGGCGACGGCGGTGACCTGCTCAAGTGCTCGTTCTGCGGGAAGAGCCAGAAACAGGTCAAGAAACTGATCGCCGGGCCTGGCGTCTACATCTGCGACGAGTGCATCGATCTCTGCAACGAGATCATCGAGGAAGAGCTGGCGGAGGCCGGTGAGGTCAAGCTCGACGAGCTGCCCAAGCCCGCCGAGATCCACGACTTCCTCGACCAGTACGTCGTCGGACAGAGCCAGACGAAGCGCACCTTGTCAGTGGCTGTCTACAACCACTACAAGCGCATCCAGGCAGGTGAGCGCCGCGGTAGCGGCAACGACGGCAACGACGGCATCGAGATCGCCAAGTCGAACATCCTCATGCTGGGACCCACCGGCTGCGGCAAGACCTACCTCGCGCAGACGCTCGCGAAGCTGCTGAACGTGCCGTTCGCGATCGCGGACGCCACGGCGCTCACCGAGGCGGGCTACGTCGGCGAGGACGTCGAGAACATTCTGCTGAAGCTGATCCAGGCTGCAGACTACGACGTCAAGCGGGCCGAGACCGGCATCATCTACATCGACGAGGTCGACAAGATCGCCCGCAAGTCGGAGAACCCGTCGATCACACGGGACGTCTCCGGCGAGGGTGTGCAGCAGGCGCTGCTGAAGATCCTGGAGGGCACCACCGCGAGCGTGCCGCCGCAGGGTGGCCGCAAGCACCCCCACCAGGAGTTCATCCAGATCGACACCACCAACGTGCTGTTCATCGTGGCGGGCGCCTTCGCCGGTCTCGAGAAGATCATCGGTGACCGGGTGGGGCGGCGCGGGCTGGGCTTCGGGGCGGAGATCCGCTCGAAGAACGACCTGGAGTCGGCGGAGAGCTTCTCCGACACCTTGCCCGAGGACCTCATCAAGTTCGGCCTGATCCCAGAGTTCATCGGCCGCCTACCGATCGTGGCCTCGGTGACGTCGCTGGACAAGGACGCCCTCGTCAAGATCCTCACGGAGCCGCGCAACGCGCTGGTGAAGCAGTACCGCAAGCTGTTCGAGATGGACGGCGTGGAGCTGGAGTTCACCGACGACGCGCTGGAGGCCGTGGCCGACCAGGCCATCCTCCGTGGCACCGGCGCCCGCGGCCTGCGGGCGATCATGGAGGAGGTGCTGCTGCCTGTGATGTACGACATCCCGAGCCGCGACGACGTGGCGAAGGTGGTCGTCACCGAGCAGACGGTCCGCAGCAACGTGAACCCCACGATCGTGCCGCGCACCCCGGCCCGCCGGGAGCGCCGCGAACGCTCTGCCTGAGGTTCTCCGCCACCGGAACGCCGGTCCGCACACGCGGACCGGCGTTCCGTTTTTGGTGGGATGGGCAGCCGATGACCGGCGGTCGACCGTTCGTCAGCCGTCGGACGATTGCATAGTTCGTCGGAAGTGCGACGGTTGCAGATGCATCCATCGCGACCTAGGTTCACGCGGACTTTGTCGTTACGCCTGAGGAGCAGCCATGGCAGCCGGGTTCCTGCAACGCGAGCGCATCATCGCGCCGCCTGGCTGGAGCAGGTGGTTGATCCCACCGGCCGCGCTGTCGATCCACCTGGCGATCGGGCAGGCGTACGCGTGGAGCGTGTTCAAAGCGCCGTTGGAGAAGGGTCTCGGCATCTCCGGCGTCGAGAGCGCACTGCCCTTCACCCTCGGCATCATCATGCTGGGCATCTCGGCGGCGGTGTTCGGCACGAGGGTGGACGCGAACGGCCCGCGCTGGGCGATGTTCGTGTCGTCGTGCTGCTTCGTTTCCGGCTTCCTGATCTCCGCGCTCGGGCTCTGGCTGGGGCAGTACTGGCTCGTGGTCGTCGGCTACGGGTTCGTGGGCGGGATCGGGCTCGGCATCGGCTACATCTCGCCGGTGTCCACCCTGATCAAGTGGTTCCCCGACCGCCCGGGTCTCGCCACGGGCATCGCGATCATGGGCTTCGGTGGTGGCGCACTGATCGCGTCGCCGCTCACGTCGCAGTTGCTCGCGGCGTTCGGCGGGACGGGCGACAGCCCCGACGTCCACGGAATCGCGCAGACGTTCCTCGTCATGGGGTTGATCTACGCGGTCTTCATGTCCGTGGGCTGGCTGCTCATCCGCGTGCCGGCGGAGGGCTGGCGGCCGGCCGGGTGGGACCCGTCGATGGGCCGGCAGAGCGCGATGATCACCCGCAGCCATGTCTCGGCGCGCAACGCGATCAAGACGCCGCAGTTCTGGCTGCTCTGGGTGGTGCTCTGCTTCAACGTGACGGCGGGTATCGGCATCCTCGAGCGTGCCAACCCGATCTTCATCGACTTCTTCCGCAACAGCACGCCTGCGGAGGTGCTCGCGGCGGCGGCCGTCGGCTTCGTGTCGATCCTGTCGCTCGCGAACTCGCTCGGCCGGCTCCTCTGGTCGTCGGTGTCGGACTACCTCGGCCGCAAGAACATGTACCGGATCTACCTCGGTGTGGGCGCGCTGCTGTACCTGACGCTGACGCTGACGACCAACTCCAACCGCGTCGTGTTCCTGCTGTGCTCGATCCTCATCCTGTCCTTCTACGGGGCGGGCTTCGCGACGGTGCCGGCCTACCTGCGCGACCTCTTCGGCACCTACCAGGTGGGCGCCATCCACGGACGGCTGCTCACCGCGTGGTCGACCGCGGGTGTGCTGGGTCCGCTGATCGTCAACGCGGTCGCCGACGCGCAGATCGCGGCGGGCGTGCAGGGGCCCGGCCGCTACACCCCCGCGTTCATGGTCATGATCGTGCTGCTGGTGATCGGCTTCATCAGCAACGAGCTGATCCGTCCGGTGAACGAGAAGTACCACGAGCCGGCCGCGGCCGAGGCGGGCGCCAAGACGGGAGTGCAGGCATGAGCACCGAGACCGCGACCACCGACGTCGAACAGTGGGGGCCGCAGCAATGGGCTCTGGCCGTCGTCGCCTGGCTGTGGGTGCTGGTGCCCTTCGGCTACGGGCTCTACCAGCTCATCATCAAGATCCCGGCGCTGTTCGGCTGATCACGCCCGCTGCACCCGGGACGGGTAGGGTCGGCCCGTGAGTGGAAGCAGCGATGCACAGGCCCTGTCCGAGTGGGTCACCGCGGTGGCGCGGGAACTGGGCCTGGAAGACGCGCTGGCCGGCGGCGGCACCACGGACATGGTGCTCGACCTGACCTCCGACGTGGCCCACGGCGTGAGCCGCCCCGGCGCCCCGGTCACGGCCTTCCTCGTAGGGCTGGCAGCCGGCCGCGCCGCCGACCCGGCGGTGGCGGCCCGCGACTACGCGCAGAAGATCAGCGCCCTGGCCGACGGCTGGGGCAGCGCCTGACGCCGCCGGCTCAGCCGGACACGTCCAGGTTGGCCAGCACCTTGGTGGCGCGCAGCCGCACCACCAGCTCACCGGGCACGCCGTTGCGCTTGCCGAACTCCTCGGCCCGGTCCTCGCCCATGTAGCGGGCGCCGATGGCGGTGGCCGTGCGGATCAGCTCGTCGGGGTCCTCCGAGACCGTCGCGACGCCCTGCACCTGGACGTAGGCGTACGGCGGCTCGTCGAGGTCGACGCAGAGCACCAGACGGGGATCCCGGGCGACCGCCCGGCCCTTCGCCGTGGTCTTGCCGGTGTTGAACACGAGCTCGGGGGCGTCGTCGGGGCCCTCGATCACGAACCACACCGGGGCCACGAGCGGGCGTCCGTCGGCGGCGACGAACCCGAGCTTGCCGGTGCGGGTGCCGGCGGTGAGGAAGTCACGGACAGCGGAGTCAAGCATGACTCCACCGTAGGCGGGGTGACGGCCGGCTCCGGCGGAATGCCGCCGCAACATCGGGCGGTTGAGCCGTCTGTCGTCGACGAGGGGAAACACCGTGCCGGTCGCCACCGCAGCGCAGCCCGCGACCGCCCGCATCCCACGGGTCGTCCCGGTGCTCGCGCTGAGCATATTCGCGCTCGGCACCAGCGAGTTCATGATCGCCGGGCTGCTGCCGGAGCTGGCCCGCGACCTGCGCGTCGGCATCCCGGAGGCGGGCTACCTGATCTCCGCGTTCGCCGTCGGGATGATCATCGGCGCGCCCACGATGGCGGTGCTGACGCTCCGGCTCCCACGCCGCACGACGCTCCTCGCGGCGCTCGCCGTGTTCATCGTCGGGCACGTGGTGGGCGCGCTGGCGCAGGACTACGCGGTGCTCGTGGTGGCGCGGGTCGTCACGGCGGTGGCGACGGGAGCGTTCTGGGCGGTCGCCGCCGTCGTCACGGTGACGGTGGTGGGGCCGCAGATGCGGGCGATGGCGCTGTCGGTGCTGCTCGGCGGCCTGACGGTGGCGAACGTGGCTGGGGTGCCGCTGGGCACGCTGCTCGGGCAGGAGTACGGCTGGCGCTCGGCGTTCTGGGCCGTCGCCGGGCTTGCCGCCCTCGGCGCAGTCGGGGTGCTCGTGAGCGTGCCGGAACGCACGGCGGACACGCCCGTCCCGCGCCTGGCTGCCGAGCTCGCAGTCTTCCGCCGGGGCCGGCTGTGGCTCGCGTTCGGCACGATCGCGCTCTACCAGTCGGCGATGATCGGGGCGTTCAGCTACATCGCGCCGCTGCTCACCGAGGTCACGGGGCTGGACGGGAGCTGGGTGCCGGGAGTGCTGCTCGGCTTCGGCATCGGGAGCCTCGTCGGGGTCGTCGTGGGCGGCAGGCTGGCCGACCCGTACCCGTGGCCGACGCTCTTCTGCGGGCTCGCCGCGGCGGGCACGCTGCTCGGGCTGGTCGCGCTCTTCGCGCGGGTCCCGGTGGTGGTCGTTGGTCTGGTGGTGCTCCTCGGCGCCGTCGCGTTCATCGCAGGCGCGCCCCTCAACGCCCGCGTGTTCGCGCTCGCCGGCGCGGCCCCGACGCTCGCCAGCGCCACCAACACCTCGGCGTTCAACGTCGGCAACTCGCTCGGCCCCGCCCTCGGTGGCCTCGCGATCGCGGGCGGCTACGGCTTCACCGCGCCCGCATGGCTCGGTGTGCTGCTCGCCGCCGGGGCGATCGTCGTCGGCCTGGTGTCGTGGCGGCTCGACCGGGCCGAGGGCCTCGCCAGCTGATCGAGAGTTCATCGATCCGTCGCCTGCGCGGTCCGGTGCTCATTCACCTGATCGGGTTACACCTTGCGCATGCTCTCCCCCCATCGTGCCGTCGACCGGCGCACCGTGCTCCGCTCCACCGCCATCGGCGGGCTCGTCGCCGCGATCCCCCTGGGTACGGCCACGTCCGCGATCGCAGCCCCAGCCGTCGTCCCCTCCGGACGTCCCGTGCTGACCCACGGCGTGCAGTCCGGTGCTGACCGCCGACGTGCACTACACCGCGGCGCACCACTACTCGCCCGACCGCGCGGCCTTCACCGAGTTCGACCCGTTCTGGGAGTTCGTGTCCGGCCCGCTGCACGCCAGGGCGTTCGGGCCGAACCCGCTTGACCCGACGTTCGGGCCGGAGGCCGTGTTCGTCCAGGCTCCACCCGCCGCGAACACCTCCCCGCTCGACGGGTTCCAGCACTTCGGCGAGGTGGAGGTGGCACCCGGCGGCGGCGAGCTGCGGGTGGCACTGTGCGGCCACACCGGGGGCGAGCTCTGGTCGACGACGCTGCAGCCCCAGAGTCGCTGAAGGACCCGCTGAAGGACCAGAGCCGCTGAAGGACCAGGGTCGCTGAACGTCAGCGGAGTGGCCTTGCTGACACTCAACGTCAGCGGGGCCACCCCGCTGGACGTCGGTCGCCTCCGCTCGGCAGGCGACATGGCGAGACGGCCCGGCCGCGGGGGAGGATTGCGACATGCGGACGGTGTTCGGGGTGGTGCGGCAGATCCAGTCGCTCGTCGGGCGCCTGCCGATCGTGGGCGGGTCCGAGGCGGCGAGCGGGGCGCAGGTTCGGCCGCTGGCGGCGGGCCGGCGTCCACTGCTCGGTGACGGCCTCGGCGAGCAGCGCCGGGGCGGCGCGCGGCTCGACCAGGTGGACGGCACCACCTGCGGGAGCGCGGTCCTGATCGCGCTGACGGCGTGGGCCGACCCGGCCGAGACGCTGCGCCTCGACGGCGAGCAGCGCGGCGGGAGCGCGGCGGGATCCGGCGGGGCAGGCACCGCCGTCACGTCCGGGGCGCGAGCGGGCGTGGCCGCCGGGTTCGGCGCCCGTTACAACGCGCGGCAGCGGGAGGTGCACCGCGAGTCCACGCGGTTCTGGCCGCAGGCGCTGGGCACCACGCCGTGGGGGATGGTGCGCTGGCTGCGCCGGAACGCCCCGGCGGCCGGGCCGTACCGCGTGCGTTTCGTCGACGACGTCTCCGCGGCCGACCTCGAACCCGCGCTGGACGCCGCCCGTGCCGCGCTCACCGCGGGCCGGCCGGTGCCGATGCTCGTCGGGCAGCCGCTGGCGCCGCGGCACTACGTGATGGCGCTCGGCGTGCTCGACGACGGGCAGTGGCGCGTCTACGAGCCGACGAGCGGCCACGTCAAGGCGCTGGACCTGCGGCTGGTGCGCGAGCGCCGCCTCGCCCGCGTGCTGGGCTTCGACCGGCTGCACGCGCTGTTCCTGCCCATCTGAGCCGCCCGGACGTCAGGAAGGTGACACTCCAGACGTTCAACGTCAGGAGTGTCGCCTTCCAAACCCTGAGACAGGAGCCGCAGCGGGGCCCGGCAGGCCAGCCGTTTCCGGTCCGTAAACTGGAGCGGTGACCGACACCCTCCCACCGCGCACTGCCGACCTGCCCGCCCAGTGGAACCCGGGCGAGGTAGAGGGCGTGCTCTACGAGCGGTGGGTGGAGCGCGGGTACTTCGAGGCCGACCCGGAGTCGGGCAAGCCGCCGTTCTGCATCGTCATCCCGCCGCCCAACGTCACCGGCAGCCTGCACCTCGGGCACGCCATGGACCACACGCTGATCGACATCCTGACCCGGCGCCGCCGGATGCAGGGTTACGACGCGCTGTGGCTGCCCGGCATGGACCACGCCGGCATCGCCACCCAGAACGTCGTGGAGCGCCGGCTCGCCGCGGCCGGGAAGTCCCGCCACGACCTGGGCCGTGAGGAGTTCGTCGACAAGGTCTGGGAGTGGAAAGCCGAGTCCGGCGGGTCGATCCTCGGTCAGATGCGCCGCCTCGGCGACGGCGTCGACTGGACGCGCGAGCGCTTCACGCTGGACGAGGGCCTCTCGCGCGCGGTCCAGACGATGTTCAAGCGCTTCTTCGACGACGGCCTCGTCTACCGGGCCGAGCGGATCATCAACTGGTGCCCGCGGTGCCACACGGCGCTCTCGGACATCGAGGTCGACCACCACGACGACGAGGGCGAGCTCGTCTCCATCCGCTACGGGGACGGCGAGGACGCCGTCGTCGTCGCCACCACCCGCGTGGAGACGATGCTCGGCGACACGGGCGTGGCCGTGCACCCCGACGACGAGCGCTACGCGCACCTCGTCGGGCGGGAGATCGAGCTGCCGATCGTCGGGCGCAAGATCCCGGTGGTCGCCGACGAGCACGTCGACCCGACGTTCGGTACCGGCGCGGTGAAGGTGACCCCGGCGCACGACCCCAACGACTTCGAGATCGGCCGCCGGCACGACCTGGCGATGCCCTCGATCATGGACGAGGGCGCCGTTATCTCCGGCACGGGCACCCGCTTCGACGGGATGGACCGGTTCTCCGCGCGCGAGGCCGTGCGCGAGGAGCTGCGCGCGCAGGGCCGGATCGTGGCCGAGAAGCGCCCGTACGTCCACGCCGTCGGCCACTGTTCGCGGTGCGACACGGTGGTGGAGCCGCGGCTGTCGCTGCAGTGGTTCGTCAAGGTCGAGCCGCTGGCGAAGGCAGCGGGCGACGCCGTGCGCGACGGCCGCACCACGATTCACCCGAAGGAGCTGGAGAAGCGCTTCTTCGACTGGGTCGACAACATGCACGACTGGACGATCAGCCGGCAGCTGTGGTGGGGCCACCGCATCCCGGTGTGGTACGGGCCGGACGGCGAGGTCGTGTGCGTCGGCCCCGACGAGCAGCCGCCGTCAGGCCCGGGCTGGCACCAGGACGAGGACGTCCTCGACACCTGGTTCTCCTCGGGCCAGTGGCCGATCTCCACGCTCGGCTGGCCGGACCAGACGGCCGACCTCGACCGCTACTACCCGACGTCCGTGCTGGTCACCGGCTACGACATCCTGTTCTTCTGGGTCGTTCGGATGATGATGTTCGGGCTGTACGCGATGGACGGGAAGCCGCCGTTCGAGCACGTGTTCCTGCACGGGCTGATCCGCGACCAGCACGGCAAGAAGATGTCGAAGTCCAAGGGCAACACGATCGACCCGCTGGAGCTCATCGACACCTATGGCGCCGACGCGCTGCGCTTCACGATCGCGCGCGGGGCGAACCCGGGCGCGGACATGGCGCTGTCGGAGGAGTGGGTCGCCGGCTCGCGCAACTTCGGCACGAAGCTGTGGAACGCCACGCGGCTCGCGCTCACCAACGGCGCCTCCGCCGACCTGCCGCTGCCCGCCGAGTACGAGCGCACCGACGCCGACCGGTGGATCCTGGGCCGGCTCGCCGAGGTCACCGAGGAGACCGACGCGCTGCTGGAGGACTTCCAGTTCGCCAAGGCCACCGAGGGCCTCTACCACTTCACGTGGGACGAGCTGTGCGACTGGTACCTGGAGCTGGCCAAGGTCCAGCTCCGCGACGAGAGCACCGCCGACGGCACCCGCGCGGTGCTCGGGCACGTCCTCGACGCCCTGCTGCGGCTACTGCACCCGATCAGCCCGTTCGTGACCGAGGCGTTGTGGACGGCGCTGACCGGCCGTGAGTCGGTGGTGGTCGCGCCGTGGCCCACCGGATCCGGCGCCCCGGTCGACAGCGCCGCCAACGTGCGGCTCGCCGATGTGCAGAAGCTGGTCACCGAGGTCCGCCGGTTCCGCACGGAGCAGGGCCTGCCGGACAGCCGCCGTGTCGCCGCCCGCGTCGAGGGCCTTGCGGGCGTGGGGCTCGGCGAGCCAGGGCCGGGCGGGGCCGCCGCCGCGCTGCGCTCGTTGGCCCGCCTCGACGACCCGGGCGACGGCTTCGCGCCCACCGCCACGCTGGACGTCCTGCTGGCGGGCGGCCCGGTCCACGTCGAGATCGACACCTCCGGCGCCATCGACGTCGCGGCGGAGCGGGCCCGGCTGGGCCGCGACCTCGCCGCGGCGCAGAAGGAGCTGGACCAGGCTGACAAGAAGCTGGCCAACCCGAAGTTCGTGGAGAAGGCGCCCGCCGACGTCGTGACGGGCATCCGAGCCCGCCGCGAGGCAGCGGTGGCGGAGATCGCCCGGGTGACCGGACGGCTGGCCGCGCTGCCGGAGGCCTGAGCAGCGCCGCACAGGCTCTGCACACACATACGCGTCCACATTGGGTGCGGGTGGGTCGTGAGGTTCGCACCAGGGCAGTTTGATCTTGCCCCGGGCGCGCTGGTGTTCATCTCACGGGTGTGCGGTGCGTATCTGTGTGCAGAGCCTGGGGAAGGCGGGCGGCCTGGGGGCCGTCAGAAGGTGACGGCCACCTCCACCGCTTCGCCGTCCTGCTCCCGCACGTCGATGTCCTGGATCCGCCCAGCCGAGCGGATGTCGGCCTCCGCGAGCGCGAGCCGGTCCAGCACCGCGCGCGGCGCGGCGATCACCGCCCGCCGCACCTCTGCCCGCATGGAGAGCTTCGCCTCCGACTTGGCCCGGCGCACCACCGTGATGACGTCGGTGGCCGAGGTGAGGACGTCCGGGTCCGCGGCGCCGGCCTGGCCGCGCAGGTCGGCGGCCTTCGGCCATGGCGCGCGGTGCACCGAGCCCTCCTGCCACCACGACCAGACCTCCTCCGTGACGAACGGGAGGAACGGCGCGAACAGCCGCAGCAGCACCGACAGCGCCGTGCCCAGCCCGGCCCGTGCCGACGCCGCGGCCTCGTCGCCGTGCTCGCCGTACGCGCGAGCCTTGACCAGCTCCAGGTAGTCGTCGCAGAAGTGCCAGAAGAACCGCTCGGTCACCTCCAGCGCGCGGGCGTAGTCGAAGTCGTCGAGGGCGGCGGTGGCGGCGTCGACAGTGGTGGCCAGCTCGGCGAGCAGGGCCTGGTCGAGCGCGGCGGTGACGTTGCCAGGGGCGGCGCCGGCGGAAAGCGCGAAGCGGCTCGCGTTGAGGATCTTGATCGCGAGGCGGCGGCCGATCTTCATCTGGCCGGGGTCGAAGGCGGTGTCGGTGCCGGGCCGGGCGCTCGCCGCCCAGTAGCGCACCGCGTCGGAGCCGAACTCCTCCAGCAGCGCCATCGGCGTCACGACGTTGCCCTTGGACTTCGACATCTTCTTGCGGTCCGGGTCGAGGATCCACCCTGACAGCGCCGCGTGCCGCCAGGGCAGCACCTCGTGCTCCAGGTGTGAGCGCACGATCGTGGAGAAGAGCCAGGTGCGGATGATGTCGTGGGCCTGCGGGCGCAGGTCCATCGGGAACACACGCGCGAAGAGGTCGTCGTCGCGTTCCCAGCGGCCCGCGATCTGCGGGGTGAGCGACGAGGTCGCCCAGGTGTCCATGACGTCGGGGTCGCCGGTGAAGCCGCCCGGCACCCCGCGCTGCGCCTCCGAGTAGCCCGGTGGGACGTCGGTGCTCGGGTCGACCGGCAGCGCCGACTCGTCCGCCGTGATCGGCGCGTCCGTGACGGTCTCGCCGCGCTCGTCGAGCCGGTACCAGACGGGGAACGGCACACCGAAGAACCGCTGCCTGCTGATCAGCCAATCGCCATTGAGCCCCTCGACCCAGCTCTCGTACCGGGCGCGCATGTACTCCGGGTGCCACTGCAGCTCGCGTCCGCGTTTCAGCAGGGCCGCGCGCAGCTCGGGGTCGCGGCCGCCGTTGCGCAGGTACCACTGGCGGGTGGTGACGATCTCGAGCGGCTTGTCGCCCTTCTCGTAGAACTTCACCGCGTGGACGATCGGCTGCGGGTCACCGGCCGTGCGGCCCTGCTCGCGCAGCATCGCGACCATCCGCTCCCGGGCCGTGTGTGCCGTGGCGCCCGCGAGCTCCGCGTACGCCGCGCGCGCCGGTTCCGTATCGAGGCCCGCGGGCGGGTCGGCGACGAACCGGCCGTCCCAGCCGATCACCGCGCGCGTCGGAAGCTGCAGCTCGCGCCACCACATGACATCGGTGGTGTCGCCGAACGTGCACACCATCGCGATGCCGGAGCCCTTCTCCGGGTCGGCGGTGCGGTGCGCGAGCACCGGCACCTCGACGCCGAACACCGGCGTGCGCGCGGTTGTGCCGAACAGCGGGCGGTGTCGCTCGTCGTCGGGGTGCGCGACCAGGGCGACGCACGCCGGGAGCAGCTCGGGACGGGTGGTGGCGATCTCCAGGTCGGTACCGTCGGCCCGCTCGAACAGGAGACGGTGGTACGCGGCCGGGCGCTCCCGGTCCTCCAGCTCGGCCTGCGCCACGGCCGTGCGGAACGTGACGTCCCAGAGCGTCGGCGCCTCGCTGAGGTAGGCCTCCCCGCGGGCGAGGTTGCGCAGGAACGCGCGTTGCGCGGTGGCCCGGGCGTCGGCGTCGATCGTCTGGTAGGTCATCGACCAGTCGACCGAGAGCCCGAGCCGCCGCCACAGCGCCTCGAACGCGGCCTCGTCCTCCCTGGCCAGCCGCTCGCACAGCTCGATGAAGGTGCGCCGCGACACCGGGATCTGGCGGTCGCCTGGTCGCTCAGGCGGCTCGAAGTCCGGGTCGTAGGGCAGCGACGGGTCGCAGCGCACGCCGTAGTGGTTCTGCACGCGCCGCTCGGTGGGCAGGCCGTTGTCGTCCCAGCCCATCGGGTAGAACACCGTGCGCCCGCGCATCCGCTGGTAGCGGGCCACGGCGTCGGTGTGGGTGTAGGAGAAGACGTGCCCCACGTGCAGCGACCCGCTGACCGTGGGCGGCGGGGTGTCGATGGCGAACACCTCGGCGCGCGGCCGGCTGCGGTCGAAGTCGTATACGCCCATCGCGTCCCAGCGCCCGGCCCACTTCGGCTCGAGGCCGTCGATCGTGGGCCGTTCCGGCAGGGCAGGAACGGGACGCGTCATGCGCCCACGGTATCGGCCGGTCCCGGCTCGTAGACTCGGACACGTGACGCGCGAGCACGACGAGCTACCCGAAGGTGAGGGCGAGGTCCGCTCGCCCGAAGAGACCGCCGAGGACGCTGTCGTCTCGCACGTCCTCGACGCCATCCGCGGCGGCGAGACCCCCGACGTCGTGCCCGCGCAGTCGTCCACCCTCGGCTACGCGGAGTTCCTCGCGGTCGAGCAGGAGCTGGACCGCCGCTGGCCGGAGACGGTGATGGAGCCGTCGCTCGACCGGATCTCGGCACTCGTCGACGTGCTGGGCGACCCGCACCGCGGCTACCCCGTCGTCCACCTGACCGGCACCAACGGCAAGACCTCGACGGCCAGGATGATCGACGCGCTGCTCAGCGAGATCGGGCTGCGCACCGGTCGCTACACCAGCCCCCACCTGCAGCGGGCCACCGAGCGGATCAACATCGACAACCGGCCGATCACCCCCGAACGCTACGTCGAGGTCTACCGCGACGTGAAGCCGTTCGTGGAGCTGATCGACGCCAAGGAAGGCACTGCGCTCTCGAAATTCGAGGTGCTCACGGCGATGGGCTTCTCCGCGTTCGCCGACGCGCCGGTCGAGGCCGCCGTGGTCGAGGTCGGGCTGGGCGGGCGCTGGGACGCCACCAACGTCGCCGACGCCACCGTCGCGGTCGTGACGCCGATCGGGCTGGACCACGTCGAGTACCTCGGCAGCGACGTCCTCGCCATCGCGCGCGAGAAGGCCGGGATCATCAAACCCGGTTCCGTCGCGGTGCTTGCGGCGCAGGACAAGGCGGTGGCGGAGATCCTGCTCGAACGCGCCGTGGAGGTGGACGCGCAGGTGGCGCGGGAGGGTGCCGAGTTCGGGGTGCGCGAGCGGGAGCTGGCAGTCGGCGGGCAGCGGCTCACGCTGCAGGGCCTGTCCGGCACCTACGACGACATCTTCCTGCCGCTGCACGGCGAGCACCAGGCGAGCAACGCGGCGCTGGCCCTCGCCGCGACCGAGGCGCTGGTCGGCGCCGGGCCGCGGCAACCGCTCGACCCCGACGTCGTGCGCGCGGCTTTCGCCTCCGTGCAGTCGCCGGGACGGCTGGAGCGGCTCGCCGCCGGCCAGGGCGTGCCGACGGTCCTCACCGACGCCGCCCACAACCCGCACGGCGCTCGCGCGCTGGCTGCGGCGCTCACCACGGAGTTCCGGTTCACGCGGCTCGTCGGCGTGCTGGGGGTGATGCGCGAGAAGGACGCCCGCGGGATTCTCGAGGAGTTGGAGCCGGTCCTGAACGAGGTGATCGTCACCGCGAACTCCTCGCCCCGCGCGATGGACCCCGACGAGCTGGGCGCGCTCGCCGCGGAGGTGTTCGGCTCCGACCGCGTGAGCGTGGAGCCGGTGCTGGGCGCGGCCGTCGAACAGGCCGGTGAGCTGGCCGAGGAAGCAGGCGAGTCCGGCGTCGGCGTGATCATCACGGGCTCGGTCGTCACGGCGGGCGAGGCCCGGGCGCTGTTCGGGAAGGAACCCGCATGACGGCTCCTGACCCGATGAAGGGCGTGCGGGGCGTCTTCGCCGCCACGCTCACGCTCGAGGCGATCGTGGTGGCGCTCGCCCTGCTGGTGCTGCCGAAGTTCGGCGAGGGCGCCACCCCGCTCGGAGTGGCGGCGATCGCCGCGGTGGCCGTGCTGATGATCGTCGCGGCCGGGCTGCAGCGACGGCCGTGGGGGCTCGGGTTCGCACTCGGCCTGCAGGTCGCGGTGATCGCGTGCGGGTTGTTCGTGCCTGCGCTGATCGTCATAGGTGTGTTGTTCGCCCTCGTCTGGGCCGGGCTCCTGGTCCTGCGCCATGACGTGGCGCAGAAGATGGCCCGCGGCGAGCTGCCGAGCCAGCAGGTCCGCGACTCCTGACCCGACCGCAGGTCCTGCTCGAGCAGTCCGCCATGGTCCTAGGAGCGCGCTGAAATGCTCGGGCCTACTGCGCGCTACGGCCGGAGCTTTTCAGCACCCGCCCAGGCGGAAGCCGTCAAGGGACCGCCGATACCCTTCGCGGGTGACTGAACGCACCCTGGTCCTCGTCAAGCCCGACGGTGTCGAGCGCAAGCTGGTCGGCGAGGTCCTCGCCCGCATCGAGCGCAAGGGCCTCGACATCGTCGCCCTCGAGCTGCGCACGGTGGAGCGCGACATCGCCGAGCAGCACTACGCCGAGCACGACGGCAAGCCGTTCTTCGGCGACCTGCTCGAGTTCATCACCTCCGGCCCGGTGCTCGCGGCCGTTGTCGAGGGACCGCGCGCGATCGCCGCGTTCCGGCAGCTGGCCGGCGGCACCGACCCGGTGGCCAAGGCCACCCCCGGCACCATCCGCGGCGACTTCGGCCTCGAGACCCAGTACAACCTCGTGCACGGCTCCGACTCGCCGGAGAGCGCCGAGCGCGAGATCAAGCTCTGGTTCCCGAACCTGGGCTGAGCCCCTGCCCGGCGGGGTGGCGCTGTTGCATCGCCCGCAGCTCCACCGCGTCGTGCGCGCTGAACACCGCCACCTCGTCGCCGTGCGAGCGCACCAGCTCGCGAAGCCGCTCCTGGTTCTCCAGCCGGAGCCCGCGCGCCACCTCGACCCGGCGCTGCATCATCCGCAGCGCCGGCGGGCAGGTGGGGGCGTCGGGACGCATCTCGCCATGGAAGAAGTACGCGTCTCCGGCGTGCAGGAGCCACCGGTCGCCGTCGCGCACCGCGACGCCGGTGTGCCCGACGGTGTGCCCGGCCAGTGGCACCAGAAGGATCTCCGGCGGCAGGCCGCGTACCTCGCGGACGGCCCGGAATCCGAACCAGTCCGAACCCGCGGCGTCGTACGGGCGCCACTGGGGGCCGTGCTCCCACTGGCGCCGCGGGTAGCGCTGGCGTTCATTGTCGGACCGGGCCGCCAGGGCCGCGTCGAGCTCGGCGCGCAGGACGTGCACCTGCGCGCCGGGGAAGTCCCGGAGGCCGCCGCCGTGGTCGAGGTCGAGGTGGGTCAGCACCACGTGCCGGACGTCGGCGGCCGTGTATCCCAGCCGCTCGACCTGCCGCAGCGCCGTCTCCTCCGGGTCGAGCACGGGGCGGCACATCCGCCGCCACCGGCGGGTCAGCGTCGCGTCCGGATTGGTGACGTCGCCGGTGCCGAGACCGGTGTCGACGAGGACGAGCCCGTCGGGCGCCTCGAGGAGCAGGCAGTGGCAGACCATCTCGGCCGTGGCGAGGAGCGATCCCGTGCCGCTCACCAGCCGCCCGCCGAAGGGCCGCATCGTGGCGCAGTTGAGATGGTGGACCTTCATGACGTGCTCCGTTCCGATCGCAGGAGTCCGCGCAGGCGTGCGCCGACGGCGTGCAGCGGGGCGAGGTCGCGACGGGTGCGGGAGAGCACGAGTGCCCCCTCGATCGCGGCGAGCACGACCACGGCCAGGTCTTCGGGATCTGGGAGTCCGGTCGCGCGCAGGTGCCCCGCGATGACCGACTCCCAGGAGTCGTAGGCGCCCACGCAGGCCGTGCGGATCGGCTCGCTCGTGGCGGCAGCGTCCAGTGCCACAGTCGAGACCGGGCACCCCTCCCGGAAGTCCGACGCGGCGAGATGCTCGCCGAGCAGGGTCACGACCCGCTCGAGCGCCTCCACGGGGTCCGGCGTGCCCGCGAGCGCCGCTTCGAGGGCGCCGCAGAGCTCGTCGCCCATGAGCTGCACCGACTCGACGGCGAGCTGCTCCTTCCCGCCGGGGAAGTGGAAGTACAGCGAGCCCTTCGGCAGGGAGCCCTCGCTGAGCACCTGGTTCAGCCCCGTCGCGTGGTAGCCCTGCGCCCGGAACAGGCCGGCGGCCGTGCGAAGGGCTCGTCCGCGTGTCTCTCCTCGATCGCCCACGCCGCTGACTATAGAGACCGGTCTACTGAGTTGGGAAGTCCTCCAGCGACCGAAACGTACGCGCGTTCTGTCGGGGTGCGCGGTTAACGTGCATTACGTGGCTGACGGACTGGTCCAGGCGCGGGGCCTACGCAAGCGCTTCGGCGAGTTCGAGGCGGTGCGCGGGATCGACGTCGATGTTGCGCGCGGCGAGGTGTTCGGTTTCCTCGGCCCCAACGGCGCCGGCAAATCGTCCACGATGCGGATGATCGCATGCGTCTCACCGCGCACCGACGGCTCGCTGCAGGTGCTGGGTATGGACCCTGGCACCGACGGCCCGCGCATCCGGGCGCGCATCGGGGTCGTCCCGCAGCTCGACAACCTCGACCAGGAGCTCACGGTCCGGCAGAACCTGGAGGTCTACGGCCGCTACTTCGGGCTCTCCAAGGCCCACGTGCGCGCCAAGACCACGGAGCTGCTGGAGTTCGCGCAGCTCAGTGAGCGCGCCGACGCCGAGGTCGAGCCGCTCTCGGGCGGCATGAAGCGCCGCCTCACGATCGCCCGCGCGCTGGTCAACGAGCCCGAGCTGCTGCTGCTCGACGAGCCCACCACCGGCCTCGACCCGCAGGCCCGCCACCTGCTGTGGGAGCGGCTCTACCGGCTCAAACGCGAAGGCGTCACCCAGATCATCACCACCCACTACATGGACGAGGCCGAGCAGCTGTGCGACCGGCTGGTCGTGATGGACCGCGGGGTGATCGTGGCGGAGGGCTCCCCGGCCGAGCTGATCGAGCGCTACGCCACCCGCGAGGTGCTGGAGCTGCGGT
Organism: Pseudonocardia aurantiaca; assembly: GCF_039526725.1. NCBI lineage: Bacteria > Bacillati > Actinomycetota > Actinomycetes > Pseudonocardiales > Pseudonocardiaceae > Pseudonocardia > Pseudonocardia aurantiaca. Next base: position 53,478 of record NZ_BAAAJG010000029.1, read on the forward strand.
TCGCGCCGGAGGCCGCGCCCGCGCCCGGCGAGCCGGCGGCGTTCGTCGAGCGGCTGGCGTTCGTCGAGCGCGTGGAGGAGCTGCCGGACCGGCTGCTGCTCTACACCTCCGACGGCGAGCAGGCGCAGGCCGAGGTGGCGCTGGCGGGCTACAAGCCGCTGTCGGCGCTCGTGCGCCGCTCGTCGCTGGAGGACGTCTTCCTCCGCCTCACCGGCCGCACGCTGGTCGACTGATGACAGGCCCCGCGCTCGCCCACCCGTCCACCGGCGCCGCTCCCGGCCCGGTGTGCGGCGTGCTGCTCGTCGTGGAGCACAACTGGGTCTGGTACCGCAAGAACTGGCGGGCCTCCGTCGTGTCGTCGGTGCTGCAGCCGCTGCTGTTCCTGCTGGCGTTCGGGGTCGGCTTCGGGGCGCTCGTCGACGGCGGCGGCAACGCCGCGGCCGCCACCGGCTGCGTCGACTACCTCGTGTGGCTCGCGCCGGCGCTGCTGGCTGTGTCCGCCGTGCAGACCGCGGCGTTCGAGTCCACCTATCCGGTGCTGTCCGGGTTCAAGTGGCAGCGGGTCTTCCACGCGATCGCCGCGGGTCCCATCTCACCGGCACAGGTGGCGCTCGGCCACCTGTTGTGGCTCGCGATCAGGATGGCCGGCGCCGGTGCCATCTACGTCGGCGTCATCGCGATCTTCGGAGGCGTTTCGGGCCCGGGCATCGTGGTGTCCCTGCTCGCCGCGGTGCTGGCCGGGTCGGCGGTCGCGGCGCTCGTCACTGCGTTCGCCGCCACGCTCGAGAACGAGGGCACGGCGTTCACCGCCCTGTTCCGGTTCGTCGTCATCCCGATGACACTCTTCTCCGGCACGTTCTTCCCCGTCGACCGGCTGCCCGCCTGGGTCCAGCCCCTCGCGTGGATCTCGCCGCTGTGGCACGGCACCGAGCTCGCCAGGGCCGCCGCGCTGGACCGCTGGCACCCGCTGGCCGCGCTCGGCCACACCGCCTACCTGCTCGCCCTGCTCGCGCTCGGCGGCGTACTGGCTGTGCGGCTGTTCACCAGGAGGCTCGAGCCGTGAGCACACGAGTGCCCGCCGCGCCCGCCCCGTCGTTGCCGCTCCTGGTCCGGCTCCTGCCGGCCGGTAGCTACGCCGGGCGGTCCCACACGCTGCTGCTGCGCTCGGCCACCGCGTCGCGCCGCACGTGGCTCGCGTTCGGCTCCGGGTTCTTCGAACCGGTCTTCTACCTGATCGCGATGGGGCAGGGGCTGGGGTCGCTCGTCGGCGCGCTCCCCGGCCCCGACGGCGCTCCCATCAGCTACGCGGCCTTCATCGCCCCGGGCCTTCTTGCCGCGTCGGCCATGAACGGTGCCGTCTTCGACTCCACGTACAACGTGTTCTTCAAGCTCAAGTACGGCCGCCTCTACGACGCGATGCTCGCCACCCCGCTCGGCCCCGTCGACATCGCGCTCGGCGAGATCAGCTGGGCGCTGATCCGCGGCGGCCTCTACGCGCTGGGCTTCCTGTCGGTGATGGGCGCGTTCGGGCTCCTGGTCTCCCCGTGGGCGCTGCTCGCGCTCCCAGCGGCGCTGGTGGTGGCGTTCGCGTTCGCGGCGGTCGGCATGGCGGCCACGTCGTACATGCGGTCGTGGCAGGACTTCGACCTGGTCACTCTCGTGATCCTGCCGATGTTCCTGTTCTCCACCACCTTCTACCCGCTGTCGGTCTACCCCCGGTGGCTGCAGATCGTGGTGGAGTGCATGCCGCTCTTCCACGCCGTGGAGCTGATGCGCGGTCTCACCACCGGCGCCATGCACCTCGGGATGCTCGGCCACGCTGCGTACTTCCTGGTGATGATCGTGGTGGGGGTGGTGATGGCGACCCGCAGGCTCGACGCGCTGTTGCTGCGTTAGTGCCCCGCGCCGTCGGCCGGGTGGCCGCCTCGAGTCGGCCGGGTCGACAATGACCGCATGACGGTCGCGTCGTCCCACCGTTCCGCGCTCACCGATCTCGTCCGCAGTGCCGTCGTCGTGCTGTTCGCGGTGATCCAGACCGTGGTGGCGGGCATCGCCGGGATCGGTGCCGTTGGCGAGCCGATCGGCGACGTGGCGCACCGATACGCCACCCCGCTGCTGGCCGCCGACTGGGCGTTCGCCATCTGGGTGCCGATCTACCTCGGGTTCCTCGCCTACGCGGGCTACCAGCTACTCCCGCGCCAGCGAGCGCGTCAGGTCCACCGTGAGACGGGCTGGTGGCTGCTGGCGTCGGCGGTGTTCAACACCGGCTGGCTGCTCTCGTTCGGTGCCGAGCTGCTACCGCTGGCGGAGCTCCTGCTCATCGGGCTTCTGGTGAGCCTCGCGGTCGCGTTCGGGCGGCTGAGCCGCGTGCCTGCCGAGACCGTCACCGAGCGGGTGGTGCTGCGCGGCATCGTGGCCGTCTACACGGGCTGGGTGTCGCTCGCCTTCGTGCTCGGCACCGCGGCCACCGGCGCGTGGGTCGGGCTGCCCGGCACGGGCGCGCTCGCGGCGATCGCCGCGGTGGTCGTGCTGCTCGCGGTCACGGCCATCATCTGCTGGGTGATCCTGTCCGGCACCGCGGTCGTCGGCTACGCCGCCGCCACCGCGTGGGCGATCATGGGCATCGCACTGAACGACCCACCCGCCGCGGTGGTGGTGGCGGGTGCGATGGCGATCGTCGCCGTGCTCGCCGCGACCACCCGCCGCCTTACCACGGCGGGCAACCCGCGCCGGGCTGCCTGGGGCTGAGCCGAACGGTTCACCGCCCATTCGTGCCACATGTGAGCATCCAGGCTTCGACTGGGGCGCACCGGCTACCGCGGCAGGTCCACGCGGAGCAGGTCGCCGCGGTCGTGCGCGACCAGCCCGCCCTCGGCGGCGAACACCGGGAGCGCGGCCAGGCGCCGGTCCTGCGCGACCACGCTCACGGAGCCGTCGTCGCGGACGGCGAGCACGACGTCGTCCGCGACGACGACGGCGCGCCCCGCGCCGTCCAGGGCGACCGTCGCGCGCGGGAGCGCGAGCGCTGCCGGCGCCACACCCTTGGCGAGCTGCACTGCCACGGGCGTGGTGTCGGCCCGCCGGTCGCCGGGGTCGATCACCGCGCCGAGCATGTGGTCGCCGTCGAGAGCGATGAGCCCGCCGTCTGCGAGCAGCCAGCCCCGGCCGTCGGCCCGGACGACCCCACCGGCGACCCGGCCGCCGACCACGGGCAGCGGCGAGCGGGAGCCGACGCGGAAGGCGCCGGTGGCCGTCACGAGCAGGGGCGGGCGCCCGCCCAGGTCGGGAACCAGTTCCGACCCGTCCTGTCGCAGCTGGGGGAACCGGTCGGTGCCCGCCGCCGTGCCGTGCACCGGGGTGCCCGGCGCCTCCACCCACCAGACGCCGCCCGAACCGTCGGGCCACACCGGCCCGGCGCCGCCGTCCGCGCGGACGCCGACAGGTGTGCGCGCGCCGCCGGGGGCCACCACCGCGATCTCGCCGCCCGGTCCGGCGGACGCCCAGCGGCCGTCGGCGCCCAGCGGGATGCCGAGCCTGTCGCGGCCCGTCCGGCTGACGGGCACCAGCGCGACCGGTGGGGCGAGCGGGGCGAGCGGGGCGGCGCAGCCGGGTGCCGGGGCAGGCAGGTCCGTCAGCGCGGCGGCGGGGTCGGGCAGCCGCCATAGCGCGGGGCCGGCCGCGTCGGCCAGAGTCAGCACCGGTTCCCCGTCGGGCGTGACGACCATCGACGACGCCACACCCGGCAGCGGCGCGGCGACCACTCGGAGCTCGCCGTCCGGCCCGAGGCGGGCCAGCCTCCCGTCAGGAGCCGGTCCGGTCACGAACCAGACGCCGCCCTCGCCGTCCGCCGCCAGCGGGCCCGGCTGCGGGAGGAAGCTCGCCGGGCCGGAGCGCGTCAGGCCGCAGGTGGCGTCCAGGCCACCCGCCAGCAACGTCACCGTTGTGTGGCCACTCGCGTCGCCCGAGAGCCGCTCGAGCCGCTGCCCCGCCTCCTGGGGGACCGCCCGGATGGCGCCCGTCCCCACCGGCAGCAGCGTCGCGACGTCGACCGCGGCGCTGGCGGTGGGCCCGTGTATCGCGAAGACGGGCAGGTAGGTGGCATCGGCGGTCTGCTCGCCGTCGCGCTGGGCGAGGTCGAGCAGGCGGGCCGTGCCGGGTGGGTCGCTAGTGGCGCGCACCCAGAGCGTGCCATCCGCGCCTAAAGGACTCGCGGCGCTCACCCCGTGCACGGTGACGGCCACCGGGTCGCGCTCGTCGAGTCCCGTGACGGTGACCGCGTCGGCCGCCGACCAGCGCACCACCCGCCCGCCGGCCGCACCGATGATCGACGCGCGCTCCGGCGGGCCGTCGGGGGTCGTGGCGAGGACCTCGGCGTTCCCTGCCGCGTCGAGGACGGTGAGCCCGCCCGCGGTGACGACGCCCGCCCGCCCGTCGACGACAACCGCGACGGCGGCGGCCGCGTCCAGGCGCGCGACGCGGACGAACGGTCCGGCCGCACCTCCCGTGTCTGGTGCGGCCGTGTCTGGTGCGGCGCGGTTCACCGGGCCGCCGGGGAGCACGGGCACCACGGCGGCGAGGAGCGCCACCGCGAGGATCGCCGGCAAGCCGAGCGCGGCGAGCACGGCTGCCGCCGCTCCGCAGACCGCCGCCGCGGCCGCCGGGAGGCTCGCCCCTCGTCCGACGAGCACACCGGCCCCGACGGCCACTCCCGTGGCGCCCGCCAGCACGAGCACGACCCGTGCCGCACCGCTGCGGCGCACCGCGAGCAGCACGGCGGCCGCCACGACCAGCGCGACGAGCAGGGTGGTGGTGACCGGCCCGGCCAGCTCCCACCCCGCCTGGCCGGCGGCCTCGCCGCGGGTGGCCGGGCCCGTTCCGACCAGCACGACAGGCGCCCGGGGCGCCGTCAACCAGGGAAGTGGCAGCAGCAGCGCCGCCGCGGCGGCGAACCCCAGGGAGGCGAGCAGCGTGCGGGGCGGCGGTACAACCACGACACCTCCTCACGAGCGCGGCGGTTCCCGTGTGTGACGGCCCGAAGCGCCCCGCCACCCGGGCGGGGCTACCCTGGATCAGCGTGACAGCTCCGTCCGTGTTCGCCGACCTCGAACCCCTGCTGCCCCGGGTCTCGAAACCCGTGCAGTACGTCGGGGGTGAGTTGAACGCGCAGCTCAAGGACTGGGAGTCCGCCGCGGTGCGGTGGGCGCTGATGTACCCCGACGCGTACGAGGTGGGGCTGCCCAACCAGGGCCTCATGATCCTCTACGAGCTGCTCAACGAGCGGGCCGACGCCCTGGCCGAGCGCTGCTACGCCGTGTGGCCGGACCTCGAGGCGCTGATGCGGGAGCACGGCGTACCCGCCTTCACGGTGGACTCCCACCGGCCACTGGCGGCCTTCGACGTGCTCGGGGTCAGCTTCTCCACGGAGCTGGGCTACACGAACCTCCTCACCGCGCTCGACCTCGCAGGCATCCCGTTGCACGCCACCGACCGGGGCGTCGAGCACCCGGTTGTGGTCGCGGGCGGGCACGCGGCGTTCAACCCGGAGCCGATCGCGGACTTCGTGGACGTCGCCGCGATCGGCGACGGCGAGGAGGTCGTCGGCGACATCACCGACGTCGTCAAGGCGTGGAAGGCCGAGGGACGGCCCGGCGGGCGCCGCGAGTTGCTGCTGCGGCTGGCGGCGGTCGACGGCTGCTACGTCCCGTCGCTGTACTCGGTGACCTACGGCGATGACGGCGCGATCGCCGCCGTCGAGCCGGTCGAGGCGCGCGTGCCGCGCACCGTCACCAAGCGCACCACCATCGACCTCGACGACTGGCCCTACCCGAAGCAGCCGCTCGTCCCGCTGGCCGACACGGTGCACGAGCGGGCGAGCGTGGAGATCTTCCGCGGCTGCACGCGGGGCTGCCGGTTCTGCCAAGCGGGCATGATCACCCGCCCCGTGCGCGAGCGGTCGCTGCAGGGCATCGGCGCGATGGTGGACTCGGCGGTGCGCGCGAGCGGGTTCGACGAGGTCGGGCTGCTGTCGCTGTCGTCGGCCGACCACTCGGAGATCGCCGAGATCACGAAGGGCCTCGCCGACCGCTACGAGGGCACCAACACCTCGCTCTCGCTGCCGAGCACGCGGGTGGACGCGTTCAACATCGACCTCGCCAACGAGATCTCCCGCAACGGCCGCCGCTCGGGGCTGACGTTCGCGCCGGAGGGCGGGTCGGAGCGGATCCGGCGCGTGATCAACAAGATGGTGTCGGAAGAGGACCTCATCCGCACCGTCTCGGAGGCGTTCGGGCAGGGCTGGCGGCAGGTCAAGCTCTACTTCATGTGTGGCCTGCCCACCGAGGAGGACGATGACGTCCTCCAGATCGCCGACATGGCGCACAACGTCATCCGCGCGGGCCGCGAGGCGTCGGGCCGCAACGATGTGCGCTGCACGATCTCCATCGGCGGGTTCGTGCCCAAGCCGCACACCCCGTTCCAGTGGGCGGCGCAGGCGCACCCCGACGTCGTCGACGACCGGCTTCGCAAGCTGCGCGCTGCCGTCAACAGCAACCGCAAGCTGGGCCGCAACGTGGGTATGCGCTATCACGACGGCCAGCCGTCGCTGATCGAAGGGCTGCTCGCCCGTGGTGACCGGCGCGTCGGGCGCGTGATCGAGCGGGTCTGGCGTGAGGGCGGCCGGTTCGACGGCTGGAGCGAGCACTTCTCCTACGAGCGCTGGACGGGCGCGGCGGCCGCCGAGCTGGAGCCGCTCGGCGTCTCGCTGGAGTGGTTCACCACCCGCGAGCGCGAGCGCGCGGAGGTGCTCCCGTGGGACCACCTCGACTCCGGGCTGGAGCGCGACTGGCTGTGGGACGACTGGCAGGACGCTCTCGCCGCTCGTGAGCAGGACGACTGCCGCTGGACGCCGTGCTTCGACTGCGGCGTCTGCCCCTCGACGGGCACCGACATCCAGGTCGGGCCGAGCGGCACCATGTTGCTGCCTCTGACCGTCGTGAACCCGCTGACCAGCGGAGACACGAGCGCGGGTGGCTGACCGCAGCGCTCCCGGACCACAGGTCGGTATCCGCGTCGCGGACGAGCGTGACGTCGGGGCACTGGCCGGGCTGCGGCGCGCGTGGCTGGAGGAGCGCACCGGGAGCCCGGTGGAGGACCCTGGGTTCGAGGCCGCGTTCGCCCAGTGGTGGCGGGTCGAGCTGCCGCGCCGGACGTTCTGGCTGGCCGAGGTGGGCACCGCGCGCAGCGGCTACACGGCCGTCGGCTCGATCAACGTGGTGGAGATCGTGCACATGCCCCGCCCCGGCGCCCGCGGCGGGCGGATCGGGCACGTCGGCAACGCGTTCGTGCTGGCGTCCTTCGCCGACCGCGGGGTGCCCGGCGCGCTGCTCGGAGCGGCGATCGAGCATGCCCGGATGCGTCGCTACCGGCGGCTGCTGCTCGCCCCCACCGCGGGCAGCGCGGCGTTCTACCGCAGGGCGGGCTTCGTCTCGTCGGGCGAGTCGCTGCTAGTGCTCGACCCGTCGACGCTGCCGGCGCCCGCTTCCTGAGGCTCACACCGGCAGCTGCGCCGTCCGTAGTGACTCCAGCGGTGTGTGCGACCTACTCGGGGTTCACGTCCGCCGGGAACACCGTGTCCACCTCCACCTCCACCAGCCAGCCCGCCACCGGGAGGCTCTGCACCTCCAGGGCGAAGCGGCTAGGTCGGGTCGGGTTGCGTAACAGCGGGGCGGCCGGCTCCGCCGAGCCCAGCGGCACCAGCTCGGTGTCGCCCGTCGTCAGGTTGGTGTTGGCGAAGTACTGGCGGTAGGCGCGGTTCCAGCCCGCGTAGTCGGCGCGGTCGGCCGCTCGGCCCTCGCCGTCCCGGTGCGCGACGCGAGCAGCTCCGTGGTCGGCTGCATCGTCGGGATCGGGAAGACCGGACGGCTCGGCGTCGAGGACGCGGGGCTGGCGGACCTGCTGCGCAGCTACGCGGAGCGAGCAGCGGCGCACCCGAGCGTGCGGTAGGTCTGGATTAATGGGCCGTTCGTGCAACCCGGGATTCACGGATCGTGCACCGCTGTTGAAACCGCGTCGCCCGGCAGTTGTGTCGCTGCGGCATCCGGGGGAGGCGATCCGGGCACCGCATGGACCTGTCGGCCCTGTCCGCCGACCAGCGACGGGTCTAACGTTGCTCGCCCCGGGAAGTTTGGACGGGGGTGTGAAGCGGATGGTGCGGTACGAGTACCGGTGTCCTGCCTGCGGGCCCTGGACAGCCGCGTTCCCGATGGGAGCCGCTGAGGCGGCGCGGCCATGTCCCGAGTGCGGAGTGCGGTCGCCACGGCTCTGGTCCGCGCCGGCACTGAACCGCATGGACCCCGGGGTGGCTCGCCTGCGACAGAGCGAGGAGGCGAGCAGTGACGCCCCGGGCGTGACGTCGACCGTTCCGGCGGCGGCGCGGCGGCCCCGCCGCACGGATCCGCGTCAGGCGCGCCTGCCGCGGCCCTGACCTCGCACTGATAGCTCCTCCGTTCGGACCCAGCCAACGAGGAGGTCGGATATGGGTTTCGTCGGTCTTCTGTACGTAGGTGCCGTGCTCTTCATCAACGGCTTGATGCTGCTCGGAGCTGTCGAGCCCAGATCAGCTGCGCCCATCAACCTGTTCGTCGGCGCCCTCCAGGTCATCACACCGACTTACCTGATCTTCACCGCGAACGGCGACCCGGCGGTGATCCTCAACGCCTCGGGCCTGTACCTGTTCGGCTTCACCTACCTCTACGTCGGCATCAACCTCCTGGCAGGCCTCGACGGGACCGGGGTCGGCTGGTTCTCGCTGTTCGTCGCGGTCGTCGCGGTCGGCTACGCCTGGGCGAACTGGCAACTCCTGGGCAGCCTCCCGTTCGCCGTCATCTGGCTCTACTGGGCGTTCCTGTGGGCGCTGTTCTTCCTGGTCCTCGGGCTCAAGCGCGAGGAGCTCACCCGCTACACCGGCTGGGTGACCGTCATCGAGGCCTGGGTGACGGCGGCGATCCCGGCGTTCCTGCTGCTCACCGGTCTGTGGCGCGAGCCGGGCATCACCGCGATCGCTCTCGCCGTGGTCGGAGTGGTCGTGTTCGGCGCGCTCTACGCGCGCATCCACCCGCGCGCGCCGAGCGCGCCCGCCACCACACCCACCCGGACCGCCCACCCGGCGGCGGGCTGACCCACCGGATGAAAGGAGCACAGCCATGCCCGATGTCGTGTTCACCGTCGATCAGTCGAAGTCGATGCGCGATCAGGCAGTGCCTGGGCACAACCGCTGGCACCCGGATGTACCGAACGCGGTGATGGTCCGGCCCGGGCAGCAGATCCGGGTCGAGTGCCGGGAGTGGACCGACGCCCAGATCGGTAACAACGACTCGGCCAACGACGTCCGCGACGTCGACCTGACGCACGCGCACATGCTCAGCGGGCCGATCGGCGTCGAGGGGGCCGAGCCCGGCGACCTGCTGGTCGTCGACATCCTCGACCTCGGGCCGGTGCAGGCCCCGCAGGAGTACGGTGATGCCCCCGGCCAGGGATGGGGCTACACAGGCATCTTCGCCAAGGTCAACGGCGGCGGCTTCCTGACCGACTACTTCCCCGACGCCTACAAGGCGATCTGGGACTTCGCCGGGCAGGTCGCGACGTCCCGGCACCTCCCGGGGGTGCGCTTCACCGGCATCACGCACCCCGGCCTGTTCGGTACGGCGCCGTCGGCCGAGCTCCTGGCCCGCTGGAACCAGCGCGAGCGGGCCCTCATCGACACCGATCCCGACCGGGTGCCGCCGCTCGCCCTTCCACCGCTCGAGCAGAACACGCTCGGCGGGACCGCGTCCGGCTCGGACGCGCAGGGGATCGCGCGGGACGGAGCCCGCACGGTGCCCGCCCGCGAGAACGGCGGGAACCACGACATCAAGAACTTCACCCGTGGCTCCCGTGTCTTCTACCCGGTGCACGTCAACGGCGCGAAGCTGTCGGGCGGGGACCTGCACTTCAGCCAGGGCGACGGGGAGATCACGTTCTGCGGCGCCATCGAGATGGGCGGGTTCATCGACTTCCACGTCGATCTGATCAAGGGCGGGATGGAGACCTACGGCGTCACCACGAACCCGGTGTTCATGCCGGGCAACGTGGAACCGCGCTACTCGGAGTTCCTGACCTTCATCGGGGTCTCGGTGGACCGGGAGACCGACGAGAACTTCTACCTGGACGCCACGGTGGCCTACCGCAGGGCCTGCCTCAACGCCGTGGAGTACCTGAAGAAGTTCGGCTACTCCGGGGAGCAGGCATACCTGCTGCTCGGCTCGGCCCCCATCGAGGGCCGGGTCAGTGGGATCGTCGACATCCCGAACGCCTGCTGCTCGCTGTACCTGCCCACCTCCATCTTCGACTTCGACATCAAGCCGTCGGCGTCGGGACCGGTGATGGCCGACCGCGGCCAGTGCGCGATGACGTCCTGACGGAGACGGTGCCGGATCACGCCTCTTCGGAGCGGTGATCCGGCACCGCCGGCCGGGCGGTGACGGTGACGGCACCGCCGCAGTTCCAGCACGAGGGATCGGAGCCGGGTCCGCGGCCTTCCACGTCGCAGGCGGCGCAGAACCAGTGCGCCACGATCCGAATGCTCACGATTCGAGGGTAGATCCGCCGCACCAGGCGGGAGGAGGTGGCGTGAGCGAGGAGACACCTCACGAGAAGACCTCGGACGAGCTACCGGTGCACCCGAAGCACCGGGCCCGCGACAGGTTCGGCAAGGAGGCCCTGCAGACGGCTCACGAGATCACCCAGGCGCTGGCCGAGACCGGGGCGGACGACGACGGTGTCGTCGTGCTGCGGACGGGTGGCCCGCGTCCGGCGCTCGCCGATCTCGAGCGGCTCATCGACGAGGCCCTCGAGGAGGAGGCCCGGGCCGAGGCCGGCGAAAGCGGCGAAGCAGGCGGAACCGCCGAGGAGCCGGGTTCCCGGTAGCCGACGCGGTCCGGGTTCCCGTGAACTGGTCCGAATGTTGGCAGCCATCGGCTCCTGGGTGAGGATGGCGGGGTGAGCGAAGCGCGGGAGGTCGCTGCCCGGAACGAGAGCGAGGCTGCCGTGATGGCGGCCATCGGATCGTCGGTCCGCAGGGCGCGGGCGCGCAGCGGCCTGTCCACCCGCGAGCTCGCGCAGCGGGCGTCGATGTCGCAGCCGTTCCTGTCCAACATCGAGAACGGCCGCTCGACGCCGAGCGTCGCCACCCTCTACAAGCTCGCCGCCGCGCTCGGCGTGAGTGCGTCGGAACTGCTCCCGGACAGCGCAGACGAGGGGATCGTGGTGGTGCGGGCCGGGGAAGGCGTCGCGACCGGCATGGACGAGACGCCCGGCGTGGCGCTCTCGACGCTGCTCGCCGGCGCGCCCGGCCGGATCATGGAGGCCCGGCGCGCAGTGATCGAGCCCGGCCAGCCCGCGGGCGACTGGTTCGACCACGGAGGCGAGGATTTCCTGCACGTGGTGGACGGGGTCGTCCTGGTCGAGTTCGGCACCGGCCGCGTCGAGGAACTGAGCGCGGGCGACTCCCTGTGGCACGAGGGGACCATCCCGCACCGCTGGCGCGTCGGGCCCGATGTCGGTGCCCGGTTGCTCCTCGTCACCGGCCAGGTACCAGGTCACGATTGATTCCCCTGGGGAATCGCAACGCCCCCGCAACACGGCGACATCTGGACATAACGCCTTCTCCCTAGCGTTCGGGGCTCCCACCAGACGGGCCCGGACGAAGGACGCCGCCGATGCCACGAACCAGGACCCACCGGCGCGGGTGGCGCGCCACTCTCGTCCTGACCGCCGCCGCAGTGCTCGTGCTCGCGGGTTGTGGCGACGCGGGACGCCGGGACACCGCCGCGCCCGGTGGGGCGGCGTCGAGCGCGCCGCGGATGGCGATCGTCTACTACCCCCAGCTCCGCGACGGTTCGTGGGGCGAGGCGGCGCTGACCGGCGCGCAGAAGCTGAAGGACGCCGGTGTGATCTCCGACTTCGCCGTGCAGGAGAACGTGAACCCCGGTGCCGACGGCGTGCGCGCGCTGCGCAGCTTCGCCGAGCAGGGCTACAACCCGATCATCGCCCACTCGTTCAACTACGGCGACGACGTCAAGCAGGTGGCGGCCGAGTTCCCGAACACGATCTTCGCCTACGCGGGCGGTTTCGGCGACGTGGCCGCGAACGTCGCCGACTACGCCCAGCCGTTCTACGAGGCCACCTACCTGGAGGGCATCCTCGGTGCCGGGGCCACGGCGGGCGGCGGCGTCGCGGGTGCGGGCGGGTTCGACATCCCGGTCTGCCGCGCGATGTTCAACGCCTACCTCGAAGGCGCGCGGGTGGTGCGGCCGGACACGAGTGGCGCGTTCGTGGCCGTCGGAGACTGGTCGGACGTGCAGCGGGCCAAGGAGGCTGCGCTCGCGCAGGCCGACCAGGGCGCCACGATGTTCGTCGGCTGCGGACAGGGCCCGACGTTCGGGCAGATCGAGGCCGCGGCGGAGCGCCAGGGGGTGGCCAACGGTTACACGGGCGACATGTCCGGGCTCTCGCCCTCGGTCCTCGCCTCGTTCACGTGGAACCTCGACCGCATCTTCGAGGAGATGGTCGCCGACGTCGCTGCCGGGCGGGTGAACCCGACTCGGTACTTCGAGGTGGGCATGTCCGGCGGCGGGATGGAGGTCGTGATCAACCCCGCGTGGCGCGACCGCATCCCGGCCGTGGTGATGTCCACCTACGAGCAGCGCCTGGCCGACATCCGCAGCGGGGCGTTCACCGTCCCGTACAACGACAAGTGACGTCCGCTCCCCCGGCCGTGGTGACCGGGGTCCGGCGCCGGTTCGGCGCCGGGCCCCCGGCCCTCGACGGCGTCGACCTCGAGCTTCGTGCCGGGGAGGTGCACGCGGTGCTCGGTGAGAACGGGGCTGGCAAGACCACGCTCATGCGGATCCTCGCCGGGCTCGACGAGCCGGACGAGGGCAGCGTTGTGGTGGCGGGCGAGCCCGTCACCGAGTTCACGCCGCGCGCCCTGCGCGAGCGCGGGGTGGCCATGGTGCAGCAGCACTTCACGCTGGTCCCCACGCTGACCGCGGGGGAGAACCTGGCGCTGGCGCGGCCGGAGGGCCGGCTCCGGCCCGGGGCGCGCCGCGTCCGGCGCCGCGTCGAGGCGCTGGCGCAGCGGTACGGGCTGCCGGTGCGCGCGGACGTGCCGGTGGACCGGCTCTCGGTCGGCGAGCAGCAGCGCTTGGAGATCTTGCGCGCCCTCGACGCCGACGCCCGGCTGCTGATCCTCGACGAGCCGACCGCCGTGCTCGTCGACGCCGAGGCCGAGGCGCTGCTCGCCGTGTGCCGCGCCCTCGCCGCCGAGGGCCGGGCGGTCGTGATCATCACGCACCGGCTGGCCGAGGTGTTCGCAGGCTGCGACCGCGTGACGGTGCTGCGCCGGGGCGCGGTGGTGTGCGCGGGCGAGCCGGTGTCGGCACACGACCGGACGAGCCTCGCGACGCTCATGGTGGGCGCGGTGCCGGCTCCGCCCCTGTCGATCGAGCGGCCGGCCCGAAGCGGCGTGATCCGGATTGCCCTCGACGGGGCGGCCCGTGGCCGGCTCCGGCCGCTCGACCTGGAGGTGCACGCGGGCGAAGTGCTCGGCGTCGCGGGTGTGGACGGCAACGGCCAGGCCGAGCTGGAGGACCTCCTCGCCGGGATCGCCGCGCCGCAGCAGGGGACCGTGTGCGTCGAGGGGACCGAGATGCCGGTCGGCGCGCCGCGCGAGCGGGTCGGCAAACGCGTCGCGTACGTCCCGGCCGACCGCTACCGCCGGGCGCTGGCCGGGCCGCTGTCGCTCGCCGACAACTTGGAGCTGGGCCGTGGCCCGAGCCGGCGTGCGCCGCGGGGGCGCAGGGAAGAGCAGGCCGTTCCCGCGCTCGCCGCGTGGGACGTGCGTGCGGCCGGGCCGGGAGCGAGCGCCGCGAGTCTGTCGGGTGGCAACGCGCAGAAGCTCGTGCTGGCCAGGGAGTTGGGGGTGGGCCCGGCGGTGGTCGTGGCCGCGCAGCCGACCCGAGGGCTCGACCCCGAGGCTGCGCGGATGATCACCGAGCGGATCCTCGCGGCCGCCGCCGACGGTGCGGCTGTGGTGTGGTTCGGCGCGGAGCTCGACGAGCTGTTCGCCGTGGCCGACCGGCTCGTCGTGCTCGCCGACGGCATCGCCACCCCGTTCGAGCCCCCCTACGACCGCGCGGCTGTCGGGATGGCGATGGCCGGTGGAGCGGGCGCATGACGCTCACCCGCGACCCCGCCCCGGCCGGGCAGCAGGCGCCGGACGGGCTGGTCGGGAAGGCCCTGCGCGGCCCGGCCGACCGGTCGCCGCTCGGTCTCGTCGCGGTGCCGCTGCTCGCGCTGCTCGGCGCGCTGGTCGTGGGCGGGGTGCTCATGGCGGTCGAGGGGGTGGCGCCGCTGTCGGCGTACGGCGAGGTGGTGCGTGGGGTGTTCGGGCGCACCCGCGGACTCGTCGACACCGCCGTGATCGCGACGCCGCTGGTGCTGCTCGCGCTCGGCATCACCGTCGCGTACCGGGCACGGGTGTTCACGATCGGCGCGGAGGGCCAGTACATCGCGGGAGCGCTGGCGGGCACGGCGTGGGCGACGGTCGGCCCGCTCCCGGGGTTGCCCGCGCCGGTGCTGGTGGTGAGCTCGCTCGCCGTCGCCGTGCTCGCGGGTGCCGCGTGGTCCGGCGTGACGGCGTGGCTGCAGAGCCGGTTCGGCGCGAGTGTGGTGATCACGAGCCTGCTGCTCAACTACGTGGCGGCCGCCGTGCTGGCCTGGGCGGTGCGGGTCGGGATGCGCGACCCCGGCTCGTTCACGCCCCAGAGCCGCCAGGTCGGCGACGCGGCCCTCCCCGACCTCCCCGGCACCGCGATCCACCTGGGCTTCCTGTTCGCGCTGCTCGCGGTGCCCACCGTCGCCGCGGTGCTGCGCCGCACCCGTTTCGGGTTCCGGGTGGAGGTGCTGGGCGCGAACCCGGACGTGCTCGCGGCCACCGAGGCCCGCCCGTCGCGGACCCGTTTGTGGGTGCTCGCGGTGGCGGGCGCGCTCGCGGGCCTCGCCGGGTTCGTCGAGGTTGCAGGCGTGACCGGCCGGATGACGCAGGCGTTCGCCGTCGGCTACGGCTTCACGGCGATCATCGTGGCGCTGCTGGGCAGGCTGCGGCCGCTCGGCGTGCTGGCGGCCGCGCTGGTGATGGCCGGGATCACGGTCGGGTTCGACGAGGCCGAGCGCGTGTTCGTCATCCCGTCGGCGACGGTCGGGGTGATCCAGGCGCTCATCGTCGTCTTCTTCGTGACGGGTGACGCGCTCAGCAGGCGACGCCTCCGCAGGCGGGAAGGGGCCTGAGCATGGACACCCTGTTCACCCTCGCCACGCTCGCGGCGGCGGTCCGGCTCGCGATCCCGGTGGCCGTGGCCGCGCTGGGCGAGGTGGTGACCGAGCGGTCGGGCGTGCTCAATCTGGGGCTCGAAGGCACGATGCTCTTCGGCGCGCTCGCCGGGTACCTGGCCACCCTCGCCACCGGCTCCCCTTGGATCGGGCTCGGCGCGGGCCTCGGCGCCGGAGCGGGCTGCGGCGCACTGCTGGCGCTGCTCATGGTGGTGGTGCGGGCCGACCAGATCGTCACCGGGCTGGCGTTCACGCTGTTCGCGGGCTCGGCCACCACCTACCTCTTCGAGCTCTCGTACACGATCGGGCAGCCACCGCCGCGGATCGAGAGCCTGTCGATGGTGCCGCTCGTCGTGATCGTGCTCGTGGTGCTGGTGGCGGTGTGGTTCCTGCTGACCCGGACGTCCGCCGGGCTCGTGCTGAGCGCAGCGGGGGAGGCGCCCGCCGCCGCGGACGCGCTCGGCTACCGCGTCGCCCGCGTGCGCGCGGCGGCCACCGTCGCCGGCAGCGCGCTCGCCGGGCTCGCGGGCGCGATGCTCGTCTGCGGGCCGCTCGGGCTCTTCGTTCAGAACGTCACGGCAGGGCGTGGGTGGGTGGCGCTCGCGCTGGTCGTCTTTGCGCGCTGGCGTCCCGGCCGGGCGGTGGCGGGCGCGCTGCTCTTCGGGCTCTGCGACGCCGCCCAGTTGCGCCTGCAGGGCACGGCCACGCAGATCCCGTACGAGGTCTTCCTGGCGCTGCCGTACGTGGTGACGCTGCTCGCGCTGATGGTGCGCGCCCGGCGCAGCGGCACCCCCGCCGCGCTCGCCGTGCCGTTCGTTCGAGGGCCGGCCAGATGATTCCCGACCTGCGGATCGGCCCCGCGCTGGTCGTCCCGGTGACGGCGCCGCCGCTGCGCGGGTACGTCGAGGTCACGGCCGGGGCGATCAGCCACGTCGGCGCCGCGCCGACGGCCGGACGGGCGGTGGAGACCGTCGAGGCGCGGGACCGGATCGTCATCCCCGCGCTGGTCAACACCCACTGCCACACGAGCCAGCAGCTCGGGCGCGGCCTCGGCGACGACGTCGGGCTGCTCACCTGGCTGCACGACCGGATCTGGCCCTACGAGCTGGCCCTGGAGGAGTCCGACGCGGAGCTCTCGGCACTGGTCTGCGCCATCGAGCAGATCCGCAACGGCTGCACGCTGCTCGCCGACCCCGGCGGCCGCCACGTCGACGGGATGGCCCGCGGGATCGCGGCTGCGGGAATCCGGGCGCTGCTCGGACGCAGCGCGATGGACTCCGGCGACGGGCGGCCCGACGGCGACCGCGAGACGACCGCCGAGGTGCTCGACGCCCAGGACGAGCTGGCCGATCGCTGGCACGGGGTGGGCCTGCTGCGCTTCTCCTACACGCTCCGGACGATCTTCAACTGCACGGACGAGCTCGTCACGGCCACGATGGAGCGGGCGCGGGCGCTCGGCACCGTAGCGCAGATGCACGTGGCCGAGGTGCCGGAGGAGAACTCGCACGCGGTCGCGACCCGGGGCGCCACAACCGTCCGGCACCTGGACCGGCTCGGCGCCCTCGGGCCCGACCTGCTCGCCGTGCACGCCACCTGGGTGGACGACGAGGAGATCGCGCTGCTCGCCGAGCGCGGCTGTCCGGTGTCGCACAACGCGGCATCCAACCTCAAGATCCTCGGCAGCCCCCGCGTCGCCGACATGCTCGACGCGGGGGTGCTCGTCGGGCTCGGCACCGACGGGGCCCCGTCCAACAACCGGATGAGCATGATCGACGAGATGTGGCTCGCGGCCATCGTCCAGAAGGGGCTGCGCCGTGACCCGACCGTGCTCCCGGCGGACGCGGTGTTCCGGATGGCGACGGCCGACGGCGCCGCCGCGCTCGGAATGGCGGACGTCGTCGGGGCGATCGAGGTGGGCAGGCGAGCGGACCTCGTGGTTCTCGACCCGTTCACGCCGAACTTCGCCACCGCGGCCGACCCCGTCGCCGCGCTGGTGACCGCACTCAAGTCGGAGAATGTCGAGTCCGTCCTGTGCGACGGCGAGTGGGTGCTGCGCGACCGGTGCATCACCCGCGTCGACGAGGCGGCGGTGCTCGCCGAGGCCGCCGGCCGGGCAGCCGCGGTGCGCCGCCGCGCCGGTCTGCTCACCTGACACCGGAAGGGAACACCGTGACCGAGAGCCTGCCCACCGTCGACGTCAGCTCCTTCGCCACCGGCGTCCCGCCGAGCCCCGAGCAGGACGCGACCGCCGCCGAGATCGACCGGATCTGCCGCGAGACCGGCTTCTTCCTGATCACCGGCCACGGCGTGGACCCGCAGGTCAAGACCACGATGATGGATGCGATGCAGGACTTCTTCTCCCGTCCGCTCGACGAGAAGCTCGCGATCGCGATCGGCAACTCGCCCTGCCACCGCGGGTACGTCGCGATCGCCGCGGAGACCCTCGACGAGGACACGGCGGGCGACCTCAAGGAGTCGCTCGACACCGGCGGCGAGCACGGCCCCGACCACCCCGAGGTGCAGGCGGGCGTGCCGATGTTCGGGCCCAACCAGTTCCCACCCGACCCGGCGTTCCGCGCCGCGTGGGAGGCATACCGCGCGCAGGCGATCGAGGCTGCGCGGCGCGTGCAGCGGGCGATGGCCCGCGCGCTCGGCCAGCACGACGAGTTCCTGCTCGACCGGCCCGGCGGCGAGGTGATGTACCACCTGCGTCACCTGCACTACCCGCCGCAGGACGCCGTGACCCCCGGCCCCGACCAGCTCGGCTGTGGCGCACACACCGACTACGGCACCGTCACCCTGCTCGCCGACGACGGGGTCGGCGGGCTGCAGGTGATGCGGCGCGACGGCGCCTGGATCGAGGTCGAGGTTCCCGCGGACCGGCTCGTGGTGAACATCGGCGACCTCATGGCGATCTGGACGAACGACCGCTGGGTCTCCAACCCGCACCGCGTGGTGAACCCGCCACACACCGACCGCTACTCCATGCCGCTCTTCGTCACCCCGCCGTTCCACGCGCAGATCAGCTGCCTGCCCGCGTGCCTGGAGGCGGGGGAGGAGCCGAGGTACGCGCCGCAGGAGGCGGGGGCGTACCTGATGAGCCGGATCGACGCGACCCACAGCTACCGCAACCCGTTGCTGGCCGCCAACGCCTGACACCCCGGGCCTGACACCCCCGGCCGGCCCCAGGCTCTGCACACATATACGCGTCCATCGTCGGCCGGCCCGCCGGTGAGATTCGCACCAGGGCTTTTGGATCTTGCTCTGATGGCGCTGGCGTGCATCTCACGGCCGCCCGGTGCGTATGTGTGTGCAGAGCCTGCGGTTGCAGCCGCGCCCCTAGACTCAGCCCATGGCTCGTGTGCGGCCCGGAGAAGCCGCCAATCCCGCTCCGCCCACCGTGCAGCGCGTCCGGCTGCGGTTCGCGAAGCGGGGCAGGCTGCGTTTCCTCTCCCACCGCGACGTGGCCCGCAGCTTCGAGCGCGCGGTCCGGCGGGCCGGGATACCGGTCGCGCACTCGCACGGGTTCAACCCGCACCCGCGGATGTCGTGGGTCGGCGCGGCGCCCACCGGCTCCGCGAGCGAGGCGGAGTACCTGGAGATCGGCCTGACCCGCCAGGTCGAGCCCGCGGCGCTGGCCACCGCACTCGACGCTGCCCTGCCCGACGGACTCGACGTCCTCGCCGCTGCCGAGGCCGAGGGCGCCGCGCTCGCCGAGCGGATCGACGCGAGCCGCTGGCGGCTCGAACTGCCCGGTGTTGAGCCCGCCGAACTGCGCTCGGCGCTCGCCGCGCTGATCGCCCAGGATTCGGTTGTGGTCGAACGCGTCACACCCTCGGGACGGCGGCACATCGACGTCAGGGCCGCTCTCGTGCGGGCCGATGTACTCGACGAGGGGGTCGAGAGCGGCGTCCCGACGGGTGCCTCCGCTTCCACGCCCCCCGGTCGGGCGCGAGTCTGTGCGATAATGAGCGCGGTCGTGCGGCAGACGACACCCGCCGTTCGACCCGACGACGTGTTGGGTGCACTCGACGTTGTCGCAGGCCTCAAACTGCCGGTGCCCGCGAAGGCGACCCGGATGGCGCAGGGCCTGCTCGACCGTCAAGGGGACCTGCGCGATCCTCTCGGCTCTGACCGGGTCACCACCCGGGCCTGAGCGAGGAGGCTCGCGTCCCGGCGCACCGGCCCTTGCCGGTGCCGGCTCGCCGTCGAGGACGACCCGCCCCCCGGGGTGGAGCGAGACAAGGATTGCTCGTCGCGCACCGCGCGGAGAGAGAACTGCACGTGCCCCTGCGCGGCCGCCTCTACCGGAGGCGCCCGGGGGCGGAGGAGCTGGATGTCGAATAACGATTCGCCCGCCGGTGGTCCCGGCGGGCCGGTCACCGTACCCCCCATGGATGACCTCCCGGAAAGGATGCGAGTGCACGCGCTCGCGAAGCTGCTGTCGCGCACGAGCCGTGAGATCCTCGCGGCACTCGCCGGGCTCGGTCTCGACGTCCGCAGCGCCCAGTCCAGCATCGACCGCAAGGCCGCCGAGCAGGTGGTCACGGCGCTGGCCCCCGGCTCCGACACCACCGCCGAGCGGGCGTCCGCGCCACCCGCCGCCCCGGCCGAGGACGCCCCCGCCGCCGAGTCCAGCGCCCCGCTCGCGCCGCTGTTCGCGCCGCCCACACCGCTGTTCCAGCCGCCGACGCGCCCGTCGCGCTTCCGCCGCAGGGCCGCCGAAGCCGACGCCCCCACTCCTGAGCCGGAGAAGCCCGAGCAGCTCCCGTCCTCCGCGGCGGAGGACACCCCGGAGCCGCAGGCCCCCGACGCCGACATCGACGGCGACGGCGACGGCGACGGCGACGATGCCGGCCGCAGGCGCAGGCGCCGTGGCCGTCGTGGCCGTGGCCGTGGCCGCGGTGCCGACGGCTACGACGACGAGAACGACGAGAACGGCGACGACGCCGAGGACACCCAGTCCGACGCGGCGTCCGACGGTGAGTCCGCGTCCGACGAGGACGCCGACACCGACGCCGACGCCGACGCCGAGCAGGACACCGACGCCGAGGACGACGACGAAGGCGCTCAGGCCGATGGCGAGACCGCAGGCTCGCGGCGCCGCCGCCGCAGGCGCCGCCGCCGCGGCTCGGACGACAACGACGCCGCCGCCGACGACTCCGACGGCACCCCCACCGTCACCCGGGTCCGCGCCCCGCGGGAGCGCAGCGACGACGAGGGCGACGGCGTGCAGAGCGTCCGGGGCTCCACCCGGCTGGAGGCCAAGCGCCAGCGCCGCCGTGACGGCCGCGACGCGGGCCGCAGGCGCACGCCGATCCTGTCCGAGGCCGAGTTCCTCGCCCGCCGCGAGTCCGTCGACCGCGCGATGGTCGTGCGCGAGCACGGCGACCGCGTCGAGATCGCGGTGCTGGAGGACGACGTGCTCGTCGAGCACTTCGTCGCAGGTCGCAACGGCGGCTCGATGGTCGGCAACATCTACCTCGGCCGCGTCCAGAACGTGCTGCCCAGCATGGAGGCCGCGTTCGTCGACATCGGCCGCGGCCGCAACGCCGTGCTGTACGCCGGTGAGGTCGACTGGGACGCCGCCGGGCTCGGCGGCAAGGCCCGCCGCATCGAGCAGGCGCTTTCCAGCGGCGACAGCGTGCTGGTGCAGGTCACGAAGGACCCCATCGGCCACAAGGGCGCCCGGCTCACCACGCAGATCAGCCTGGCCGGCCGGTTCCTCGTCTACGTGCCCTCCGGCGGCGCAGCAGGCATCAGCCGCAAGCTGCCCGACGTCGAGCGCAAGCGGCTCAAGGACATGCTCAAGGAGATCGTCCCCAGCGAGGCCGGGGTGATCATCCGCACCGCGTCGGAGGGCGTGAGCCAGGAGGCGCTCGAACGCGACGTCCGGCGCCTGCAGGCGCAGTGGGAGGTCGTCAAGGGTAAGGCGGAGACCACCGGCCCCAACCGGCCCAAGGCGCCCACCCTGCTCTACGAGGAGCCCGACCTGCTCCTGAAGGTCGTGCGCGACCAGTTCAACGAGGACTTCTCCCGGCTCGTCGTCGAGGGCGCCGACGCGTGGGACACCCTGCAGAACTACGTCGGGCACGTCGCGCCGGAGCTGGCCGGGCGGCTGCACCGGCACGTCGGGCCGAAGGACGTGTTCGCCGAGTACCGCATCGACGAGCAGCTGCTCAAGGCGCTCGACCGCAAGGTGTGGCTGCCCTCGGGCGGCACCCTCGTGATCGACCGCACCGAGGCGATGACGGTCATCGACGTCAACACGGGCAAGTTCACGGGGTCCGGCGGCAACCTCGAGGAGACCGTCACCCGCAACAATCTCGAGGCGGCCGAGGAGGTCGTGCGCCAGCTCCGCCTGCGCGACATCGGCGGCATCATCGTCGTCGACTTCATCGACATGGTGCTCGAGGCCAACCGCGACCTCGTGCTGCGGCGGCTCACTGAGTGCCTGGCCCGTGACCGCACGCGGCACCAGGTCGCCGAGGTCACCTCGCTCGGGCTCGTGCAGATGACCCGCAAGCGCGTCGGCGGCGGACTGCTGGAGCACTTCTCCACGCCGTGCGAGCACTGCCGCGGCCGCGGCGTGATCGTCGACGCCGACCTGGCCGGCAACGGCAACGGGCACACCAACGGGCACACCGCCGGGCACCCGAACGGCCACGCGGATCGGGGCGACCGCTCCGACCGCGACGGCCGCCGCTCGCGGCGCGGCAAGCGCGGCGACGACGACCGCGGTGAGCGGGGCGGCCGTGACCGGCAGACCTCGGAGGGCGAGCCGGACGGCGTGGGCCGGGGCCGGCCCGATCTGCCCGCCCCCGCCGACCCGGATGCCTCCGTCGACGTCGGCGCGCCCGATCCGATGGTGGAGGCGCCCGCCGAGGCCGTTGTGGAGGCCTCGGTCGTCGCGCCGGAGCCTTCGGTCGCCGAGGCCCCGGCCGCCCCGATCGTTGACGTGCAGCCCCCGGCGGTCGAGACGCCGGTCGGTGGCAGCCGGCGGGTCCGCAGGCGCGGCGGCGCGGTCGCGAGCGCCCCGGCGGAAAGTCAGGTCGATGTGGCCGCCGACGCCGTCGAGGAGGTTGTCGTCGAGCGGTCGGTGGCGGAACGGGCCGAGGAGGCCAGGTCCGACGCCGCTCAGAACGGCGTCCCGGCCGACGCTCCCGCAGCCGACGTTCCTGGGGCCGTCGCTCCCGAGGCCACCGACGATGAGGAGCCGGCCCCGCGGCCGCGCGCCCGTCGCCGGGGCCGGGTCACCCGCACGGCCGGTGCTCCGGTCACGGCCGACGGAGACGCGCCGGTGGCCGTGGTCCTCACGGTGCCTGCGCCGTCGGCCGCGGACGCGACGGCGACGGACATCGCGGTGGAACCCGCTGTGCCCGTCTCGGCGCCGCCACAGCCCGAGCCCACCGGAGCCACCCGTCCCCGGCGCGCCCGCCGGGCGGCGTCCCGGCCTGCCGGCCCGCCGGCGGAGACGGCTGCGGGAGACGACGCCTGACCCCAAACGCTGTCCCCCTACCAGTGCGTTATCCTGGATGAGGTTCGCCGCGCCCCGCCCGTCGGTGGCAGCGGCCCGCGTAGGGGTGACCCTGCACTTCGTCCCCGAGCTTCAGGAGCAGTGCGTCGATGTACGCGATCGTCAAGACCGGCGGCAAGCAGTACAAGGTGGCCGTCGACGATGTGCTCACCGTCGAGAAGATCGACGGTGAGCCCGGCGCCGAGGTGACGTTCCCGGCCGTGCTCCTGGTGGACGGCGGCGATGTCACCACCGACGCGGACGCCCTGGCCGCCGCCTCGATCACCGCCACGGTGGTCGAGCACACCAAGGGCCCGAAGATTCGCATCCACAAGTTCAAGAACAAGACCGGGTACCACAAGCGTCAGGGGCACCGTCAGCCTCTGACCAAGGTCCAGGTCACCGGCATCGCGAAGTAGGAGACGCAGCCATGGCTCACAAGAAGGGTGCGTCCAGCTCGCGCAACGGGCGCGACTCCAACGCACAGCGCCTCGGCGTGAAGCGCTTCGGCGGTCAGGTCGTCAACGCGGGCGAGATCCTCGTCCGCCAACGCGGCACCAAGTTCCACCCCGGCGACGGCGTCGGCCGCGGCAGCGACGACACGCTGTTCGCCCTCGTCGAGGGTGCGGTCGAGTTCGGCTACGCCCGCGGCCGCAGGGTCATCAACGTGGTCCCGGCGCAGGTCTGAGGCCTGCACCGAGTACAACCTGACAACGGCGGGCCGCCCTGGTGGTGGCCCGCCGTTGTCGTGTGAGGAGAAGTCGATGTCGAGGTTCGTGGACCGCGTGGTGCTACACGCCACCGCGGGGGCGGGCGGCAACGGCTGCGCCTCCGTGCACCGCGAGAAGTTCAAGCCGCTCGGCGGGCCCGACGGGGGCAACGGGGGGCGCGGCGGTTCGATTGTGCTCGTCGTCGACTCCGGCGTGCACACGCTGCTCGACTTCCACCACCGCCCGCACGCCATGGCGCGCAACGGCAAGCAGGGACAGGGCGGGTTCCGCGCCGGTGCGAGCGCCGAGGATCTGGAGCTCGCCGTCCCGGACGGCACCGTCGTGTTCGACGGGCAGGGCACCATCGTCGCCGACCTGACCGGACCGGGCACCCGGTTCGTGGCCGCCGAGGGCGGCCGCGGCGGGCTGGGCAACGCGGCGCTGGCCTCGTCCGCGCGCAAGGCACCGGGGTTCGCGCTGCTCGGTGAGCCGGGGGAGAGCCGCGACCTGGTGCTCGAGCTGCGCTCGATGGCCGACGTCGGGCTGGTCGGGTTCCCGTCCGCAGGCAAGTCGTCACTGGTGGCGGCCCTGTCCGCGGCGCGGCCGAAGATCGCCGACTACCCCTTCACCACACTCGTGCCGCAGCTCGGCGTGGTCAACGCAGGCGAAAACGTCTTCACCGTCGCCGACGTGCCCGGCCTCATCCCGGGCGCGTCCGAGGGCCGCGGTCTCGGGCTGGACTTCCTGCGCCACATCGAACGCACCTCGGTACTCGTGCACGTCGTCGACTGCGCCACCGCCGAGCCCGGCCGCGACCCCGTCTCCGACGTGCAGGCTCTGGAGGACGAGCTCGCCCGCTACACCCCGGCGCTCGGCGGCGAGCTGGCCGACCGGCCCCGGCTGATCGCGCTCAACAAGATCGACGTGCCGGACGCGCGCGACATGGCCGCGCTCGTCGCGCCCGAGCTGGCCGAGCGCTTCGGCTGGCCGGTGCTGACGATCTCCACGGCCACCAGGGAGGGCCTGCGCGAGCTGTCGTTCGCGATGGCGGAGCAGGTGCGTGAGCACCGCGCGGCGCAGCCGATCATCGAGGCAACCCGCATCGTGCTCCGGCCGCAGGCCGTGGACGACGCCGGCTTCACCATCGAGCCCGACCCGGAGCTGCCCGACGGGTTCGTCGTCCGCGGGGCGCGGCCGGAGCGCTGGATCCGGCAGACATCCTTCGAGAACGACGAGGCCGTCGGCTACCTCGCCGACCGGCTGGCCCGCCTCGGGGTGGAGGACGCGCTGGCCAACGCGGGGGCGCGGCCCGGCTGCCCTGTGACGATCGGCGACGTCACGTTCGACTGGGAACCCACCGCCCCCTCCACGATCGCGTCGCTGTCGGGTCGCGGCACCGATCGGCGGCTGGAGCAGAGCAACCGGATCGGCGCGGCGGCACGCAAGGCAGCACGGGCCGACCGGCGTCGCCAGCGCACCGACGAGGAGCTCTTCGCCGGGTCCGACGACTCCGCCGACGACGGGCACTGATGAACGCGCGCGCGCAGCTCGCGGCGGCCCGGCGGGTGGTCGTCAAGGTCGGGTCGTCGTCGCTGACCAGCCTCGACGGGGGCCTCGACCCGCTGCGCCTCGACGCGCTCGTGGACGCGCTCGCAGCCCGCCGCGCGGCGGGTGGCCAGGTGGTGCTCGTGTCGTCCGGCGCCATCGCGGCCGGGCTCGCGCCGCTCGGGCTCGCCCGCCGCCCCCGCGACCTCGCCACCCAGCAGGCCACGGCAGCCGTCGGGCAGCTGCTGCTCGCGCAGGCCTACGCTGCGTCGTTCGGCAGGCACGGGCAGGCGATCGGGCAGGTGCTGCTCACGGCCGACGACATGATCCGCCGCGCCCACTACCGCAATGCCCAGCGCACGCTCGAACGGCTGCTCGGGCTCGGTGTGCTCCCGGTGGTCAACGAGAACGACACGGTGGCCACCGAGGAGATCCGGGTCGGCGACAACGACCGGCTCGCCGCGCTCGTGGCGCATCTCATCGGAGCCGACGGGCTCGTGCTCCTCTCCGACGTCGACGGCCTCTACGACGGCGACCCGCGGCATCCGGGCGCGCGGCTGCTCAGCGACGTCGACGCGCCTTCGGACCTGGAGGCGGTGCGGATCGCGCGCCCCGGGGCGGGCAGCCTGGGCACCGGCGGGATGGCCACCAAGATCACGGCGGCCGCGATGGCGGCGGCGTCGGGCATCCCCGTGCTGCTCGCCGCGGCCGAGGACGTGCCTGCTGCGCTGGACGTCTCCGAGACCGGGCCGAAGGTGGGCACCGCGTTCCGCCCGTCGGGGCGGCGCATGTCGGCCCGGCGGTTCTGGCTGCGGCATGCCGCCGACGTCCGCGGTGCGCTCGACCTCGACGCGGGGGCGGTCGCCGCGGTGATCGACAAGCGCCGGTCGCTCCTCGCCGCGGGAATCCACGGCGTCTCAGGGGACTTCGTGGCCGGTGACGTCGTGGACCTCGTCGGACCGCACGGCGTGGTCGTCGCCCGTGGGGTGGTGGGTTTCGACGCTGCCGAGCTGCCCGAGCTGATCGGCCGCCGCTCGCGCGACCTGGCCCCCGAGCAGCGCCGCGAGGTCGTGCATGCCGACGACCTGGTGCCGCTGCGCTCCGACGCCTCCTGAGCCGAGCCGGCTCCGCTTGTCCGGGCCCACCCTGGCAACGAGACTCGGACGGGTGGTGGCAGACGCCCAGCGCGCCCGCACCCGGATGGTCGACGCCCTGCGCGAGGCCCGCCGGGTGCGCACACCTGCCGTCGAGAACGCCCTACGGAGCGTGCCACGGCACCTGTTCCTCCCCGGGGTCTCCATCGCCGGGGCGTATGCGGACGAGGCCGTGGCCGTGCAGTTCGACGGCCCGATGGCCACCAGTTCGGCGTCGCAGCCGTCGATGGTGGCGATCATGCTGGAGCAGCTCGACCTGCAGCCCGGGCAGCGGGTGCTCGAGGTCGGCGCGGGCACCGGCTACAACGCGGCGCTGATGACCCGGATCGTCGGCCCGGCCGGCCGGGTGACGGCGGTGGACATCGACGAGGAGCTGGTCGACCGGGCCGCTGTCCATCTGGCCTCTGCAGGCGTCGACGAGGTGGAGCTGGTGGCCGGCGACGGCGCCCTCGGCCACCCGCCCGGCGCGCCCTACGACCGGATCGTGCTCACGGTCGGCAGCGATGACGTCCGTCCGGAGTGGGTGGCCCAGCTAGCGCCGCGGGGCCGACTCCTGCTGCCGCTAGCCGTGCGCGGCAGCCAGCTCTCCATCGCGCTCGACCTGGGCCCTGACGGCCTGCTGCGCAGCAGCTCCGTGCGTAGCTGCGCGTTCATCCGCATTCGCGGGGAGGGCGCGAGCGCGGACGCCAGCGTGTGCTTGGAGGGCGTGGGCCTTGCCCTGCACGTGCCTGAGGACGGCCCCGATCCGGACCTCGCCGGGGTGACGGCGGCGCTGGCCGAGCCGGGGGACCTGGTGGCGTCGGCGGTGTCGCTGGGAGCGGTGGACGTGTGGGACGGGTTCGGGCTGTGGCTCGCGCTCACCGAACCGGGGGTGTGCCGGTTGCTGGCGACCCGGGCGGAGACCGGCCTGCCCGACGACCTCCTCCCGCTCGGCGCGACGGGTGGCACGGTGGCGCTCGCCTCCGAGCCGGGGAACCCGCTGCCCGGCATCGCCGCGGTGGTGCCGGTGCCCGGCCAGGAGCGCGGCCGGGGACCGGGCCCGGTGGGAGTTCGCTCGTTCGGCCTGGGTGGCCCGGCCCTGGCCGCCCGCCTGCTCGCCGCGCTGGAACGGTGGGTGGCGGCGGGCAGGCCGGAGGCGATGAACTGGCGGTTCACCGTGGGGCCGCGCCCGCAGGGGCAGCACGAGCGATTGCAGCCGGGAGCGTGTGCGGTGGCGAAACGCCACTGCCAGGTACTGGCGACCCTCCCCCCGCCCTGACCCTCGACCGGGATCAGCCGGACTGGGCCAATGCGAACGGGAGCACAGCCCGGGCGCCGGCGAGGCGGAGCAGGCGGGCGGCCACAGTCATCGTCCAGCCGCTGTCGATCACGTCGTCCACCAGCAGGACCGGGCCGTCCGGTACCGGGAAACCGGGTTCCTCGAACGCCTCCCACACAGCCGCCAGCCGCTGCGGGCTGTTGGCGTGCGCGGCCGGGCGCGGGCCGGCGGGCACGAGCGTGCCGAGCAGGGGGAGCCTGCCGATCTCGGCGATGCGGCGGGCGAGGTGGTCGAGCTGGTGGGGGCGGGTGCGGGAGCCGAGGCCGACCACCCCTACCGGCCGTTCCGCCCAGCCCCACCCGGCGAGCACCCGCACGCTCGCGTCGAGCACGTCCTTGGGCACGGGCGCGTCGGGCAGGTCGGGATCCCCGACGAGCTCGCGCAGCCGCGTGCCCCACCCGATGTCGGAGAGCCGCCCGATCACCCGGCCGGGATCGGCCAGCGCGCCCGCCGGGATGCGGCCGGACGCGCGGACGCCCAGCTCGGCCATCCCGCTCGGCCACTGCTTGCGCGGCGCCACCTCCACACCAGGCCGGGTGATCCGCTCCTCGGCCGCGCCCGCCGCCTCGTCGGCGACCGTGGTGCTCCACGCGGAGCCTGCGCACGTGTCGCAGCGGCCGCACGGGGTGGCGTCCGGGTCGTCGAGCTGGCGGCGCAAAAACACCATCCGGCACTCGCCGGTGTCGATGTAGTCGAGCATCGCCTGCTGCTCGCTCTTGCGGGCCTCGGCGATCCGGCGGTGGCGTTCGCCGTCGTAGACCCATTCCTCGCCGGTGGCGACCCACCCGCCCTTGACGCGCCGGGCGGCGCCGTCGCTGTCGAGCACCTTGAGCAGCATCTCCAGTCGAGTGCGGGAGAGGTCGACCTGCGTCTCGATGGCCGCCGTGGACAGCGTGCCCTCCGCGCCGCCGAGCACGCGCAGCGCCTGGCGCACCAGCGGCTCGGGCGGGAAGGCGAGCGAGGCGAAGTACGCCCAGATGTCGCGGTCCTCGTGGCCGGGCAGGAGCACCACCTCGGCCCGCTCGACGGCGCGGCCGGCGCGTCCGATCTGCTGGTAGTACGCCACCGGTGAGGCCGGCGCCCCGAGGTGCACCACGAACCCGAGATCGGGCTTGTCGAAACCCATGCCGAGGGCGCTCGTGGCGACGAGCGCCTTGACGCGGTTGGCGAGCAGGTCGCCTTCGGCGGCCAGCCGCTCCTCCGGCTCGGTCTTTCCGGTGTAGGAGGCCACGGGGTGGCCGCGCTCGCGCAGGAACTCCGCGACCTCCTCGGCCGCCGCGATCGTCAGCGTGTAGACGATGCCGGCGCCCGGCAGCGTGTCGAGGTGCTCGGCCAGCCAACCGAGCCGCTGCGCGGGCGTGGCCAGCCGCACGACCGACAGCCGCAGGCTCTCCCGGTCGAGCGAGCCGCGCAGGACGAGGGGCTCCCCTGATGCGAGCCCGAGCTGCTCGGTGACGTCGACGACCACCCGGTCGTTGGCCGTGGCGGTGGTGGCGAGCACCGGGATGCCGGCGGGGAGATCAGCGATGAGGGCGCGCAGCCGCCGGTAGTCGGGCCGGAAGTCGTGGCCCCAGTCGGAGACGCAGTGCGCCTCGTCGACCACGAGCATCCCGGCGCTCGCGGTGAGCCGGGGGAGCACGCGGTCGCGGAAGTCGGGGTTGTTGAGCCGCTCCGGGCTCACCAGCAGCACGTCGACCTCACCGGCGTCGACGGCCGCGTACGTGCGCTCCCAGTCGCCGGTGTTGGCGGAGTTGACGGTGGCGGCGTGGATCCCGGCCCGCGCGGCGGCGTCGATCTGGTTGCGCATGAGAGCGAGGAGCGGCGAGACGATCACCGTGGGGCCGGCGCCCTCCGCCCGCAGCAACGCCGTGGCCACGAAGTAGACCGCGGACTTGCCCATCCGGTGCGCTGCACGACCAGCGCGCGCCTGCGCTCGGCGACGAGCGCGTGGATGGCCGTCCACTGGTCCTCGCGCAGGCGCGCGCTCGGCCCCGCCAGCGTGGCGAGCACGGCCTCGGCGCGCTCCCGGAGTCCGGTCTGGGTGGAAGTCACGCCACCCATGGTGGCCGAGCACCCCGACAGCCGGGCGCGCGGGGACGCGCCGCGCCGTCAGGAGCTCCGTCGCGCGGCCGCGAACACGGCAAAACCTCCGCGAGTCGGGGCGTGAGTGCGCGCGAGTCGGGGCGTGAGTGCGCGCGAGTTGCAGTCAGCGGATGCGGACCACTGTCATGCCCGCGGGCGTTGGGCCGTCCATCGCCGCCAGTGCCGCGCCGGCGTCGTCCAGGCCGACCACCTGTCCCACCAGCGATGTCGGGTCCAGGTCCGCCCGTCCCATCAGGTCGAACGTCGCGGGGTACTCGCCCGCCCCGACGACGTGCGAACCATGCAGCGACAGCTCCCACGCGATCACCCGGTCCATCGGCAGCGGCGGGGTGGCAGCCTCGCCTAGCAGCGACGTCACCTGCGCCCGGGCGACCCCGTTCGATGACACGTGTGGAGTACTGCCGACGGGGAACCCTCGGACATGAGCAGCGTGTCCCGGAACTGGCCCTTCACGATCCGCCGATGCACCCGGTGCACGCGGGAGGCCGTCGTCGTGGTGGCGGCGGATCGCCATCCCGGGACGGTGGCCGCGTGCGCGGAGCACCTGGAGTGGGCGTTCTTCCTCAGCGTGGACGAGTGGAGCGGGCGCCGCCGCACGGCATAGCCCGGAGCGCACGCCGAACCACCTCCCGATCCGGCGAGGTCGCGCCTGTGCCGACCGCCGATGGGGAGGCAGGATGATCGGGTGAGCGCCCCCCAGCCCCCGCTGTTCGGTTCCGTGCAGGATGTCGCCGAACGCCTGGCCGGTGTCGGTTACCTCGCGTCGACTGCCGTCGCCACCACCGTCTTCCTCGCCGACCGGCTCGGCAAGCCGCTCCTCGTCGAAGGGCCCGCAGGGGTCGGGAAGACCGAGCTGGCCAAGGCCGTCGCGGCCGCGACGGGCTCCGGGCTCGTGCGGCTGCAGTGCTACGAGGGCATCGACGAGGCCCGTGCGCTCTACGAGTGGAATCACGCCAAGCAGTTGCTGCGGATCACCGCGGGGCAGGGCCGGGAGTCCTGGGACGACACCCGCGACGACGTGTTCTCCGAGGAGTTCCTGCTGCCCCGCCCGCTGCTCACCGCGATCCGGCGGGCCGAGCCGACCGTGCTGCTCGTCGACGAGATCGACAAGGCCGACGTCGAGGTCGAGGGCCTGCTGCTGGAGGTGCTGTCGGACTACCAGGTGACCGTCCCGGAGATGGGCACGATCACCGCGGCCCGGCGGCCGTTCGCGCTCCTGACCTCCAACTCCACCCGCGAGCTGTCCGAGGCCCTGAAGCGCCGCTGCCTCTTCCTGCACCTCGACTTCCCCGACGCCGACCTCGAGCGACGGATCGTGCTGAGCCGCGTACCGGAGTTGACCGAGTCGCTGGTGGACGCCCTCGTGCGCACCGTCCGGGTGCTGCGCGGGCTGGAGCTGCGCAAGTCGCCGTCGGTCGCCGAGACGATCGACTGGGGCCGCACGCTGCTCGCGCTCGGCCTCGACACTCTGGACGACGAGGCCGTCCGCGCGACGCTCGGTGTGGTGCTCAAGCACCAGTCCGACGCGGTGAAGGCGGCGGCGGAGCTGCGGCTCAACTAGATCTGAGCCGTTCGCTATCGCATACGTTGAATGGTGGCTGACCTGCGACGACAGGAAGGTGTTCGAATATCTGTTCGAGTAGAATTGGGGCATGGACACCGGCCTGGTCGGGCGCGCGTACCGACTCCTCACCGAGGCGGCCGACGCGCTGGCCGCGGCCGCCACACCTTCGGCCACTGACGCCGAACTCCTGTCGGCGTTGACCTTGTGCGAGGGCCTGACGCGGCGGCTGGACCGGGTCGTTGTCGACGCGGTCGCCGAGCTGCAGCGGCGAGGGACGTTCGCCGAGCGGGGCTACAAGTCCACCGCCGGAGCGCTGGCCGACCTGCTGGGGTGGGAGCGGTTCGAGGCCCGCCGCCGCGTCACCGCCGCCGAACACGTGAGTCCCCGAATCGGCTTGGACGGCGCTGTCCTGCCCGCCCGGCTCGCGGCCACCGCCGACGTGTTCGCGGCCGGGCGCACCGGCCTGCGGCATGTCGAGGTGATCGCCCGCGTGCTCGCGAGCCCGTCCGCCGCCCGGCTCGCCCCCGGAGTCTGGGCCGGTGCCGAGGCGGCGTTGGCCGACAAGGCGGAGATGTACACGCCGTCGGAGCTGCAGGCCTGGGGCACCGCACTCGTCGAGGCCCTCGACGAGGACGGCGCCGATCCCGACGACCGCGACCCCGAACCGGTCAACGAGCTGCGCCTGACCCGCCATCCCCGTGGCGGCGGGAAGCTCGTGGGCCGGTTCGAGGACGCTGCGATGTTCGACGCCATCGCCGCTGTCATCGACACCAAGGCCGCCCCGCTCACCGCCGACGACGCACGCACCGCCGCGCAGCGGCAGGCCGACGCGCTCGCCGACGTGTGCGGGTTCGTCCTCGACCACGGCGACCTCCCCCAGGCCGGCGGCCGCCGCCCCCACCTGAACGTGCTCGTGCGGCTCGAGGACCTGGAACACCGCTGCCGCTCCGCGCTGCTGGACTTCGGCGGAGTACCAGCGCCCGCTGCCCTGCGAATGCTGGCCTGCGACGCCGCCGTCATCCCTGTTGTCCTCGGCGGCACCAGCCAACCCCTCGACGTCGGCCGCTCCACCCGCACCATCCCCGACGGGCTCCGCCGTGCCGTCGCCGCCCGTGGGCGCGGCTGCGAGTACCCGGGCTGCGGCCGCCCACCGTCCTGGTGCGAGGTCCACCACGTGATCCCCTGGCAGGACGGCGGCGACACCGCCCTGCACAACTGCGTGATGGTCTGCCGCGCCCACCACCGCCTGCTGCACCACTCCGACTGGATCGTCCGCCTCCGCCACGGGCTGCCGGAATTCATCCCACCAGTCTGGATCGACCCGAGACGAAAACCCCGCGCCGCACCCCGACCGCACGCCGTTGCATGATTGAGCGGCGGCGATGAACGTGTCCAGCGTCGTCCCTGCGCCGCGCGGTGGTGGATGCGATCTTGTACGTGGTGCAGACGGGGTGCGCGTGGCGGCAGCTGCCCGCGGACTTCCCGCCCTGGCAGACGGTGTACTGGTACTTCATCCGCTGGGAACAGGCGAAGGTTACCGAGAAGATCCTCCCGGTGGTCCGCGAGCAGCTGCGCCTGCAGGAGGGACGCAACCCCGGGCCCAGCGCCGGGCTGATCGACTCGCAGAGCGTCAAGGGCGCCGACACCGTCGGGCGTGAGTCCCGCGGCTACGACGCGGGGGAGAAGGTCAACGGCCGCAAGCGGTTCATCGTCACCGACACCCTCGGGCTGTGATCCCCCGCCGGTGGGCGGTCGAGCGGACCCGCGCCTGGCTCCCGCGCACCGCGCCTGGCGCGGGACTACGAACGAGACCACGCCCTGTCCGACCCGCACCTCGCGGGGAGAACTTCGACCTCCAAGCCATGATCCATGTCCTCCACTCAAGTGTGGAGCCTCCATCAGACCGGGGCGGTTCATCCTCGCCGATGGCGTGTGTCAGGAACCCAGATACCGCAGCACCGCCAGCACCCGCCTGCTGTACCCCACCGTCTCCGGGATGCCCAGCTTCCCGAAGATCGAGGCCACGTGCTTCTCCACGGCGCTGACGGACATCCGCAGCCGCTCGGCGGTGCCGGCGTTGGTCAGGCCCGCGGCCATCGCGTCGAGGACGTCACGCTCGCGCGGGGTGAGGCGGGACAGCGGGTCGGCGTGGCTGCCGCGGGCCAGCAGCTGCCGCACGACCTCGGGGTCGAACGCGGCGCCGCCCGCGCCGATCCGGTCGAGCGCGTCGAGGAATTCCCCGACCTGCGCCACGCGGTCCTTGAGCAGGTAGCCGACTCGCGCGCCCGGGCCGCCGACGAGCTGGGCGGTGTGCCGCCGCTCGACGTACTGGGAGAGCACCAGCACGCCGACGTCGGGCCAGCGGCGGCGGATCTCTAGCGCTGCGACGATGCCCTCGTCGCTGTGCGTCGGGGGCATGCGCACGTCGGCGACGACGACGTCGGGTTGGTCCTTCTCGATGGCGCCGAGCAGTGCCCGGGCGTCGCCGACCGCGGCCACCACCTCGTGTCCCTCGTCGACGAGCAGCCGGACGAGCCCCTCGCGCAGTAGTGCAGAGTCCTCCGCGATCGTCACGCGCACGGCAGCTCCGCGGTGATCGTCGTGCCGCCACCGGGCGGGCTTGTGACGGTGAGGGTGCCGTCGGCGGCCTGCACCCGCCGGGCGAGCCCGGCCAGCCCGCCGCCCGAAGGGTCGGCGCCGCCCCGCCCGTCGTCGCGGACGTTCGCCCGCAGCACACTTCCGTCCATCAGCACCTCCGCCTCCACACGCAGCGCCTCCGAGTGCTTGGCCGCGTTGGTCACCGCCTCGCAGACCACGAACCACACCACCGCCCGCAGTGCCGGCAGCGGCTCGGCCGGCAGCGCGCACGTGATCCGCACCGGCAGCGGCGCCCGCTCGGCCACGGACTCCAGCGCGGCGGCCAGGCCCTCGCTGTCCAGCGCCGCCGGGTAGACGCGCCATGACACGTCACGCAGGTCGGCGAGAGCGCGCCGGGCCTCCTCGTGGGCCTGCGCGACGAACTCCGTCGTCCGGTCCGGATGGCGCCGCGCGCGGCCCAGCAGCATCCCGAGCGCGACGAGCCGCTGCTGCACGCCGTCGTGCAGGTCGCGCTCGATGCGGCGGCGCTCGTCGTCGACGGCCGCGATGACGGCGTCGCGGGTGCGGGACAACTCGGCGACGCGCTGGGTGAGCTGTTCCTCACGGGACGGTGCGAGCAACCGGGCCAGCAGCGACCGCTCCCAACGGGCCACGGCGGCCGCGCCGGCCAGCCCGAGGTACAGCAGCACGGCCCCGGGCAGCGCGTAGTACGCGACCAGCGTGGTGCTGACGACGATGGCCGGCTCTTGTTCGAGCACCCACGGCGTCCGCGTCACCCATGACCACAGCATCGTCGCCCCGAACACCGCACCGATGCCCAGCAGCGTGAGCACGGCGGCCCCAAGCAGGCCGACCGGGAGCCGGGCGGCGAGGTACCGCAGGACACGCCGCAGGGACGGCTGCGCCACCGCCGCGTCCTGGCCGCCGAGCAACGCCGCGACCCTGGCACGTTCGACCCCGGCCAGCCGCCGGACCGCGCCGGCTACGGCGGGCCGGGCGGGAGGCAGCAGCAGGGCGGCGGCCGGCGCGACGAGCACCAGGTGCGCCAGCGCTGTCAGCCCGCCGAGGGCGAGCCCCAAGGCCGTGCGAGCCGCCCGTTCGATCACGGGCGCGACGCTACCCGCGCGGGCGCCGCACCGTAGCGGGACCTCGCTGGAACGGCGAGGGGGAGCCAGCCCGAACCGGACCCTGTGGATGTCCGCATCGAGCCGGGGCGTAGAGCCTCATGGCCCGGTGCTCCACTCGTTCGTACCGTCCGCCGAGTGAGATCGACTACCGCCGCCCTCGGGCTTGCCGTCGCTGTCGTGTTCGCCCTCGGATTCACCGTCCCGGCGTGCGCGCTCCCCGTTCCCGACCCGTTCCCCCGCGCTGATCTGCAGTCCGGCCTGAACCGGCTGGTCGACTCCGGTTCAGCGTCGGCGGCGTTGCTGCGCATCCAGCAGGGCAACGACGAATGGGCAGCCCAGGCCGGCGCGAACCAGCTGTCCTCCGACGTCCCACCGAGTCCCTCTAGCCGGTTCCGGATCGGCAGCGTGACGAAGACGTTCGTGGCCACCGTGGTCCTACAGTTGGTCGACGAGGGCAGGCTCGCGCTGGACGACCCGATCGACCGCCACCTACCCGGGGTCGTACCGAACGGAAGGGCCATCACGGTCCGCCAGATCCTCAACCACACAAGCGGGATCTACGACTACGCGCACGAGCGCGACTGGTCCACCAACCGCTGGCGCGGCGACGCCAGATTCCGAACCTACCGCCCCCAGGAACTCCTCGACGTGGCGTTCGCCCAGCCCCCCTACTTCCCCCCAGGCCAGGGATGGCACTACTCGAACACCAACTACATCGTGGCGGCGCTGCTCATCGAACGGCTCACCGGACGGCCGTACGGCGTCGAGATCACAGAGCGGATCCTGCGGCCGCTGCGGCTGAACCAGACCAGCGTGCCCGGCACGGATCCGTCCGTTCCAGAACCACACGCCCACGGCTACACCGAGGTCGAGGGTGAAGGTTGGGCCGACGCCACGGAGATGAACCCGTCGCTGGACTGGGCCGCGGGCGAGATGATCTCCACGACCACAGACTTGAACCGTTTCCTCCACGCGTTGCTCGGCGGGGAGCTGCTCGGCCCGGCCACGCTCGGTGCGATGCGGGAGACAGTCGAGACGGGTGCCGGGTTCCGCTACGGGCTCGGCCTGCAAGAGTTCGACCTGCCGTGCGGCACCACGATCGTGGGCCACAGCGGGCAGCTCCTCGGGTACCTCACCTACGTGACGGCCGCACCCGACGGCCGTCAGGTCACGCTGTCCTACAACCCCTACCGCGAGCAGGCGTCCACCGCGGACTCGGTGCTCGGCCTCCTCGCCACCGCTCAGTGCGGGCCGCCGTCGCCCTAACTCGACCTGAGCGTGTTCGGGAAGATCAACTCACGGGTGTGAGGGTGCGCCGTTGCTGACGGACGGCGGGGCCGCCTCGGGCGAGTCGTCAGGTCATGGTGTTGATCGCGACCCAGCGGATCATGGCCTCGGACAGGGCGGGGTCTCGTTCGTAGTCCCGCGCCAGGCGCGGTGCGCGGTGAGCCAGGCGCGGTGAGCAGCAGCCCGCGGCACGGGCGACGTGGTGGAAGCGGCCCGCGACCGCGGGATCCCCGTCGACCCGTCTGGCCCGACGGCGCAGCACGGTCGGCATAGCACTCAGCAACCCGTCTGCGCGCCCGCGAGCGTCGCCGCCGCTCCGGCCCGGGCCGCGTTCGCGCTGCGCCAGTCGTCGTCCTCCCACACGATGCGGTGCGCGATCGAGTTGAGCGCGCACGACCGCACCGGCTCCGGCAGCCGGCCGAGCGCCGGCACGGCGTCG
Source organism: Pseudonocardia aurantiaca (assembly GCF_039526725.1). NCBI lineage: Bacteria > Bacillati > Actinomycetota > Actinomycetes > Pseudonocardiales > Pseudonocardiaceae > Pseudonocardia > Pseudonocardia aurantiaca. The sequence goes on from NZ_BAAAJG010000029.1 coordinate 90,265, forward strand.
GCCGAGAGCCGGGCGTGGTAACCGGCGTCGAACTCCCCGGTCGTCGTGTACCGGTCCACGTTGCGTTCGGCGACGAACCGCTCCGGGTCGAGCACGGCGAGCGCGAGCAGCGCGACCGCGCCCGCCACCACCATCCCGCGGGTCGGGCCGCCCGCCCGCAGCCGCAGCACCGACCACAGCACGATCACGAACCCGACGCCGAGCCACAGCTCGCAGGTCAGCACGAGCAGCCGCAGCACCGTGAAGCCGTAGGCCTGCTGGTAGAGCCACATCCGGCTGAGCGCGGAGGCGACGATCACCAGTGTGAGCACGGCGAGCGTCCCGAGCAGCACCCGCTTCGTCGTGCGGGCGGCCGGGGAGTTCTCGGGGGCCCACCGGGAAGCTGCGACGATCACGCACAACGCGAGCGCCGTGACCGCGAGGAGCTGCCAGAACCCGCTGCGCGCGTACTCGGCGTAGGTGAGGCCGGTGGTGCGCACGACGTGGTCGTCGGAGCCGAAGAGTGTGGCGAGCTGCACCGCGACGAACAGTGCGAACAGCCCCGCGAGCAGCCCGACCGGCAGCGCCCACTCCAGGCCGCGCAGCCGCGACGGCGGCTTCCCGGCGTCCGGCGGCGCCGGTGGGGCCATCAGCAGCAGCGCGCCGCCCACGGCGCTCGCGGCGCCGAGCACGAACAGCCCGACCGAGCGCGCGGTCGACGGGCCGTCGAGGGTCGGCACGAGGGCGTCGAGGACGGTGGCGAACGCCGCGTCGGCCTCCGCGAGGAGCGAGCCGAAGACCGTCAGCAGCAGCACGCCCACGACGGCCGCCACGGCGATACGCAGCCCCTTCTGCGTGTCGCCGTGCCGCAGGCCGCGCGCCACCCACGGCACCCCCCGCAGGGCCGCGACCGGCATGGCCGCCCCCGCCATCAGCACATTCCGGAAGGACCGCCCCGCCACCGCGAGCGAACCCGCGCCGCATGCCGCCACCAGGCACAGCGTCACGAACCACCCGGCGTCGCGCACCGCGCTGACGCCGGCGAGCGCGACGGCCACGAGCAGCCAGCCGAGGTCGGTGGCTGCGGCCCGCCGCGAGCGCGGCCTGCGCCACCCGACGGCCACCGCGGCGGCGGCGAGCACGAGCGCGGTGACGAACCAGCCGATGCCGGGCCGCCCGGCCGGAACCGCGACGGCTGCGGTGAGGCCGGCGGCGACCGCGCCGACCAGCACGGCCCGCGACGGCGGGTGCGCGGGGGCGGGCCACCGCGCACCGAAGATCGGCGGCGGTGCGACCGACACCGGGGCGGGCGGGGTGGTGGGCCACTGCGGCTGGCCAGGCGGGAGGGCGGTCGGCACCGCTGTCGTCCGTTCCGCTGTCGTCCGTTCCGCGTCCTGCCGAGCGTCCGCGGGCCCGGCTTCCTCGGGGGTCGTCGGCTCGTCGCTCACTGCGTCCGATGGTGAGCTCGCAAGCTCGCTCACGACTGCCCCGGTACGGTCACGCGGATGCGGCAGCCCGGCATCTCGCCGGCGCCCGCCTCCGGCTCGACCACCTCGATCCGGCCGTGGTGCAGGTCGACCGCCCACCGGGCGATCGCGAGCCCCAGTCCGGTGCCCCCGCCGACGGCCCGCTCGCCGTGGGTGAAGCGGTGGAACACCCGGTCGCGGTCCTCCGCCGCGATGCCGGGCCCCTCGTCCCGCACTTCGAGCACGAGCTCCCCTCCTTCTCTGCGTGCCGTCACGTGCACGTCGGTGCCCGGTGGGCCGTGCCGTGCGGCGTTGTCGAGCAGGTTGACCACGACCTGGTGCAGACGCTTGAGATCGGCCCGCACGGTCAGGCCCGGTGGTTGCACGTCGGTCAGGAACCGCACGGTCCGGCCCGCGACGCCCGCGGCGACCTCGGTCTCGGCCACCGCCTGCGCGAGCATCGGCGAGAGCGCGAAGTCCTCCGGCTCGAGCGCGATCGCGCCCGCGTCGATCCGCGAGAGGTCGAGCAGTTCGGCGACGAGCCCGCCGAGCCGTTCGGTCTGCGCCAGCGCGGTGCGCAGCGTGGCGGGGTCGGGCTCGGCCACTCCGTCGACGACGTTCTCCAGCACGGCCTGCAAGGCGGCGATCGGCGTGCGCAGCTCGTGGGACACGTTGGCGATGAGCTCGCGCCGCTGCTGGTCCGCGGCCGCCAGGTCGGCGGCCATCTGGTTGAACGCCACCGCCAGCTCGCCGACCTCGTCGCGGGAGGTGGCGCGGACCCGCTGCGTGTAGTCGCCGTGCGCCATCGCCCTGGCCGCGGCGATCATCTCTCGCAGCGGCCGGGTCATCCCGTGCGCGAGCACCTGCGCGGTGACCAGGACGATCGCGAGCGCCGCCACAGCGGTCATCGTCGGCGGCACCCAGTGGTAGACGTTCCACAGGTACAGCAGCCCGGCGCCGCCGGAGGCGAGCAGCAGGACCGTGATCTTCAGTTTGATCCAGGGGATCGGGTCGAGCGGCCGGGGCAGCAGGTCGGCGACCGTCGCCAGCCGTTGCGGGACTGTGGCCTGCTGTGTCATCTCGGCACCTCCAACGCGTAGCCGACGCCGTGCACCGTGCGGATCAGGTCGGCCCCGAGCTTGCGGCGGATGGCCTTCACGTGGCTGTCGACGGTGCGGGTGCCGCCGGCGGCGGCCCAGCCCCACACCTGCGCCAGCAGCGCCTCCCGGGGCAGCACGGTGCGCGGCTGCCCGGCCAGGTGCACGAGGAGGTCGAACTCGATCGGGGTCAGATGCGCCGGTTCGCCCCGGCACCAGACCCGGTGCTGCGCGAGGTCGATCTCGAGCTCGCCCAGCACGATCCGCTGCTGGGCCTGTTCCTGCGCCTCGGCGGCACGGGCGACCCGCCGGAACAGGACGTGCACGCGCGCGGCCAGCTCCCGGATCGAGAACGGCTTGGTCAGGTAGTCGTCGGCGCCGACGGCCAGCCCCACCAGCAGGTCGGTCTCGGCGTCACGCGCGGTGAGCATGAGCACCGGCACCGACCGCGCGGCCTGGATGCGGCGGCACACCTCGAGCCCGTCGAATCCGGGCAGCATGACGTCCAGAACGACGAGGTCCGGCTCGTCTGCCAGGAAGCTCGCCATCGCGGACGGCCCGTCGCGAGCGACGTCGACGGCGAATCCCTCCGCGCGTAGCCGGGCCGCCACCGAAGCGGCGATGGTCGGCTCGTCGTCCACCACGAGCACCCGCCGCTGTCCTGGGGCGCTGGGTCCCGGGGTGCTCGGTCTCTCCTCCATGACGCCGACCCTATTGACTGACGGTGGAGGGTTTCGGCGGACGATGTGAAGATCGTGTGGAGGCAATGCGTTCGTCCATCCCGCATGATGGCGGGATGGAGGCGCCGCTGCGGGCCGGGTCGGAGCACGGGCTCCCCGGACATCTGGTCGACTTCGTCGGCGCGCTCCGCCGGCACGGCGTCGCGGTCGGCCCCGGCGAGACGATCGATGCGGCCCAGGTGCTCGGCGCGCTCGAGCTGCTCCACCGCGAGCACGTCCGGGAAGGGCTGGCCGCGGCGCTGCTTCGGCGGTCCGGGCAACGGTCGGCCTTCGATGCACTCTTCGACCTCTACTTCCCGGCGGCACTCGGCGCGGGCACGGGCGAGGTCGAGGTTCCGCGCGTCGACGACGCAGCCGACGGCCCGGTGGACGTCGACGCGCTGCGCGACGTGCTCGCCGACCTGCTGCGCGACGGCGACACCGCGGCGCTCGCCGAGCTGGCCCGCGCGGCCGTCGACGCGCTGGGCAGCTCCGGCGCGGCCGGGACGGGCATCCGGGGCGCGGGCGCGCAACCGAGCTGGTCGGCCTACCAGGCGCTGCGGGTGCTCTCGCCCGAGACGCTGCTCGCCAGGATCCTCGACGACCTGCGGGCCGCCGAGCCGGACGACAGCGCGTTCGTCGACGAGGTGCGGCGCCGGGAGATCCGCGACCGGATCGCCGCGTTCCGCAAGATGATCACCGACGAGGTGCGGCGGCGAACGGCGGAGCAGCGCGGGAGGGAGCAGGTAGCGCGCACGGCCGTGCCGAAGCAGGCCGAGCAGGTCGAGTTCCTCTCCGCCCACGCCGAGCAGCTCGCGCAGCTGCGCCGCACCGTCCAGCCCCTCGCGCGGCGGCTGGCGTCCCGGCTGGCGGTGCGCCGCCGGCACGCCAAGCGCGGCACCCTCGACATGCGCCGCACACTGCGCCGCTCCATGTCCACCGGTGGGGTGCCGATGCGCCCGGCGTACCGCACGCGCCGTCCCGGCCGCCCGGAGCTCGTGGTGCTGTGCGACGTCTCCGGCTCGGTGGCCGGGTTCAGCCACTTCACGCTGCTCCTGGTGCAGGCGCTGCGGGAGCAGTTCAGCAAGGTCAGGGTGTTCGCGTTCGTGGAACGCGCCGACGAGGTGACCCACCTGTTCGACCCGGGGGCCGAGCTGTCGGGGGTGATGCAGCGCGTGCTGCGGGAGGCGGACCTCGTGGCGTTCGACGGGCACAGCGACTACGGAGGCTCGTTCGGAAGCTTCGCCGAGGGGTGGAGTGAGGCCGTCGGCCCGAAGACGTCGCTGCTCGTGCTCGGTGACGCGCGCACCAACTACCGCGACCCGAACCTGCGGGTGCTGAAGCGGCTGGTGGGGCAGGCCCGGCACGCGCACTGGCTCAACCCGGAGCCGCGCCGGCAGTGGGGGAGCGGCGACTCCGCTGCCCTCCGCTATGCGGATGTGCTGCCGATGCACGAGTGCCGCACGGTTGCGCAGCTCGCCGACGTGGTGGAGGCCCTGCTCCCCGTGTGACTGCTCCCCGTGTGACTGTTCTCGGGGCAGGTCGGTCAGTCGGTCGGGTTCCGCAGCGCGAAGCGTTCCGCGACGCCCACCTCCCCCGAGACGTCGAGCTCGGACGCAGCCCGGCGTCGGTAGAGGTAGAGCAGGAGGTCGGCGGCGGAGGCCCGCAGCACGGCGGAGGCGTGCTCGGGCTCGCCTGTGAGCCGCCGCCACCGCGCCGTGCCCTCCTCGTCCTCCTCGATGCTCCAGCCGAACCCGGTGTCGGAGGCCACCAGTGCCAGCCGCCCACCCAGCGGCTCCGCCCCGCTCGTGCGGTACGGGGTGACGGTCTCCAGGAACTCCTCGACGCCGTCGGTGGCGGCCGCGGGGTCCAGCGCGACCTTGGCGCCCACGGCCTGCCCCGCGTCCCAGCGGTGCACCGCCGCCTCGTGCACCTGGTGGCGCACGACGAACGCGACGTCCTTCTGCGCGGCCCAGGTCCACACCGGCTCGGTCGGCTCCGCTGCGCGGAGCGTGGTGAGGAGCCGCCCGGCGCCTGCCACCAGGCCGGGCACCAGCGTGGCGTCGTCGTCCGGCCGGACCGGGTCGGCGACCTCCGTGTGGTCCTGCGCCCGCGCGGCGACGAGCGCGCCCCACCACGCGTGGACCTCGGTCAGGTGCCACACGAGGTCGGCGACGCGCCAGCCGGGGCAGCTGGGCACCGGCTCGGCCAGGTGACCGTCGGCGCTGTCGGCCAGCGCCGCGGTGTAGGCCTCGATCCGCTCGAACGGGTCGAAGCCGGTGATGAGCCCGTACGCGGCCTGGTGGCCGGTGCCTGCTGCCATGCGGCGGACCGTAGCGGTAGGCCCCGACAGGACCGACCGAGATCATCATCGAACTGATGTTCGACTGGCGGTAGCGTCGGGCCCATGGCCATGGACCTCGCCTGGCAGCCCTCGCTGCTCGACGCGCCCGCCGTCGAGATCGACACGAGCTTCCGCGGGCTGCGCCGCGACGAGTTGGCCGATGGGGCCTGGGTCGACCTCGCGCCCGGCTGGTGCCGCGGCGCCGACGACCTGTTCGCCCGGCTACTGGCGGAGACGCCGTGGTCCGGCCGCGACGTGCGGATGTACGACCGGGTGGTGCGGGAGCCCCGCCTCACGCACCGCTGGCGGCTCGACGACGGGCCGGCCCCGCCTGCCGAGTTGCGCGAGATGGCGGCGGCGCTGAGCTACCGGTACGGCGTGGAGTTCACGCAGATTGGTGCCAACCTCTACCGCGACGGGGCCGACAGCGTCGCTTGGCACGGCGACCGGGTGGCGCGGGAGCTCCCGGAGGCGGTCGTCGCGCTGGTGTCGCTCGGCGCGCCCCGGCCCTTCCGGCTGCGGCCCACGGGGGGCGGCGCCTCTGTCGGGTACGTGCCGGGGCCGGGCGACCTACTGGTGATGGGCGGCTCCTGCCAGCGCACCTGGCAGCACGCGGTGCCGAAGATGCGGGTGGCCCCGCCGCGCATGAGCGTCCAGTTCCGGCACGCCTACATGCGCTGATCGCTGTCCGTCAGCCACCTCGCCGTCGGACGTCCCGGTCACCCCGTCGCCGGGTGTCCTCGCGGCGCGGCCGGGCAGCGGCGGCGCAGCGCGGGCACACCCGCCGCGCGGGATGCACTGGGACGCCACGCGCCCACCGTTCGAAGTCTCCGGGTTCGCCGTGGACACCGGCCGCCTGCGACCCGGGGTCCCGATCGTGCGGGCCAGGGGCCGGTTGGACCGGGCGACGGTGGGCCGGCTCTGGATGGCGCTCGACCAGTGTCTCGACGCCGCCCCATGGGCGGTCGTCGTCGATCTCACCGCGTTGTCGGAGATTCGGGCCGGGGCCGTGCCGACGCTCGTCGACGTCGCCCGGCGCGCCGCTGCGGACGGCATCGGGCTGCATCTCGTGACGGCCGGGGGGCGCGGTCGACCAGATGCTCGGCGGTCCGCCGGGCGCGGATCTGCTGGTCATCCACCACAGCGTGGCCGCCGCGGAGAGCGCACTGGGCCGGGTCAGCTGAGCGGGCCGGTCAGCTCCTGCGCGCCGTGGCGGAGGGGGACCGGCCGAAGCGCCGCTTGTAGGTCGCCGAGAAGCGGCCGGCGTGGAGGAACCCCCAGCGCGCCGCCACCTGCCCGACGGCGACCGCATCCGGCCCGGCGGCGAGCAGTTCGGCGTGGATCCGGTCCAGGCGGACATCACGCAGGTACGCCATCGGCGACGTCCCGAGGGTACGGGCGAACCGGCGGTGCGCATCACGGGACTTCCGCGGAACCGTTCGCGCAGCTCCGTCATCCAGGCATACCTCCTCACCGACGCACGCCGCTCAGCCCGCTCTGCCCAAAGTGTGCGCTAGCCGTCCTCGTCGCGCGTGGCGAGATCTCGGTGACGCATCCGTTCCCGCCGGCCGTAGGTCGCGTTGCGGACCGCCTCCTCGCTCTCCAGGCTCGAACCGAGAGCACCGGCGACGATGCCGATCGAGCTGCTCAGCCAGACCAGCTCCGCGTAGACGTCCAGGGCGGCGGGCCGGTGCATGATCGACGCGAGGTACCCCGGATCGACGAGGGCGATCGCGGCCAGGAACGACGCCGCGAAGAGCAGCGCGTACATGCACGTCACGCCGAGCGCCAGCGTCAGGACCGTGGCGCTGTTGTACAGGATGGTCTCGGCCCGTGCGCCGAGGTCGGACGTGCGGTCCCAGAGGTGGTTGTAGTAGATCAGCCAGATCGCCATCGCGGCGATCGCCACGATGTTGATCAGCGCGAGCCGCGTGATGGAGAGCGCGTTCGCCATGATCCAGAGGTCCGAGGTGACGATGGCGTAAGCGGATGTCGCCGCGGCGGCCGCCGTGGCGCTCGACAGGTGCGGGACGAGCCGCCACGGCCGGTTGTCCCGCACCAGCCCGGCGAGGAGGCGGAACCGGCCCTGCGGTCCGAGCAAGGCCATCTGCTCGTCGATGTCCGGATCGTCCGAGGTCACGTACCTCGAGTGGCTGAGCAGTCGCGGGGAGTCGGGTTTGCGGAACCGGCGGCCCCTCCGCGCCGGCGCGACTGCGCTCTCGGCAGCGGTGAGCCGCCGGACGAGATCGACGACGAGCTCCCTGATCCGATGTCGCAGCCTGAGGGCTCCGAGTGCAGGCACCGACACGACTCCGACGCCCTGCGAACTGCTCACCTCGGAGGCGACGACTCGCCTGCCCGACCGGCGCGGCAGGTCGGTGAGCAGGAGCATGAGGACCCACCCGTTGGCGTGCTTGTACTCCTGCGCGAGATCGGCCACGGGGATCCGCCCGTGCTCGTCGAGCACGATCGGCTCGCGCTTCCGCGACACCGTCCAGACCACCTCGTCGCTGACTGTGGCGGTCAAGATCGCGGGGAGATGTTCCACGAGCCAGTCCGCGAGATCCGTCGGCAGTCCCGGGTCCGAGAGCACGCCGATGTGCACGACGTCGGGTTCCGGTGACGGGTCCGGCGGCTGGATGTAGATGGTCATCTGTCGCTCCGATGCGGAAGGGTGCGAGGCGGGGTTCCCGCTGACCGGGGGGCCGAACGGCCGGATCATCCGGATGGGATCAGTGGCTGCCGGGTCCTGTGCTCGCCGCCGCCCGCCCGCACGGCTGCGCCGCCGCCGACGTCGACAGCGCGGCCCACCTGCTCGCATCGGCCGTCAGCTACCGGCACTCGGTGGCGCGGCACGCCGAAGCCGGGCGCGAGGCCATGCACCGTGAGCTGCGGTTCCTCGCCGACGCTCTGGCGGCAGGGGCCGGTGCAGGCGCCTAGTGGTGGCGGGGGCGGATGAGACGATTTCGTCGCCTCGACACGTGTTTCACGTGATCGTAACGGCTAGGTGCATCGGAGCAGGTCAGACTGTATGAACCACCCGGTTCATACGGAGGATCGCAGTGAGCAATCTCGACCTGAGCGCTTTCGCCGACCTCGGCGTTTTCACCCCGGCGGACGGCGCGGAAGCGGCAAAGTCGTTCTACGACCGCTGGGGGTTCGTCGTGCTGCGCGACTACGTCGGGCCCGACGTCATCGACGCGATGGAGGCCGAGTGCGTGGCCGCGCAGAAGGGTGTCCTCGCCGGCGCGCTCCCCGCCCGGCACGGCTCGACGAAGTACCTCGACGACGAGAGCAAGGCCGAGCAGTTCCTCAACTACGTCGAGCACGTCGAGGAGATCGCTCCGAGCATCGACGCCGCGCTCGCCACCCCTGTAATCGTCGAGCTGGTGACGCAGATCCTCGGCGCGGACTACTGGCCGGGCCGCAACGGAGTCGTCTACCAGGACGCCCGGCCGGGGCGGGAGTCCGGCTACACCCGGATCGGGTGGCACGCGGACTGGCAGGCCGTGCCGCACCTGGACATTTGGCCAGGCACCGCCTTCACGTTCCACATCGACGGCACGAGCCCGGCCAACGGCTTCCTCCGGGTGGTGCCGGGCAGCCACCTGTGGGCCACCGCGTCGCCGTTCGAGAACATCAACAAGGTCGCCGTGCCCGACGGGACGCCCCCCGCCCGCGGCTACACCGACACCCCACCCCCGGCGCCGATGCCGCTGGGCTTCGAGAAGATCCACGGTGAGATCCCGGTGTTCGCCGAGCGCGGCGACGTGATCCTGCACGACGCCTACCTGTGGCACTCCGCGGCCCGCGCGACCGACGACGACACGATGCGCCGCCACGTCCGCGGCGGCTGGCACGGCGGGGACCGGGCGTTGATGGACACGGAGACGGGCTTCGTGAAGAACGCCGCCCGCTGAGGGTCCCGCATACGTCAGCGGGGTGGCCTTGCAGACGTTCAACGTCTGCAAGGCCATCCCGCTGACATCGGTCCCGGGCCCGGCGTCACACCGGCGTTGTCAGCCAGTCCTCCACGTGTTCCACCGCGTCCCTCACCAGCTCCTGTGGCGCCCCCGAGCCCACGATCGACGACCGCGCGAGCTGGGCCAGCCGCTCGTCGGGCAGCCCCATCGTGCCCCGCACCAGCTCGTACTCGGCGAGCAGGCCCGGGCCGAAGAGCAGCGGGTCGTCGCCGTTGATCGAGCACCGCACCCCGGCGTCGAGCAGCTTCACGAGCGGGTGCTCGTCGATCGAGGGCACGACGGCGAGCATCACGTTGGACGTCGGGCATACGTCGAGCACCACCTCGTCGGCGGCCAGCCGCTCCACCAGCGCCGGGTCCTCGATCGCGCGCACGCCGTGGCAGATCCGCCGCGCGCCCAGCGCGTCGAGCGCGCCGTAGACGCTGGCCGGCCCGGCCAGCTCGCCGGCGTGCGGGGCGGAGATCAGCCCGGCGTCCCGCGCGATGCCGAACGCCTCGGCGAACGGCTCTGGTGGGAAAAGCGCCTCGTCGGCGGCCAGCCCGAAGGAGACCACACCCGCCCCCGCGTAGCTCGCCGCGAGCTTGGCCAGCTCGACCGCCTGCTCCGGGTCGAAGTCGCGCAGCGCCGAGACGATCCACCCGCACCCGATGCCGCGGGCCGCCGCGGCGCGCTGCCCCTCGTCGATCACGATTCCCAGCACATCCTCGGCCGTGCCGAGCTGCCCGACGAAACGCGGCGGGTAGAAATGCGGCTCGACCCAGACCGCACCGTCGTCGGCTGCGTCGTCGACGACCTCGCGCACCACCCGGCGCAGGTGCGCCTCCGTCTCCATCAGCGCGGACGCGCCGCGGTACTGCAGCCCGAACTCCGTGAACGAGGTGTAGCCGCGGATCGGCGGTGCCGGCACCCCGGCCTCCGCCGCCAGCTCGGCGAGCGTGGACGGCCGCATCGCACCCTCGAGGTGCAGGTGCAGGTGGGCCTTCGGGAGCTGCCGGAGATCGCGGACCATCAGACTGTTGCCCTCCCCTGGAAGACGGCGTCGAGCACGGTCGTGTCGACGATCTTCGCGACGTCCGGCAGCGGCTGGACACCGGCCGCCTGGTACGCCGTGTACATCGGGCCCGCGAGCCGCTCCGGGTCGATGCGGAACAGGCCGCTCGACCGGGTGAGGTCGCTCTGCGTGTAGGGGATCTGCAGCTCGTTCTCGCGGGTCTGCTGGGCGAGGTCGAGGCCGAGGTCGGCGCCGTACTTCTCGACGGCCAGATGGGCGGCGACCGACGGGTCGGTGGCGTTGTCCTGCCAGCCGCGCACGGTCGCGTGCATGAACTTCTCGACCACCGGCCGGTTGGCGTCCAGCCAGGAGCGCTGGCTGCACAGCGGGCTCGCGTACTGCGGCAGGCCCAGCTGCTCGTACGTGGTGACGACGAAGTCGCGGTCGGCCACCAAACCCTGCTGCTCCAGCATGATCGGCTGGTTGGTGGCGAAGCACGTGTAGACGTCGCCCTGGCCCTCCACCAGCGGGCTCGGCTCGTAGCCGACCGGGATGAACTCGTACTGCACCGGCACGCCCGCGAGCCGCATGGCGGCCTCGATGTAGGGCTGCACGCCCTGCTGGCCGAGCACCTTGGCGCCGACGAGGTCCTGGGCCGTGCGGACCGGCTTCTTCGCCATCGACAGCAGCGCGGACGGCGCGTTCTGGAACATCGTGCCGTAGGCGACGAAGTCGTTGCCCTCGTTCACTGCGGAGATGAACGCCTGCAGCGCGACCGGGATGGCGATCTCCGCGCCGCCGCCCGCAAGCGTCTGGGTGGGCTGGGGCGCGTTCGGACCGCCGGGGACGAACTCGATCTCGAGGCCCTCCTCGGCGTAGTAGCCGCGGTCGTCGGCGATCCAGAACCCGGCGAACTCGACATTGCTGATCCAGCCGAGCGCCACCCGCAAGTGCGTGGTCGCGCCCCCGCCGCCACCTGTGTCGCTGCCGCCGGCACACGCCGCGAGGGCGGGCGCGGCGGCGAGTCCCAGGCCGGCAAGACCGGCGGTGCGCAGCAACTTGCGGCGGGACCAGAGCGCGGGGTCGGTGGACATGTGATCTCCTCGGGGGCGGGATCGGGGGGTTCGGGGAACGGGGAGCGGCTCGGGTGAACCGGGATCAGGTGAAACGGGCTGTGCCCCAGCGCTCGACGGCGCGGGCCGCGACGAAGCTGGCGACGGACACGACCGTCGCGACGAGCGCAGTGCCCCACGCCCGGTCCACCTGGTAGAAGCTGACCGACTGGGCGAAGAGCGTGCCGAGGCCCCGCCCGCCCATCAGGTACTCGGCGAGCATCGCGCCGAGTACCGCGGTGGAGGCGGTCAGCCGGAACGCGACGAGCAGGCCCGGCACCGCGTGCGGCAGCAGCAGCCTGCGCAGCACCGTGGGCCGGGAGGCGCCCAGCACGGCCATCAGGTCGAGCGCGGCGCGGGGCGCGTCTCGGAGCCGGGCGCCGACCAGCACGAACGCCGGGAAGAACGAGACGACGCTCGTGATCACGAGCACCGTGGTCCAGCCGTAGCCGAACACCCTGGCGAGCACGGGGATCATCGCGACCACCGGCACCGAGCGCATGATCAGCGCGACCGGCGTCATCATCCCGGAGACGACCCGCGAGGACCACACGGCGACGGCGAGCGCGGTTCCGGTCGCCATCCCGACGAGCAGCCCGGCCGCGGCCATGCCGAGCGTCCAGGCGAGGTCGGGGAGGTAGGCGCCGACGTTCCAGGCGACGTCGCCGAACACTGTGCCGGGCGACGGCACGACGATCCGGTTGAGGCCCGAGAGCGAGGAGAACAGCTGCCACGCCACGAGCAGCGCCAGCACCGTCCAGTACCGGGAGAGCAGGGATAGCCCGACGTTGCCGGCTCGCCGGCGCGGCACGGACGCCTGACGCTCCGGCAGCACCTCGACCGTCATGAGAACCTCCGGTTCACCACGTCCCGGGCGGCCACCAGGACGACGTAGGCGAGCAGCGCGACCGCCGCGGCCGTCAGCGCGGCCGCCCACAGCTGGTTGACCTGCAGGTTCTGCATCGAGCTGACCAGGAGCACCCCGATGCCCCTGCGTGCGCCGAACCATTCGCCGATCACCGCACCCAGCACCGCGGCGGGAGCCGCGAGCGTGAGCCCGTCGACGATCAGCGGCACCCCGGCGGGCAGCTGCAGTCGCAGCAGGGTGACGAGCCGCCCCGCGCCGAGTACGGAGAAGACGTCCCGCTGGGCGGGGTTGGTCGAGGCGAGTGCGGACGTCGCGGCAATGAACACGGCGAACCCGGAGGCGAGCGCGGCGACCAGCGTGGGGGTCGCGTCGCGGCCGGCGATCGTGATCAGCAGCGGGCCCACCGCGATGAGCGGCACCGCGTGCAGGACGGCGGCGAGCCGGTCCAGCCCGGGCGCGGTGGCGGGCAGCAGCGCGCCGAGCGCCGTGACCAGCAGCGCGACGACCGTGCCGAGCAGGAACCCGGCCGCAGCAGCGGCCCCGGTGGCGGCGAGCGCCCGGCCGAGGAGCTGCTGGGCCGAGGACTCGGTGAGGTAGAGCGCGACCTCGCTGATCGGCGGCCAGCCCACGCCGGCGATCCCGGTCCGGCCGATGAGCTCGGCAAGCACGAGCACTGCCAGGACCCCCGCGACGGCGAGCCCGCGGTCGCCGGCCCGTGCGGCAACAGGGCTACTCACGAGGGCTCCGCGGTCGGCTCGGGGTCGTCGAGCATGGCGGTGAGCCGGTCGACGAGTGCGTGGAAGTCGGGGTCGCGGGTCACCTCGGTGCCGCGGGGGTGCGGCATGTCGACCTGCTGCACGTGCCGGACGCGGCCGGGACGCCCGGTCATCACGACGACGCGGTCGGCGAGCAGCACTGCCTCGTCGACGTCGTGCGTGACGAGCAGGGTGGTGATCCGCTGCTCCATCCAGATGCGGGCGAGCTCCAGGTTCATGCGCCGCCGCGTGACGGCGTCGAGGGCGCCGAAGGGCTCGTCGAGCAGCAGGACGTCGGGCTCCAGCGCGAGGGCGCGGGCGATCGCGACGCGCTGGCGCATGCCACCGGAGAGCTGCCGTGGCCGCGCGTCCTCGAAGCCGGTGAGGCCGACGAGCGCGAGCAGGTCGTCGACGCGGGTGCGGTCCACCGGGCGGCCGGCCACCCGGAACGGCAGGGCGACGTTGTCGCGGGCCGACGCCCATGGCAGTAGCGCGTGCTCCTGGAAGGCGACGCCGAGCCGGTGGGCGCGCACGAGGTCGGCGGGGCTGCGCCCCTCGACGGCTACCTCTCCCTCGCTGGGTTGTTCGAGACCTGCCACCATCCGCAGCACCGTCGACTTGCCGCAGCCGGACGGCCCGAGTAGTGCGACGAACTCGCCGTGCCCGATTTGCAGGTCGAGGCGCTCCAGGGCACGCACGGCGGTGCCGCGGCGGAGCGGGAAATCCTTGACGATGCCCTGCAGCGAGATCGCCGTCGGGGTGGCGGTCTCGGCCGGTGCAGGGGTGGAGCTCGTCTGTGCTGGCATGCAGGCTCCAGTGAATCGCGCGGTTCACGACACGTTATGGAGCGCCGGTTGCTGCCATGTTGCGTCGGAGGCGCCCGGACGTTACGGCTGGCGGGGGCCTCTCCGTCCGTTACGGTGCTGCGGCATGGGGGCCGACGGTGTGGGAGCGGGGGCGGAGCCGGAGCGCGATCGGCTGCTGCGCCTCACCGTCGACTACGTGCTCGAACACGGCGTCGCGGACATGACGCTTCGCGGCCTCGGCCGCGCGATCGGCACGAACAACCGCATGCTGCTCTACTACTTCGGCTCGAAGGAGCAGTTGATCGGCCAGGCGCTGAACGTGGCGTCGCAGCGCTTCCCGGCCTTCACCGCAGCGATGACGGCCCTCGACGACTCGGGCACCCCGCTTGTCGAGCGGCTGCTAGCCGCCTGGCGGGGCATCGCCGCCCCGGAGAACCTTCCGTTCCTGCGGCTGTTCTTCGAGATCTTCGGGCAGGCCGCGCACAATCCCGGCCGGTTCGACGACTTCCTTGCGCGCGTCGGGCACGACTGGACGAACCAGGTGACGGGCGCGCTGCGCGCCGAGGGTGTGCCGGATCCGGCGGCGGGCGCGCTGGCCAGGGAGGTCGTCGCGCTGTGGCGGGGTTTGCAGTTCGATCTGCTCTCCACCGGTGACGCCGCGGCGGTGGCGGCCAGCTACGCCGCCACCGCCCAGGCGTTCGCGCGCCGATGCGCCGCGGCGAGTGAGAACGGGGTCGCTCAGCCGGCGAGCTGAGCGGGCTTCTGCGGGTTGACGATGTCCAGTTCACCCACCGGCACGGCCACCGCCGCGCTGCTCCAGCCCCAGATCGAGTAGAGCTTTCGCGCTGGGTCGGTGTAGCCGTGGCGGCCGTGGAAGACCCGGTAGTTGTCGACGCACGCCATGTCGCCCGCCTCCAGCCGGAACCGCGCGCCTGCGTCCCGCGCGTAGGTCACCGCGGCCTTCCAGAGCTCGACGAACTTCCACTGCTGCGCCTCGTCCCCGCTCACCACCGGCGCGAGGTAGGGGTGGTGGCGCACCTGCGGGCGACCGGCGGGGGTGGTCCGGAGGATGGGGGAGACGCCGTCCTGCGGGAAGTTCGGCTCGGAGTGGTCGATGTCGACCGTGCGGCAGAACTCCACCATCTCCGCGTTCGCGGGGTCCTTCGCGAGGATGTCGAGCACCGCGAGCCCGTCCACGAGGAACGACTCGCCGCCGACGGCCGCGGGCCGGGCGCTGAACAGGAACAGCCGGTCGGGCGCGTAGTCGCCGAACGCGAAACCGTCGTTGTGCGGGGGCATCGGGAGCGACACGTCGGTCGAGAGCCGCCGCTTGCGGCCGCGCGCGTCGACTGGTTGCGCGTCGACCTTCGCCCCCTCCTCGACGGCCCGTTTCGTCGTCGCCTCGATCTGACGGCCGATGCGCCGCAGGTCCGCGCCCAGCATGGCCGTCCCGAACGCGATGGCGGCGGTCTCGTCGGTGATGCCGCTGACGATCGCGGCACCGTCGGCGTCGACGACCTCCCTGGCCTCCTCGGGGGTGGACACCCGTCGGGGAACCAGGCAGGCGGCGGCGAGGTCGGGGCTCAGATCCATGGCGCAACTCCCTTGCGTCTGTGTGAACCGCGTCTGTGTGAACCGCGTGGTTCACACGACGCTACGACGTGGTCGTTGCCACCGTGTTTCTGCGCGGAGACCGATTAGTCTTCTACGGTGCAGCGGAAGATCGGGGTGATGGGCGGGACGTTCGACCCGATCCACCACGGACACCTGGTGGCGGCCAGCGAGGTCGCCGACCGCTTCGGCCTGGACGAGGTGGTCTTCGTGCCCACGGGGCAACCGTGGCAGAAGACCGAGCGCAAGGTGAGCCGGGCCGAGGACCGGTACCTGATGACCGTGGTCGCCACGGCGTCCAACCCGAGCTTCTCCGTGAGCCGCGTGGACATCGACCGGGGCGGCCCCACCTACACCGCCGACACCCTCACCGACCTGCAGGCCGAGTACCCCGACGCTCGCCTGTACTTCATCACCGGAGCCGACGCGCTGGCCCAGATCCTGTCCTGGCACCGGCTCGACGACCTGTTCCGGCTCGCGCACTTCGTCGGCGTGACGCGGCCGGGGTACGAGTTGGGGGACGATCACCTGCCGGACGGGGCCGTCACACTCGTCGAGGTGCCGGCGATGGCGATCTCCTCGACCGACTGCCGCCGCCGCGTCGCCGAGGGGCACCCGGTCTGGTACCTCGTGCCGGACGGGGTGGTGCAGTACATCTCCAAGCGAAACCTGTACCGCTCCCAATGACCGTGACCACCAGGGATTGTCACAGGGGGTCGCTCCTCATCGGTGGACAGGGTAGGTGGGGTGCGGGACCCGGGGGTGGATGCGGTCCTCGACGAAGATGCCGTGCCAGATGAGGAACACCAGCAGGGTCCAGATCCGGCGGCTGTGGTCGATGGGGCCTTCGCGGTGGGCGTCGAGCATGCGCTGGACGGCGGCGAGGTCGACGAGATGGTCGGCCTGCGAGTCGCGCACGACGTCGCGGGCCCACGGGTAGATCTCGTCGCGCAGCCAGTGCCGGATGGGCACCGGGAAACCGAGCTTGCGCCGGTGTAGGACGGCGGACGGGACGATCCCCTCCAGGGCGCGACGGAGGCCGTATTTCGTGGTGCCGCCGGCGAGCTTCTGCCCTGGCGTTAGCCCCGAGGCCACCGCGAACACCTCGGGGTCGAGGAAGGGCACCCGTAGTTCGAGGGAGTTGGCCATGGTCATCTTGTCCGCCTTGACGAGTATGTCGCCGCGCAGCCACGTGTACAGGTCCACGTGCTGCATGCGGGCGACCGGGTCCCATCCCGCCGACTCCGCGTAAAGGGGCGCGGTGAGGTTGGTCTGGGAGCGCCGCGGGTCGTAGCGGCGTAGCACGCCGGCGAGCTGGTCGTCGCGGAAGATGCGGGCGTTGCCGTAGTAGCGCTGCTCGAGCGGAAGCGCGCCGCGGCGCAGTAGGTCCTTGCCGCGCATCCCGTCGGGCAGCCGCGCCGACGCCCGCCCGAGCAGCCCGCGCAGCGCCCCGGGCACCCGCTCGAACGGGGCGAGCGACTGCGGCTCGTGGTAGATCGTGTAGCCGCCGAACAGCTCGTCGGCGCCCTCGCCGGAGAGCACCACCTTGACGTGGGCGCGGGCCTCGCGGGCGATGAACCACAGCGGGACCAGTGCTGGGTCGGCCACCGGGTCGTCGAGGTACCAGACGATCAGCGGCAGTGCGGCGGTCATCTCGTCGGGGGCGACGGTGCGCACGACGTGCTTGACGCCGATCGCCGCCGCCGTCTCGGAGGCGAGGTCGACCTCGCTGTAGCCCTTGCGTTCGAACCCGGCGGTGAAGGTGATCAGGTCGGGGTTGTGTTCCTTGGCGAGTGCGGCGATCGCGCTGGAGTCGATCCCGCCGGAGAGGAACGCTCCCACCGGCACGTCCGCCCGCATGTGGGCGGCGACGGAGTCACGCAGCACTTCGGAGATCCGTCGGTGGGCGTTCGGCGCGGGGCGCGGGCCGGAGTGGAAACCCGGCCTGAAGTACCGCTCCTGCTCGATCCTGCCGCCGGGGCGTGCGGTGAACCGCGTGCCCGACTCGATCCGGCGGATGCTGTGGTGCAGCGTCATCGGTTCCGGCACGTACTGCAGTTGCAGGTAGTGCTGCAGCGCCACCGGGTCGACGTGCCTGTGCGGGTTCAGCATGCCCAGGGCGGGGGCGAGATGCAGCAGGCTCTTCTTCTCACTCGCGAACGCCACCCCCGCGGGGCCGGTCGCGAAGTACAGCGGTTTGATGCCGAACGGGTCGCGCGCCCCGAACAGGACCCGTTCGTGGGCGTCCCAGATCAGGAACGCGAACATCCCTCGCAGCCGCCCGACGGCGGCCGCGCCCCAATGGTGATAGGCGGCGACCACTGCCTCGGTGTCGCCCGCGGACGCGAAGCAGGCGCCGTGTCGCCGGGCGAGCTCGTCACGCAGTTCGAGGTAGTTGTAGATCTCGCCGTTGAAGACAATCGTGTATCGGCCCGGCTGGGCGGGCGGCCCCCACTGCAGCGGTTGGTGGGACCCGGTGACGTCGATGATCGACAGGCGGTTGAAGCCGAAGGCGATGTCCTCGTCGTTCCAGGTGGCGCTCTCGTCCGGGCCGCGGTGGCGGCTGCAGCCAAGCGCATCCGCGAGCGGCCCGGTTCGGACTCCGGCGTCGGCTCCCGAGGCAAGCAGCCCCAGCAGTCCGCACATGGTTTGTCTCCTCTCGGCGCATCGGCTGCCTTCCTCGAGGCGGCGACGGTGCGCCAGTTCCTGCCGCCGGATCGGCGGCGTCAGGGGTCGGGTCGCCGGACGCGGTCGGCGCCGGATCTGCCGGACGTCTCCCATCCGGTGTGGCCTGTCGGGAGGTCAGCAGCGGCAGGGGTCGCCAGCGTGATCGCGCGGACTCGATGTCTCGGGCCGCTGGTGACGCGGAGCTACCGGGCGGGGATGCGTCCTCGGTAAGAGCTCGGCTGCGTCCGCGGGTTGGGATGCGTCGAGGCGGATGGACCGCGGGGATACGGCCCGGCCCGACGCAGATGCGGTTTGTCAGGCAGCGAGGGACAGCGGGGCGGGTGGCCCGCGGCGGGCCCGGCGGCGTGCCCAGTGCCAAAGCATCGGCGGCAGGAGCTGACTCGTCAGGGGGATCGCCGCCCAGGAGATGCAGGGCGGGGAACAGCTGCACCAGCCACCGGATCGTGCGACGCAGCATCGCGGCGAGGAGCAGCATGACCCACTCGGCGCACACGACGGTACTGACGATGAGCAGGGTGAGTGCGAGGTGGCCGAGCGTCATCGGCACGTCAGTGCCGATCAGGTGGGCGGCGTCGATCCGCCCGCCGTCGGCGAGGCGCGGTGCGATCTTGCTCGCCACGTGCAGCGGGCTGCAGGACCACCGCCCCGCTGGCGGTTGCGAACAGCCACCGGTACCGGTTGGCGAACCGGACCCGGCACGCACCCACGACGGCGGCGATCACACCCAACGCCGCGGTGTGCAGTGGGTACTGGCCGGCGGCCCCATCAAGCATGATCGCCGCGATCAGGACACCTGCCCGCAGCGGCTGCGCTCGTCACCGGCGTCACCGGTGATCCTGAAGCCCTCGATCTCGACGTAGTCGCCTCGGTTGCGCCACGCGGCCTGATCACCGGTGCCGATCACCTCTGCCGCACCGACCGGGTCGGACCGGTAGGTGATGCGGGCGTCCGCCGTGCCGGAGGTCCCAGTGCTGAACGAACCCACGTACCGGCCGGCCGCCACCCGCACGAGCGGGCCGGGCCCAGCGAGCTCGGCCGCGCGCGCGATGGTTCGCAGCGGTGCGTCCTGCGTGCCTTCGGCGGCGTCGTCAGAACGGACTCGCGGAAGACGCCGAGCATCCGTTCGGAGAGCGCCCCATTGCCGCACCCGATCACCAGCACGCGTGCGGGTGGCGGATCGGGGAACAGGAACCGCAGCTCGCCGGCGTACTCGCGGTAGCGCTCCTCGTCCTCACGGACGTACTGCGGGGTCGTCTTGTCCGCCCAGTACGAGCGCCAACACTCGCCCGTCATCGTCACGATCCACTCCTTAGCTACCGCCCGGCATCGACCACCTGGTCCCCGGGAGCCGTACCGTCACCTCCCTGAGTGCGGGAGAAGACCGCGCAGCAGGGCTGACGAAGGGCGGGCCCGGCTGCATCGGTACGAAGGACGTTACGAATGCCTGTGGCAGGACGGACACAACCGCGAGCAAGGTGTTGGCAAAACACCGTGGTGAGGCGGAGGACGGCCACCAGCCCGCGAGCACGACGTGACAACCAGGTTGCCCGCCCGCCGCGGTCATCACGTTCACGGCGCTAGCGACGTTGTCGTTGACCATCGCTGCCCACTACATCTCCAAGCGGGGCCTCTATCGCCGCGGAGAGCCCTGACCAGCGCACGACGGAGGCCGGACCGTCGGTGCGGAGGCTCACAACTCGCGGCCTTTCGGCCGGGTTCTCCCATGTGCCGGGCGTACGTTGGGAGTCGGCGGCGCTGCTCGACGGGCCCGCAATGACGCGATGAGAGGCCCTCGACCAGCGCCCGAGACCGAGAAGTCCCGGATCCTGTCCGACGTCCGATCCGACCGGATCCGACGATCGCGCGAGTGACCTCCCTCAACGCCGATCGCGAAATCTCGCTGCCTTCGGGTGCTCCGGGTGACGTAGCAGGAAGGCGGAACTCATGAAGGCAACCCTGATTCACGGTGCCGGTGACGTGCGGGTCGAGGAGGTCCCCGACCCGACCCTGCGGGAACCCACCGATGCACTGGTGCGCGTGCTGCGCTCGTGCGTCTGCGGCAGCGACCTGTGGCCCTACGCGGTCATGCCCGCCTCCGAAGAGGGCAACCGCATCGGTCACGAGTTCCTGGGCGTCGTCGAGGACGTCGGGTCGGACGTGTCGGGCCTCAAGGCCGGTGACGTCGTGGTCGCACCTTTCGTCTGGGCGGACAACACCTGCGACTTCTGCGTCGAGGGCCTGCAGACCTCCTGCCGGCACGGCGGTTTCTGGGGCACCCCGGGCGTGGACGGCGGCCAGGGCGAGGCCGTGCGGGTGCCGCAGGCCCAGGGCACGTTGGTGAAGCTGCCCGTCGGAGAGGACTCGGCGCTGCTGCCGTCGTTGCTCACGTTGTCCGACGTGTTCCCCACCGGCCACCACTGCGCCGTCACGGCGGGCGTGGGGCCGCGCACGACGGTCACGGTGATCGGCGACGGTGCCGTCGGGCTGTCAGCGGTGCTGGCCGCGAAGCGTCTCGGTGCCGAGCGGATCCTGCTGATGGGCAGGCACGAGGACCGCACCGACCTGGGCCGCGAGTTCGGCGCCACCGACGTCATCCCCGAGCGGGGCGAGGAGGGCGTCGAACGGGTACGGGAGCTGACCGGGGGCGACGGCACGCACACGGTGCTCGAGTGCGTCGGCCTCGAGCCGGCGCTGGAGACCGCGTTCGCCGTGGCACGCGACGGCGGAGTCGTCAGCAGGGTCGGCGTACCGCAGTACGCGCTGGGGCCGGTCGGACGCGACATCTTCCTTCGCAACATCAGCCTCACCGGTGGCATCGCGCCGGCCCGGGCCTACATCGAGGAACTGCTGCCCGACGTGCTCGACGGAAAGGTCGAGCCGGGACGGGTGTTCGACCGCACCGTGAGCCTCGAGGAGGTGCCGGACGGCTACCGCGCGATGGCCGACCGCAAGGCGCTGAAGGTACTCATCCGTCCTTGAGCACCCCCTTCCGAGGGCGCCGATCCACGCCCGGGCGGGCGGACCGTGATTGGCCGGCGGGCGCGGATACAGTGCTCCGGTGAAACCCGCCGGTGACGAGCGCACGCCAGACGGCGGCGAGCGTGCGGAACCACGCCCTGACCGCGAGCAGCTGATCAGCCTGCGCACGGTCGACCGGGACGGTGGCGTCGTGGTGGAGGTCGACGGCGAGATCGACGGCCTCACCGCACCCCGCCTGCGCTCCGCCGTCTTCGACGCGTTCGACCGTGTCGACGGTAAGCCCGTGGTCGTCGACCTCACCTCCGTGCGGTTCCTCGGCTCAGCAGGTCTGCGCGCGCTTTTCGACATGGCCGCCGAGTCCGTGAACCAGCGCGGTCACACGCCGCTGCGGGTCGTCGTCGATCACACGCGCCCCGTCATCCGGCCGATCGAGATCGTCGGGCTGGACAATGTGCTTGCGCTCTACGAGAGCGTGAGCGATGCCCTGGTGCACTGAACCGCCAGCCGCTGCGAGCGGGCGTTCGGGGATCCAGGATGGGGCGCATGGCCCCGCCGTCTGAGCAGGATGAGCAGCCGCTCGGTAGCGCTCAAGAGCAGCGGTACTGGCGGCAGGGCATGCCCGCGCCCGCCGGGCTAGAACTGGTTTTCGGTGCCGAGTGGGTTATCGCGTCGCTCGTGCGCCAGCGGGTGGCGAGCTGGCTGCGGGAGCTGCGTTGGCCGCCTGCCCAGATCGAGGAGCTGGTGCTCGCCGTCAGCGAGGCCGTGAGCAACAGCGTCGAGCACGGTTACCAGGTCATGCCCGACGCCGTAGGTCAATCGGGGGCCGTCGAGGTCCGTGGCCGGGTCGTGCAAGAGCCCGACGGCTTCCGCAGGGCCGAGCTGACGGTGCGCGACCACGGGGCCTGGCGCGAACCGGTGCCCGGCGTCTCCAGCCGGGGGCACGGGATGCTGATCATGCGCGCGTGCGTCGACCGGTTCACGGTGAACCACAGCGCCGCCGGCACCACGGTGGTGCTCCTCGGGCGCCCCGCCCCGCCGCTGCCGGGCTAGGAGCGATTTTCCAGGGCCTGCTAGGGCCAGACGAACCCGAGCGGGGGCACGCGGGCGCTCGTCATCAGCATCGTGGTGCCGTCCACCTCGCGGGAGACCTCCACCGCGTCCATGCAGGTGTGGATCATCAACAGTCCGGGCCCCTCGAAGCCGTCCGGCTCGGGGCTCCAGTACTCGCCTGCCGCCACCGCGACCAGCACACGCCTGCCGCCGTCGCGCTCGGCGAACTGCCGGGCGGCCACCCGTACCTCGGCGCCGATGGCCGACGGATGTGTCTGCTCGACCGCGTTCGACACCGCCTCGTTGACGGCCATGACGATGTCGTCGACATCGCGGGAGGGCCAGCACAGGTTCGCGAGCCAGCGGCGGAACCGCTCGCGTACCACCGACAGCGAGACCGGGTCCGACAGGAGGACCATCGATATCACCGACCCGAGCGGTTCGTCGGGGATCGGTTCTCCCGCGGTGTGCACGGCGCCCGCCTGCTCTCAGCCGATGACGGCCTCGTCGACGGTGCGGTACAGCGACAGCACCTCGTCCAGGCCCATCGTGCGGATCGGACGGATGACGGGCCGTGACTCGTCCACGACCACCCGTAGCGGAACCCCCAGATCGCGGCCCTCGTCGTTCAACGCGACGAGTAGGCCGAGGCCGGACGACGAGAGGAAGTCGACGCCCGTGAGGTCGAGGACCAGCGGGCGGCCGCGCGCTTCGCGCAGCGTTGCGCTCCCCGCTTCCAACAGCCGTCCTCCCGTGCTCAGGTCCACCTCGCCGCGTACCGCGAGGATCAGACAGCCGCCCTGGTCGTCACGGGCGATCGTCATCAATTGCTCGGCCGGCGGCACTCCGCCGAGTGGGCCGTTCATGTTGGCGCAGCGTACAGATGGTGCCTGGGCGATCATCCGGACGCGGTCCCCCCGGCGGCGGACCGTTGCCCATCGTCGACTCCCTCAGCACCCGTCTCGCCAGCGTGACGACCTCGCGCAGCCCGCGTCGGTCCAGTAACTTCGCCACGTCGCGGGCCGCTGCCCGTGAGACGTCATCGCTCGTTGTCATGGCCCCGCAGCTCCCCCGACGACACGTTCCCCCAACACCCGTTCCAGCTCCGACGTTCCCGCCCGGAACGGGTGCCAAACGCCGCCGGGGTGCGTGCGGTGGCCGGGTCCTGGGTACCGGCCGGGGGCTGGGACAATGAACCTGGACGAGGTGGGCGCGGCTCACCGGGGAAGGGGAACGGTGACGGCGACCGACCAGGCGCTCGATCTGGCCCGCGTGGCCGTGGCCGCAGCGGCCGACAAGAAGGCGCAGGACATCGTCGTGCTCGACGTGTCCGACCAGCTGGTGATCACCGACTGCTTCGTGATCGCCTCCGCACCCAACGAGCGGCAGGTCCAGGCCATCGTCGACGAGGTCGAGGAGAAGCTGCGCGCGCAGGGGGCCAAGCCCACCCGCCGCGAAGGCACCCGCGAAGGAAGGTGGGTGCTGCTGGACTTCGTCGACGTTGTGGTGCACGTCCAGCACACCGAGGAGCGCGGGTTCTACGGGCTCGACCGGCTGTGGAAGGACTGCCCGCGGGTCGCGTTCCCCGAGGCGGAGGTCGTGGCTGACGGGCCGGACGCGAACGGGTCCGGCCGGGACGGGAACGGAGCCGGGTGACCCTGCGGATGGTGGTGCTGCTTCGCCACGGGCAGACCGACTACAACGTTGCCGGGCGCATGCAGGGCCACATCGACTCGGTGCTCACCGAGACCGGTGTGGCGCAGGCAGCCCACGTCGCCCCCGAGATCGCCCGGCTGGCCCCTGACCGGCTGATCAGCTCTGATCTCGCCCGCGCCGCCGACACCGCCGAGGCGGTCGCCGCGGCGAGCGGGCAGCCGGTCAAGCTGGATTCCCGGCTCCGGGAGACGCACCTCGGCGAATGGCAGGGCCAGACGGTCGCGGAGATCGAGGAGGCCTATCCGGGCGCGATCGCCACCTGGCGGTCCGACCCGGCGTGGGCGCCCCCGGGCGGTGAGTCCCGCATCGAGGTCGTGCGGCGCGCGATGCCGGTCGTCGAGGAGCTGGAGGACGAGTTCAGCTCAGGGCCGGACACCACCGCCGTGCTCATCGCGCACGGCGGGCTGATCGCGGGTCTCGTCTGCGGGATGCTCGCGCTTCCCCCGGCGACGTGGCCCGCCATCGGCGGCATCGGCAACTGCCGGTGGGCCACCCTCGCCCGCCGCGCCGACCACCCGCGCTGGAGGCTGGCCGGGTACAACGTCGGCTCCGACAGCTGACGGGCCCGTGCCCTCGTCGTCGGGTCCGGTCCTGCTGGTGCTGGGCGACTCCCTCACGTTCCACGGGCCGGAGCGCGCCGAGCCCGCCGACGATCCCCGGTTGTGGCCCAATGTCGCCGCGGCCGCGCTCGGGGGTCGCGCCGAGCTGGTAGCGGGGATCGGCTGGACGACTCGCCACGCCTGGCACGCCCTGATCTCCGATCCGCGCGTCTGGACGCTCCTGCCCGCCGTCGACGCGCTCGTGCTGGGCGTCGGCGGCATGGACACGCTGCCGTCGCCGCTGCCCACGTCGCTGCGGGAGCTGATCCCGGCGCTGCGCCCCGACGGGCTGCGCCGTGCCGTTCGGTCCGGGTACCAGCGCGTCCAGCCCGCGCTCGCGCGCACGTTCGCGGCGGTGCTGCCGGGCGGCGGCCCGGTGGCATTGCCGCCGCGCCTGACCGTCGAGCATCTGGAGCGGTGCCGCAGCGCGGTGCTGACGATCCAGCCGGAGCTGCCCGTCGTGACGGTGCTGCCGCCGCCGCACCGTGCCCCCGCGTACGCGTCGGTGCACCTCGGACGCGACGCCGCCGAGCGCGCCACGCGGGAGTGGGCGCACGCGCACGGCGTGGCAATGCTCGACCTGCCGGCGCTAGTCGGCGAGCACGTGCTGGGCGGTCACGGCAACCCGGACGGCATGCACTGGGGCTGGCCGGCCCACGCGGCGGTCGGCGCGGCGTGCGCCGACCTCCTGCGTCCGGCGCTCACCGTCCGGCCGCGACCGATGCCATAGGGTTCGTCGTCGTGCGCGTCGCCGTCGTGACCGACTCCACCGCCTACCTCCCGGCCGGGGTCGCCGCCGAACGCGGGATCAGGGTGGTGCCCCTCGAGGTGCGGCTTGGCGAGCGGGTGGGGCGCGAAGGGATCGACGTCGACGCCGCCGATCTGTCCGCGGCGCTCGCCCGCCAGCTCGACGTGCAGACCTCCCGCCCCGCCCCCGCCGAGTTCGCCGCCTGCTACCGCGAAGCGCTCGACGCGGGCGCCGACTGCGTGGTCTCCGTCCACCTGTCCCGGGAGCTCTCCGGCACGTGGGACGCCGCGCGGCTGGCGGCCGAGGAGATCGGCGGCGACCGGGTGCGGGTCGTCGACTCCCGAGCTACCGCAATGGGCCTCGGCTACGCGGTGCTCGCCGCGGCCGACGCCGCCGACGCGGGTGCGACCGGCGCCGACGTCGAGGCCGCAGCCTCCGACATCGTCGCCCGCTGCCGGATGTTCTTCTCCGTCGACAACCTCGACCGCCTCCGCCGCGGCGGCCGGATCGGCGCGGCTGCCGCGCTCGTCGGCACCGCCTTGGCCGTCAAACCGCTGCTCCACATGGAACAGGGGAAGATCGTGCCCCTGGAGAAGGTACGCACCACCGCCCGCGCGACCCAGCGCCTGGTGGAGCTCGCGGTGAAGGCGGCAGGCAACCGGCCGGTGGACCTTGCCGTCCACCACCTGGGCGCCGCCGCTCGGGCCGAGGACGTGGCGGCGCGGCTGCGGGAGCGGCTCCCGGACATCACGCGGTTGCTGGTGTCGGAGGTCGGGGCGGTGATCGGCGCGCACGTGGGGCTGGGGCTGCTGGGTGTGGTGGTGGTTCCGAGTCCCTGAACTGGCTGACGACACTCGCCCAGGCAGGGTGCGATCAGCGGTGACGTGCTCGCGCGCTGCTAGGCGACGACCCCACATCAGCAGGCGGATGAGTCGTGCGGCCGCGGCGAAGGAGATCGCCGGCGGCCTGGAACGCGCTGGCCACCGCGAACCACCGAGGTCTTGAGTCAGCCCTTGAATGAGCGTCCAGTTGCGCTGAGTGCCTCGATGAGAATGCGAACGGCCTTCGGCCCGACTCCGTGCATCGCCATAGCGCCCGCGTGGCCGGTCTTCCGGTGGCCTTGGGCAGGTCACCAACTTCACCGGCAGCCGCGGCGTCCCCGGCAGCTACCTGGGCTGCGAGCCGCTTCGGTGCGTGCGAGAGCCATGCGCGACCTGGCCAAGCGGCTGGAGTTATCGAGGATCTTGTTCCGAACTCGCTGTGGGAGCTGCACCGCAGCTGCCGGCACGTCCGTCGCGACGTCGTCGGCCTCCCGGGCGCAGGCCTGTCAACGAAGGGGGGTGCCCCCCGACATCCATTCTGCCGGGCGGGGGCGACGGTCTCGGCGACCTCGGGCGGTTCAGCGGTGAGTTGTCCACATCGGAGGACAGCCATCCACAGGTTCCCAGTACGCCCTGGCCAGGGGCCGTTCCGGACCTAGCGTCGGACGCGTGGCATCTCCCGACCTCACGTCCCGGCCCGGCCGCCTGAGCGCCGTCTTCGGCCTGCCGGCCGATCCGCCTGCCGTCGCGGGCCGGCCCGGTGAGGCCGCGTGGGCTCCGGGAGGCGTGTGGCCGCCGCCCCGTCCGGCAGAGCGCGCGGCCCCGCCGTCGGACGACACCCCGACGGTGCCGCTGCTCTTCGCGGCAGCTGGCGTGGAGGTGCGCGGGACGCCCGAGGCGGACAGGGAGCGGTGGTTCCCGGCGCTGCTGCGCCGCGCGGTGCCGCAGGCGTGGCGCGGGGCGCGGGTCCACCCGGGTCGGCCGGGAGCCACCGCCCTCGTGCTCGTGGCCGCCGGGGCGGCGGTCGTCGCCGCAATCGGCGTGTGGACGGAGCGGCCCCGCGCGGAGCCGGTGAGTGGGCTGCCTGCCGTGGCCACGGTCGTCGAGTCCCCAGCCGAATCCGCCGAGCCCGCGGCGCCGCCACCCACGGGTGCGGCCCCCACTGCCGCGGCTTCCACCGGCACCGCTCCCGCACCACCCGCGGAGCCGCTCGTCGTCAGCGTGTCGGGCAAGGTGCACCGTCCGGGCCTCGTCGAGGTGCCTTCTGGTGCGCGCGTGGCCGACGTCCTCGACGCCGCTGGCGGCCCCCTGCCCGGCACCGACCTCGCCGCGCTCAATCTCGCTCGCCGGGTGGCCGACGGGGAGCAGGTGGCGGTCGGCGTACCTCCGGCGGCCGACGCCGCCACGACCGGCGGTCCCGTTGCCGACCCCGTCGCCGGTGCCGGCGCGCCGCCCGGGAAGGTCGACCTCAACACCGCGACGGCCGCCGAGCTCGACGTGCTGCCCGGCGTCGGACCCGTCACGGCCACCCGCATCCTCGAATGGCGCACCCGCAACGGGCGCTTCTCCCGCGTGGAGCAGCTGCGCGAGATCCAAGGCATCGGCGAGCGGCGCTTCGCCCAGCTGCGCGAGCTGGTGACGGTCTGATGCCCGCCCCGGATCCCGGTGTTCGCGTCGACCCAGCAGAGGTCGCCCGGGTCCAGCAACTGCTCCGCGACCATCTGCGCGACGGTCTGCGCGACACGGCCGAACCCCGCCGTCCGCCCGACCTGCGGCTGGCACCGGCCGCTCTCGCGGCGTGGGGCGTGGTGCTCCTCGGCGTCACGCTCGGCCCGGTGGCCGCCATCGCCGCGCTGATCGCCGCTGTGCTGCTCGCGGTCGCCGCAGCCGTGCGCGTCCGGCGCCGGCAGCGGCATCGCCGTGCGCGTGGCGCGGCCACGGTGCTCGCCGCGGCGGGGTGTGCGGCGGCCGCGGGCCTCGTGGTCACCTCCCATGCGCTGCTGGTCGCGCAGCACCCGCTGCGCGAGCCCGCCGAGCGGGGAGCTGCGGCCACAGTGCGCGTTGTCGTCCGCGACGACCCGCAGCCGGTCCGCGCGGCCACCTACGGTTCGCAGCCCGGCACGCCGCAGCAGTTTCTGGTGCCGGTGGTGCTGGTGCGGGCCGAGGTCGACGACGGCGTGTGGGCGGCGGGCGGGCGGATGCTGCTCATCGCCCCGGCCGAGGGCTGGAGCGGGCTGCTGCCGGGCCAGGCGGTGAGCGCCGACGGACTGCTCGCCCCCGCTGCCCGGCGCGATCTCACCGCGGCGGTGCTGCGGGTCCGCGGCCCGCCCCGGGACGTCGCTGCCCCGCCCTGGTGGCAGCATGCGGCGGGCGAGCTGCGCGGCGGGCTTCGTGAGGCGGCCGAGGTGCTGCCGCCGGCCGCCGCCGGGCTGCTGCCCGGGCTGGTGGTGGGCGATACGAGTCGGCTCACCGCCGAGGTCGAGGCCGACTTCCGGGCCGCCGGGCTCACCCACCTGCTTGCGGTGTCGGGGGCGAACCTCGCGATTGTGGGCGGCGCGGTGCTGGCCCTGCTGCGGCTGGTGCGGGCCGACCCGCGGCTCGCGGCGGTGCTCAGCGCCGCCGCGGTCGCGGGGTTCGTGGTGCTGGCCCGGCCGTCGCCGAGTGTGGTGCGGGCCGCGGCGATGGCGGCGGTGGTGATGCTCGCGCTCGCGCTGGGCCGCGGCCGCTCCGCCGTGCCGGCGCTGGCGGCCGCGGTGCTGGTGCTGCTCCTGGCCGACCCCGCGCTCGCGGTGGACCCGGGGTTCGCGCTCTCGGTGTTCGCCACCGGCGCATTGGTGTTGCTCGCCCCGGGATGGGCCGTCGCGCTGCGCCGCCGTGGTGTGCCGGGCTGGGCGGCGGAGGCCCTGGCCGTGCCCGCCGCCGCGTTCCTCGCCACCGCCCCGCTGGTGGCCGGCCTGAACGGCGAGGTCAACGCGATCGCGGTGCTCGCGAACCTGCTCGCCGTGCCCGCCGTAGCGCCGGCCACCGTTCTCGGCGTGTTGGCCGCGGTGCTCTCCCCGCTGGGGCTGCCGCTGGCGCAGGCCTGCGCCTGGCTGGCCGGCCCAGCGGTGGGCTGGCTCGTGCTGGTCGCCGACCGGTCGGCCGCCGTGCCGGGCGCGGTGCTTCCCTGGCCGGACGGGCTGCTCGGGGCGCTGCTGCTCGCGGGGCTCGCCGTTGTGCTGCTCGCGCTCAGCCGCTCCCCGCGCTGGCGAGCCGTGCTGGTGGCCCTTGTGCTCGGGCTCGCGCTGGTGCTCGTGCCCACGCGGGTGGTGCGGCCGGGGTGGCCGCCGCCCGGCTGGGCCGTGGTGGCGTGCGACGTCGGGCAGGGCGACGCCCTCGTGCTCGCCACCGGACGGCCGGGATGGGCCGTGCTGGTCGACGCGGGTCCGGAGGACGGGCTGGTCGACGCCTGCCTCGACCGGCTCGGTGTGCAGGGTCTCGCGATGGTCGTGCTCACCCACCTGCACGCCGACCACGTGGGCGGGCTTGCCGGTGCGCTGCGCGACCGTCCGGTGGCCGGGGTGGCGGTGGGGCCGCTCCGCGAGCCCCGGTGGGCGCTGGCCGGGGTGGCCGCGGCGGCCGCTTCGTCCGGCGCGCCGCTGGTCGCGCTCACCGCCGGGCAGCGGCTCACCTGGCCTGCGCTCACCCTGGACGTGCTGGGCCCGCTGCACCCGGCCGCCGTCGTCGACCCCGACGACGGCACGGTCGTCAACGACGGCTCACTCGTCCTGCGAGCGCGCACTCCCGCGGGCACCGCGCTGCTCACCGGCGACGTCGAACTCGCGTCCCAGGCCGACCTCGTCGCGTCCGGTGCCGACCTGCGCGCCGACGTGCTGAAGATGCCGCATCACGGCAGCCGCTACACGTCCGTCGCGTTCCTCAACGCCGTGTCGCCGCGCGCGGTGCTGGTCAGCGTCGGGGCCGGCAACCGCTACCGGCACCCCGACCCGGGCCTGATCGGCGGCCTGGAGCGGGCCGGCGCCGCGGTGCGTCGCACCGACACGGCCGGCGACATCGCGCTGGTGGGCCGGTCCGCCGGGGAGGACCTGCAGTTCGTCTCCCGCGGCTCCCCGCTCCCGGCGCCGCGGTGAGGCGGGCGAGCACATGACCTCGATGGTCGGGCAGGCTGCCCGGCATGGCCGCTCCTCTCCGCCCGCCGCAGTAGCGCAAGTAGGACACCCTGCACCGGCTTCAGCAGGACGTGGACGCCTGGGTTGCGACGAGTCGGGACGGCGAACTCCCGCGATCCCGGGCACGTACCGGGGCGGGTGCATCGAGCTGGTCGACGACGAAGGCGGCGACGGCACGGGTGGCGCTGAGGGTGTTGACGACGGCTCCCGGCGGCCCCGTCCCGGCCGGCCGGAACGGGCTGTTCCGCATTGGCGCGGCGAGCTGGACCGCCGGTGTTGCTCGACGCGGCCTTCGGGAGCCGAGCACGGCGTGACCACCCAGGACGCCCGCCACCGGAAGCCGCCGCTCCTCTTCCCGGCCGCCACGGCCGGGCTCCGTCGCGGGAGCTACTCGGGCCAGGTGGCCAACGCACCCGGTCCCATGCATCTTCCCGGCGCATGCGACGAACGTGCCCTGATTCTGCTTGACGAACAATGAGAGCAGGGCCGCCCGCAGCTGACGGTCGGTACCGCCCAGCCACCGGCCACCGGTTCGCCGCCGACGATGACGAGCCGCCCGTTGGGAATGAGCGCACGCCGGAGATGGGACAACCGGCGATTGCCTGCCATGTCGAGGATCACGTCGAAGCGGTCTCGACCGTCGGCGATGTCGTCGCGGGTGTAGTCGACGACGTGGTCTGCGCCGATGCCCCGGACCATGTCCACATTGGCGGTGCTGCACACGCCGGTGACGTCCGCCCCAAACGCCTTGGCGATCTGGACTGCGAAGCTGCCCACCCCTCCCGAAGCACCGACGATCAGCACCTTGTGACCGGCCTCGACCCGTCCGTGGTCCCGGACGGCCTGGAGGGCGGTGAGCGCCGAGACCGGGACTGCCGCCGCCTCGTCGAAGGACAAATTCGACGGCTTGGTCGCGAGCTTGTCGGTTCGCACGCGGACGTACTCGGCGAACGAGCTGTCACAGATGCCGAACACCTCGTCGCCTGGCTCGAATCCGGTCACCGCGGTGCCCACGGCGTCGACGGTTCCAGCGAGGTTCCGCCCCGGGTTGAGGCGCTTCGGCTTGCGCAGCCCGAAGCCCGCGGCTCGGATGGTGCTATTCGTCATCGTGCTCCCCTTCCAGGAGATTTGCGTTGTCGGCCGGCATTGCGCGGATGCGGAGGAAACGACCCGTGATCGTGGTTCAGCTGGAGACGAGCGCACGTTCGGCGGGTCGAGGTGCCTTCGCGGTGCTGACGCCCTTGATCAGGAGGTAGGCGAGCATCGAGACCTCGCTGAGGGTCACCACCACGACCACGACGGGGTTGACCGCGTCGGCGAGCGCGGGGGCGAGGAATTGCAGCGCGACGTCGAGCAGATAGGCGACGGTCCCGGTCATCAGCACGACACCGAGCGGCCGCGGGAACATGCCCGACCGGTAGGCCAGGAGCCCCAGCGGGAACAGCCACAGGCCGAAGAAGACCTGCGCGACGAGGTACCCGTTGTGCTGCAGGTCGAGCAGCAGCAGCACCATCGCGTCCGAACCCTCCGCGCCGAACGCCCCGGCGTAGGCCGGCTCCGTCGCGACGAGCAGGGCCTGCAGCTGGGTGACCAGATTGAGGGCCTTGATCGCGACGGCGACCACCACGAAGACGACCATGGCGCGGGCGACGACCTTGGTCACGTGCTGCAGCAACTGGTAGAGGGCCATGACGGTGAGCAGGAAGAATGTCGCGTCCACCAGGTCGGCCACGAAACTCGTCCGGACCAGCGAGGCATTGGCGACGACGTTCGCCGCGGTCGCGGCGGCGTCCCCGGGCACGTAGACCTGCAGTCGCACAGCGTGGGCGAAGCCACCGCAGATCGCGACGACGAGGTAGAGGAGGCCTGCGTTTCGGGCGAGCCGCTTCGGTGAGCGTTGAACGGCCGGTGAGTTCATGAGGTACTCCCTTGTTCCGTGGCTGTCGGTTGGTCTGCTGGACCGTGGCAGGTACGAGTGGAGATCGGGCGCAGCCCGGGTTGAGCCGCCCCGGACCGGCTCAACCGGAGCGCATACTGGGACCCTCGACGGCGGGAGCAGCCCGATGGTCCGGATCGGTCTTCTCGGTGGCGTCAGTGCCACGACTGACGGTGGCGAGCCGGTGGACGTCGGCCCGGCGAAGTGCCAGACGGTTCTCGCGGTGCTCGCCCTGTCGGCCAGCTCTGCCATTCCGGTGCCGCGGCTGGTGGAGCTGGTGTGGGGAGCGGAGCCACCTCGGACGGCCGACAAGACCCTGCAGTCCTACGTCGTCCGACTCCGCAAGGCCCTGGGCCCCACGTCGATCGTTCGGACCGGTGCGGCCTACCGAATGGCAGTGGACCCTGACGCAGTCGACGTGGCGCGCTTCCAGCGGCACCTCGACTCGGGCGACATCACGGCGGCGTTGGCGGAGTGGACGGGAACTCCCCTGGCCGGGCTCGACGCCCACGGCCTCACGCCGGTCGTGGACGGGCTCGTGGAGCAGTGGCTGGGCGCGGTGGAGATCGACCTGGGGCGTCGCGTCGAGACCGACGCACCGGCGGCGATCGCCCCGCTGACCGAGCTCACCGCGCACCATCCGTTCCGTGAAGGGCTGTGGGCGCTGCTGATGACCGCCCTCTACCGCGTCGGGCGGCAGGCCGATGCGCTCGCGGCGTTCCGATCCGCCCGTCAACACCTCGTCGATCAGCTCGGGGTCGAACCCGGCCCACGCCTGCGGGAGCTGGAGTCCCTGATCCTCGGCCACGACGAGCAGCTGGCCGGCGCCCCGCCGTCGGGCCGTCCCACGGGGACGGTGACGTTCGGCTTCTGCGAGGTTGAGGGCTCGTCGCGGCTGTGGGCGACGAACCGGAAGAAGATGGCCGCGGCGATGGTCCGCCTCGACGAGCTCGTGCGGGCCGCGGTGGACCGGCACGGCGGGTACGTGTTCGCCACCGGCGGCGAGTCGTTCGGAGCGGCGTTCCACCGGGCCGACGACGCCGCTGCGTGGAGCACCGAGATGCAGCTCGAGGTGAACCGCGAACCTTGGCCTGGTGGTGTCGAGCTCAGGCTGCGGATCGGGCTGCACGCCGGCGAGACCGAGGAACGGGCGACGAGCTATTTCGGTCCTGCCGTCAACGTGGCGGCGCGCATCGCCGCCGCCGGTCATGGCGGCCAGACCCTCGTGTCCGGCGTGACCTCGGCCCTGCTCGACCGCAGCGACCTGCCCGACCTCGGCATGTATCGCTTCGACGGCGACGTGGCGGGCCACAGCATCTTTCAACTCGGCGACGGCGAGCATCCGCCGCTGCGGATCGAGGACAGCCGTCGAGGAAACCTCCCCCTCCGACTGGGTCGGCTCATCGGCCGCGACGATGACCTCGATGTCATCGCCGACGCCCTCGCACGCTCCCCGGTCGTGACGTTGGTGGGGCCCGGCGGGATCGGCAAGACTCGGCTCGCGCTCGGAGTTGCAGCACAGTTGTCCGCCATTGATCGCAGCTGCGGGGCCTGGCTCATCGAACTGGCCGGCATCGCCTCATCGGGCGACGTGCCCCGCGCCGCTGCCGACATCCTGGAGGTCACGGAGAGCACAGGGCGCACCGTGACCCAGTCGATCGTCGCGGCCCTGCAGTCCCGCCCGGCGCTTCTCGTTCTGGACAACTGCGAGCACGTCATCGACGGCGCTGCCGAGCTGGCCCACGCCATCGCCGAGCGCTGCCCGAGCGTGCGGGTGCTCGCCACGTCCCGGGAAGCCCTCGGCGTCGGCAACGAACAGCTCATCGCGGTGCAACCCCTGGACCCCGCCGGACCGGGAGCCGACCTGTTCAACGAACGCGCACGGTCGCTCTCACCCGCGTTTGATCCACACGCCCATCGCGACGAGGTCGAGGAGATCTGCCGTCGCCTCGACGGCATCCCACTCGCCATCGAGCTGGCTGCCGCTCGCACGAGAACTCTCGGGCCACCGGATCTGGTGGCCCGACTGGGCGACCGCCTCCGGCTCCTGACGGGCGGCCGCCGGACCAACGCGGAGCGCCACCGGACGCTGCGGGCCACCATCGGCTGGTCCTACGACCTGCTCACGCGACCCCAACAGGTGCTCTTCCTGCGGCTTTCGATCTTCGCAGGGCCCTTCGACGTCGCAGCGGCAGGGAGCGTCGGCGCCGATGCGGAGCTGGATGTCGTCGACGTCGAGGACCTGTTGGGGGACCTGGTCGAGCGGTCGATGCTTGTCGTCGAGTCCGGACCGTTCGGTCGCCTTTTCCGGCTGCTGGAGACCATGCGTGAGTTCGCAGCCAGCCAGCTCTCGGCGGACGGGGGCTCGGAGGTGATCGCCGGGCGCCACGCACAGTGGTGCCAGGACCAGGTCACCCACATCCACCACCTGCTCGTCGGCACGGCCGAGGTCGAGGGTGTCGCCCGCCTCGCCCAGCTGTGGCCCAACCTCCGCGCCGCCGTCGACCGGGCCTGCACCACCGGCGACCGGGAGCTCGCTGGCGCTCTCGTCCGCCCGGTCGCCGCCGAGCTCAACCTGCGCAGGCAGAGCGAGATCGGCGACTGGGCCGAACGGATCCTCGCCATCACCCCATCGGACGACGACGACCAGATCGCCTACTGGCTCGCCTGCGCCACCCACCGCTACATGCAGCGCGGAGACCACCACGGATACGAGCGTCTCGTCCACCGCTACCCGGAGCCGGACCACGCCCTGACCCGCTACGCGCGGGCCCAACTCCACGGCAACGGCGAGGCATTGCGCGCGTGCTACCCCGAGGCCGTGGCCTGGCTCCGCCGGGACGGCGAGGACCACGCGGCCGCGCTCACCGAGATCGGCGGCGCAGCAGGGTTGCTGAGCACCGGGAATTTCGAGGAGCTCGACGCCGTCGTCCCGGCCCTGGCGGACCGGTATCGCGCCCAGGGCCCCCCGACCCTGCTCTACGTGGCACTCACGCTGCTCGGCTACTCCGCCTTCGTCCAGGGCAAACCCGACCAGGCCGAGCGACTGTTCGACGAATCTGCCGGAATCGACGTCCCCGACCGGACCATCTCGGTGAACAAACCCGTCGAGGCACGAGCTGCGTTCCGGCGCGGGAACCCATCACGAGCGTTTCAGATCCTCCGCTCCCACGTCGACGAGCTGCTCGCGACCGACTACACAGACATCGCCAGCAACGCCGCCGTTGAGTTCATCAACATGATGGCGGCGATCGACCGCATCCCCGATGCGGCCCGAGTGCTCGGCTACCTCGCGGCCTCCGGCGACTACGGTGCCCTCGCTTCCCGAACGCTCGTGGCCGACGCCGCCGGCAAGATCGCTGCCGCCGTCGGGTACACCCCCGGTCTGAAACAGCGGCTTGATGCCCGCCAGGCACTCGAGTACATGCGTCACGTGCTCGACGAGCTCATTGACGATCAACGGGTCCGATCGGCGGGCGAGCCGTAGTGACGGCGAGGCTGACCCTGGGTGGGCCACGGCCGGCAGCATCCCGGATCCGCCCTGGCGCCTCCACTCAGGTGCCCTGCCTGTGTCGACGGCATCGTCGCCGACTATCTGATCACCCTCGGCTCCCCACGTATTCGTCGGGAGCCTGGAGCAGGCGCTCGAGAGAATCCACCGCATCACGGGAGCCGCTACACGTCCGTCGCGTTCCGCAACGCGGTGTCCCCGCGCGCGGTGCTGGTGAGCGTCGGGGCCGGCAACCGGTACCGGCACCCCGACCCCGGCTTGATCGGCGGCCTGGAACGGGGCGGTGCCGCGGTGCGCAGCACCGACACGGCCGGGGACATTGCGGTGGTGGGGCGGCCGGCCGAGGAGGATCTGCAGGTTGTCTCCCGCGGTTCCCCGCTGGCGGAGCCGCGGTGAGCCAGGTGCGGCCGCGTGCCGGGCGGGCGGTCGCGCTTCAGGCGTGGACCCGAACCGCACGTCGCCGAGCAGACCCTGTGCGCGACGACCGAGCGTGTGTAGCGTCGGTCCGGCTAGGAGCGTGCGGTGACTGCGGCTGGCGACGCCCGGCGAGCGAGCACAGACGGAGGCGTGATGCTCCGCCCCAGGAGGGACCAGCGCACCGCGACGGCGCCACCGGCGATCCAGCTCGTTCCCGGACGGGAGGCGACGATGACCAACGCGATCCTACGGCCCGCCGCAAGGCGCAAGTTCTGGGGCTGGGGCCTGGAAGGCGACGGGCTCACGAGGAGCGAGCTCGAGGAGCTCGGTGCGACGTTCGCCCGCCGCCTGGGCATCGAGGGCGTCCGCATGCAGGATCCACCGCGCGCGGAGGAGCTCGACCTGCGCGCCCCGCGCCTGTCCCCGCCCGCGTCGCTGGGCCCGATCTTCAGCGCAGATCCGTACGACCGGGCCGCGCACACGTACGGGAGATCGTTTCGCGACCTGGTGCGTGCGTTTCGTCGCGACTACGCGCACGCGCCCGACCTCGTCGCGTTCCCGCGTGACGAGCGCGACGTGACGTCCGTCCTCGAATGGTGCAGCGGCGCCGGCGCAGCCGCCGTCCCCTTCGGCGGCGGCTCGAGCGTGACCGGCGGCGTCGAGCCTGATGTCGGCGAGGGCTACCGCGGCGCCGTCAGCGTCGACCTTCGCCATCTCGACGGCGTGCTCGAGGTCGACGGCGTGTCGCTCGCTGCGCGGATCGCCGGGGGCACACTCGGCCCCGCGGTGGAGGCGCAACTGAAGCCCCACGGGCTGACGCTGCGCCACTTCCCGCAGTCCTTCGAGTGGTCGACGTTGGGCGGCTGGATCGCGACCCGGTCCGGCGGTCACTACGCGACGCTTCACACGCATATCGACGAGTTCGTCGAGGCGCTGCGGGTCGTGACCCCGCGCGGCGTGCTCGAGACGCGGCGCTTGCCGGCGTCGGGCGCGGGTCCCTCGCCGGAGGGCTTGTTCTGCGGCTCGGAGGGCACGCTCGGCGTGATCACCGAGGCGTGGATGCGCGTGCAGCCACGGCCGGGCTTCCGCGCGGGCGCCTCCGTGTACTTTGCCGACTTCGCGGCAGCGGTGAACGCGACCCGCGCGCTTGCCCAATCGGGGCTCAATCCGAGCAACTGCCGACTGCTCGATCACGACGAGGCGCTGCTGTCGGGGAGCGGCGACGGATCGCGCTCGATCCTCGTGCTGGGCTTCGAGTCCTCGGATCATGAGCTCGGCCCGTGGCTGGCGCGCGCGCTCGAGATCGCCACCGGCCATGGCGGCGAGCTGCCT
Organism: Pseudonocardia aurantiaca; assembly: GCF_039526725.1. Classification (NCBI taxonomy): domain Bacteria; kingdom Bacillati; phylum Actinomycetota; class Actinomycetes; order Pseudonocardiales; family Pseudonocardiaceae; genus Pseudonocardia; species Pseudonocardia aurantiaca. Next base: position 127,962 of record NZ_BAAAJG010000029.1, read on the forward strand.
GACGACGAGCGGGACGACGCCGCCGCGATCTGGCGCGCGTCGTTCCTACGGGGACCACACATCCGCGACGGCGTGGCACAGCTCGGGCTGATCCACGAGACGTTCGAGACCGCGGTGACCTGGGATCGCTTCGACGCGTTGCACGACGGCGTGCGGGCCGCGGTCGGGCGGGCCCTGGACGAGACGTGCGGCGGCGGCGCCATGTCCTGCCGCTTCGCCTACGTCTATCCCGATGGCCCCGCGCCCTATTACTCGGTCTACGCGCCGGGCCGCCCGGGGCAGGAGCTCGAGCAGTGGGACGCGATCAAGGCCGCCGCGTCGGAGGCGATCGTTGCGCTCGGCGGCACGATCACCCACCACCACGCCGTCGGACGCGACCATCGCCCCTTGTACCTGCGCGAGGTGCCGGAGCTCTTCACCGCCGCGCTGCAGGCGACGAAGGCCGAGCTCGACCCTTCGGGGATCATGAACCCCGGCGTCCTCTTGCCGCCCGGCGCGGCGGGGCCGACCGCGAATCGACGCACATCATGAGCGAGACGATCTCTCCGCCGACGGCACCTGAGTGGCACCCGTCCACGCCGAGCAAGGTGTTCCGCAGCGAGCTGAACCCGGTCGACCTGCTGCGGCGTGCGGCGTACATGTATCCGGACAAGGTCGCTGTCGTACACGGCACCCGACGATCCTCGTATCGGCAGCTGGCGGAACGTTCGTGGCGACTCGCAAACGGACTGCGCGCGGCCGGCCTGCAGAAGGGCGACCGCGTCGCCGTCATCCTCCCCAACTCGCCGGCGATGCTGGAGGCGCACTTCGGCGTGCCCGCGGCCGGCGGCATCCTCGTCAGCGTCAACACCCGCCTCGCGAGCGCCGAGGTCGGCTACATCCTCGGGCACAGCGGCGCGCGCTACCTCGTAGTCGACCAGGAGCTCGACCCGCTCGTCGCTCCGCTGGACCTGTCCGGCCTGACCGTCATCCGCTGCGCCGACACGGGTACCGCCGAGGATCCGTACGAGGCCTTCCTGGCCGCCGCGTCGGCCGCCGTGCCGGAGAGCTGGCTGGAGCACGAAGAGGAGACGATCTCCGTCAACTACACCTCGGGCACGACGGGACGGCCGAAGGGCGTGCAGTACACGTACCGCGGCGCCTACCTGAACGCGCTCAACGAGGTTATCGTCGCCGGCCTGTCGGGCGATTCGGCGTACCTGTGGACGCTGCCGATGTTCCACTGCAACGGCTGGTGTTTCCCGTGGGCCGTCACGGCCGTCGCCGCGCGCCACGTGACGATGCGGACCGTCGACCCGGAGCGCGTCTGGGCGCTCATCGACGAGGAGGGCGTGACGCACTACAACGGCGCACCGACCGTGCACCTGATGATCATCAACCAGCCGAGAGCGCATCGCGTCGAACGGCAGGTCACGGCGCTTGTGGCCGCCGCTCCGCCCTCGCCCACCTTGCTGGCCGCCATGGGCGAGCTGAACTTCCGCGTGGTGCACGTCTACGGCCTGACCGAGACATACGGTCCGACGACCGTCTGTCCCGAGCAGGAGACGTGGGCCGAGCTCGCGCCCGACGAGCGCGCGAAGCTCCTGGCGCGTCAGGGACAGGCGTACATCTCATCGGACCTCGTGCGTGTCGTGGACGAGGAGATGAACGACGTCCCCGGCGACGGCGAGACGATGGGCGAGGTGATCATGCGCGGCAACATCGTCATGTCGGGCTACTTCCAGGACGACCCCGCGACCGAGAAGGCGTTCCGGGGCGGCTGGTTCCACTCCGGCGACCTCGCGGTCTGGCATCCCGACGGCAACATCGAGCTCCGGGACCGCGGCAAGGACGTCATCATCTCCGGAGGCGAGAACATCTCGAGCATCGAGGTCGAGCAGGCGATCGTCGCCCATCCCGCGGTGCTCGAGTGCGCCGTCATCGGCATCCCGCACGAGCGCTGGGGAGAGCGACCGAAGGCCTTCGTGACCCGGCGGCCCGACGCGGCGGTGACCCAGGAGGAGATCCTCGCGTTCTGCCGCGAACGGCTCGCCGGCTACAAGTGCCCCGACGCGATCGAGTTCGGCCCGCTGCCGAAGACGTCGACCGGCAAGGTCCAGAAGTTCGTCCTGCGCGAGCGCGAATGGGCCGGGCACGAGGGAAGGATCGGGGCGGCGTCGTCGTCGAACCGCTGACGCGCCGCCGCTCGGCCCGCCGCCGGCCCAGGGCGTGATGCCGGGGGCGAGCCGGCCCAGATCGAGGGGACGGCCGCCGCGCTTGACGACCTGTCACGGCCCTGGCGGCATGCAGGTGCTCGACCCCTCGACGACCTCCGGCTCTGCGGGTCGACGGCGCTGATCCCGTCCATCGCAGAGATCTTCGGCTCGATCTCGCCATGAACGAATGCGATGCGCTCCCCGGTCCGAGGAATTCCTGCCCGCGTGGTGGCAACTCGGATCAGCATGACCTGACCGCCTCTCGACACCGAGTAACGGCGCATCGCGCGGGCACGAGCGCCAGCTCGTACCGACGGTGCCGGCGACAGTACAACGACGGGACGGACGCGCCCAACGCCTGATTCTGCTGCCGGAGCAGTGAACCAAGGTTCTGCCAGCTGTACTCGATCGCCCACCCTCGATCCACCGTTGATCTTCGGCCGGGGGGTGAGGCGCTGTTGCGTTCCGGGGAGAAGGGCTGACTCGACGCTTCGAACGCCGAGCTCAGATCGCGAGGGCGAGTTCGGTGAAGATCGCATCGCCTCAAGCCGGCGGCCGGGCAGGGCTTCCGAGCAGCAGGGGCGGAGCCGGTCTAGGCGTTGACCCGACACCCCTCACACCCCACCGCCCCTGCAACATGACTCGCTCACCGGTACGGCAGGCTCCGCTTGACTTCCCGTGCACCATCTAGTAAGGCGCGATTTCAAGGCCCCGATGGGGTACCCCGGGGTGCGCGAGGAGGCATTGTGGCCCACATCGATCCATCGGCCGGAAGGCCGGCAACCACAACCATCTACGAGCAGGTCCAGGCAACAGCCGAGTTCCAGGATCTCCGGCGCCGGCTTCGCCGGTTCGTCTTCCCCATGAGCGCGGCGTTCCTGCTCTGGTATCTGCTGTACGTCCTGCTGGCCAGCTACGCGCCGGCGTTCATGGCCACCAAGCTGGCCGGCAACATCACCGTCGGGCTGGTGATCGGGCTCCTGCAGTTCGTCTCCACGTTCGCCATCACCGCCGTCTACGTCCGCTACGCGAACCGGCACCTCGACCCCCGCGCCGAGCGGCTGCGCGAGCTGATCGAAGGAGGGGACGGGTGATGGACCACCTCGCGCAGGGCAGCGCGCCGGCGAGTGTCGGCAACCCACTGCTGAACATCGGCATCTTCGCCGTGTTCGTCGTCGTCACGCTGGTCGTCGTGTTCCGGGCCAGCCGCACTACCAAGACGGCATCCGACTACTACGCGGCCGGCCGCTCGTTCACGGGGGCGCAGAACGGCATCGCCATCTCGGGCGACTACCTGTCCGCTGCGTCCTTCCTGGGCATCGCCGGCGCGATCGCCGTCACCGGGTACGACGGCTTCCTGTACTCGATCGGGTTCCTGGTCGCCTGGCTGGTCGCCCTGCTGCTGGTCGCCGAACTGCTGCGCAACACCGGCAAGTACACGATGGGCGACGTGCTGAGCTTCCGGATGCGTCAGCGCCCGGTCCGCGCGGCCGCCGCCACGTCCACGCTGGTCGTGTCGTTCTTCTACCTGCTCGCCCAGATGGCCGGTGCCGGCGCGCTGATCGCGCTGCTCCTGAAAATTCCCAACACGAACGTCCTCGGTCAGGGCGCGGTGATCGCGGTCGTCGGCATCCTGATGATCATTTACGTGCTGGTGGGCGGGATGAGGGGCACCACGTGGGTGCAGATCATCAAGGCCGCCCTGCTGCTGACCGGCGCCGCGGCGATGACGCTCTGGGTGCTCGCCCTGTTCGGATTCAGCCTGTCGGCCATCCTCGGCCAGGCGGTCGTCGCGAACCCGGTGCTCGAGTCCGGCGGCCAGACCAAGGAGCTGGGCGAGAAGCTGCTCGGCCCGGGCCTGCAGTACGGGGCAACCGCGACAGCAAAGATCGACTTCATCTCGCTGTCGCTTGCCCTGGTGCTGGGCACTGCCGGCCTGCCGCACATCCTCATGCGCTTCTACACGGTGCCCTCGGCCAAGGAGGCCCGGCGCTCGGTCGTGTGGGCCATCTGGATCATCGGGATCTTCTACCTGTTCACGCTGGTGCTGGGCTACGGCGCCGCGGCGCTGGTGCCCGGGGGCGCGACAACGATCGCCAACGCGCCCGGCAAGACCAACTCCGCTGCGCCGCTGCTGGCCTACGTGCTCGGCGGCGAGGTCCTGCTGGGCTTCATCTCCGCGGTCGCCTTCGCCACGATCCTGGCGGTCGTGGCCGGTCTGACGATCACTGCGTCGGCGTCGTTCGCCCATGACGTCTACGCCAACGTGATCAAGCACGGCGAGGCGTCGCCGGACTCCGAGGTGCGGGTGGCCCGGATCACCGCCGTCGTGATCGGCGTGATCGCCATCGCGGCCGGCATCTTCGCCCGCAACCAGAACATCGCGTTCCTGGTCGCGCTCGCGTTCGCCGTCGCAGCGTCGGCGAACCTGCCGACGATCCTGTACACGCTGTTCTGGAAGCGGTTCAACACCACCGGAGCCCTCTGGAGCATTTACGGCGGACTGGCGAGCTGCGTGCTGCTGATCATCTTCTCGCCGGCGGTATCCGGGAGTCCGACGGCCATGCTCAGGGACGTGGACTTCCACGTCTTCCCGTTGGCCAACCCCGGCCTGGTGTCCATCCCGCTGTCGTTCCTGCTGGGCGTCATCGGCACGTACGTCGGCGGGCGCCAGCCGGTCGACGAGGCCAAGTTCGCCGAGATGGAGGTCCGGGCACTCACCGGCGCCGGCTCCGAGAAGGCGGTCATGCAGTAGATCCGGGCATGCACTAGATCCGGTAGAGCCGCGCGCTCGTGCGGGCCTGGGCGGTCGCCGCGGCGGCCGCCCTCAGCTCGCCGAGAGTGCGCACACCTCGGCCGGCGAGCAGCGGCAGCTGCCGGAGGAAGATCTCCCCGGTGAGGAGGGCGTCGCCGAGAGCGGTGTGCCGGCCGACGAGGTTCACCCCAAGGCGCTCGGCCATCGCCTCAAGGGTGTGGGGGTCGTGATCAGGGTGGAGCGCCCCGTCGATGAGCAGTGTGTCGAGCAGCGGCGCGGACAACTTCGTCCCGGTGCGGCGCTGCGTGGCCGCGAGGAACGCCATATCGAACGCCACGTTGTGGCCGACGAGCACGCTGTCGGCGGCGAACACGGCGAACGCGGGCAGCACCTCGTCCAGCGTGGGCGCGCCCCGAACGAGGTCGCTGGTGATCCCGTGCACTGCGGTCGCCGTCCGCGGGATGCTGCGGCCCGGGTCGACCAGCCGCTCGAAGGTCTCGGTGCGCAGCAGCCGGCCACCGACGATGCGCACCGCCCCGATCGAGACAATCTCGTCTCCCTCCTCGGGAGCGAACCCGGTGGTCTCCGTGTCGAACACGGTGTAGGTGAGCCGGTCGAGCGGGCCGTCCTCCCACTCCGACCACTCGGCCGGGTCGGGCTGGAACTGCTCGAGCTCGAAGTCGTAGAGCGCCGGCGGGGGTTCCTCAGGCATCCCCTTCGCCTGCGGCCGGGGGGCACCATCAGATCGCGGCAGCATCACCCGGACCTGCGGGTGGTGCGTGTCGGCCCACAGCTCGCCGCCGTGGCGGCGGATCACGGCCGTCGCGTCCCCGATCCCCCGCTCGAGCTCGCCGGCCGCCAGCGGCGGACCCGCCCAGCTCAGGTCGACGTGACCGAATTCGCCTGTCGCGGCGGCGCCGCTGGGAGCGGCCGCGAGCAAGACGCGGTTCACGCCGTGCCGCTCGCCCAGCAGCCGGACCACGGTGGCGAGCGCCTCAGAAACGGCATAACTCTCGACGGCGAACCAGACGTCGCCCGGCGGGTCGTCGATCCGGATCTCCGGGCCGTCGGTGCGCCGGAGAATTGCGCCGACGGCGGCGCACAGGTCCCGCGCGGAGATGTCGGTGACCGCCCACTGGCCCTCGTTGGCGGGGGACTCGGTCATCAGGTGCTGAGTCACCTCCCCGAGCCGGGTCGCCTCCTCGGCGATCACCTCGACGAACCGGCGGCGCTGCTCCGCCGGCATGTCCGGATAGCCCAGAACCGCCCCCGCGGCGGCGCCGATGCTGCCCGCAGCGCCCCGAACCCGGTCGGCGCTCGACCGCAGCAGCTCGGCGTGGCGCGCGGCCGCCTGCTCCGGCCGCGTCGCGTCGTCGCAGACCAGGACGAACCCGGCCGCGCCCGCGGTACCCGACGGCACACGAGCCAGCCGGACGCGCACCAGCGCGCCGACGCGCTCGACCGTCGCCTCGTGCGGCGTGGCTCCCACGTCGACGCGCTCCAGGCCGTGCACGACCAGATTGCGGTCGAGCACGCCGAACACCGACCGCCCCAGCCCGACGTCCTCCCCGAGCAGGTCGCGCGCGGCGGTGTTGTACAGCAGGATCCGCCCGTCCTCGGCGCACACCAGGACCGCGATCGTCAGCACCCCCATCAGGACCGCGAGCCTGTGACGCTCGCGGTCGAGGTCGGCCGCCGCTGTCTCCACCTGCTCGACCACGTCGCGGCGCGCCTTCGCGTGCCGTTCGGCCAGCTCGTTCACGGCTTCCGCCAGTGTGCGCAGCTCGGCCGGACCGGAGGGCGTGACGTGGTGGTCCGGGTTGGCATCGAGCATTACTCGAACGTCCGCGGCCAGCCGGCGCGCCGGGTCGACATAGCGGCGTAGCGCCGCGGCGAGCAGCAGTCCGGCGACGAGCACCACCAGGGACGCGGCCACCGCGAGGAATCCCACCTGCTCGCGCACCACGCGGTCCAGCACAGCTCGGTCGGCGGCCGGCACGCTGACGTAGACGCCGGCCCCGAGAACCGCGACCACCACAGCGGGCGCGAGGACCACCGCGGCAAGGGCCCCCGCGAGGCGGAGGCGAGAGGGGTTCATGTCTCCCCTCCCCGCCCGAGCAGCCGCTGCACGCGCGCCACGAGGTCCTGGGTGCCGAACGGCTTGGTCAGGTAGTCGTCCGCACCGACCGCGAGACCCTTGGCGATCTCCGCCTCGCGCCCCTTGGCGGTCAGCATGAGGATCTTCATCCGGTGCCCGCCCGCACGCAGCGTCTGGCAGATCTCGTAGCCGTCCCGGCCCGGCAGCATCAGGTCGAGCAGCACCAGATCCGGGTCGAACTCCGGCACCTCCGCGAGGACCGCTTCCCCGTCGCCGACCACCCGGACCTCGTGGCCCTGCCGGCGCATGAGGAAATCCAGCGAGACCACGATGTTGGGCTCGTCGTCGCAGATCAGGATGCGCGCCACGGCTCAGTGTCCTACCGCGTTCGGGACGGCTGCACCCGCCGGCGCCGCACGGGCCGGCGAACCGGGAGCCGGACCGAGAACGTGGCACCCCGGCCGTTTCCGCCACAGTCCGACACCGCGATCGTGCCGCCGAACTGCTCGACAATCCGCCGGCTGATCGCGAGGCCGAGTCCGGTCCCACTCGGGCGGGCACCGGGCCGGCCCTGCCGGAACCTGTCGAAGATCACCTCCCGGTCCGCGGCCGGCACCCCCGGGCCGTTGTCCGAAACATCGATGCGAGCCGCACTGTCGTCAGTGCCCAGCCGGATCCGCACCCGGCCGCCGGATGGCGGGCTGACCTTGACCGCGTTGGAGAGCAGGTTGAGCAGCACCTGCATCACGCCGTCCCGGTCGGCCTCGACGACCGGTCCCGGATCGGCCTTCTCGACCTCCAATGCGACCCGCTTGTCGGTGAACAGCTGGGCAGTTGCCGTCGCCGCCTCGTCGATCACCTCGCTCAGATCGAGCTCGGTGAGCCGCCACCGGGCGTTCCCGGACTCGAGCCGCGCGAGGTCCAGCACCTGGTTCACCATCCTCGTCAGCCGCTCGGCCTCTGTTGCCATGATCTCCAGGTAGCGCGCCCGCTCCGCGGTGGGCAGGCCCGGGTTGTCCCGCAGGATCTCCGTGAATGCCCGGACGGAGGTCAGCGGCGTACGCAGCTCGTGCGTGACGGTCGCGATGAACTCGTCCTTGAGCCGGTCCAGCTCGCGCAGGTGCTGCGCTTCGCCGACCAGTTCGATGACCTCCGTCATGCCGAGGGGCTCCTCGTCGACCACCGAGGCGACGAGTGCCCGTGCGGCGGCCGGCCCGACCGCACCGGTGAGCGCGGTCTCCACCTGCCGGACCAGATCAGCGTCGGCTTGCGCGTCGTCGGCCAGAGTTGCGCCGGCCCGTGCGGCGTGCTCCGCGACGAGGGCGGTGGCGGCCCCGGCACCGACGAACCGCGCCAGCAGGTCGCGCAGCTGCGCCACCGGCACGCTGCCCCGGTAGAAGCGGGTACCCGGTCCCGGGGGCTGGCGGTCGATGTCCACGAACAGCGCCGCGTGCCCGGCCTCTGCCGGACTGGGGCGCCCGGCGAGCGACACCCCGACGAACAGCCCGACGTTGACCAGCAGGCTCCAGAACACGCCGCCCCCGACCGCACCCATACCGGTCAGGCCGAACAGCTCCTGCGGGCGCAGCAGGGCGACACCGAACGGCCCGTCGCGCACGATCGACTCCGGCACCCACCCCGACTTCGAGAGCTCGGGAAGCAACAAGGTGTAGGCCCACAGCGCGATCCCGGCGACCAGGCCGACCAGGGCCCCGTTGCGCGTGCCGCCCTTCCACCACAACCCGCCGAGCAGCGCGGGCGCGAACTGGGCGACCGCGGCGAACGAGACCAGCCCCATGTCGACCAGGCCCAGCGCGTCACCGGAGATCCGGAAGAACGCGAAGCCCAGCAGCAGCACCACGAGGATCGTGATGCGGCGGATCAGCAGGACCAGCCGGCCGAGATCGCGCCGGGCGACGAGACCGGCGCGCCGCAACAGCAGTGGCACGACGAGCGAGTTCGACACCATCGTGGAGAGCGCGATCGTCTCGACGATCACCATCCCGGTCGCCGCCGAGAGCCCTCCGACGAAGACCAGGAGGGCGAGTGCACCGTGCTGTTGCAGCGCGAGCACGTAGGTGTCCGGGCTCGCCGTCCCGCCGAGCACGAGCAGGCCCGCCAGCGCGATCGGCACGACGAAGATGTTGATCACGAGGAGGTACAGCGGGACCAGCCACGCGGCGGTGCGGACGTGCCGCTCGTCGACGTTCTCGACCACACCGATCTGGAACTGGCGGGGCAGCAGCAGCACCGCGAACGACGACAACACCATCAGCCAGAACCAGTTCCCGTACCCGCCGATGTTGACCACGTCGGCCAGCACCTGCGCGGCGGCGGCCCGGTCGAACAGATCGACGAACCCACCGAAGAGGCCGAAGGTGACGAACACGCCGGCCGCCAGGAACGCGACGAGCTTGACCACCGACTCGAACGCGATCGCGGCCACCATGCCCTCGTGCCGTTCGGTCGCATCCAGGTGCCGCGTGCCGAACAGGATCGCGAACACCGCAAGCACCAGCGCGACGTAGAGCGCCGTGTCGGCGAGCAGCGGCACGTCCGCCGTGGAGACCTCGCCGCCGGTCACGATGCGGAACGTGCTCGACACCGCCTTGAGCTGCAGCGCGATGTACGGCACGGTGCCGACCACCGCGATGAGCGCGACCAGTCCGCCGAGCACCCGGCTGTTGCCGTAGCGCGCGGCGGCGAAGTCCGAGAGCGACGTGATGTGGTAGCGCTTGCTGACCCTGATGATCTTCTGGAGGACGACGGCGGAACAGGCCATCATCAGGGCGGGCCCGAGGTAGATGGTCAGGAACTCCAGACCCCGCGTGGCGGCCCGCCCGACGCTGCCGTAGTACGTCCAGGACGTGGCGTACACCGCGAGCGACAGCGCGTACACGACGCCGCTGGAGATCAGGCTGCGGCCGGCGGCGGCCCGCTGAGTGCCGTAGTGGGCGATGCCGAAGAGCAGGCCGAGGTAGGCCAGCGAGACGACCACCACCACCCAGGCCGCGACCATCTAGTGCCCCCCACCGGCCCGCCTCGACAGGATGGCCACCGCCACGATGAGCAGAGCCCAGACCAGGAACAGGTACCCCCACACCAGCGGCACCCCGAGCACCTGAACCGGCCGGTCGAACAGCGACAGCAGCGGGTAGGTGAAGCACCCGGCAGCGAGTGCCGTCACGGCGATCAGCTTCGCCTTCACGCCGCTCACCCCGGGTCCGGATAGGTCAGGGCGCTGGCTTGCAGTGCCGTGCGTACGGCGCGCAACGCGGCCAGCAGCTCGCGGCCCTGCCGGGCCGACAGGATCATCGCCTGGGCGCTCGCCCGATCCCCGGTCCGGCCGCCGAGTTCGGTCGCCAGCCGGTTCGAGAGCAGGACGGCGTAGGCGTCGAGCAGGGTGTCGGCGGCGTCGGCGGAGATCAGGTCCGCGGCTGCGGCGGCGCGCAGGCGGCCAGCGGTGGTGCGCTCGGGGGAGCCGGCGGCCAGGCCGTAGAGCCGGCCCAGCATGACGATCGGGACGGTGCCGCGCAGCTTCACGTCGGCCGGCGCCAGCCGGTCCGTCCGGACCCGCCCCAACCGCCCGGCCCGCGGGGCGAACCTGCGGGCCGTCTGTGCGAGGGCCAGCTGGATGCCCGGGCGGTTGCGCCCCCGGGCCAGCGCGCGGTCCAACACACCGACGTCCAGCCCGCCGGCGACGGGACGCAGGTCCAGGAACACCTGCGCGTCGAGCAGGCGCTGGGCGTCCGGCTCGTCGAGCCAGCCGAGGAACGTCCGCCGCCACTCGTCGAGCGGCCGGCACCAGGCGGTCGCCATGAAGCCCCCGGGGCAGCGCGGGACGCCTGCCGCCGCCAGCCCGTTGGTGACCCGCTCGGCCAGCGCCGCGAAGTACTCACCGGCCTGGGCGGTTGGCTCGGCGTAGGCGAGCGCGGTGTCCTGGTCGGAGTGCAGCAGTTGCTCCATCCGCCCCTGCGACCCGAGCGCCAGCCATGCGTACGGGCAGTGCGGTGGCCCGAGCTCGCGCTCGGCGAGCTGCAGCATCCGGACGGTGAGCGCGTCGCGCAGGCTCGCCACGACCGCTGCGATCCGCAGCCCGTCGACGCCGACGGCGAGCAGTGACGCGGCCGCGCCGGCGAGGTCGGTGGACACATCCGGCAGTGCCGAATCGTGCAGTCCTCCCGAGCCAGCGCGACGGATCCGGTCTGCGACCAGCAGCGGGCTCGCGGACTGCTGGCGCATCACGTCGACGTCGGTGACCACGCGGACGACCCGGTCGCCACGCACCACCGGGACGTGCTCGATGCCCTCGTCCAGCATGAGCAGCAGCCCCCGGATGAGCGGGGCGGCGGCGGGCAGCACGTGCACCGGGCTGGTCATGACATGGCGCACCGGAATGTCCGATGGGCGGCGCTCGGCCAGCACCCGCGCCAGGTCCCCATTCGTCACGATGCCCACCGGCTCGGAGGTGACCACGGCGCAGCTGTGGTGGCCCTCCCGCATCGCCATCGCCACGTCGGCGACGGTGGTGGCGGGCGGGACGAGCAGCGGCTCGCGGCTGACCACCTCGGACAGCGGCGTGGCGAGGCCGGCGGCCCGGACCTCGGGATCAGGCGTGTCCCGGGCCGCTACGGCCTGCCGGTCGGCACCGGGATCCGCCGGGATCACGACACAAGTGCAGACCTGAGTGCCACCGGTGTCAACGGCCAAGGTCCCTCGATTGGATCGGCCAGGGCCGCCGGCTCGGGACTCGGCGCACCCGCTAATCACCCTTGCGGTGGTCTACGGCATGCGCCGCGGCGAAATCGCTGCGCTGCGCTGGGAGGACGTGGACTTCGCGGGCGGGCACCTCAGCGTCCGGGCCACGCTCCGACCAGTGCACCACGTTGTTCTGCTGCTCGGCGATCGCCAGTTCGACCGCGGCGGCCACTTCGCCGCGATGGAGGCGCCGGATCTGCTGGTCGACGACGTCCGCGCGTTCTTCCGGAAGGTGCGCTGAGATGGCCGCCCGCGGGCCGGGACGGCGATCGGGGGCCGAGGTGCTGAGCCCGCGGGCGCTCAACCGCGCGGTGCTGGCACGGCAGTTGCTGCTGCGCCGCGCGGACCTGCCGGTGGCCGCGGCCGTCGAGCAGGTGCTCGGGCTGAACGCGCAGGATCCGAACCCGCCGTACCTGGCGCTGTGGAGCAGGCTGGAGCCCTGCGAGATGCGTGCCACCCAGCCAGCCGGACGTTCCGGCTCGACCACGCCCCGGCGAGCGCCATGCCCCCGCGTCTCCCGGCCGGCTCAGCCGTTGCGGGGCTGCTCGGGGACCGAGCTGAGCGCGTCGGCGGGGACGAGAACATGCGTTGGGTGAGCATGATCGCGCCGTGCGGGTCGTGCACCGGGAAGTCGACGCGCCCGTACCACCGGCGGTCGGTGGCCCGTTCCCACCATGAGGACGCCCGGGACGCGGCCGGTGGGGTGGATGACGTGGTGCGGCGCCGGGTCGAGAGCGGGATCCGCGCCGTCCGGCCTCGTAGCGGGGGAGGTGCGGTAGAGGCGGTCCAGGTCGACCCACACCCGACTGCTACTTACTACTCAGATGGAAGAACCGGACTCGGTCGGCCATGGCGGGCTCCGGCGCCCCAGCGCAGCTCCGCGGCGCCACTTCGGCGGCGACGGATCAGCGTGACCGCCGTGATCGGTGCCATGACTACGGCCGACGCAGCAGTACAGCACTGTTGACGGCGGCCACCGGATTCAGCCGGTGAAGGCCTTCCGGCCGGCCTCGGCCACCTGGTGGTCCTCGTCGACCGTGCCGGCGCTGACCCCCACACCCCCGGCCACCATGCCGTCGGGCCTGCGCAGCAGCACGCCGCCAGCGAAGACGACCAGCCGGCCGCTGGTGGTGGACTCGATTCCGTAGAGGGCCGCCCCGGGCTGCACAAGCGGGACGAGATCGCGGGTGTCCATGTGGAAGTAGACAGCGGTGAGCGCCTTCTTCTGCGCGATGTCCTCACCGATGAGCTTGGTGTCGTCCATCGCGACGAAAGCGACGAGGTTGCCGCTGTCGTCGACCACGGCGATGTTCATGGGCTGCCCGACAGCGCGGGCCTCGGCCTTGCAGGCCCCGATGATGTTCTCGGCCTGCTCGAGGGTGATGTTGCGGCTCATGATCACTCCCACTACCAGCGGCTGGTCGTGCACGACTATCTGAAGACCGTCACGCAGACCGGCGTGGTGGACAAGGTGCTGCTCGGTGGGAACTGCCCTTCGCGAGTCGCAGCGGCCGAACGGTCGCTTCGGAGGGCGGGGGAGTGCGGCCTGCGGGCGGGTGCTGATGGAGCGATCGGTGCGGGCGGTGGGTGTTGTAGTGCTCGACGTATTCCTGCAGCACCGCCGCGAGGTGGCGTGGTCCGGTGATGAGAATGTGGTCCAGGCATTCGCGGCGCAGGGTGCCGATCCAGCGTTCGGCGATCGCGTTCGCTCGCGTTGCTCGAACTGGGGTGCGGATGATGCGGATGTCGGCGCTGGCGAAGACGGCGTCGAAGGCGGCGGGGAACTCGGTCCAGCTTCGCCGGGTTCCGGTTCCCGCGCGAGGTGATCATGCTGGCGGTGCGCTGGTACATGCGGTACGGCCTGTCCTACCGCGATGTGGAGGAGCTACTTGCGGAACGAGGCATCGCGGTGGATCACGTCACGATCTACCGGTGGGTGCAGCGGTTCACTCCCGAGTTGATCGACGCCGCCCGGCCCTGCCGGCATGTCGCTGGGGACCGCTGGTTCGTCGACGAGACCTACTTGAAGGTTGCCGGGCGCTGGGTGTACCTCTATCGGGCGATCGACCAGTATGGGCAGGTCATCGACGACTTGGCCTCGCCGAAGCGGGATCTGGCGGCGACCCGCCGGTTCTTCAGTCGGGCGCTGAACACGGCCCGGCGGCCGACCGAGGTGACCACCGACCGAGCCCCGGCCTACCCGCGGGTGCTCGACGAGGTCGTGCCCGAGCCGTGGTGGCACGAACTCGGCGGCGTCGGCACCCCCGTCCGGCACGCCGACCCGCATGTCCCGGCAACAGCAGGAAGTGCCACGAGCTCGCGGCGCATCCACCTCGACACCGTGTGGTTTTCAGTACGGCTTTTGAGCGCGTCCAGTTGAGTCCCAAGCGGCGGCGCCGGTCGAGGACCAGCAGCCGCTCGCCCGGCTGGCCTCAGCCGAGGCACGCCGCGTTGATCCACCGCTCGATCGCTGCGCTGTGGCGGTGCAGGAGGTCGACATTGGATCGCGCATGTCGCAGCGAATCGGCTGCAATCGATGCCATGGCTGACGCGGGCAAACCGAACGCCCGATGCGCCAGAGCATATTCGTCCAGCAGGTCGACCCCGTAGAGGTACGGCGCGTCACTTCCCAGCGACACGGGGATTCCCCGACGGATCAGTTCAGGCAGCGGATGGTCGCGAGCGGACGGAACGACGCACAACTGCAGGTTTCCGGTCAGGGCGACATCAAGACAGATCTGCTGTCGCGCGAGCTCGGCGAGTACGGCGTCGTCCTCGACCGCTCGTACGCCGTGACTGATCCGGTGCGGCTGCAGCTCACGCAGCGTCTCCGCGACGCAGGAGGCGTTGCCGCTCTCGCCGGAATGCGGGACGACTCCCAACCCGCTGTCCCGTGCTCTGCGGTAGGAGGCGGCGAAACGTGAGGACGGGAAATCGTCCTCCTTTCCGGTCAGACCCATGGCCACGACGCCGCGGCCTGCCCACGACAGGGCGAGATCCGCGACCTCGTCGGCCGCAGCCGAAGAGGCGTTGCGCCCCACGCCGAGGACCAGCCCACCCGCGCCGCCACCGTCGCGGCGGGCGAGATCGATCCCGTCGACGGCGGCCTCGACCAGACCCTCGACCGGGCCGAGCCGACCGCCGTACAGATGTGGGACGACGTGCAGCTCGGTCCACACGATCCCCTGTGCGGGCGCGTGCTCGAACACCTCACGGACCACGCGCCTGAGGTCGTCGAGCGATCCGATCAGCGCTCGGCATTGCTCGTACGCTGCGCTGAACGTCGGCCAGGTCGGATGTTGCTGCCCGATCGGAGGCAGGGGGAGACCAGAGCGATCGGCGAGCTCCGCCGCGGTTCCGGGGCGGATCGCCGCCTCGGTGTGCAGGTGCAGCTCCGCCTTGGGCAGCGTCAGGAAGTCTGTGGCACGCAACGACTGATCCGGCATCGGGGGGCCGTCAGCCGGCGGCGGCGGTGGCGTCGGCCGCGGACAGGACGGCCTCCAGTTGATCGGCGGCCGGCTTGGGTTCGACGTCGACTGCAGTCACGTGGGGCTTCGCATCCTTCGGTAGGTCAACCTAGGGGACTGTTGACAGAATGAAGATATTCATTATGTTGCTACCATGCGTCAAGCTGCGGACGCCCGCGAGGTGCCCGACGTCGCCCCCATGGTCGCTGTCATCGGGGCGACTGTGCGGTGCCTTCGCAAGGACCGCGGGATGACGCTGGATCAGCTCGCCGAGCGCAGCGTGCTGTCCGCCGGCGTGGTCAGCCAGCTGGAGCGCGGGATCGGCAACCCCAGCTTCGCGACCCTCGTCCAACTCGCACATGGGCTGGATGTGCCGGTTGGTCGGTTTCTCATGATCACCGATAGTTCGTCGCCGGTCGTTCGTGCGGGCGAGCGGCGTCGCATCGACGGTCACGGCATGCAGAGCGACCGCGTGTCGTACGAGATGCTCACCCCGGACCTATCCGGCCAGATCGAGGCGAACCTGGTCTCGTCAGAGCCCGGCCATGACACGAGTGCCACGCCGTTCCGCCACAACGGCGAGGAGTTCGGGATCGTCCTCTCAGGACAGATCGATGTCTTCATCGACGGCGTGCGGCACGGGCTGTCGACCGGTGACTCGATCCGCTTCTCCTCCACCGTGCCGCACTGGTTCGTCAATCCAGGGCCTCAGGCCGCCACCGCGATCTGGGTGAACACTCCACCGACCTGGTAGGGCGTCCGCCTTCGACGTCGATCACTCCCGCCAGGGGAATTTCATAACGACCCACGGCAAACATGCGAGCAAACGAGGTTTCTCGCATCGGGCCCGGGAGACGGGTCGTCCCGCACCGAACCATCCCCTGTCCCCCGGACCGCGGTCTGCTGCCGCCTGGAAGGCCGAAGCCATGTCCAACACCGTCCCCGGCACATCCCAGGCGACCGGAGCCGCGGGCCCCCCGCCGGATCCGAAGTCGTCCGCGCAGGACACGATCGACCGCAGAACGCTGCGGCGATCGATGCTCGGCCTCGGGCTCGGAAACACGCTCGAGTGGTACGACTGGCAGGTCTTCGGCCTGCTCGCCGCGAGCATCGGACCGCATTTCTTCCGGGACTCGAGTCCTCTGGACGCGACCCTGAACACGCTGTCCATCTTCGCGGTCGGGTTCGTCGCCAGGCCGGTGGGCGGGATCCTTCTCGGCGGTGTCGCTGACAAGATCGGCCGCAAGAACGTGATGCTGTGGTCCGTCGGGCTGATGGCGGTCACCACCTTGGTCATCGGTGTCATGCCCGATGCCGCCACCATCGGCGCAGCAGCCCCGATCATCCTGCTGATCTGTCGGCTGCTCCAGGGCTTGTCCACCGGCATCGAAGCCCCACTGTCCACCGCGTACGGCGTGGAGGTGATGCCGAAGGGTCGATCAGGGGCGGCGGCGGGCATCATCAGCTTCTTCGTCAACTTCGGGATCCTGCTCGCCTCGCTGGTCAACTACGTGCTCGGGCTCGCCCTCGGCTCCGGTGTGATGGGCGACTGGGGATGGCGGATCCCGTTCCTGGTCGGCGCCGCGATGGGCCTGGTCGTGTTCTGGCTGCGCAGGGCGCTGCCGGAGACCCTGCATCAGTCCGATCCGGAGTACGTCGGCGTCACGTCCAGCGTCTGGAAGGGCGTCTTCGCCCGGTGGCGCAGCCTGCTCGCCGTCATCTTCGTCGTCGGCGCCGCTCAGGCCTTCAACTACGGCTGGAACGTTGGCCTGCCCAACCTCGCTCGCACCAGCTTCGGCGAGGACCCGACCAGCGTCTTCGGCGTCACCACGATCCTCTCCCTGATCATGGTGGTCGGATCTCTCGTCGTCGGCCCGCTCGCCGACCGCTACAGATTGAGCCGGGTCTTCCTCATCGGGCGGTTCCTGATGATCCCGGCGGTGTTCCTGATGCTGCTCTACACCGCGAAGGGACTGGGCGGGTTCGCCGCCGTGCTGTTCATCGGTTCGCCGATCCTGCTCATCAACATGACGCTCTATGTCCTGGTCAGCGCCTCGTTGTTCCCGAAGGGAATCCGCTCCTCAGCCTGCGGGCTCGGCTACGGCATCGGCGTCGCCGCCTTCGGAGGAACGGCGTCGTACCTGGTGGTGTGGATGTCCGGGAAGGGTCTGAGCCAGCTGTTCCCCGTGTACATGGCTGTTCTCGCCGCCCTCAGCATCGGCCTCTACCTGTGGGCGAGGAAGACCGAAGGAGTGTTCGTCGGTGAGTGATCTACGAGTGTCCGGCTCGGCAGTCGACTGCGAGGTCGTCGCGACGTCGGATGTCGTCGTGGTCGGCGGCGGGCCGGCGGGCGTGTCCGCTGCGGTCACTGCCGCCCGCAGCGGTGCGTCGGTGACGCTGCTCGAGCGTTACCCGGCACTTGGCGGCCTCGCCTCGGGCGGGATGGTGCTGGTGCTCGACGACATGATCAACGGGCAGGAGATCACCGTCACGGGGATCGTCTCGGAGTACATCGAGCGACTGTCCACGATGGAGCTCGTCGTGGTACCCCCGAAGGAGGATCGCCGCGCCTCGACCGAGACGTGGAACAAGTGGGGCCGGTACGGCGTCTTCGACTTCCACGTCTCCTCCAACCCCAAACCGATCTGCTACGCGGCGGCGTTCGACCCTGACGGCTGGAAGCGGGTCTCCAACGACCTGGTTCGGGAGGCCGGGGTCAACCTGCGGCTGCACAGCTGGTTCTCCCGGCCGATCGTCGACGACGGGGTGATGCGCGGCGTGATCGCCGAGACGAAGTCGGGCCCACAGGCGGTTCTCGGCGACGTCGTCGTCGACACCACAGGCGACATCGATGTCGCGTCGCGGGCGGGTGCGTCGTACGTCAAGGACTCCTACATCACCACGCTGGTCTTCCGCCTCGGCGGCGTCGACACCGACGAGGCCGAGCGCTTCGAGCAGAACGATCCCAAGGCCGCGCGGGCGCTGAACAAGGCGATCAAGCGCACGCTCGGCGGAGCCTGGGAGCTGTGGTGGTTGAAGACCCCCATCCCCGGCGTGGTCTGGTGCAACGCGCCGCACATGACCGGCTTCGACGGCACCGACCCGGCTTCGTTGACCGACGCGGAGTTCTCGGCCAGGACGAAGATCGCCGAGGCGGTCGAGCTGTGCCGAAGGACGCTCCCCGGGTTCGAGAACGCCTTCGTCGTTGACGTCGCGGAGCAGATGGGAGTCAGGCAGACCCGCCTGCTCCAGGGTGAGTACGTCGTGACCGCTGACGACGTGCATGAGCGCAGGCACTTCCCCGACACGGTCGCTCGCGGGCGGGACTACTACACGCCGTACCGCGCCATGCTGCCGAAGGAGGTCGACCAGCTGGTCGTGGCGGGGCGGCACTACTCCGCCACCCCCCAGGCGCAGAAGATGTCGCGGGAGATCCCGCCCTGCATGGCGATGGGTCAGGCCGCGGGCTTCGCCGCCGCGCTCGCCGCGGACAGGGGCGTCGCCGTACGCGACGTGCCGGCGACCGACATCCAGCTGGCGATGCGCAAGGCCGGAGCGGATCCGGGTGACATTCCCAGCGAGAACGCCTCCTCCGGGGAGCAGCCAGTCGAAGTGGAGATCGATCACTCATGAGCCAGGCGATCAGCGCGCTGGAAGGCATCACCGTCGTCGACTTCACCCAGGTCTACATGGGGCCGTCGGCCACCCAGCTGCTCGGCGACTACGGCGCCGACGTGATCAAGGTCGAGCGACCGAAGTACGGCGACCTGTCCCGCAGCTCGATCGCCGACGAGTCGGGTCTGGACAACCCGATCTTCTACTCGATCAACCGCAACAAGCGCAGCATCAGTATCGACACCCGCACCGATGAGGGGAAGCAGGTCGTCTACGACCTGGTCCGCGACGCCGACGTCGTCGTGAGCAACTTCCGCGCCGGGGTGATGGACCGGATCGGCTTCGGTTACGACAAGCTCAAGCAGCTCAACCCTCGGATCATCTGGGCCTCGGGCACCGGCTTCGGCGAGGTCGGTCCCTACTCCCACAAGGGCGGTCAGGACGTGCTGTTGCAGGCACTGTCCGGCGTGATGTGGCGGCGGCAGAGTGACGACCTTCCGCTGAGCGTCTACCCCACGACGCTGTGCGACTACACGACAGGAATGCACCTGATGCAGGGGATCCTGCTCGCCTTGCTGGCCCGTGAACGGACCGGCGAGGGCCAGCGGGTGGACGTGCGGATGTTCGACTCGATGCTGCACATGCAGATGCAGGAGGCAGCGACCCAGCTCAACCGTGGCACCGAGATCAACTGGGCGGCAATGCCGTTGTCCGGGGTCTTCCCGACGACGGACGGCGCGGTGTGCATGGTCGGCGCGTTCAAGCAGGAGCCGTTGCGCGATATCTGTACCGCGCTCGGGCTGCCCGACGAGCTCTGGCAGCGGCCCGACCTCCAAGACCAACCCGGCCAGATGGCCGCCCGCCCGGAGCTGCAGGGCATCTTCGGCAAGCGGTTCGCCCAGGACACCACCGCGCACTGGATCGAGCGTCTGGAGGGCGTCGATCTCCTCTGCGCACCGGTTCTCACGATGGCGGAGGCCCTCGCCGACGAGCAGACGGCGATCAACGAGATGATCGTCAAAATGGACCATCCGACCGAGGGCAGCGTGCAGGTGCTCAACGCGCCGATCGGCTTGTCCGCGACGCCGGCCACCGTACGCCGCCGCGCGCCACGGCTGGGCGAGGACTCCGAAGCGGTGCTCGCCGAGCACGGCTACGACGCCGGCCGCATCGCGGCCCTGCGGGCCGGCGGGGTGGTGTCGTGAGTAGCCCGGGAGCGCAGAGCTCAGACCCTGGCCCGGGACAGCACGGTCGCTCACGCCCCACGCCGGTGGGTGATCCGGTCGACGAGGTGCGCTTCGAGGTGCGCGACCACGTGGCCTACGTGACCGTCGACCGGCCGAAGGTGCTCAACGCGATCGACGGGCCGACCCACCAGCGCCTCGACGAGATCTGGACCGAGATCGAGGCGTCCGACGTGCGGTGCGTCGTCGTGACCGGAGCAGGGGAGAAGGCATTCAGCGTCGGCGCGGACATGTCCGCGAGCGCGATCGACAAGACCGGGCTGGAGTACTGGGCAACGGTGGACGCCAACGGCTTCGGCGCCCTGAGCCTGCGGCAGAGCCTCGACGTGCCGGTCATCGCGCGGGTGAACGGCTACGCCCTCGGGGGCGGGATGGAGCTGGTGCTCGGCTGCGACATCGTGATCGCGGCCGACACAGCGCAGTTCGGGCTGACCGAGCCGCGGGTGGGCCGGCTGCCACTCGACGGCGGCATGGTGCTGCTGCAACGCAAGATTCCGTACAACGCGGCGATGGGCATCCTGCTCACCGGCCGGCGATTCCCGGCGGCCGAGATGCACCGGCTCGGCCTGGTCAACGAGGTCGTCCCGGCGGCGGAGCTCGACACCGCCGTCCAGCGCTGGGTCGACGACATCCTGGCCTGCTCCCCGTCGTCGCTGCGAGCGATCAAGCAGCTGGCCATCCGCACCGCCCACCTCACCGCGCGTGAGGCCCGCGACGCGCGGCTCCCTGCTGTCGTCGCGGCGCTCGACAGCGAGGACAGCAGGGAAGGCGTGCTCGCCTTCCAGGAGAAACGTCCTCCGGTGTGGAGCGGCCGATGAGGGTGTCTCGAACCGGGTCCACCGTCGCCTCCGCGACTTCCACCAAGTAGCCGCCGGACCGGCCGCGGATGCCGAACCCCTCGCCGGCCCCGCCTGTCGAGCAGGCCGCTTCGCGCGCGGCCTTGCAGATCAGAAGTGAAAACCGGTGTAGCTCGTATGGCTCGAGCCGTAAGTCTGACGGCTCGAACCGGTCGGGACCCTGCCGGTCTTGTAGTCCTCGGTGAACAGTTTCCACCAGAAGTCCCACAACCCGGTGTGGCGGGAGAGGCCTGGCAGGTCTGCAAAGTGGGCCCGGATGTGCTCCTGGATCGAGTCGTCGAACACCACATCCGCCCAACCGCGCTCCACCAACGACTCACGCAATGTGCGCACGTCCACGTCCTCCACCAGCGGCGCGGCGTCCTCCGGCACCGCGCGCGGCGCAACGCCCACGCACACCACGTGCAGCGTGCGACCGGGGGAATGCGAGACCTTGATGCCCCAGCGAAGCTCGTCGGCGAGTTCACCGAGCCGCTGTTCCACGACGGCCTGGATGCGCTGTTCCTCCACCTTCTCGGCCTGCCTCTGGGCGTGGAGCCGGCGCAAATCCACATCCAGCTGCCGCCTGATCGCGTCGCCGACCTCCCGGATTACGGGGGAGTAGGCGTCGGTGGCAGCCTGGAAGCGGGACCGGTAGCGACTCTGTGCATCGGCCCAGTCGCGCTGCATCTCCTCAGCAAGCGCGCGCTTTCGCGGGGGCGGCTGCGCTGCGCGCCGCCGGGCCTCGTGCAAGGCCAGCGCGGCGCGGTCGAGTTCGACGACGCACGCCACCGCCGCCTCGGTCCAGCGCTCGTTCTGCTCGGGCGTACACGGAATCACCCAGCCGAGCGGTCGCCCGGTCACCGTGTCCGGATCGACGGTCTTATAGACCGTCGACCGGGTCCGGAAGTCGAGCGCGTGGTCGACGCCGAATTGGAGGATCGCCACCCGGCCGTCGACTCGACGCCCGGGTTCGGGCTCGATCACCCGCCCCATCATCGGCTCGAGTTCGGCAGCCGGCATCCATGTGAGTTGTCCCTGCCTGCGCCTGCGCCACATCTCGGCATCACCCCCCACTCTCAAGATGAGCGTCAGTTGAGATCGGGCGGAACGACCCCGTCAGAGCCCGCGGGCCGCCAGGGCCTCGCGTACGGCCTTGCTGGTGGAGGGCACGGTGGCCGACGGGCCGACCTGGTCGGCCACGGCGTCGAGGGTCTTGAGGCCGTCGCCGGTGATGAGCAGCACGGTCTCGGCGTCCGGGTCGATCTGGCCGGCCTCGATGAGCTTCTTGGCGGTCGCGACGGTGACGCCGCCGGCGGTCTCGGCGAACACGCCCTCGGTGCGGGCGAGCAGCCGGATGCCCTCGACGACCTCGGCGTCGCTGACGTGCCCGACCGCGCCGCCGGTGCGGCGGACGGTGTCGAGCACGTAGGGCCCGTCGGCGGGGTTCCCGATCGCGAGCGAGCGGGCGATGGTGTCGGGGCGGACCGGCTGCACCACGTCGTGGCCGTCGGCGAATGCCTTCGCCACCGGCGAGCAGCCCGTGGCCTGGGCGCCGAACACCCGGTAGGGGGTGGGCTCCACCAGGCCGAGCTTGCCCAGCTCGGTGAAGCCCTTGTCCACCTTGGTGAGCTGGGAGCCCGACGCCACGGGGATCACGATCTGCTCCGGCAGCCGCCAGCCGAGTTGCTCGGCCACCTCGTAGCCGAGGGTCTTGGAGCCCTCCGCGTAGTACGGCCGCACGTTGACGTTGACGAACGCCCAGTCCTCGTGCTCGGCGGCGAGCTCGGTGGCCAGCCGGTTCACGTCGTCGTAGTTGCCGTCGACGGCCAGCAGGGTGCCGTCGTACACGGCGGTGGTGAGCACCTTGGCCTGCTCGAGCGACTTGGGGATCAGCACCACCGAGTCCCAGCCGGCCCGCGCCGCGGCGGCAGCCACGGCGTTGGCGAGGTTGCCGGTGGACGGGCAGGCGAGCACCGAGAACCCGAGCTCGCGGGCGGCGGCGAGCGCGACGGCGACCACGCGGTCCTTGAAGGAGTGGGTCGGGTTGCCGGTGTCGTCCTTGACCCACAGGTTGCGCACGCCGAGCGCGGCGGCGAGCCGGTCGGCCTTGATCAGCCGGGTGAGGCCGGGCTCGGTGTTCGGGTGGCTCTGCACGTCGGACGGCACGGGCAGCAGCTGCCGGTAGCGCCAGATCGACTTGGGGCCTGCCTCGATCGACTCGCGGGTCACCGTGCCGAAGTCGTAGGCCACCTCGAGGGGACCGAAACACTGGGGACAGGCGAACTCCGCGGCGAGCGGGATCTCGTGGCCGCACTCCCGACAGGAGAGGGCACGGGCGGGGCCGAGGTCGTAGGAGGTGGCGGCCGTGGCGGCGGCAGACAGGGTCATGACGAGATCTCCTCATCTTTCCCGCAGCATGCGGGTCGGAATTGGCACCGTGATCGAGCGCAGACGCGCATCGCCGGTTGCCGGGGCTTCGTCGGGCCGTTCCCTCTGCCCCTCTGGATGAGCCATGTGCAGTTGTGGTCCCCGGAGCACGTCGCCGTGGGATGACCTTCACGTTACGACACCAGCGGCCGCTCCCCCAAGTCCGTCCCGTGATCTGGGAGCCGGGTCACGAATCGTCGGTGCCGTGCGCGAGCATGGACGGCATGTCCGCGCCGCCCCCACCCGCGCCGCTGCACCTCGTGCTGGGAGAGGAAGAGCTGCTGGTCGAGCGGGCGGTCGAGCAGGTGATCGCGGAGGTCAAGGCCGTCGAGCCGGGGGCCGAGGTACGCAAGGTCCGCGCCGGCGACCTCACGCCAGGCGATCTCGCGGAGAGCCTCAGCCCGTCGCTCTTCGCGGAGGGCCGGGTTGTCGTCCTCATGGCCGCCCACGAGGTCGGCAAGGAGATGGCCACCGCCATCGCCAGGCAGTCCGGCGACCCCGTCGACGGCATCGTGCTGGTCGTCGCGCACGCGGGCGGGGCGCGCAACAAGGCGCTGGCCGACGAGCTGCGCAAGAAGGGCGCTGTCGTCACCACGTGCAACAAGATCACCCGGTTCGAGGAGCGCTCCGACTTCGTACGCGCCGAGGTGCGCCGCGTCGGCGGCAAGATCGCGCCGGCCGCTGTGGGTGTGCTCATCGAGGCCGTGGGCTCCGACCTGCGGGAGCTGGCCTCCGCCGCGGGCCAGTTGGTGGCCGACACCGGCGGCACCGTCGACGAGCAGGCAGTGCGGCGTTACCACCGTGGTCGCGCCGAGGCGTCCGGGTTCGCGGTGGCCGACAAGGTCGTGCTTGGCGACCGGGCGGGCGCGTTGGAGGCGCTGAGGTGGGCACAGTTGCTCGGGGTGCCCTCGGTGCTGATCGCCGACGCGCTGGCGGACGCGCTGCGCACGCTCGCGAAGGTGGGCTCGGCCGGCCGCGGCGACCCCAACCGCCTCGCAGGCACACTCGGCATGCCGCCATGGAAGATCCGCAAGGCGCAGCAGCAGGTGCGGTCGTGGGGGCCGGAGGCGATCGCCGAGGCGTTCGCGGCGGCCGCCGAGGTCAATGCCGACGTGAAGGGCGCGGCGGCCGACGCCGACTACGCGCTGGAGCGGGCGGTGCTGCGGATCTGTGCGGCCAGGGGCCGCCGCTGATGGGGTGTCGGTCGGTCAGCTGTTGCCGCTGGTGCGCAACTTCTTGATCCAGAGCCCGATCTTGTCCCCGAGGAGCGCGCCTCCGATACCGGCGAGAACGGCTGGGACCATGGCGATCAGGTTGACGAGCATCGAGAACTTCTCCTAGGGCTCGGGCGGCCGGAGAGCAGGGGTAGGCCGCCTGCGGGCGAACCTCCACTGTCGGCGAGCGTCTCGGATACTGTCTACATTCTTGTAGGAGACGTCACGTTTGCGACGGCGGCGAGCGCGCGCGCCGCCGAGCGGTTGACGTACGTGAGAGTCCCGCGCAGCGCGCACACAAACGGCGCTGCCCGCGAGGGGGCAGCGCCGTTCGTGAAGAGCCGAGTCAGAGAGCGCTGACGCGCTTCGCCATCGCCGACTTGCGGTTGGCGGCCTGGTTCTTGTGAAGGACGCCCTTGCTGGCGGCCTTGTCCAGGGCGCGGGAGGCGGCGCGCTGCAGCTGGGTGGCCTTCTCGGTGTCGCCGGCCTCCACCGCCTCGCGGAAGCGCCGTACGGCAGTGCGGACGGCAGACCGGACCGACTTGTTGCGCTGACGCCGCTTCTCGTTGGTCTTGATCCGCTTGATCTGGGACTTGATGTTGGCCACGCGAATGCCTCGAGTTTCTTCCTGCCGGTGGACTGCTCGCTTCGTTCCGCTCCGCACCGGCGGCGGGGGATCGATCATCACGCCGGGCGCTCAGCGGTCCATGCTACAGGCGGCTTGCTGAGCGGGTAAGGAGGGTACTGAAAGGCTCCGGCCGTAGCGCAGTAGGCCCGAGCTTTTCAGCGCGCTCCTAGATCGGCCCGGCCCAGCGGCCGCAGCGCGAGGTGAGCGCCGAGCGCGCAGACGCCCGCTCCGACGACGATCCCACCGTACCCGCCGGTGAGATCGACGAGCAGACCCGCGAGCGGCGCGCCGAGGAGCGCCCCGAACCCGGACGAGGTGTAGCTCAGCCCGACCACCCCGCCGAGGCCCCGGACGCCGAAGAGCTCCGCGAGCACGGCGGGCGCCAGTGCGATCCAGCCGCCGTAGCCGACGCCGAGCACCACGGCGAAGGCGACGAGCGCGGGGAAGGATCCCGCGAGCAGGTCGGCGGCGAGCCAGAGCGCGAAGCTGCCTGCGAGCACCGCGAAGCTCGCGCGGAAGGTCCGGATGTGCCCGGCCCGTTCGGCATACGCGCCGATCGCGATCCGGCCGACGACGCTGGAAACGCCGATGATCCCGACGAGCGCCGCCGCCGCGACCGGGGTCGCCCCGGCCGCCGCCGCGTAGGGCGGGAGGAAGACGAGTGTGGCGAAGAGCGCGACCGACGACAGCAGCGTCGCCACGTACAGCGATCGGAACGCCGGTGTGCGCAGCAGCGCCCGGGTGCCGAGCGCGGGGGCGTTCTGCGCGGGTTCGGGCGGGCGCCGCACCGCGACCGCGCACAGCAGCAGGAGCACCCCGCCCGCCAGGCCGAACACGACGTGCGTCTGGCGCCACCCGTGCGCGGCGATGAGCGCGGCGGCGAGCGGCGCGCCGATCAGGGTGCCGACCCCGATCCCGGCGACGGCGACGGCGAGCGCGACGGCCCGGCGCCGCGCGAACCAGCCGCCGACGGCGGCCACGAGCGGGACGTACCCGCACGCGACGGCGACGCCCACCCCGAGGCCGTAGGTGAGGTAGCCCAGCCACAGCCGCTCGACGGCGGCGGTGAGCAACAGGCCTGCGGTGAGCGCGGCCGCCCCGGTGATCAGGAGCGGACGCGGCCCGATCCGGTCGGCGATGCGGCCGGTGACGGAACTGAGCAGGAACCAGCACGCCGCGGTCACACCGAACACGAGGGACGTGGCGCCGTTGCCGGAGCCGAACTCCGCGGCCATCGGCGCGAAGAAGGCACCGAAGCTGTAGGCCACGGCGAACACCACTGCCATCGAGACGAACGCGGTGGCGACGGTGACCCACCCCCGCGCCGAGTCGAGAACTGGGCTCGGCCGGGGCTGCGTTGCCACCCCCGGAGCGTACGTCGTGTCACCCGCCCGTAACGCGCACCGGCACGTGTGGGTCGCGGTGGGCCGCGACTACGCCGACGTCCCGCCCCTCAAGGACATGACGCGGCTGGCGTGACGCTCTCCCGGGTGGCCGGATCGGTGCGACGGATGTCGTTGACGCCCGTCCGCGGCGCCGCTTGGGTGATCTCATGACAGTGGTGCTCGTGCACGGCAATCCGGAGACCCCCGCCCTCTGGGACCCCCTCGTCGAACGACTCGCCGCGCTCGGGGTCGCCGAGCCGCTGCGGCTCGCGCCGCCAGGGTTCGGGGCACCGGTGCCGGACGGGTGGGGTGCCACGGTCGCCGAGTACCGCGACTGGCTCATCGCCGAGCTGGAGGGGATCGAGGGGCCTGTCGACCTCGTCGGGCACGACTGGGGCGGCGGACACGTGCTGAACGCCGTGATGGCCCGCCCAGACCTCGTGCGGAGCTGGTGCTCGGACGTCGTCGGTGTCTTCGACCCGGACTACGAGTGGCACGAGCTGGCGCAGGTGTGGCAGACGCCCGGCGCGGGCGAGGCCGCCGTCGCCGCGATGGCCGCCGCTCCCGTGGCGGCGCGGGCCGAGCGGCTCGCCCATGGTGGGATGGCGCCGGCCGTCGCGGAGCGGGTGGCCGAGGGCATGGACGCGACGATGGGCGACTGCATCCTGCGGCTCTACCGCTCCGCCGCCCAGCCGGCGATGGCCGAGCTGGGCGCGGGTCTCGAAGCCGCGGCGGACCATCCCGGCCTCGCCCTGCTGCCGTCCGAGGACCACATGGTCGGCACCGACGAGCAGCGCCGCCGGGCCGCCGGCCGGGCGGGGGCCCGGGTCGAGGTGCTCGACGGGCTGGGGCACTGGTGGATGACCCAGGACCCGGACCGGGGCGCGAGGGTGCTGGCCGACTTCTGGCGGTCGCTGTGACTGGTCCCTAACGGGCGCGTGCGGACACCGGGCTGGTGCCGCTGACCACCGTGTTGCCGCCGGCCCGTTTGGCCCGGTACATGGCGGCGTCGGCCGCAGCGAGCGCGGCCGACGGCTCGCCGTCGAGCGGGGCCCTCACCACCCCGACCGACACCGTGACGCCCGCCGCGACGTCCGTGGGGAGCGCGGCGACGGCGTCGGTCGCGCGCTGCAGCGCCGCCGACGCCACCGGGAGCGCGGTGGACGGCATCACGACGACGAACTCGTCGCCGCCGTACCGGGCCACCATGTCCTGCGCGCGCAGTGCCGTGCGCAGGCACCCCGCCACCTCACGCAGCACCGCGTCGCCCGCGGCGTGCGAGCGGGCGTCGTTGACGTCCTTGAACCGGTCGAGGTCGACCAGGGCGACGGCGCACGGCTGGCCCGCCGCGTTGCTCGTCGTCTCGGCCAGGAACAGGTCGAGGGCGCGGCGGTTGGGCAGGCCGGTGAGCGGGTCCTGCATGGCCTGGGCGGCTACCGCACCGTGCTCGCGGGCGAGCCGGTGGTGGTCGTAGTGGCTGCGCAGGGCGGTCAGCCGGGCCTCGCGCAGCGCCCACAGCTCGCGCTCGAGCGCGGCCGCGTAGTGCTGGAGGGCGAGGGAGCTGCTGCCCGGCCCGCCGCGGGCCAGTTGGTCCATTCTCGCGAACTCGCGGTGCAGGGCCAGCGCCATCACGGCCTCGGAGGTGTTGTCGCGCAGCTCCTCGTGCAGCGGGCCGACCGCCGCGACGGCCTCGGCCGCGCGGCCGGCGACCACGAGGCAGCGCGCGGTGGCGATGGCCAGCACGATGCGGTCCTCGACGAAGTGGGCGACGTCGCGCAGCCCGAACAGCGTGTCGAGGTGCTCCGGGCCGGGCCGCTGCAGCGCGTACGCGGCGCCGATGACGGAGATCTCCTGCGTGGCCGGGCGGGTCGCGCCGCCGCTCGGCGCCATCGCGGCAGCCCACAGCTCGGCGGCGACGCGCGCGGTGCGGGCGGCGTCGGCGAACCGGGTGGCGGCCGCCGCGTCCCGCCCGCCGCGTTCCAGGCGCAGCCCCCAGGACAGCTGCAGCCGTACGCGGTTGAGCTTGTGCACGAGCCGGTCCATCGGCGAGCCGCAGGTCTCCAGGACCGCGACAGCCCGCTGCGACACCTCGTCGGCGAGCTCGTGTGACCCGAGCTTGAGCAGCACGAGCACCAGGCCGTTGAGGCTGCGCGCGAGGCCCTGCGCCCACCGCACCGGGTCCTCGCCCGGGGCGGGCGCGGTGATGTCGGTGAGGATCGCGAACGCGGCGGCGGCGTCGGCGAGTGCGTTCTCGCCCTGGCCGAACGCCGACGTGCGGTGGGCGCGCAGCGTGGCTGCGTCGCCCAGCCTGCGCGGATCCCTGTCGATCTCGACGATCTCGATGAACTCCGCCAGCAGCGCCTCGACGTCGTCGGCGTCGGCCGGGTCGGCGTCGAGCAGGCGCACCATGAGGCAGATCCCGAGCAGCTCGGCCACCAGCGACGACGGCCCCCGGCCGCGGGCCTGCACGAGCAGCGCGTCAAGCCCCCCGCGGGCGGCGGACATGCCCGCCGGGGTGGCTCGCTGCTCCCAGCGGAGCATGCTCACCGCCCTCGCGACGATGTCGTCGTCGGTGAGATGGACGGCGTCCTCGGAGCAGCGGCACGCCGGTGCCCCCGTGACGAGCGCGCAGTCGGGTCCCGCGCTGCTCGCCCATGGCGGGCCCATCGCTGTCACCGGTCGCCCCCTGGGATTGGGCCGGTCGGGCGGTTCGGGCCGGTCGACGCCGGGGCTGGGGTCCCGGCGCGAGCACGAGCGTTGACGCCGTCCCGCATACCGACATCTCTGGCCATCGTGGCATGAGAAAAGGCCTCTGAGGAGCTGGGGTCCACGGCGTCACCCTAGATCAACAGATCGTGAGTGATTGATCACTTCAGGTGATCAAGGGACCACGTGCGCGGCCCGGGAACCCGTTCGGCCCTGGTCGCGGGACGGCGTGGGACGATGGAAGTACCCCACACGAAGGAACGACGATAGTGAGCTTCGCCGACCAGACGTTCACGCCGCCGGAGTTCATCCGCAACTTCTGCATCATCGCCCACATCGACCACGGCAAGTCCACGCTGGCCGACCGGATGCTGCAGTTCACCGGCGTCGTCGACGAGCGCCTGATGCGCGCCCAGTACCTCGACCGCATGGACATCGAGCGGGAACGCGGCATCACCATCAAGGCGCAGAACGTGCGGCTGCCGTGGCGGGTGGGTGACACCGACCTCGTGCTCCACCTGATCGACACCCCCGGCCACGTCGACTTCACCTACGAGGTGAGCCGGGCGCTGGAGGCGTGCGAGGGCGCGATCCTGCTCGTGGACGCCGCGCAGGGCATCGAGGCGCAGACGCTGGCGAACCTCTACCTGGCGCTGGAGAAGGACCTCACGATCATCCCGGTCCTCAACAAGATCGACCTCCCGGCCGCCGACCCCGACCGCTACGCCGCCGAGATCGCCCACATCATCGGCTGCGACCCCGGTGACGTGCTGCGGGTGTCCGCGAAGACCGGCGCCGGTGTGCGGGAGCTGCTCGACGAAGTCGTCCGCCAGGTGCCCCCGCCGGTGGGCGAAGCAGATGCCCCGGCCCGCGCGATGATCTTCGACTCGGTCTACGACACCTACCGCGGCGTCATCACCTACATCCGGGTCGTCGACGGGCGTATCACGCCGCGTGAGCGGATCAAGATGATGTCCACGGGCGCCACCCACGAGCTGCTCGAGGTCGGCATCGTGTCGCCGGAGCCCAAGCCCAGCTCGGGCCTCGGCGTCGGCGAGGTGGGCTACCTGATCACCGGGGTGAAGGACGTCCGGCAGTCGAAGGTCGGTGACACGGTCACCTCGGCCCGCAAGGGCGCGCAGTCGCCGCTCACCGGCTACCGCGAGCCGCGCCCGATGGTCTACTCGGGGCTCTACCCCGTGGAGGGCTCGCAGTACCCCGACCTGCGCGAGGCGCTCGACAAGCTGCAGCTCAACGACGCCGCGCTCACCTACGAGCCGGAGACGTCCGCGGCGCTCGGGTTCGGGTTCCGCTGCGGGTTCCTCGGCCTCCTGCACCTGGAGATCACCCGCGACCGGCTGGAGCGGGAGGCGGGGCTCGACCTCATCTCCACGGCGCCCAACGTGGTCTACCGCGTGGTCAAGGACGACGGCACCGAGATGACGGTGACCAACCCGTCGGACTGGCCGACCGGCAAGGTCGCGCAGGTGTTCGAGCCGGTTGTGAAGGTGACGATCCTGGCGCCGTCGGAGTTCATCGGCGCGATCATGGAGCTGTGCCAGAGCAGGCGCGGCCAGCTCGGCGGCATGGACTACCTGTCCGAGACGCGCGTGGAGCTGCGCTACACGATGCCGCTCGCGGAGATCATCTTCGACTTCTTCGACGCGCTGAAGTCGCGCACCCGCGGCTACGCCAGCCTCGACTACGAGGAGGCGGGCGAGCAGGAGTCCGAGCTCGTCAAGGTCGACATCATGCTGCAGGGGGAGCCGGTCGACGCGTTCTCGGCGATCCGGCACAAGGACGACGCCTACGCCTACGGCACGGCGATGGCCACGAAGCTGCGCGAGCTGATCCCGCGCCAGCAGTTCGAGGTGCCGATCCAGGCCGCGATCGGGTCGCGGATCATCGCGCGCGAGAACATCCGCGCGATCCGCAAGGACGTGCTCGCGAAGTGCTACGGCGGTGACATCACCCGCAAGCGGAAGCTGCTGGAGAAGCAGAAGGAGGGCAAGAAGCGGATGAAGACGATCGGGCGGGTCGAGGTGCCGCAGGAGGCCTTCGTCGCCGCGCTCTCCACCGACTCGGCGGCGGACAAGGCCAAGAAGTAGGCCCCAAGAAGTAGGCCCCAAGAAGTAGGCCCAAGATCAGAGCAGGCGGTCAGGGCACCGTCGTGGTGATCTCGAGCCGGGCCGTGCTGCCACTGATCTCCAGCACGTGCACGGTGAGCGTGCCGCTCCCCGCGCCGAAGGTGGAGGTGCCGCCCGCGCTGACGGTGCCGATCCCGGCGCTACCGGCGCGCCGCACGGCGAACGCCACCGCGGACGGCCGGATGTCCGTGATCGACAGCGCCGGGTATCCGGCCCGCCCGTCGAGCGGGATCTCGAGCGGCGCGGTGACGGTCAGCGTGCACGTGCCGTCGTAGCAGGCGGCGACGTCCGGGGGCCGAACGGCAGGCGCTTCGCCGTGGGCGTGCGCGGCGAGCGCGCCGAGTCCGCCGATGACGAGGGCGGTGAGCACGGCAGCGGTCCGGGACATGTCGGGAACGCTATGCGGCTGATCCCGTCGGCGCCGCCTCCGTGACCCGGACGTGGCAACTGTCTACCCTGGACGAGTGCAGGTGGGGCCCATCTCGGTGTCGACCCCGGTCGCCGCGGTCGCGCTGGGGGTGGTCCTCCTCCTCGGAGTCCTCGCCGGCCGGGCAAAGGCGCGCTGGATGCTCCTCGTCGCCGGGCTGGTGGGCGCACTCGTCGCCGGGATCGTGGTCACCGCCATTGGTGGTGGCCCGCCGGGTGACGACTCCGCCACGGAGATCACGGCGCTCTACCGCGTGACCGTCCCGCTTGCCGTCGCGTTCCTGGCCGGGTGGCTGTGCGGTCGGGGCTCGTGGCTGCGCAGGCTGCTCGTGGTGGCCGTGGCCGCTGTGCTGCTCGCGTCCTTCCCGTACGACGCCGCCGGCCGGGCGACGGCCGATTCGCTGCTTCGATCTTCCGAGGTGAGCCAGTGACCGCAGGCCGTGTCGAGTCCGTCAACGTGGCCGAGGTCCGCACCGACCCGTGGACGCGGGTCAAGGGCGGGCGTTCCGGCATAGACAAGCGACCGGTCGACGGGCCCGTGCTGCTGTCGGTGGACGGCGTGGCGGGCGACACGATCTGCGACACGAAGAATCACGGCGGCCCGGATCAGGCCGTCTACGCCTACTCGACCGAGGATCTGGAGTTCTGGACGGCCGAGCTGGGCCAGGCGGTGCTCCCTGGTGGGGTCGGGGAGAACCTGACGCTCTCGTGCGTCGACTGCTCGGGCGCGGTGATCGGCGAACGCTGGCAGGTGGGCGCGGCGGTGCTTCAGGTGCGCGGGCCACGCACGCCGTGCCGCGTGTTCGCCGGGTTCCGCGGCGTGCCCGACCTCGTCAAGCGGTTCATCGCCGCCGGCCGGCCCGGCGCGTACCTCGCCGTGGAGCGGCCGGGGCACGTGCGGGTGGGCGACGTCGTGACGGTGCTGGACCGCCCTGGGCACGGCGTCACTGTGGCCGACGTCATGGCGGCGTCCACTGTCGCCCGCGAACGGACCCCGGAGATCGCGGTGGCGCGCGAGCACCTCGGGGCGCGTGGGCGGGACTGGCTAGATCGCACACTCGCGGTATTGGGGGAGTGACTTTTCGGGGGCGGGGAGTCGGCGCCGGGGCTGTCGGGGGATCGACGGGTTAGCCCGCGGCGGTGGGCTGGCGTGCGAGTGCTTCGAGGAGCTCGGCGAGCTGGGCCCGCTCTGCGGTGTGGGGGGAACCGAGCGCGTCGCCTGCGCGGCGTTCCACACGCCCGCAGACTCGCTCGACCACGGCCCGCCCCGCCCCTGCGAGGTGGACGAGCACCCTCCGCCGGTCGACCGGGTCGGTACGCCGGTAGGCGAGCTGGGCGGCGACCAGCCGGTCGACCACCCGGGTGGCGGTGGGGGCGGGCAGAGCGGTGTGCGAGGCGATCTCGCCCATGCTCCGGCCGCCACCACGGGCGAGCATCAGTAGCACCCGCCAACCGTCGCGGCTGACTCCTTCCGCCGAGGTGACCGGTGACAGCGAGGAGGCGACCGCGCGGTCCAACCGGTCGAGCAACTCGACCAGACCTGTCACTCGCGGCGCCGGAGCGTAAGGACCGCCCGGCGCCATTCGACTTGATGGCTCAGACACGGTCGCACACACTACGTCCTGTGAGGGCGAGTCGGGGTTCGCACTAGCGAGGCGTGCTCGACGAACGGCTGGTTCAGCGCGACGGGCGGTTCATAAAGTAAAGACAATTTTGCCTGGGGTGTCCCCGTCGAGCATCGCGCGGAAGCCCTCCTGGGCCTGATCCATCGGGAGTTCGAGCCCGATCTCGGGGGATATGCCGGCCTCCGAGACGAAAGCGAGCAGGTCGGCGAGCTCGTCGCGAGTGCCCATTGTGGATCCCACCACCTGCAGCTGGAGGAAGAACAACCGCTGCAGGTCAGCGCCCGGGTTGGGGCCGCTCGTGGAGCCGGAGACGACGATCACGCCGCCCGGCTTGAGCGAGCGCATCGAGTGCGACCACGTAGCGTCGCCGACGGTCTCAAAAACCGCGTCGACGCGCTCCGGGAGACGCTCACCGGAGGGGAAGGTTGCGTGCGCTCCGAGCTTCTCGGCGATGGCCCGTTTCGTCTCGGTGCGCCCCGTCACCCACACGCGCATCCCGGCGGCGCGCCCGAGCTGCACCAGGGCGGTCGACACCCCGCCCGACGCGCCCTGCACGAGCATGGTCTGCCCTGGCCGGAGGCCGGACTTCGTGAACAGCATCCGGTACGCGGTGAGCCACGCGGTGCCCATCACCGAGGCCTGCACGGTAGAGAGGCCGGGGGGCTTCGGCACGGCGTTGCGCCGCGGCACGACCACCTTCTCGGCGAACGTGCCCTGGTGCTTCTCCGTGAGCAGGGTCCGCCGGGGGTCGAGGGTCTCGTCGCCGCGCCAGTCGGGGTCGCCGACCACCGAGTGCAGCACGACCTCGGTGCCGTCCGGGAGCGTCCCGGCGCCGTCGCACCCGAGGATCATCGGGAACTGGTCGGGCTTGATGCCCACCCCGCGCAGCGTCCAGAGGTCGTGCATGTTCAGGCTTGCGGCCGAGACGGAGACCTCGACCCAGCCGTCGGGGACATTGGGCGCGGGGCGCTCTCCGATGGTCAGCGAGTCGAGGGGAGATTCGGCGTTGGGCTCGGCGGCGTAGACGGCGAACATGCCTCGCAATCTAGTGCGCGCCGGCCCGGTCTAGTGTGTGAGTCGTGGTGCGGGCTGTGGCGGATTGGTGGGATGCCGTCGAGCTGTGGCTCACCCAGCTCTCCTTCGTCTTCCAGGTCGTGCTCGCCGTCGTCGTGGTCCTGCCGCTCTGCTGGGGCGTCGCGGTGGGGGTGGACCGGCTCGTCGACCGCGTCGCCGCCCTCGTCGACGCGCGGGTGGCCGCCCGCCGGGCCGGCCGCAACCAGTGACGGCCGTCCGCATCTGAAGGCCGCGGAGGCGCCGTTCGACGGGCCGACGGTGGCCCACTGGCCGGGCGTGCTCGCGGCGCGGGACTGAGATCAGCCGCGGTTGTCCGCGGCAGCCGCGGCGACCGCCGTGAGCACCTCGGAGCAGCCGCCGTCGACGACTACGTCGGCGAGCGCGTCCCCCCGGGTCCGGCCCCGGTTGACGATCACGACCGGCGTGCCGCGCTTGTGGGCGTGGCGGACGAACCGCAGCCCGGACATCACCGTCAACGACGAGCCTGCGACGAGCAGCACGCCCGCGGCATCGACCATCGCGTACGCCCGCGCCACCCGGTCCTTCGGCACGTTCTCCCCGAAGAACACCACGTCGGGCTTGAGTGCGCCGCCGCAGCCGGTGCACCAGGCCACCTGGAAGCCGTCGACGGCGGCCAGTTCCGCGTCGCCGTCCGGGGCGGACTCGACGGCATCGCCCACCGCTTCCACGAAGCCGGGGTTCAGCGCGGTCAGCCGGGCCTGAAGGGTGTCGCGGGGGCTGCGCTGCCCGCAGCCGACGCATGTGACGTCGGAGATGCGGCCGTGCAGGTCGATCACCGCGTGGCTGCCCGCGGCCCGGTGCAGCCCGTCGACGTTCTGCGTGATCACACCGTGCAGCGCGCCCACCCGCTCCAGCTCGGCGACCGCCCGGTGCCCGCGATTGGGCTCGGCGTGTGCCATCCGCGCCCATCCGACGTGGCTGCGGGCCCAGTAGCGGCGCTGGGCAGGCAGGCCGGAGAGGAACTGCTGATAGGTCATCGGGGTGCGGGGCGGGGAGCCGGGGCCGCGGTAGTCCGGGATGCCGGAGTCGGTGGAGAGCCCGGCGCCGGTGAGCGCGACGATCGGCCGGCGGGCGAGCACGGCCAGTGCCCGGCTGAGCGACCGGTCGGCCTCCAGGAGGTCCACGCCGACCAGGCTAACCGGGGCGCGCATGTCGCGTTCGTGCAATTGGGGCCGGAAGCGACGCTGTTTACTGCGCCCATGGACCGAACCTACGTCGACGAGACCAACCGCCGGGTGATCACGGAGTTCCGGGCAGGCGGGCCCGTCGAGGGGATGCACCGCGAGCGGCTCGTCCTGCTCACGACCACCGGCAGGCGGTCGGGCCGGGCGCACACCGTGCCGATGATGTTCCATCGCGACGGCGACCGGGTCCTCGTCATCGCTTCGGCGGCAGGCGCACTGCGACACCCGCACTGGTACCTGAACCTGGCCGCGGACCCGGCGGTCACCGTCGAGCTGCCGGACGAGTCGTACGCGGGCGTGGCCGAGACCCTCGGCGGCGAGGACCGCGAGCGGACGTGGGCGATGCTCAAGCAGACCTACCCGTTCTTCGCCGACCACGAGGCCAAGGTCGAGCGGGAGATCCCGGTGGTCCTGCTGCGCCGAGCCGAGTGACCGGTCGGCGACACCCTCGGGGCGCCGCAGGCTCTGCACACACATACGCGTCCACCCCTCTTGCCGGTCGGCCGTGAGGTGCACGTCAGGCCTGTTGGATCTTGGTTGGAGCGCTCTCACGTTCATCTCACCGCCGCACCCGGTGCGTGGATGTGTGCAGAGCCTGGTAGCGCTCCCCGCCTGTCGCGTTCGTGCAATACCGGCCGACGGCCGCATGCGACTCTCTTGGCATGGATTCCGCAGATCACATGACGAGGAGCATCGAGATCGCGGTCGCCGCCATCCGCGGCGCCGACCCCGCCCGCTTCTCCGCCCCGTCCCCGTGCAGCGAGTACACCGTCGAGCAGGCCGTGAGCCACCTCGCGTTCGGCCTGCTGCTCGCCCAACGTGCCGGCGAGCGCGAGGCGTGGGACCCGGAGTGGAGCGGCACCGACACGGCGCCCTACCTCGTCGGCGAACCCGCGCAGCGGTGGGGCGATCTCGCCGCCCGGCAGGCGAAGGCCACGGCGCGCGCGTGGGCCGACCCACGAGCGTGGGAGGGCGCGACCACCTTCGGTGGCGGCGAGATGCCGGCCGCGGCCGTCGGGTCGATGATGACGGCCGAGTTCGCCGTCCACGCCTGGGACGTCGCGGTGGCCACCGGCCAGCCCATCGAGGTGCCCGCCCCGCTCGGCGAGACCGTGCTCGAGGGTGTGCTCGCGATCGCCCCGATGGGCCGCGACGGTGGGTGGTTCGCCCCGGAGGTGCAGGTGCCCGGCGACGCCCCGGCCTTCGTCCGCGCCCTGGCCGCGTCGGGCCGCGATCCACAGTGGACGCCCGGGGACTGACCTACAACGCCCACGCGGGCGGGCGCTTCTCCGCGAACGCCCGCATGCCCTCCTGGCCCTCGTCGCCCGCGAAGAACTTCGCCGACAGCTCCTGCATGGCGGCGAAGCGCTCGCCCATTCCGCCGTCGCCGCGCAGGAGCTCCTTGGTGGCAGCGAGGGCTCCGGGCGCGCCGTGGCGGAGCATCTCGGTATAGCGGTGCACCTCGGCGTCGAGGTCGAAGCCCGGCACCGCGCTGTTGACGAGCCCGATCTCCGCGGCGCGGTTGCCGTCGAACGTCTCGCCGGTGAGGAACAGCTCATAGGCGGCGCGGGGCAGCAGCCGCGGCAGCACCGTCACCGAGATGACCGCAGGCACCACGCCGATCCGGACCTCGCTGAACGCGAACGTGGCGTCCTCGGCGGCCACCGCGATGTCGCACGCCGCCACCAGGCCGACGCCGCCTGCCCTCGCCGGCCCCGCGATACGCGCGACGACGGGCTTGGGGGAGGTCCAGATCCGCTCCAGGATCGCCGGGAACTCGTTGACGCCCTGGCCCGCCGCGTCGGCGCCGCGGGCCTCCTTGATGTCCATGCCGGAGCAGAACACCCGGCCGGTGTGGCTCAGCACGACCACCCGCACCTCGTCGTCGGCGATCGCCCGGTCGAGCCCGGCCAGCAGCTCGCGGCGAAGCTGCGCGGACAGGGCGTTGCGGTTGGCGGGGGAGTCCAGCGTGAGGGTCGCGACGCCCGCCGCGACGTTGAGGTGCACCAGTTCGCCGGGCCGGGTGTCGGTCATGCGGGGACCGTATCCGGTGTGTCGTCCTCGTCGGAGTACGCGCGCGCCTGGATCGTGAAGAGCTCGTGGTAGGTGCCGCCGCGGGCCATCAGCTGCTCGTGCCTGCCGTGCTCGACGAGCCGCCCGTGCTCCAGCACGAGGATCTGGTCGGCGTGCTTGACGTTGGCCAGCCGGTGCGTGACGAGCACCGTGATCCGCGCCCCGCGGGAGTGCAGGCCCGGCACGGCGAGCCCACGCAGCGTCCGGAACACGGCGTGCTCGGCACGGGCGTCGAGCGCGGCCGTGGGCTCGTCGGCGATGACGACGGGCGCGTCGCGGTAGAGCCCGCGGGCGACCGAGACGCGCTGCCACTGCCCGCCGGACAGGTCGCGCCCGGCCTGGAACTGGCGCGACAGCACCGTGTCCCAGCCGGCCGGCAGCTCCGCGACCACCGAGTCGGCCTCGGCACGGGCGGCGGCGTCGGCGAGCCGCTCCCCGCCGGGGTCCGGCAGTTCGAGCCGCCCGATCCGGACGTTGTTCTCCGCGGTCATCGGCCACCGCAGCGGGTCCTGCATCACGACGGCCACCCGCGCGTGCAGCTCCGCGGCCGGGACGGTGGCGGTGTCCACGCCGTCCCAGGCGACGCTGCCTTCCGCGGGCAGGTACAGCCCGGTGATCAGCTTCGCGAGCGTGGACTTGCCGGAGCCGTTCTCGCCGACGAGCGCGATCACCTGGCCGCGGCGCAGGGTGACCGTGACGTCGTCGATCGCCCGCTCGTCCTGCCCGGGGTACTGGAACGACACCCCGGACAGGGCGATCACGTCCGGGTCACCTGCAAGCCGGGCCGTCGGCTCGGCACGGCGCCGCGTGCGCGCGTCGGTGAGGCAGGAGCGGTAGAGGGCGACGTACAGGCTGGCCTCGTAGAGGCGGTTCGTCTGATAGACCACCTGCGACACCGCCTGGGCGGCCGTACGCATGGCGACGGCGGCCGCCCCGGCGAGCGCGAGCGGCAGCCCGCCGGTGTAGAGCAGCAGGCCGAGCACCAGGTAGGCGAGCGCGCTGCCGATCCCGGCGAACGTGCGGCCGAGCACCTGGACGATGGTGCGGTCGCGGGAGAGCCGTATCGCGTCGGCCGTGATCTCGTCGCCGATGCGGCGGTGCTCACCGAGCAGCACCGCCTGCGTGGTGAAGGCCCGCACCTCGGCGGCCGCGTCCCGGTCGGTGATCAGGTTGCTCGTGACGCCCCGGCGGCGGTGGGCCGAGTTGGTCCGCAGCACGGATGCGAACATCAGCCGTGCCGCCCGAACGGACGCCCATCCTTGCGGGAGGGCGGCGAGGAGCACCACCGGCGCGAGCACGGGGTGCAGCGCGCCCGCCGCGCCGACGGCGGCGACGAGCGACACGACCGACGCGATCAGGTTGCCGGTGTCGTTCACGGCCTCGCGGATGCGCCCGGGGCCGAACAGGGCCGCGCGCTCCACCAGATCGGCGAAGTCGGCGTCGTCGAACGCGGCCAGCTCGACGTCGAGGATCACGTCGTGCAGCAGCTCGTGCGCGCGCTGCTCGACGCGGGGGACGAGCGCGCCCTGCACCGCGGCGATCGTCGCGTCGAGGAGACCGCGTGCGGCGAAGGCCGCGACGACCGCGGCGATCGCCGGCAGCGCGGACAGCAGGCGCTCCGGGGTCGGGCCCTGCTCCAGGAGCTGCGTGAGGACGTCGGCCGTGGCGAGCAGGCCGAACGCGGTGACGGCGCCGGCGAGCAGCTGCACCACCCCGGCGATCACGGTGAGCCGCGGCGAGGTCCGCCACGCCCAGCCCACTGCGAGCGTGACCGTGTGCGGCGCCGCGCGCGCCATCGCCAGCACTCCGGCCTTCGCCGTGGACTCCAACCCGAGTGCCCACGGCGGTGTGGTCATGTCGTCCACTCCGATGAGCGGGGCAGGCCTCTGCTGCTCTCCCACCCGTCCCCCTCACGCCGCCCCGGAACCGCCCATCGTTCCTGATCTCGGCCCGTGAGGAGACGGAGTTTCAGCCGAAGCGTTCTCGCAGGTAAGAGCTGGTCGCGTCGTCTGCGGGGAAGAAGCTCTCGATCGCGATCTCGTCGAGCGTGACGTCCAGTGGCGCCCCGAGCACTGCGACCGTCGAGAACAACGTCAGCTCCTGGTCGGGGTGGCGCAGCCGCAGCGGCAGCACGATCCGGTCGCGCGGGTGCGCCGCGGGATCGAGCCCGGCGGCGCGGCAGTAGCCGACCAGCTCGTCGAGCAGCACCCGCAGCCCGGTGGTGGCTGCCCGCTCGGCCTGCCTGCGCACCCGCGACACGAGGTGTGCCGCGTACTCCTCCAGGTCGGCGACGTGCGGGGCGAGCCCACGCGGATGCAGGCTCACCCGCAGGACGTTCACGGGCGGGATGAGCAGCTCGGGGTCCACGAGCTCGGTGAGCATGGCGACTGCCCGGTTCGCCGCCTGCATGTTCCACGAGCCGTCCACGAGGACGGCGGGGTAGGGCTCGTGGCCGGTCAGGATACGGCGCAGGGAGCGGTGCACCTCGCCCAGCTCCGCGTCATCCAGTGAATGCTGCGTATAGGCCGCGGTGTACCCGGCCGCCATCATCAGCTCGTTGCGCCCGCGCAGCGGCACGTCCAGCTCCTCCGCGAGCAGCAGCACCATCTCGCGGCTCGGCTTGGACCGGCCGGTCTCCAGGAAGGAGAGGTGCCGGGCCGACACGTCGGCCTGGAGGCCGAGGTCGAGCTGGGTGAGCCGGCGGCGCTGGCGCCAGTCGCGCAGGAGCGACCCGAATGCGGTGGCGGTGGCGGTCGCTGTGGTCATGGCGGCGACGCTAGTCGCCGGTGTGTCCGCGTTCGATGACCTCGGGGGTAATGGACCGGCGTCGGCGGCCGGGCCATGGTGCTCGCATGACAGCCACCGACGAGCTCACCGCACAGATGCACGCCGCCATGCCGTTCATGGCACTCCTCGGGGCCACCGCGGTGCAGGCCGGTCCGGACGAGGTGGTGCTGTTCCTGGGTTGGGACGCCACACGCTGCACGACGGGCGGGCTGATGCACGGTGGCGCGCTCATGGCGCTCGCCGACGCCGCGGGCGGCTGGTGCGCGATGCTCAACCTCCCGGACGGCGCCACCGGGACGGCTACCACCTCGTCGAACACGCAGTTCCTGCGCCCCGTCACGGCCGGGCACGTCGAGGCCGTCGCGCGTCCGCTCAAGGTCGGGCGCACGGTGATCGTCCTCGACACGGACCTGCGCGACGCGGCGGGGACGCTGGCGGCCCGGGTGACGCAGACGCAGGCAGTACTGCGTTAGTTCCCTGCCACCGGATGCGTCACAGGTGGGAGCGGCGGCGGGAGCGCGATGGCACCGTGGAACGGTCCGTTCCCCGCCCGGAGGTCTCACTCGTGATCACGTTCGAGGACTGGCTCGTCACGCAGACGGCCGCTCCCCGCCCGCGCAGCACCCTCGCCCAGCTGATGCTCGACGGCCGCTTCGCCGAGGTCGACCTGGGCGCTCGGACCACCCGCGACGCCCTGCGTGACCTGCTGGACGCCTTCGAGCGCGACGCCGACGGCCAGTGGGTGCGCAGCACGCCCCTTCCCCCGCGTCGGGGCACGGGCGGCGCCACCGCCCGCCCGCGCACCCGCCCGGCCGCCTGACGGTGCGCCGGCCCGGTAACCAGCCGGGTCAGGCCGGGACGGCGTTCCGCGCCTGCTCCGCATCGCGCTTCGCGACCTCCGCCCGCACCAGCGGGATCACCTCGCGGCCGAACTCGGCGGCGTCCGCCAGCAGGTCGTAGCCCCGCGCCGAAAGGATGCGGACGCCCAGGTCGTAGTAGTCCATCAGCGCGGCCGCGACCGTCTCCGGTGTGCCGACGAGCGCGGTGGAGTTGCCCGCCCCGCCGGTGGCCTTCGCCGTGACCGTCCACAGCGCGCGGTCGTGGCGCTCGCCCTGCTCGGCGACGGCAAGCAGCCGCTGCGACCCGGCGTTCTCCGGGTCGGTGAGCTTGTGGCGGCGGGTGATCGGCGCGGTGCCGCCCTTCGTCAGGTCCTGGATGCGGGCGACGGTGGCGTAGGCCTTCTCCCAGGCCTCCTCCTCGGTGCGGCCGAGGATGGGGCGGAACGCCACCTGGAACGTCGGTGCCGGGCGGCCG
Organism: Pseudonocardia aurantiaca; assembly: GCF_039526725.1. Classification (NCBI taxonomy): domain Bacteria; kingdom Bacillati; phylum Actinomycetota; class Actinomycetes; order Pseudonocardiales; family Pseudonocardiaceae; genus Pseudonocardia; species Pseudonocardia aurantiaca. Next base: position 169,944 of record NZ_BAAAJG010000029.1, read on the forward strand.
GCGGCAGTGGCCAGCCCGGTGATGGTGCGGATCTGCTCGGCGGTGCCGGCGAGCGGCTCGCCCCACAGCGCGTAGATGTCGGCTTCCTCGGCCCCGACCTTGTACGCGGCGGGCGACGAGCCGCCGAACGAGATCAGCGGGCGCGGCTTCTGTGCCGGTTCGACGTCGAGCACGAAGTCGGAGAAGTCGTAGTGCTCGCCGTGGAAGTCGAACGGCTCGCGGGAGGTCCAGGCCTTCTTGAAGATCTGGATGGCCTCGCGGGTGCGGTCGTAGCGGAGGTCCTTGGGCAGCGTGTCGCCCTCGCGCTGCTGCTCGTGGTCGTTGCCGCCGGTGATGACGTGCAGGGTGAGCCTGCCGTCGCTGATCTGGTCGAGCGTCGCGACGGTCTTGGCGGCGAACGTCGGGTACGAGACGTTCGGGCGGTGGGCGAGCAGGAGCTGGAGCCGTTCGGTGCGGCAGGCGATCAGCGCCGCAGCCTGCGCGGGGTCGGGGCTGCCCGAGCCGTACGCGGTGAGCACGCGGTCCCAGCCGGTGTCCTCGTGGGCACGGGCCAGCGCGAGCGTGTACTCCTTGTCGAACGCGGGGCCGGAGCGCGGGGTGGTCTCGGTGCCGTTGTTGGTGGCACCGATTCCAAGGAACTCGACGGGCATGGTGGGTCCTTACGGGGTGGTAGTGGGTGTCTGGGCTAGGGAGCGCGCTGAAAAGCTCGGGCCTACTGCGCGACGCCCAGGCGACCACCTCGCGGCGTTGTCGTCGGGCCCGATACAACAGCGGTATCGGGCCTCTCCTCCGCCTTGCGATGCGGCCACCTGGACGCCGCTCGCTACGGCCGGAGCTTTTCAGCACCCTCCAAGCAGCCCGGACACGCCGCCGAGCAGACGCGACCGAGGTCGACGTGCGGGCGGGTCACCAGCGGAACCCGGATGGTCATGTCCTCCACTCCAACACCAGGTGCCCGGGCCGTCAACCAGACTGGGTCCGGCGATCCCACGAGCCCCGTGCTGCTGCACGTCCCGCACGCCGGGACCGAGATCCCGGCCTGGACCCGGCGGCACATCGTGCTCGACGACGCCGAGCTGGCGGCCGAAGTAGCGGCGCTGACCGACCACCGCACGGACGAGATCGCGGCCGCGGCCGCGGACCGGGCAGCCGTCCGGCCGTGGATGCTGGTCAATCCGGTGTCCCGGTTCGTCGTCGACCCCGAGCGGTTCCCCGATGAGCGGGAGGAGATGGCCGCCGCCGGGATGCCTGCCGTGTACACGCGGGGCACGCGCGGCCAGCCGATCCGGGCCGATGACCCCGCCCACCGCGACGCGCTGCTCGCCGCGTTCTACGAGCCGTGGGGGAAGGCCGTCCGCGCGGCGGTGGACGCCCGGCTCGCGGCCACGGGTCACGCCGTACTGCTGGACGTGCACTCCTACCCGTCGGCGCCGCTGCCCTACGAGCTGCACGCCGACGGCGAGCGGCCCGCCGTGTGTCTCGGCACCGACCCGGCGCACACCCCGGCGTGGCTCGTCGCCGCCGCGCTGGAGGTGTTCGCCCCGCTCGGGACGGTCGGGCTCAACTCCCCGTTCGCGGGCACCTACGTCCCGCTCGCCCACTACGGCAGCGACGAGCGGGTGCTCTCGCTGATGGTGGAGCTGCGCCGCGACCTGTACCTGACCGAGCCCGACGGCCCGGCCACCGCAGCGTTCCCGCAGGTCGTGGCCGCGCTGGCCGAACTGGTGAACCGCTGCACGCGCCGGTAGGAGTCAGCCGACGAGCTCGCGCTCCCGGCGCACCGCTGTGGCGGGCTCCGTGCGGTAGTGGAACCACGCCCAGAACGCCGCCGCGGCGAGCAGGTAGGCGCCCACCAGCACGGCCAGGAACGTGGAGCGCCCGGCGAGCGCGCCCGCGTCGGAGGACGCGGCCAGCAGCACGTGCACGAACACGAAGGCGCCGATCCCGGCGAGCACCGCCCATACGACCTTCGACCAGCGGAAGAGCGCCGCGCCGTCGAGGAACCCGAGCGGCACCAGCATGAACACCACGTTCCCCGCGGCCGCCCCGGCCACGGCGGTGAGCGCGGCGTCGAGGGTGTCGGGGAGGAACGAGCCCCGCGCGCCCGCCGCGGCGACCACCGCGTCCCGGGAGAACCATGCGATCAGCCCCACCACCGAGAGGCTGACGGCCGACACAGCGACGGCCGGGCCCTCCTCGTCGGGGCGCAGGGCCTTGGCCGTGCCGAACGCCATGAGCGTGCCCAGGATCAGCCCTGGCTCGAGCCCGAACACCCGGGAGGCCACCACACACGCGAGCCCGAGCAGCAGGAAACCGGGGAACAGCGACAGCTGTCCGCGGATGCCCCACCACTGGTCCATGTACGCCGAGCGCGGGACCTGCTGCGCCACTGTGATCACGAGGAACGCGAGCGCCAGCCCGAGCACGAGGGCAAGCGAGGACTCGTCGAACCAGAGCGCCGGCTCGAGGAAGGCGTAGAGCACCGCGCCCGTGGCGGCCACCGCGGTCACAGCGGCGGCGAGGGGCAGCCGCTCGGTCCACGCGATGACCGCGGGCACCCGAAGCCGCGCCAGCGCCGCGCCGATCCGGCGCGCGTTGGCCTCGGCCGTGCTGTTGACGGCACCGACCGGGAGAGCGAGCACGGCCAGCAGCCCGAGCGTGAGCAGCAGGCTCTGCGCGATGGCGCCGAGGTCCCAGCGCACCTCGGCCGGGGAACGCAGCGCGTCCGCGAACGAGACGGCCGCGATCCCGCGGTCGTACTCCGGTGCGTCGCGCGAGAGTGGGGCCGGCGGGCTCGGCACGAGCGGTTCGGCCGCCGGTGGCTCGACCGGCAGCGGGCCTGCGGGCGCCGGACCGCGCACGTCCTGCGGCGGGACGAGGGCGCCGGTCCAGTCGAGCCCCGACTGCATCGAGCGGTCCGCGGCGTCCCCCGCTCCCGGCAGCACCGCCGCGGCGATGCCCACTGCGGCGCCGGAGTCGGCGGGGAAGCCGACCGCGGTGGTCGGGGCACGCCGGGCCGGGGTCGCGGGCGCGGCGGGGTCGGCAGCGGATGCCAGGGCGGGCTCGACCCCCGAGCGCTCGGCAGGCGATTGCGCCGGGACGGGCACCGCCTCGGCGTTCGCGCTGTCGTGCACGTTCGACCTCGGCGCGGAGCGGGTCTCGGCCGCGTCACCGGACGCCGAGCGGGAGTCGTCATCGGAGTCGCCCGGGGCGAGGATCGAGCCAGGTCCGAGGATCGAGCCGAGCGCGGGTCCGCCGAGCGGCAGCCCCGGCACGAGCGGCTGCTCCGTCGGGAGCACGCCGGGGCCGTAGGAGACGTCGTCGAGGAGCATCGAGGCTCTGGTCACGCTGTCGCCGACGCACGGCCCGTCGCCGAACCGGACGGGCGCGGCGTTGTCGAGGTCGACCACGCCACCTGCGCGCTTGCTGACGGTCTCGCCGTCCACCGCAACGGACAGCGCGCTGCCGTCGCGGCTCACGGAGATCATGTGCCACTGGCCGTCGTGGACGTTCGCCGGGTGCAGCACGCCGACGCCGCTGTTCCCCGCGCCCCGCAGCTCCGCGAACACCTGCCCGTCGCGGGTGCGGACGTCGAGGAAGCTGCCGGGGCGGCAGCTTGCGCGCTTACTGAGCACCTGCTCGTCCGCGCCGCCTGCTCCGGAGAAACGAGCGGAGAACCGCAACGTGAACGGGCGGGTGCCGAAGTTGCCCTCACTCGCGTCGTCGGCGGCCAGGTGGCCGCGGCCACCGAGCGCGAACGCCTCGTCGTCCTGGTCGCCGCTGCGCCCTGGCCCGTAGTCGGCCGGACCCGACCACACGAGGCCCGGCCCTCCGTACTCGTCGCTCGTGCCGTCGCCGGTGTAGTACCGGGGAGACGGGTTGTCGACGGCGAGGGCAGGTGTCGCCGCCGCCACGGCCAGCGCACACGCCAGCGCGACCGCGGTGACGGCCCGCCGCATCAGGCCGCTACGCAGTGTGATCCCCGCCCCTCGAAATTCGTCGCCCGGCTCCGGGTGCAGCCGGGCCTGCAATCCAACAACGACCTGGGACGCGATGGGAAACGATCAATTTAGAGCCGATCGGGGAACGGCTCTCACCAGTACGAATGACCCCCGAAGGGGGTGTGTGCCGAGTCTCGGAGGCTGTGTGCCGTGGGGCGGCGCCGCTTACAGTCGAGGCGTGGGGATGCAGCTCGTGCGCCGGTGGCATGTCGACCTGTGCCGTACCAGCGCCGCGCTCTGAGGTTCCGGGACCGCCTGTTCTGTCCCGCCTCGAGAGGAGCACTGTGTCGCCTGCCATCGCGATCGTCGGAGCCGGCCCCCGCGGCGTCGGCATCCTGGAGCGCATCGGCGCGAGCGCCCCGGAGCTGCTGGCCGCCGGTGGCCCGCTCGACGTGCACCTGGTCGACCCCTACCCCGCCGGTGCCGGGCGGATCTGGCGGCACCAGCAGTCGCCGCTGCTCGCGATGAACTCGATGGCGGCCGACGTCACGATGTTCACCGACTCGTCCGTCGTCTGCGACGGGCCGATCCGGCCGGGCCCCTCGTTCTGGGAGTGGGCGCAGCACCTGCAGGACTTCGGGGAGCCGCCCGCGCTCCCACCGGAGGGCGTCGGTCCCGAGCTGGCCGCCGAGCTGGCTGCCGTCACCGCGTCGACGTTCCCGAGCAGGCGGCTGCAGAGCGCCTACCTGGGTTGGGTGCTGCGTGAGGTGATCGCGGACCTGCCGCCCGGGGTGCGCGTGCACCTCCACGCCACGCGGGCCACCGGGCTCACGGAGGACGGCCCGACGCAGGTGCTGCACCTCGAAGGCGCCCCGCCGCTGCTGGTGGACGTGGTGGTACTGGCGTCCGGGCATCTCGACGCCGCACCGACACCCGGCGAGCAGGCGCTCGTGGAGCGCGCGGCGGAGCTGGGCCTGCGCTACCTCCCGCCGGAGCAGACGACCGACTCCGACCTCTCGGTGCTGAAGCCCGGCGAGACCGTACTGGTGAGGGGCCTCGGGCTGGCCTTCATCGACCTGGTCGTGCTGCTGTTCGAGGGCCGCGGCGGGCGGTTCGAACCCGACGGCGACGGGCTGCGCTACGTGCCGTCGGGCGCCGAGCCGCGACTGGTGGCCGGGTCGCCGCGTGGCGCGACCTACCACTCCAAGACCCACTACGCCCTTCGCGCCGACCGGCCGCCCCTGCCGCGGTTCTTCGGGCCGGACGTGGTCGACGCGCTGATCGCCTCCGGTGGGCCTGTGGAGCTGCGGGACCAGGCGTGGCCGCTGATGGCCAAGGAGATCGCCTGGGGCTGGTACCACGAGCTGTTCCTGGGTCACCCCGGCCGCGTCCGGGTGCCGTGGGCCGAGTTCGCCGCGCGGTACGCCGAGCTCGACTGGGACTCGCCCGCGATGGCGGCGCTTCTCGCCGACGCCGTGCCGGATCCGGTCGACCGCATCGATTTCACCGCGCTCGACCGGCCCCTCGACGGCCTGCGCGCCCGCGACCTCGCCGCGCTGCAGCCGCTGGTGCGCGAGCGGATCGCCGAGGACCTGCGCCAGCACGTCGACCCGGCCCACACGCCACACCTCGGGGCGTTCGTCGCGATGCTGTCGGTCTACGGGGAGACCACCCGTCTCGCCGGGTCGGGCGTGCTCTCGCAGCGCTCGCGAGCGTTCGACCTCGCCTGGTGGCAGGGCTTCTTCAACTCGGTGGCGAGCGGCCCTCCCGGGTTCCGGGTGCGCGAGCTGCTCGCGCTGTCGCGGGCCGGGTTCGTCGACTTCCTCGGCGCCGGCATGTGGGTGGACGTCGCCGACGGTGAGTTCCGGGCGGGCAGCGCCACCCTGGAAGGCGCGCCGCCCGTCACCGCCCGGGTGCTGGTGGACGCGCGGCTGCCGGAGCCGAGCGCGTCCCGCACGGGCGACCCGCTGCTCGCCGCGCTCGTCCGGGACGGGGTGGTCAGCGAGGACGTGCTCACCGACACCGACGGCACGGTGCTGCGCAACACCGGCCTGATCCGGGTGCGCCCGGCCGACGGGGCGGTGGTGGACGCGGCGGGGCGGGTGCACCCGCGGCTGTTCGCGGTGGGCCCGCACACCACGGTGAAGGTGGCGGGCGCCTTCACGCGGCCCGGGATGAACGCTCAGAGCCTGCGCTACAACGACGCGGTCGCGAGAGCGGTCCTCCGCGCCCTGCCGGCGGCAAGGGAGGCGGCGGCGTAAGCCCACCCGTTCGGGAGCGGCGGAAGTCGGGGGCGGGGTGTTCCCGTGCTCCGGCAGACTCAGGCCGTGCTGTTGACGTTGACGACCACCGCCGAGCCGGCCACGGACCTGGGCTTCCTGCTGCACAAGCACCCCGACCGGGCGCAGAGCTTCCCGGTGACGGCAGGCACCGCGCACGTGTTCTACCCACGCGCCGAGCCCGGCGAGTGCACGGCCGCGCTGCTGCTGGAGGTCGACCCGATCACGCTCGTGCGCGGCCGTTCCGACGCGTTCACGCTCGGCCAGTACGTCAACGACCGCCCCTACGCCGCCGGCTCGATGCTAGCGGTGGCGATCAGCTCGGTGTTCTCCTCCGCGATGAAGGGCCGCTGCGCCGCACGTCCTGAGCTGGCGGCCACGCCGATCCTGCTCACCGTCCGCATCCCGACGCTCTCCTGCCGGGGCGGCGATGACCTGGTGCGGCGCCTGTTCACCCCGCTCGGCTGGGACGTCTCGACCACCCCGGTGCCGCTGGATCCGCAGGTGCCCGATTGGGGGGACTCGCGCTACCTGGACACCGTGCTCACCGGCGAGCTGCTGCTCTCCGACGCGCTCACCCACCTCTACGTCCTGCTGCCCGTGCTCGACGGCGCCAAGCACTACTGGGTGGGCGAGGACGAGGTGGAGAAGCTCCTGCGCGCGGGTGCGGGCTGGCTCGCCGCGCACCCCGAGCGCGCCATGATCAGCGAGCGGTATCTGGCTCACCGCCGGGCCTACGTCGCCACAGCGCTGGAGCGGCTCGCCGACGCCGACGACACCGACGTCGATGCGCTCGCCGAGCCGGTGGTCGCCGTGCAGCCGGGGCGGCCGGAGCCGCTCGCGGTGCAGCGGCGGGTCGCGGTGCTCGCCGTGCTGCGCGCGAGTGGCGCCCGCCGGGTCCTCGACCTCGGCTGCGGTGGCGGCGCCTTGCTGCGGGATCTGCTGGCCGAGCCGTCGTTCACCGAGATCGTCGGGGTCGACGTCTCGGCGCGGGCGCTGGAGGTGGCCGCGCGCGGCCTGCAGCTCGACCGGATGGGCGAGCGGCAGCGCGAGCGGATCACGCTGCGGCAGTCCGCGCTGACCTACACCGACGCGAGCCTCGCAGGCTACGACGCGGCGGTGCTGATGGAGGTGATCGAGCACGTCGACGAGGAGCGGCTGCCCGCACTGGAGCAGGCCGTCTTCGGGGCCGCGCGGCCCGCCACGGTGGTCGTGACCACCCCGAACGTCGAGTACAACGTGCGGTTCGAGGCGCTCGAAGCAGGTCGAAGCCGGGGGATGGAAGCCGGCGGGGCGGGTAAGGGTAAGCGCCATGCCGACCATCGCTTCGAGTGGACGCGGGCGCAGTTCCGGGAGTGGGCCTCCGGCGTGGCCGGGCGGCGCGGGTACGCGGTGCGGTTCCTGCCTGTCGGCGCGGAGGACCCTGAGGTGGGCCCGCCGACCCAGCTGGCCGTGTTCGACCGGCAGGAGGTCGCGCGATGACGGTCCTGACGATCCCGGACATGGCGCTGGTGGTGCTCGTCGGGGTCTCCGGCTCCGGCAAGTCGACGTTCGCCCGCACGCACTTCGCGCCGACGCAGGTGCTCTCGAGCGACGCGTTCCGCGGCATGGTCGCCGACGACGAGAACGACCAGTCGGCCACCGGGCCGGCGTTCGAGGCGCTGCACTTCGTGGCGGGTAAGCGGCTGGCGGCAGGCCGCGTCACGGTGGTGGACGCCACCAACGTGCAGCGCGAGTCGCGGGCGCCGCTCGTCGCGCTCGCCCGCGAGCACGACGTGCTGCCGGTCGCGATCGTGCTGGACCTGCCCGAGGCACTCTGCCGCGAGCGGAACGACGCACGTCCGGACCGGGAGTTCGGGTCGCACGTGATCCGCCGCCAGCGCGGCGAGCTGCACCGCTCGCTGCGCAACCTGGCCAAGGAGGGCTTCCGCCGGGTGCACGTGCTGCGCACGCCGGAGGAGGTCGAGGCCGCGACGATCGAGGTCGAGCCGCTTCTCAATGACCGGCGCGGCGACACCGGCCCGTTCGACGTGATCGGCGACGTCCACGGCTGCCGATCGGAGCTGCAGACCCTGCTCGGCGAGCTGGGGTACGTGCTCACCCGTGACGCCGGAGGCCGCCCGGACGGCGCGCGGCACCCGGAAGGGCGGCGGGCGGCGTTCGTCGGCGACCTCGTCGACCGCGGCCCCGACACGCCCGGCGTGTTGCGACTGGTGATGGGCATGGTCGCCGCGGGCGACGCGATCTGCGTCTGCGGCAACCACGAGCAGAAGCTGGCGCGCGCGCTCTCCGGGCGCAACGTGCGGGTGACCCACGGGCTCGCCGAGTCACTGGCCCAGCTCGCCGCCGAGCCGGAGGAGTTCCGCAAGGAGGTGCTGTCCTTCTGCGACGGGCTGGTGGCGCACTACGTCCTCGACGGCGGGCGGCTCGTCATCGCGCACGCCGGGCTGCCGGAGCGCTACCACGGCCGGGCGTCCGGGAAGGTGCGCAGCTTCGCGCTCTACGGCGACACCACCGGCGAGACCGACGAGTACGGCCTCCCGGTGCGCTACCCGTGGGCCAACGACTACCGCGGCTCCGCCACAGTGCTCTACGGGCACACGCCCACCCCGGACGCCGAGTGGGTCAACGGCACGATGTGCCTGGACACCGGGGTCGTGTTCGGCGGGAAGCTCAGCGCGCTGCGCTACCCGGAGCGCGAGGTCGTCGCGGTGCCCGCCGAGCGCACCTGGTACGAGCCGAAGCGGCCGCTGGTGCCCGCGGCCCCGGCGCCCGTCACCCGCGAGCCGGACGTGCTCGACATCGGCGACGTCGCCGGCAAACGCCAGGTCGGCACCGGCCACCACGGCACGATCACGGTGCGGGCCGAGCAGGCAGCGGCCGCGCTGGAGGTCATGAGCCGGTTCGCCGTCGACCCGCGGTGGCTCGTCTACCTGCCGCCGACCATGGCGCCGACGGCCACCTCGGCGCGCGAGGGCGTGCTGGAGCACCCGGCCGAGGCGTTCGCCGGGTTCCGCACCGCCGGCGTGGAGGTGGTCGTGTGCGAGGAGAAGCACATGGGCTCGCGCGCCGTGGTCCTCGTGACCAGGGACGGGGGCGCGCGCAGGTTCGGGGTGGACGGGCCGGGAGTGGTCGTCACGCGCACCGGCCGCCAGTTCTTTCCGCAGGCGCTGACCGGTGACCTCCTGGCGTGCACGGGAGCCGCCATCACCGTCGCCGGGCTCTGGGAGGAGCTGGCGACGGACTGGCTGCTGCTCGACGCCGAGTTGCTGCCGTGGAGCGCCAAGGCGGGGCCGCTCGTCCGTGACCAGTACGCGTCGGTAGGCGCGGCCGCCGAGGCGGGCCTGACGGCGGCGGGCTCGGCGCTCGCCGCCGCGTCCGCCCGCGGTGTCGACGTCGCCGAGCTGGCGGCGCGCGTCACCTCCCGCACCGCAGACAGCCGGGCCTTCCGGGAGGTCTACCGGCGGTACTGCTGGCCCACCGACGGCCTGGCAGGTGTGCAGCTCGCGCCGTTCCAGGTGCTCGCGGCCGAAGGCGCCACCTTCCACGACCGCCCGCACGACTGGCACCTCGCCGTCGCCGACCGCCTGTGCGCGGCCGACCCCGTGCTCTTCCGCCGCACCCGCACGGCTGTCGTCGACACCACCGACGAGACCTCGGTCGCGGCGGGTACGTCCTGGTGGGAGGAGCTGACCGGGGCCGGCGGCGAGGGCATGGTCGTCAAGCCGATGGCGAACCTGGTGCGTGCCACCCGCGGCCTCGTGCAGCCGGGTGTGAAGGTGCGCGGGCGGGAGTACCTGCGGCTGATCTACGGGCTCGACTACACCGACCCCGCCCACCTCGACCGGCTGCGGCAGCGCAAGCTCGGCGTCAAACGCTCGCTCGCGCTCCGCGAGTACGCGCTGGGACTGGAGGGTCTGGAGCGGCTGGCCCGCGGCGAGCCACTGTGGCGCGTGCACGAGTGCGTGTTCGCGGTGCTGGCGCTGGAGTCGGAGCCGGTCGACCCGCGGCTCTGAGGGGCTGCGCTCACCCATCGCCCGTCGAAGGGGCGGCGGTGGCCAGGAGACCGGTGAGTGCGTGGAGCTACTTCACCGGGCCTACCGAGCTGAACCCCTCGCCGCGCCGTGAGTCGACGGAGGCATCGCTGGATGTTGCTCCCAGCTCCGCGGGGGCGTTGCGGGCCAGCAGGCGGTGCAGTGCCGGGGGGTCGGCGTCCGGGCGTGGCGCGATGATCAGCCGGTCGGCGCCTGCCTCGGCGTAAGCGGCCGCCGTGGCCGCGTCCACCGGCCGCTCGGGCGTGATGGAGATGTGCAGCGGGCGCTCCCGGCCCGCCTCGGCCGCCGCCTTGCGCAGCGCCGCCACGTGCTGGGCCGTCGACTCGGGGGAATGCATGTAGCCGTACCAGCCGTCGGCGTCGCGGGCCGCGCGCCGGTGCGCCGCCGCTGTGCGGCCGCCCACGACAACCGGCACCGGGCGCTGTGCCGGCCGCGGGTGGGCGTCGACGGCCGCGAACCGCACGTGTCGACCGGCGTACGCGGGGGCGTCCTGCGTCCAGAGCGCGCGCATGGCGGCGAGGTACTCGTCGGTGCGGGCGCCGCGCTCGGCCATCGGCACGCCGAGCGCCGTGAGCTCGGGTTCGAGATAGCCGGCGCCGATGCCGACGACGAGCCGCCCTCGCGACAGGACGTCCAGGGTGGCCAGTTGCTTGGCCAGGATGAGGGGGTTGCGCTGGGGCAGCACGAGCACGCCGGTGCCCAGCCGGACGTGTTCGGTGCGGGCCGCGAGGTGGGCGAGCAGGACCACGGGATCGAAGATCGGCTCGTCCGGCTCCATCGGCGAGGGCGGCACGCGCGGGCTCGGCACCACGACGTGTTCTCCCGCCCAGAGGGAGTCGTAGCCCAGCTCCTCGGCGTGCACCGCGACGTCGACGGCGGCGGCGGGATCGGACTGGACGTAGCGGTTGTGCAGGAACAGACCGATCGTCAAGGCGTTCACGCCTCTACGGTATGGAGCCGTGAGCCATGCGAATAGCGACAGCTTAACAGGGGAGCCATTCCGTCCGGGAATGGACGTGACCGACCTGCGGGTGTTCGCCGCCGTCGCCGAGCACGGGTCGTTCACCGCGGCTGCCGCGCGGCTGCGCTACACGCAGTCCGCCGTCTCCCGGCGCGTTGCGGCGCTGGAGCGGGCCGTGGGGGTGCCGCTGTTCCAGCGGGCCGCGCGCGGGGTGTGGCTCACCCCGGCGGGCGCCACGCTGCAGCAGCACGCGCTGACCGTCCTGCGTGCCGTGGACGACGCCGCGGCCGCGGTCGCGGCGGTGCGGTCGGGTTCGGCGGGTCCATTGCGGGTCGGCGCCGTCCCCACCGCCAACGCCGCGCTCGTGCCGCGTGCGCTGGCCCTCGTGGAGGAGCGCCTCCCGGAGATCGAGGTGCGGTTCCGGGAGGGCGGGAGCGTCGGGCTCGCGGCGGGCGTCGGGACCGGTGATCTCGACCTCGCCGTCGTCTTCGCCGCCCCGGTCGAGGCGCCGCCGCACGTGGAGCTGGTCGACCTGGTGCGCGACCCGCTGCTGGTGGCGATGCCCCGCGGCCACCGGCTCAGCGGCGCGCGGGAGGTGCACCTGGCCGACCTGGCGGACGAGCGGTGGGTGCAGGGTCCGCCGGACGTGGCCGACGAGCTCTTCGCCGCCGCGGACCCCGCGCCGCGGCACGTGTTCCGGGTGCGGGAGTGGACGGCCAAACAGGGTTTCGTCGCGGCGGGTCTCGGACTGACGGTGGTGGCGTCCCTCGCGGCCGACGGCGTGCGTCCCGACGTCGTGCTGCGCCCGTTGCGCGGTGCCGGCTCCGCCCGCCGGGTGGCGGCCGTGCTGCCGCGGGAGGCGAGCGCGGCCGCCAGAGGCTTCCTCGCCGTGCTGCAGGAGGTCGCGGCGGGACTGGGAGGACCGGCTGCGAGCCAGTGAGCCCCCGGTAGCTCTGCACACACATACGCGTCCACGTGGGGCGCGGGTGGGTCGTGAGAGTCGCGTCAGGGTCGATTGAGCTTGGGTTTGCGACGCTGGTGTTCAGCTCACGGGCGTGCGCGGTGCGTATGTGTGTGCAGAGCCTGGGCGCGGCCGGTAGTGGCGCAGGCTCGCGGCTACGACTCGAAGAAGGACCGCAGCTCCGGCCGGGTGACGTTCTTGTCGCCCGTGATCACGTAGTAGTCCATGCCGGCGTCGGACACGTCGCCGTTGCCGAGCAGGTCGATCCGGGAGTACAGCCACTCCATGTCGTCGCCGCCGTCCTTCAGGTAGTCCCAGTCGGACATGTCGGTCTCGCCGAGGTTGCTGTTCTGGTCCGGGATCCGGACCTTCTGGCAGCCCAGGTCGATGAGGTCGTCGTAGGTGTGGCCGCCGTGGTCGTCGTGCCCATGGGTCTCGTTCCACTTGCCGTGGGAGAGGCACTTGACGCTCTTGCGGGCCTGCGGGTCGGCGGCGGAGAGGCCCATCCAGGCGGTCTCCATGGGTCCGGCGAGCAAGAGCCACAGCTCGTCGTCGGGGGTGGAGCGGTTGATCTCGGCGGCGAGGTTCTCGGTACCGGCGGCGAGTTCGTCGGGGTTGGTGGCGTCGTAGAAGCGGGAGGTGTCGAACCCGAACCGCTCGCCGCCTTCCATGACGCTCTCGGTCATGTTCCGGCGGTGCCGCTCCTCGGAGTCCCAGATGTGGTTGTTGTAGTCGTAGTGCACGACGTTGGCCTGCAGGCCCCCGTGGGCCAGGATCGCGAGGCCCATCGCGGCACCCGCCCAGTCGTCCTCGTCGTGCTGGTTGCCGTCCGACGACAGCGCGATGCGCCGGGCACCGTCGAAGAGCGTGCGCATCTCAGGGGCGGCCCCCGGCGCGGGCGTGGAGGTTCCGGGGACAGGTGCGGCGCCCGGGGAACAGGCCAGCAGCGTGCCGGCGGCCAGCAGCGCGGAGACGAAGCCCAGGGCCGTACCGACCGTCTTGCGCGCCGACCACGACCGGTCCGGTCCACCCAATGCATGCTCCCGTTCCCGGCGATCACTGGTCGTCGGAAGCGATATCGAAACACACCCCGGCGCGGTGACCGCACGCACTCCCGCCCGATCGGGGGCACGCGCGGACGGCGCGGGCTCAGGCTGCCGTGGCGAGACCGCGGGTACGCAGGACCCGGCGCTCGAGCGGCCGGAACACCAGCAGCTCGATCCCGACGCCGACCAGAAGGATCAGCAGGATCGCGGCGATGACCCCGGGCATGCTGTTGAAGTCGCTGCCTTCCTTGAGGTACGCGCCGAGCCCGATGCCCAGCTGCGGAGAGGTCGCGATGATCTCCGCGGCCATGAGGGACCGCCAGGCGAACGCCCATCCCTGCTTGCACCCTGCGATGTAGCCGGGCAGCGCCGCGGGCAGCAGGATCAGCCGCGCCGCGTCGATCCGGCTCGCGCCCATCACCTGCCCGACGCGCGGGAGGATCGGCGGCACCTGTTCGATGCCGGAGACGAGGCCGTTGGCGATCGACGGGACCGCGCCGAGCAGCACGACGAAGTAGATCGTGGCGTCGGTCAACCCGAACCACAGCACGGCGGCGGGCACCCACGCGACGGACGGGAGGCTCTGCATCCCCGCGAGGAGCGGCCCGATCGCGGCCCGCACGACGGGGACCTTCGCGACGAGCAGCCCGAGCGGCGTGGCAATCACAACGGACGTGAGGAAGCCCAGCACCGCGCGGTGCACGGAGATCCACACGATCTCCCAGATCCGGCCGTCGGCGACTGTGCCGGCGAACTCCTGCCAGACCGCGAGCGGTGCCGGCAGCTGGTACTCGGGGTAGATGGCCGACGCCCACACCGCCTGCCAGACACCGATGAACAGCGCGAGCGCGACGAGCGGGGGCAGCCCCGTGCGCAGCACCCGGCGCAACACCGGGGTGCGTTCGACTGTCGGGGTGTCGAGCGCGTCCAGACCGGCGCCCATCGCGGCCGTGTCGGCCGCGCCGCCGGAGGTGGAGAGGACCTCAGGCGCGGGCATGCGTGGAGATCACCTCCCTCAGCCTGCCGGTGATCTCCTCGGTCAGCTGCTCGCGGTCGGCCCCGTCCGCGTCGAGGTTCCACTCGCGGACCACGGTGCCGGGCCGCGACGACAGCAGCACGACCCGCTGGCCGAGGCGCACCGCTTCGCGGACGTCGTGGGTCACGAACAGCACCGCGGTCTGCGTCGCCTTCCAGATGCGCTGCAGCTCGCCCTGCAGGAAGTCGCGGGTGATGGCGTCCAGCGCCGCGAACGGCTCGTCCATCAGCAGGAGGCCGCCTTCGCTGCCGTCCCCGGCGGACGTGGCCGCGAGCGCGCGGGCGAGCGCGACGCGCTGCCGCATGCCACCGGACAGCTCGTGCGGCCGCTTGCGGGCCTGCCCGCCCAGCCGCACGAGGTCGAGCAGCTCCGTCGCGCGGGCCCGGCGGGCGCTGCGACCCACCCCGGACAGCCGCAGCGGCAGCTCGACGTTGCGCACGGCGTCCAGCCACGGGAGCAGCGCGGGCTCCTGGAACATGACGGCCGGGCGGCTGCTGTCGACGGTGACGGCTCCCGAGCTGGGACGGTCCAGCCCGGCCACGAGGTTGAGGAGCGTCGTCTTGCCGCATCCCGAGGCGCCGAGGAGCACGACGAACTCGCCGGGCCGCACGCGCAGGTCGACGCCGGTGAGCGCGGTGACCGCCTCGGGCCCGTGGCCGAAGACCTTGCTCACGCCGCGCAGCTCGACGGCGGCGCCGTGCTGTGTGCCGACGCGACGATCGACGGTGGCGGTCATGAGTTGCCTCCGGGCTTGTCGAGTCCTGCGGCGTCAACGGTGGGACGGCCGGCGGCCTGCAGCTCGGTGTTGAGCGGGCCGACGTCGAGCAGGCCGTGCAGGTCGGTGGGCTTGTCCGTGATGCCTGCCGTGGCGCTGTCCTGCGCGAGCTGCGGGAACGTCGAGGCCAGCGGGTCGGGGCCGAGCGTGATGTTCTCGAAGGCGCGGTCGATCACCGGCTGGGCGAGGGCGTTGCCGGTGAGCTTCTCGAGCCCGGCGTTGACGATCGTCTTGGCCTGGGCCGGGTCCGAGGCGGCGAGGTCGAGGGCCTTCAGGTGCCCGCGCAGGATCGCGCGCACCGTCTCCGGGTACTGCTGGAGGAACGCGGTACGGACCAGCACCACGGTGGTGGGGAACTGCCCGTTCGGCCAGAGGCTCCGCTCGTCGAGAAGGACGCTCGCGCCGGCGTCGAGCACGAGGCGCGAGCTCCACGGCTCCGGCAGCCAGCCACCGTCGACACTGCCCTGGCGGAACGCGTCGAGCGTGCGGGGGTTGTCCAGGTTCGCGATCTTCACGTCGTTGGGGCCGTCGCCGGCCGTGAGGCCGTGCTCCGACAGCCACTTCTTCAACGCGATGTCCTGGGTGTTGCCGAGCTGCGGGGTGGCGATCGTCTTGCCCCGCAGCTGCTCGGGGCTCGTGATGCCGGGACGCACGACGAGCTGGGCGCCGCCCTCGGTGGCCCCGGCGACGAGCCGCACGGCATCCCCGTTGGACTTCGCGAAGGCGTTGATGGCCGGGCCGGATCCGATGTAGGTGATGTCGAGGGAGCCGCCGAGGAGGGCGTTGACGGCATCGCCGCCGGCGTTGAAGGTCTGCGGAGTCAGGGTCGTGGAGCCGAGCTCGGCGGTGAACAGGCCCTGTTCGATGCCGATGATGGCCGGGGCGTGCGTGACGTTGGGGAAGTACCCCAGCCGCACCTCCGGCGCCGTGCCACCGTTGACCGGGGCGGCGGTGTCAGTGGGAGAGGGCTCTGCCCGGGAGCAGGCCGCGACGGCGAGGAGCGCGGCGAGGGCGACGATCAGTGCATGGGCTCGGAGCCGAGGCATCGGGAGTGGTCCTGTTCTGAGGCGGCGTGCCGGGTGCGGGCCAGCGGGCACCGCGGCGCGGCAACGGGCGCGCTTACAGCGCGTACACCGGCCGGGGTGCGGTGCGGGGGTTCAGCGACAGAACTCGTCGTAGGCGTGGCCGCGGCGCGACGGCCAGTACCACTCGAGGTCCATCCCGAGGAATGCCCTCATCGCCGCGCCGGGCACACGCCGGAGGCCGGCGGGCAGCTGCGCGGTCGTGGGCACCGCACCATCGTGCGCGGCCGGTTCCCGCAGGACAACCAGGTGTCCGCGCTGCGGGACGCGCGCGAAATGTCCGGACGTCTGGCCGGACCACGGCAGCGGGCGGCAAGGGTCCGGACAATTGCGAGTCGGCGTGACCAGAACCACCCCCCGGGATCGCGTACGAAGCGAGAGAACCACGTCGACCACGAGTTCGCGCGGGGCGACGACGACGTCGCCGAGGCCGAGGAGAGCTACCGAGATGTGGGCTAGTGCACCGCCCTTCAGGGCGGTGGTGAAGACCCGCGCGGGAGTCCGCGCAGCGGGCGAGCGTGCCTAGGCCGGCCGTTCTTGCTGCTCGATGTACTGCCGCACAATCGACAGCGGCGCCCCGCCGACCGAGCCAGCGAAGTACGACCCGGACCACAGTCGCTGAGCGCGCCAGTAGTGCCGCGCGAGGTCGGGGAACTCCTGCCGCATGGAAGAGGTCATGCGGGCAGTGTGCGACGACTTCGAGGTGCAACTTGTCGAGTTCAACGGCGAGGCCAATGGCTCGCCGAGGTGAGCGCGGTGGTCCTGCAGCAGGCGTTGGCCGATGCGAACTCCGCGTACCGCAACTTCTTCGCCTCGATGTCCGGCAAGCGCGCCGGACGCCGGGTCGGGGCACCGCGGTTCCGGTCACGGAAGGACTCCCGGCAGGCGATCCGCTTCACCCGAGCCGCGCGGTTCCGGGTCACCGATGCCGGTCGGCTGCGGCTGCCCGGCATCGGCGACGTCGCGGTCCGGTGGTCGCGTGAGCTGCCGGGCGACGCGTCGAGTGTGACCGTGACGGTGGACGCCACCGGCCGGTACCACGCCTCGTTCGTCGTGGAGGTGGCTGACCAGCCGCTCCCGGTCGTCGAGCGCGAGGTCGGGATCGACCTCGGGTTGGAGTCGTTCGCGGTGCTCTCGGACGGCCGGAAGATCGCCAACCCGAGGTTCGCCCGCAAGGCCGCGCGGAAGTTTCGCCGGGCTCAGCGGGCGCTCGCTCGCAAGGAGAAGGGCTCGGCGAACCGTCGCAAGGCCGTCCGCTGGGTCGCACGGCAGCATGCCCGGGTGGCCGACATCCGGCGGGATTGGCTGCACAAGGCGTCCACCACGATCATCCGCGATAACCAAGCGGTCTATGTGGAAGACCTCGCCGTGTCCGGCCTCGCTCGCACCCGTCTGGCCCGCTCGGTGCACGACGCCGGGTGGTCGACATTCGTGGCCATGCTGGAGTACAAGTCAGCCCGTCACGGGCGCACGTTCGGGAAGGTGGACCGCTGGTTCCCCTCCACCCGGGCGTGTTCGACGTGCGGCGCCATCGGGGACAAGAAGGCCCTGCACGTCCGCACCTGGACATGCCCGTGCGGCGCGGTCCACGACCGCGATCACAACGCCGCGATCAACATCCTGGCCGCCGGACGGGCGGACAGGTCAACGCCTGTGGAGACGACCTCAGACCTCGGCTTGCCGGGGCAGTCGTCCCTGAAGCAGGAACCCGCCGGGAGCGCTGCATGAGCGCAGACCGGAATCCCCGCCCTTCAGGGCGGGGAGGACGTCAACGTCCGAACGCGGTCAGGAACCGGTCACGGAAGGACTCCATGGGCCAGACGGGGGCCTCCGCGTCCGGCCGCAGGCCGTCCTGCCACCCCCATCCGGCGATGCGGTCCAGGACGGCCGGGTCGCGGGCGACGATGGTGATCGGGACGTCCCTGCCGGCGTTCTCCCCGGTGACGAACGGGGCGGGCTGGTGGTCGCCGAGGAAGACGAGCACCAGGTTGTCATCGCCGTAGGTCTCCACGTACGAGATGAGGGTGGACAGCGAGTACTCGGTGGATCGGCGGTACCCGTCGCGCATGCGGGCGGGGTCGCTCTCGACGACCTGCTCGGGATCGCTCTGCCCGGCTCCGGGGCGGTCGAACACCGACCCGTCGCCGACGGCGTCCCAGGGGAGGAGCCGCGGGACCTCCGCCCATGGCCAGTGGCTGGACACGAGGGGGATCTCTGCCATGATCGGCCCTCGGTCCGGCTTGCCGCGCTCGGTCTGCTCGAAGGCGGACAGGGTGTACTGGTCGGGGGTCTGAAAGCCGGAATAGACCTGGGAACGGTTGCCGAGGTTCCCGGAGTCGTAGGACCGGTCGAATCCGTAGAACTTCCCCTCGGGCCAGGGACCGGCGCTCGACGGCATGACCGAGACGGTCTGCCAGCCGGCGCGCTGGAACGCGCTCGTGAGCGTCAGTCGGTCGCTCGTGACGAGCTTGTCGAAGGTGTGCTGGTTGGTGACCCGCAGCCCCGAGAGCAGCGTGGCGTGGGCCAGCCAGCTGCCACCGCCGGTCACCGACGATGTGAGGAAGGCGCTGCGCGCTGCGAAGCCGTCCGCGGCCAGCCTGCGGGTCCCCTCGTCGAGGACCGCGTCGACCGTCGGCGCGAACTCCGGGTCCTCCACTGCGGAGCGCCCGTAGCTCTCGACGTAGGTGAGGACGACGTCCTTGCCGCGCAGCGCCGTCAACAGGTCCGTGCTCGGGGTGCCGCGGAATGCGTCCGCGGCCGCCTGTTCGTCGAAGATCTGCTGGTCCCGCAGGCTCGTGGACACCTGCTGGGCCGTCTGGACGGCCATCGCGGCGGCGCTCCTCGACGCGACCGGTACGGGCGCGACGACCTGCGCGCCGAGCGCGAAACACACGAGCCAGGCGGCGCTGACCACGGCGACGGCCCGGATCGCGGCCGTGCGGCGCCGGGCGGCGAGATCGGCCAGGTGGCGCACGGACAGTGCCAGGAGGAGGACGAGGACAGCGGCGCCGGCAACCGCGCCGACGGCGGCGCCCACCGCGCCGGCCCGCCCCAGCGAGCCCTCGAGCAGCGTCACGACGCTGGCCAGCTGAGACCAGTCGAAGAGCGGGTCGAACGGCCGCGCGAGAACCTCGAGGAAGCCCATCTCCAGGACGTGGAGAAGGGTCAGGAGACCCAGAAGTGCCCCCGCGACGATCGCGACCACCCGGCGCGCGCGCGGTGGCAGGACGAGCAGGAGCGCAACACCGACCAGCGCCTCCACCGGGATCCGCAGCAGCGCGAGTGGGGTGACCTCCGCGACCTCGCGGGGCGCGACGAGAGCGACGAACACCAGCGCGCCGGCTAGGCAGGTGACGATCCACCCGACCGCGGGCCGGCGTGGCCGACGCTCACGAGCTGCGGTGTCGTCCTTGGACGTGTCGGACTCGTCGTTCTCGCCCGGCACGCGCGATCCCCTGCGCAGCAGCACACTCATCAGCACGGCCCGGGGGCGGCCGGGGTTCACCCGAGATCCGACGGAGGACGACGGTCCCACGGAGCGGGACGGTGGCTCGGTGGCTCAGGCCGCCGACGCGGCGAGCGAGCGCTTGACGGACGCGTAGCGGTCCAGCACCGCCTCCGCGACAGCCGGGTCGGGCCCGAGTGGATCGGCGACGTGGGCTCCCGCCGCGATGGCGTCCCGGACGATCCGGTCCGGGAGCAGCCCGGGTGCCAGGACCCACTGCGCCACGGCCACCCTCCTCGCCCCGCGGGCGCGCAGGGCCGCCACCGCGTCGGTAACGGTCGGGGTCGTTGCGGTGGCGAAGGCAGCGGTCGCGCAGCTCCAGCCGAAGCGGCCCTGCCACGTGGCGGCGACCTCGGCGACGGCCGCGTTGGCCGGGCGGTGTGAGGAGCCGATCGCGGCGAGCACGACGCCGAGCCCCGGGTCGTCGAGGGGACCTGCGACGGCGGCCAGCCGCCGCAGCGCGGCCGTGCCGAGACCGTCATGACCCCCGAGAACGGGTGCGATGGCGATGTCCAGTCCTGGCAACCGCTGCCCGGCTGCGGAGACGGCCTCCGGCACGTCCACCCGTGCGTGGTAGGCGCGCCCGAGCAGCAGGGGCACCACGACGGCGCTGCGGTGCCCGTCGGCGGCCACGGTCGCCAGCACGTCCGGGAGCCGGGGTGCGGACAGGTCGAGGAAGCTCACCCGAACGTCCAGGTCGGGGCGCTGCCTGCGGACCTCCTCGGCGAGCGCCGTCACCGCGGCGGCCGAGCGTGGGTCCCGGCTGCCGTGCGCGACGGCGACCAGCGCGGGGCTCACGAGGGCGGGGCTCACGATGGCCACCGGCTACCGGACCAGCGCCAGCGGGGCACCCACCAGCCCCGCGGCCAGCGTGTTGCCGGTGGGGGGGTCGATGAGTAGGAAGCTCCCCGTGGCGCGGACGTCGGCGTACGAGTCGACCGGCAGGGGGTCGGCCGTGCGCAGCGTCGCGTGCGCGATGTCGTTGATGGCGAGCTGCTCAGGGGTGTCGGTGAACCCGGGGGTGTCGCCCTCGAACGACAGCCGCTCGCCCAGCGCCCCGACGATCACCTGAGTGGTGCGGGTGCCGTGCTTGAGCAGGAGCCGGGCGCCCGGCCGCAGCGGTTTCTCGGCCAGCCAGCAGAGCGTGGCCTCGATCTCGTCGGTGACCTGCGGCGGCTGGGCCGCCGACGCGATCACGTCGCCGCGGGAGATGTCGATGTCGTCGGCCAGCAGCACCGTGACGCTGCGCCCGGCGCCCGCCGACTCCAGCGGCCCGTCGGCCGTCTCGACCGCCGACACCGTGGTGCGGACACCCGACGGCAGCACCACGACCTCGTCGCCCGGCCCGACCGTTCCCGCCGCGACCTGGCCAGCGTAACCGCGGTAGTCGTGCAGCTCCTCGGTTCGGGGCCGGATCACATACTGCACCGGCATCCGGAACGGCGCCGCCACATCGGGGCCGGTGACGGGCACCGACTCCAGGTGCCCGAGCAGCGTCGGGCCGGTGTACCAGGGGGTGTGCTCGGAGCGGTCGACGACGTTGTCGCCGACCAGCGCGGACACCGGGATCGTCACAACGGCCTCGTCCGCGAAACCGAGCGAGCGGGCGAGCCCGGCGAAGTCCTTCGCGATGGCGGCGAGCACGGCCTCGTCGTAGCCGACGAGGTCGATCTTGTTGATCGCCAGCACCAGCCGGGGCACCCGCAGCAGCGCCAGCACGGCTGCGTGCCGCCTGGTCTGCTCCACGACGCCGTGGCGGGCGTCGACGAGCAGCACGGCCAGCTCCGCCGTGGAGGCGCCGGTGACGGTGTTGCGAGTGTACTGCACGTGGCCGGGCGTGTCGGCGAGCACGAACTCGCGGGTGGGCGTGCCGAAGTAGCGGTAGGCGACGTCGATCGTGATGCCCTGCTCGCGCTCCGCGCGCAGGCCGTCGACCAGCAGCGACAGGTCCGGCGTCGACAGGCCCTTGTCGACCGAGGCGCGCTGCACGGCCTCGATCTGGTCGGCGAGCACCGACTTGGTGTCGTAGAGCAGCCGCCCCACGAGCGTGGACTTGCCGTCGTCGACGCTCCCCGCGGTGGCGAAGCGGAGGAGATCCTTAGGCATCAGAAGTAGCCCTCGCGCTTCCGGTCTTCCATAGCGGCCTCGGACAGCCGGTCGTCGGCGCGCGTGGCACCGCGCTCGGTGAGCCGCGACGCCGTGACCTCGGCGATCACCTCATCAAGCGTGGTGGCGGTGCTCTCGACGGCTCCGGTGCACGACCCGTCGCCCACGGTGCGGTAGCGCACGGACCTGGCCTCGAGCGCCTCGGCGCCGCGCGGCCCGCCCCACGGGCCCTCGGCGAGCCACATCCCGTCGCGCCGGAAGACCTCGCGCTCGTGCGCGAAGTAGATCGACGGCAGCTCGATGCCCTCGCGCTGGATGTAGCGCCAGACGTCCAGCTCGGTCCAGTTGGAGATCGGGAACACCCGCACGTGCTCTCCCGGCGCGTGCCGGCCGTTGTAGAGGTTCCACAGCTCAGGGCGCTGCTTGCGCGGGTCCCAGCGCCCGAACGCGTCGCGCAGCGAGATGATCCGCTCCTTGGCGCGGGCGCGTTCCTCGTCGCGGCGCCCGCCGCCGAACACGGCGTCGAACTTGTGCTCGACGATCGAGTCGAGCAGCGGCACGGTCTGCAGCGGGTTGCGGGTTCCGTCGGGGCGTTCGGTGAGGCGCCCGTCGTCGATCCAGTCCTGGACGTGCGCCACCTCCAGCCGCAGGCCCAGGCGCTCGACGAGCCGGTCGCGGAAGTCGATGACCTCCGGGTAGTTGTGCCCGGTGTCGACGTGCAGCAGCGGGAACGGCACCGGCGCGGGTGCGAACGCCTTGACGGCGAGGTGCACCAGCAGCGTGGAGTCCTTGCCGCCGGAGAAGAGGATCACCGGCCGGTCGAACTCGCCCGCGACCTCGCGGAAGATGTGGATGGACTCCGACTCCAGCGCGTCGAGCGCGTCCAGGGCGGCGGCCGCAGGGGACGGAAGCGTGGCCGTCATGAGACGTGCAACCCGCACTCGATCTTGCCGGTGCCCGCCCAGCGCCCGGAGCGCTTGTCGGCTCCGGGCAGCGGCTTCGCCGTGCAGGGCGCGCACCCGATCGAGGGGTAACCCTCGCTGACCAGCGGGTTCACCAGGATCCCGTGCTCGGCGATGTAGGCGTCCATCTCGTCGTCGCTCCAGGCGGCGATCGGGTTGACCTTCACCAGCCCGAACTTCTCGTCGTACGTGACGAGGGGTGTGTTGGCCCTGGTCGGCGCCTCGACACGGCGAACGCCGGTGACCCAGCCGTCGTAGCCGGCCAGCGTGTTCTGCAGCGGGGCGACCTTGCGCAGGGCGCAGCACTGGTTGGGGTCGCGGGCGAAGAGGTCCTTGCCCAGAAGCGAGTCCTGCTCCGCCACGGTGTGCTCGGGTGTCGCGTTGACGATGTTCACGTCGTAGACGGTGCCGACGGCGTCGCGCGTGCCGATCGTCTCCGCGAAGTGGTAGCCGGTCTCGAGGAACAGCACGTCCACGCCCGGACTCGCCGTGGCGGCCAGGTCGACGAGCACCGCGTCCTGCATGTTCGACGCCACGATCAGCCGGTCACCGAACGTATCGGCAGCCCAGGCGAGCACCTGCTGCGCCGAGGCGTCCTGGCCGAGCTCGGCGGCACCGCGCTCGGCGATCGCGCGCAGATCGGTCTCAGTTGCCACACTCATCGAGAAACCTCCGGAACCCCGATACCGATCATCTTCAGCGAGAACGTCCGCAGGCAGGCCGCGCAGTACCAGGCGCCGTGGGGCACCCTGTCGGTCTGCTCTGCGGGGCGCAGGTCCTCCTCGCCGCAGTACGGGCAGTAGAAGGGGACGGCGCGCTCAGACATGACGACTCACTTGAGGTCGTCCTCTTCGGCGCGCACAACCCATTGCGCGAACCGCTCGCCGTCCTCGCGCTGGGCGAGGAAGCGCCGCACGACCCGGTCGACGTAGTCGCCCAGCTCCGCGCTGGTGACCTTGAGCCCGCGCAGCTTGCGCCCGAACCCGGCGTCCAGGCCGAGCCCGCCGCCCAGGTGCACCTGGAAGCCCTCGACCTGCTTGCCACTCGCGTCGACGACGATCTGGCCCTTGAGCCCGATGTCGGCGACCTGGGTGCGGGCGCAGGCGTTGGGACAGCCGTTGAGGTGGATCGAGATGGGGACGTCCGGGCTCACGTCGGCGAGGCGCTTCTCCAGCTCCTCGACCAGCCGGATCGCCCGTTCCTTCGTCTCGACGATCGCGAGCTTGCAGAACTCGATGCCCGTGCACGCCATCGTGGAGCGCCGCCACGGCGACGGGTCGGCCTGCAGGCCCAGCGCGTTGAGGTCGGCCTGCAGCCCCGCCAGCGCGCGATCGGGCACGTCGAGCACCACGATCTTCTGCTGCGGGGTGAGCCGCACGCGCCGCGATCCGGCCTTCTCGGCGGCATCCGCCAGCGCCACGAGTGCGGCGCCGGAGACGCGGCCCGCCGCGGGCGCGACCCCGACGTAGTTGAGCCCGTCCTTCTGCTTGTGGACGCCGATGTGGTCGATCGGACGCTCGGGGGTGGCCGGGGCCGGGCCGTCGACCAGCTTGCGGCCGAGGTACTCGTCCTCCAGCACCTGCCGGAACTTCTCCACACCCCAGTCGGCCACGAGGAACTTGATGCGGGCGCGGTGGCGCAGGCGGCGGTAGCCGTAGTCGCGGAACACCGAGATGACACCGGCCCACACGTCGGGCACCTCGTCGAGCGGCACCCAGGTACCGAGCCGCTGCGCGATCTTCGGGTTGGTGGACAGACCGCCGCCGACCCACAGGTCGAAGCCCGGGCCGTGCTCCGGGTGCACCACCCCGACGAACGAGATGTCGTTGACCTCGTGGGCCACGTCCTGCTGCCACGAGATCGCACTCTTGAACTTGCGCGGGAGGTTGGAGAACTGCGGGTCGCCGATCCAGCGCTCGAGGATGGTGTCGATCGCCGGGCGCGGGTCGATCTCCTCGTCCGCCGCGATGCCCGCCACCGGCGAGCCGAGGATCACGCGGGGCGTGTCGCCGCAGGCCTCGGTGGTGAGCAGGCCGACGCCCTCCAGCTTCTTCCAGATCGCCGGCATGTCCTCGATCTCGATCCAGTGGTACTGGATGTTCTGCCGGTCCGTGACGTCCGCCGTGCCGCGGGCGTGGTCCTGCGAGATCTCCCCGAGCAGCCGCAGCTGCTCCGAGGTGAGCGCCCCGCCGTCGATGCGCACGCGGAGCATGAAGTAGCGGTCGTCGAGCTCCTCGGGCTCCAGCACCGCGGTGCGGCCGCCGTCGATCCCGGGGCGGCGCTGCGTGTAGAGGCCCCACCAGCGCATACGGCCGCGCAGGTCGGCGGGGTCGATCGAATCGAACCCCTTCTTCGCGTAGATGTTCTCGATGCGCGCCCGGACGTTGAGGCCGTCGTCGTCCTTCTTGGTGCGCTCGTTGGGGTTGAGCGGCTCGCGGTGGCCGAGCTTCCACTGGCCTTCGCCGCGCTTGCGCTTGACAGGAGTGGTGGGGGGCAAGACGGTGCCTCCGGATCACGGCACGGCCGCGCCGCAGCTGACCTGCGGCAGGGCTCGGCGCTGAGTGGTGGGTCGGGGGGCGCGAGAGCTAGGGCCGCAGACAGAGTGCGCTGCTCACCCGGCGCAGATCCACGTGGCGACGGGCCACGAGCCGCAGGGTGAGCGCGGCCGACCCAGGAGCGGGCTCGGTCAACGGCGCGGTCACGGACTTCAGCGTGCCACTTGTCCGGTCCACGATCCATTGGCGTCCGCATGCTGGGAGCGGGCTCACACGCCGGGCGGGCTGGCAGACTGGGATGTCGTGTCCAGCCAGCCGCTTCCCGCCCCCCCGTTCGGGGTCTACGTCCACGTGCCGTTCTGCGCGGCGCGCTGCGGCTACTGCGACTTCAACACCTATACGGCCTCCGAGCTGGCCGGCTCGGGAGCATCCCCGGACGGCTGGCTGGAGGCCGTGCGTCGCGAGCTGGAGCGTGCCGCCGCGACGGTGGGCGAGCGGGCCGTGGACACGGTGTTCGTGGGCGGCGGCACGCCCTCGCTGCTCGGTGCGGCGCGGCTCGGCGAGGTGCTCGACGCGGTGCGTGGCACCTTCGGCCTCGCACGGGGCGCCGAGGTCACCACCGAGTCCAACCCCGAGTCGACCTCGCCGGAGTTCTTCGCGGGGCTCGCGGAGGCCGGGTTCACCCGCGTGTCGCTCGGCATGCAGTCGGCCGCACCCCACGTGCTGAAGGTGCTGGAACGGCGGCATACCCCAGGGCGTGCGGTGGCCGCTGCCCGGGAGGCGCGGGCCGCGGGGCTCGGGCACGTCAACCTCGACCTGATCTACGCCACCCCCGGCGAGACCGACGACGACCTGCGCGCCTCCCTCGACGCCGTGCTGGAAGCGGGTGTGGACCACGTGTCGGCGTACGCGCTGATCGTGGAGGACGGCACGGCGCTCGCGCGCCGGGTCAACCGCGGCGAGCTGCCTGCCCCCGACGATGATGTGGCCGCCGCCCGCTACGAGCTGATCGACGACCGGCTGGGCGCGGCGGGCATGAGCTGGTACGAGGTGTCGAACTGGGCTGCGGCACCGGCGGCGGAGTGCCGGCACAACCTCGGCTACTGGCGGGGCGGCGACTGGTGGGGCCTCGGACCGGGCGCGCACTCGCACCTGGGCGGGGCGCGCTGGTGGAACGTCAAACACCCGGCCCGGTACGCGGCGCTGCTCGCGGCGGGCGACTCCCCCGAAGCGGGGCGCGAGGAGCTGACCGACGGCGAGCGGCACACCGAGAGCGTGATGCTGCGGCTGCGCCTTTCGACGGGGCTGCCGCTGCGCCTGCTCGACGCCCACGGGGCCGCGGCGGCGGTCCGCGCGGCGGAGGACGGGCTGCTCGACCCGGCGGCCCTCGCGGCGGACCGCGCGGTGCTCACGCGCCGCGGCCGCCTCCTGGCCGACCGGGTCGTCCACGCGCTGCTGGTGGGAGTCCCGGCATGACCCCGCCTGCGCCTCGATGAGCCCCCGCCGTCGGCTGCTGGTCGTGGTGCTCGCCGCGCTCGTCGCGGTGGCGGCCGTGGTCGTCGGCGTGCAGGTGGTCGCGTCCCGCGGTCCTGCGGTCGACCCCGGTTCCCGGCCTGCGCAGGACGCGCTCGGGCCGGTGCTGCTGGTCCCTGGCTACGGCGGCTCGCGCAGCAGCCTGGAGGACTTGGCCGCGCGGATCGCCGTGACCGGCCGGGAGGCCCGCGTGCTCACCCTGGCAGGGGACGGGACGGGGGACCTGTCGGCGCAGGTGCACGTGCTCGACGCCGCCGTGGCCGACGCGCTCGCCGCGGGCGCGCCCTCGGTCGACGTGGTCGGCTACTCGGCGGGCGGGGTGGTCGCCGGGCTCTGGGTCGCGCGCAACGACGGTGCGGCGAAGGCGCGGCGCGTGATCACCCTCGGTGCGCCGCTCGCCGGCACGAGGCTCGCGGCGGCCGCCGCCACCAGCACCCCGGACGTGTGCCCGCTCGCGTGCACGCAACTCGCCCCCGGCAGCGCGGAGCTGGCCGAGCTGGCCCGCGCCCGCGTGGGGTTGGCCCTCCCGTGGCTCTCTGTCTGGACGGCGGATGACCAGACGGTCACGCCGCCGGACTCGGCGCGGCTCGCGGGCGCGGTCAACGTCCCGGTGCAGTCGATCTGCCCAGGGGCGCGCGTGAGCCACTCCGAGCTGCCGACCGACCCGGCCGTGGCGGGGCTGGTGCTGGGCGCGGTCTCGACCGGGCCGCTCGGCGCCGGCGGCGAGTGCGGCGCCCTGCGGGCCGTCGGCGCGGGCTGAGGTGTCGGGCTGACGCCCGGGTGGGGCATGCCGCACCGAGCCGGAGGTCCACCGCATGACCATGCAAGTGCCCCGCTGGGAAGACCGCCTTCCAGCCCGACTGCGTATGAGATACGCTATTAAGCGTATTGCATACGCAGTGAGGGTGCACGGCGGGGTGCGTCCGCCGCTCACCGGTGGCCCGTTCGACCCGGTTGCCCTCAGCCATGCGGCAGGCGTGTCGGCGTGGCTGAGCTGGGTGGTGAACCTGCTGGTCGTCGAGTACTGGCTGCACCGCACCCGCAACCGCAGGCGGGTGCAGACCACCGCGGCGCCTGCCCTGGCCGGATCGTGAAGCGGGGTCAGACAGCCGTCGCCAGGAAGACGTACCGGTTGAGGCTGAAGAGGTAGTCGCCCTCGTCGGCGCGGGCGCGCAGGTCGGCGAGCCAGGCCTGGGCGTCCTCGGCGGTGAGACCTTGCCTGCCGGTGACGAACTCCGCCACCAGCTCCATCATGCTGGCGCTGAACGTCTGCGCGTGCAGCTGCGGGTTGAACAGCACCACAACCCGCTGGCCGGTCACCTCGAAGCCCGCCCGGCGCAGGAGCCCGGCGAGGGTCCGCGGCAGGCGGGGGTGGACGAGGTGCTCCTCCCAGGCGGCGATCACCTGCTGGTGCAGCTCGCGGTCGCGCGTGTGCCACACCAGCGAGTCCCAGTCGGTGTCGAGCACCAGCGCGCGCCCGCCCGGCCGCAACACCCGCCGCAGCTCCGCGAGCGCCCTGGGCATGTCGGCCACGTACTCGTACACCTGCGTCGACACGGCGGCGTCGAACGTGCCGTCCGGGTAGGGCAGCGCGACGGCGTCACCCTCGTCGATGTGCACCCAGGGCCGGCCCGCGGTGCGGGTTCTGGCCAGGGTGTTCATCGGTGCGCTCGGGTCCAGCCCGTGCACGGCGCCGGAGGGTCCGACGGCGTCGGCGACGGAGGCCACGAGGTAGCCCGGTCCCGACCCGATGTCGAGTACCCGCTCGCCCTGCTGCGGCCCGAGCAGCTCCATCACCTGCGCCCGCTGCGCGACGACATCCGGCGTGGCGTAGGCCCGCTCGACGCGGCGCGCCGCGGCGTCGCCGAACTCGAGCGGCGCCATCCGGCGAGCGTAGTCCTCAGCTGGTGATGTCCTTCGTCGCGAAGTTGGCCCATGCCGCGCCGAACGCGACGAGCACGTACGACAGCTGCACGGCCGCTCCCTCACGCACCGCGGTCCAGAGGATGGGGGCGCGGTAGAGGTCGATCCAGGCCAGCCAGTGCGTGGTCGGCAGGTACGTCCGGATGGCGGCCGCGGCGTCGAGCGGCATCAATGCCGCGCTCGTGACGACCACGGCCAGCACGCCGAGCGCGGCGGCGAGCGGGGAGTCGGTCAGCGTCGAGAAGAACACGCCGACGGCGCCGATCGCGAGCATGCACAGCGCGAGGTAACCCACCACCGCGGCGGTGCGGGCGCCCAGCTCGGCCGGGGTGATCACGGCTCCCGAGAGGGAGGTGATCCCGCCTGCGCCGCCGAGTGTGGCGTCGGCGCCGAAGCCGAATGCGGCGACGCCGACGACGTAGCCGGTGACCGTCACGAGCGCCACCGAGAGCAGCACGAACGCCGCCACCGCCACGAGCTTCGCCACGAGCAGCCGCAGCCGCCCGACCGGGCGGACCAGCAGGTAGCGAAGTGTCCCGGTGGCGGCCTCGCCCGCGACGGCGTCACCGGCGACGACCGCCACCGTGATGGGCAGGAACACCGGGAGCACCAGCGCCAGCGCCGCGGCCGGGAACAGCTGCCCGTTGCTGACGACGGCCGACAGGAACGCCCCGCCCTGGCCCGGTGGCGGCGCGAGCCGGGTGGTGGCCAGCAGCACCGCGACGAGCGTGGGCAGCGCGCAGAGCAGCGCCCAGCACAGCCACACCCGGCGCCGGCGCAGCATCAGCCGCAGCTCCACCCCGATCACGTAGTGCCTCCGTCCACCCGGTCCGAGCCGGTGCCGGTCAGCCCGAGCACCACCTGTTCGAGGGTCCGCCGCTGCAGGGCCAGCTCCGAGACCGCGACGCCCGCCGCGACCAAGCGGGCGTTGAGCGCCGCCGCATCGTCGCCGCGCACGACGAGCGCGTCCCCGCTGCGTCCCACGACCTGTCCGTCCAGCAGCGGGACGACGGCGGCCGGGTCCGGCGTGCGCACGAGCACATGGCCGGTCGGGGCGCGCAGGACGTCGAGGTCTTCGGTGAGGACGAGCTGGCCTCCGTCCATCACGCCGACGCGGGTGCACAGCGCCTCGACCTCGGTCAGGAGGTGGCTGGACAGCACGACGGTCGTCCCGGCCTCGTTCAGGGCGATGAGCAGGTCCCGGACCTCGCCGATGCCGCGCGGGTCGAGGCCGTTGGTCGGCTCGTCGAGAAGCAGCAGCTCAGGGGCGCGCAGGAGGGCTGCGGCGATGCCGAGCCGCTGGCGCATCCCGAGCGAGTAGGCGCGCACGGGTCGCCGGTCGATACCGCCGAGCCCGACGCGCTCCAGCGCGTCCTGCACCCGGCGGCGCCGGTCGCGGCGTCGCCCGCCCGGCCCTGCGGCGTCCAGCAGCCGCAGGTTGGCGGGCCCGGATAGGTGCGGCCACGCGGACGGCCCCTCGACGAGCGCGCCGACCCGGGGGAGCACCTCGGCCCCGTGCCGGGGCATCGCGCGTCCGAGCAGTTCGACCGACCCCGACGTGGGGTGCACCAGCCCGAGCAGCATCCGCACGAGCGTCGTCTTGCCCGAGCCGTTGGGCCCGAGCAGCCCGAAGCGGGCGCCCGCTGGGACACGCAGGTCGACGTGGTCGACGGCGGTGACGCGGCCGAACCGCTTGGTGAGCCCGCTGGTGCCGATGACGTCCATCAGGTCCGCCTCCGTTGGGGGAGCTCACGCAGCGCCTGGTCCAGCACCTCGGGCCCGACCGTGCCCATGAGCAGCACCCCGCTGCGCCTCCTGGCCCGCACGGCTACCGTCACCAATGGCGTCGCGAGCCGGACCGCTCGCGCGCCGCCCGGCACCTCCACCGACGTGCCGCCCGCCGCAGCCGCCCCGTCGACGGCGCGGCCGGCGATCTCCTGGCTGAGGGGCACGAGCGCGAACCCGGCGAGACCCGACCCGTAGAGCCCGACTCCGGGCAGCTGGGCGTCGGGGGTGCCGGCGAGCGGCACGCGGTCGCGGCCCGCGAGCCGGTCGGGCGGCGGCGGGGCGTCGAGAGTGCGGAGGGCGCCGCTGAGGTCCGCTGCGCTCGCGGTGACGGCTCCGGCTCCGGGCGGGACCGGCGGCACGAGCGCCGCGGGGTCGGGCGGGCCGTCGGTCACGTCCACGAACTCGGTGACGAGCAGCGGTGGCCCGGCTCGCGGGGAGACCTCGACGCGCAGCACCAGCCCGGTCGTCGGGTCCGCCCAGACGTCGACACCGCCCACGGTGGTGGCCGGGTCTGCCGGCACGAGCCGCAGCCCGGCGGCCGTGCGGCCCGCGACGCGGCGCGCCGGGAGCGGGCTGACCGGGTCGGCGGGGGCGAGGCGGAATAGCCGCTGCGCGAGCTGGGGCGGGAGCAGGTCGGCGGCGCGGGGCAGCCGGAGCGGCGTGGTGCCGACCACACGGGTGAGCTCGTCGCTCCCGAAGTCCCAGACGTACTCGGCGCCGCCCAGGTGATAGGTGTCGCGCTCGCCCGCGGGCGTCAGCTCGTCGGCGCGCCAGCTGTCGGCGCCCGAGACGAACGCGCGGATGCGGGTGGTGCCGGTGAGGAGCGCGGTGACCGACTCAAGCTGCGGGATCTCGGGCAGCCCCAGCCGCCCGCTGCTCTCGGCGTACCCGACGTGGGGTGGTGGGCCGGCGAGGATCCGCGCGCGCAGGGCGTCGGGCTCGGCCGTGACGGCCCCGGCGGGGAGTGCGACGACTCCGGCGCCGACGAGTCCGGCGGCGCCGGCGGCGACGAGGAGCCAGCGCCGGCTGAAACGCTGCGCGGTCACGCCGCCACACGATGCCACCAGCGATGTGAGGGGCGTGTGGCCTGCGGCTAGGAGCGCCCTGAACAACTCGGCCCTACTGCGCGCCGCCCAGGCGGGCACCTCGCGGCGTTGGACGATCGGGCCGATACAACAGCGGTATCGGCCCGATCGTCCGCCTTGCGATGCACCCACCTGGACGCCGCTCGCTACGGGCGGAGTTGTTCAGGACCCTTCTCGGCCGGATCCCATGGGTCAGCGGCGGTACGCGCGGCCGCGGGGGGAGAGGCGGTAACCGACTTCCAGGCTCTCGGTCAGGCCGAGCTCCTTGAGCTTGCGGACGTCACGCTTGAACGGGAGCGTCTCCCGGCCCATTCGCGCGGCGAGGTCGGGGGCCCGGACCGCGGGGTTGTCCGCGATCAGCTCCAGCACGGCCGCGGTCCACGGCCCGTGCTTCGACGCCCGGTCCAGCCGCGCAAGGCGGGCATCCAGGTCCGCCCGGTCGGCCGCCGAGAGCCTGCGCTTCGCCCGCAGCGCCACCCGCGGATCGGGCCCGGCCAGCCGCACGCCGACGCGGTACAGGGTGCCGTCCCCGACCTGGGCCTTCAGCAGCGCGTCGCGGTCGGCGAACCCGGCCGCTACGGCGTCGCTGCTGGTCAGGCCCGTGTCGTCGACCGGCTCGACCGAGGTGAACTCCAGCACTCCGACGGCCGTGCGCTGCGTCCCTCCCGCGCGCACCCGCGGGCGGTCCCAGCGCCGGAACACGACGGTGACGCGGCCCGTCGCGATGGCATCGAGGACCGGACGTCGGATCATCACGTGCCACATTCTGTGCGCACTCCTGCCGGCGCGAGAACACCTAGAATGGGCCGAACACCACAGATCGGAGGGGGAGCAACACGTGAACGCCGACGAGCGACGGTTCGCGGTGCTCCGCGCGATCGTGGCCGACTACGTGGCCACTCACGAGCCGGTGGGCTCGAAGATGATCGTCGACAGGCACAACCTGGGCGTCTCCAGCGCCACGGTGCGCAACGACATGGCGGTGCTGGAGGAGGACGGGCTCATCGCCCAGCCCCACACCAGCGCGGGCCGCGTGCCCACCGACAAGGGCTACCGCCTGTTCGTCGACCAGCTGGCGCAGGTCAAGCCGCTCACGGTGGCCGAGCGTCGGGCGGTGCAGGCGTTCCTCGACGGCGCCATCGACCTCGACGACGTCCTGCGGCGCAGCGTGCGGCTGCTTGCGCAGCTCACGCGCCAGGTCGCCGTCGTCCAGTACCCCACGCTCACGCGTTCCACCGTGCGCCACTGCGAGGTCGTGCAGCTCACCCCGGCCCGGCTCATGCTGGTGCTCATCACCGACAGCGGCCGGGTCGACCAGCGGGTCGTCGACCTCGGCGACGTCATCTCCGACGACGAAGTGGTCAAGCTGCGCAACCTCGTCAACGGCGCGCTGGTCGGCAGCCCGCTCGCGGTGGCGTCGGCAGCCGTGGCCGAGCTGCCCAGCACGGGCCCTTCCGAGCTGCGCGCGCAGCTCATCAGCGTGTGCACCGTGCTCATCGAGACCCTCGTCGAGCACCCCGAGGAGCGGCTCCTGCTGGGCGGCACGGCCAACCTCACGCGCAACGCGGCCGACTTCCCGAACTCCCTGCGCCAGGTGCTGGAGGCGCTCGAGGAGCAGGTCGTGGTGCTGAAGCTGCTGGCGTCGGCGCAGATCCCGGGCACGGTCACGGTGCGGATCGGCGAGGAGAACGAAGCCGAGGAGATGCGCGACACCTCCGTGGTGTCCATCGGTTACGGACCGGGCACTGTCCTGGGCGGGATGGGTGTCGTCGGGCCCACCCGGATGGACTACCCGGGCTCGATTGCGGCGGTGCATGCCGTCGCCCGGTACGTGGGTGAGATCCTGGCCGGGCGATGACGGCCGCGCACACCAGCACGGACATCAGCACGGACACGACGTGAGCAGGCACTACCGACGCAACTGACGCGAAGCAGGAACGAGCGAGAAGGACCATGGGGAACGCCAGGGTGGCACGGGACTACTACGGGATCCTGGGCGTCGATCGCGACGCCGGACCTGACGAGATCAAGCGGGCCTACCGCAGGCTCGCGCGTGAGCTGCATCCCGACGTCAACCCGGACGCAGCGGCGCAGGAGCGCTTCGCCGAGGTGAGCGCAGCGTACGAGGTGCTCTCCGACCCGGAGAAGCGCCGCATCGTCGACCTCGGCGGCGACCCGCTGGGCAACGGCGCGGGTGGCGGTGCAGGCGGCGGTGGCGGCGACCCGTTCAGCGCCTTCGGCTTCGGCGACATCATGGACGCGTTCTTCGGCGGGCAGGGCGGGGTGCGCGGGCGGGGTCCGCGCAGCCGCGTGCAGCCGGGCGCCGACGCGCTCATCCGGATGCGGCTCACGCTGGAGGATTGCGCCAGCGGCGTCACGCGCGACCTCGCAGTCGACACCGCAGTGCTCTGCTCGGAGTGCACCGGCTCGGGCTGCGCCCCTGGCAGCGCCCCCACGATGTGCGACATCTGCAACGGCCGCGGTGAGGTGCAGAGCGTGCAGCGCTCGTTCCTCGGCCAGGTCGTCACCTCGCGGCCGTGCCCCAACTGCCGTGGGTTCGGCGAGGTCATCCCGGAGCCGTGCCGGCAGTGCGGCGGCGACGGGCGCGTACGTTCGCGGCGCAACGTCGGCGTGCGGATCCCGGCAGGCGTGGCCGACGGCATGCGCGTGCGGCTCGCCGGGCAGGGTGAGGTCGGTCCCGGTGGTGGCCCAGCAGGCGACCTCTACGTGGAGGTCGAGGAGGAGCCGCACGAGCTGTTCACCCGCGACGGCGCCGACCTGCACTGCACCGTGCAGTTGCCCATGACGGCGGCCGCGCTCGGCACCACACTCCCGCTGCCGACCCTGGACGGCGTCGAGGAGCTGCACGTCGAGCCGGGCACGCAGGCAGGCAGTGTGCGCACGCTGCGCGGCAAGGGGATGCCGCGGCTGCGCTCCACCGGCCGGGTCGACGGCCAGGGCGACCTCATGGTGCACGTGGACGTGGTCGTGCCGACCAAGCTCGACCCCCGGCAGACGGAGCTGCTGCGCCAGCTCGCCGCGCTGCGCGGCGAGGAGCAGCCCGACCTCGTCGGCGGCAACCGCAACGGCCACGGCCTGTTCTCCCGGCTGCGCGACTCGTTCGGGCGCTGACTGCGCCCGGCCGCCGGCCCCGTCGCGCGCTCGTGGCGGGGCGGCCGGGGATGTGCAAGGTGGCGATGAGTCCGGCGTTGATTGGGTGGCCACCCCCGCCGCCGCCGCCGTCGGTCGGGCACTGTCGCACGCGTGAGAGCGGACGCGGACGGCCTCGTCGACGTCGGCGGCGTGCCGACCTGGTACGCGGAGCACGGCAGCGGGGAGCCGCTGGTCTACCTGCACGGCGAGTTCAGCGACTCCCGCGACCTCGGGCCGGACGCCGAGCTGGCAGTCGTGCCGGGCACCTCACACGTGCTCGTCATAGAGAAGCCGCACCGGGTGCAGGAGCTGGCACTGGAGTTCCTCACCGCCGACCCGGTGCCCACAATCATGCCGATCCGCCGGGCGAGTACAACCGATGAGTCCACCGTGGGCGATCCGGGTGACGGCTCTCCCGGCGCGTAGCACGCGGGTCTAGCCTCCCAGGCTTACAACCTGTGGGTGATGGCGCTCACCTGAACTGCGGCGCTGACCGTTTACGACCCCTAGTCGATCGCGCTCTCGTGTCGCGTACTCGGAAGCAGGGAGAGGTCGAATGCCCGAAGTCGTGTTCCCGCTCGACAACACCAAGAAGTTCACCGAGCAGCGGATTGTCGGCCACAACCGGTGGCACCCGGACATCCCGGCGCAGGTGCAGGTCAAGCCGGGGGACGCGTTCCGGGTGGAGTGCCGGGAATGGTTCGACGGCGCGATCCACAACGACGACTCGGCCGAGGACGTGCTGAACGCTCCGTTGCCGAGCGTGCACGTGCTCAGCGGCCCCCTCGAGGTCCAAGGGGCACAGCCCGGGGATCTGCTGATGGTCGACATCCTCGACGTCGGCCCGGTCCCACAGGAGGACTCCGGTCCATTGGCGGGCCAGGGCTGGGGCTATACCGGCATCTTCGCCAAGGAGAACGGGGGCGGGTTCCTCACCGACCAGTTCCCCGATGCCTACAAGGTGATCTGGGACTTCCGCGGCGGTGTGGCGACCTCCCGCCACATACCCGGGGTGTCCTTCACCGGCATCGTCCACCCCGGCCTGATGGGCACCGCGCCGTCCGCAGACCTGCTCGCGAAGTGGAACGCGCGCGAGCAGGAACTCATCGACACCGACCCGGACCGCGTGCCGCCGCTGGCGCTGCCGCCGCTGCCCGACTCGGCCGTCCTCGGCAGCCTGTCCGGCGACGAGTTCGACCGGGTCGCCCGAGAGGCCGCCCGCACCGCTCCGCCCCGGGAGAACGGCGGTAACCAGGACATCAAGAACTTCACGAAAGGGACCAGGGTCTTCTACCCGGTCTTCGTCGACGGCGCCAAGCTGTCGATGGGGGACCTGCATTTCTCCCAGGGCGACGGCGAGATCACGTTCTGTGGGGCGATTGAAATGGGCGGGTTCATGGATCTCGGCGTCGACCTGATCAAGGGCGGCATGGAGACCTATGGCGTCTCGGAGAACGCGATCTTCATGCCGGGCAACACGCCTCCCCAGTACAGCGAATGGCTGGCGTTCTCCGGCACGTCGGTAACCCTGGACGGCAAGCAGCACTACCTGGACGCGCAGCTGTCCTACCAGCGCGCCTGCCTGCATGCCATCGACTACCTGACCAAGTTCGGCTACACCCCGGAGCAGGCCTACATGATCCTGGGCGCGGCGCCGATCGAAGGCCGGCTGTCGGGGGTGGTGGACATTCCGAACTCGTGCTCCACGGTCTACATCCCGACCGCGATCTTCGACTTCGACGTCCGCCCCGGCAAGGGCGGTCCGCACCAGATCGACCCCGGTCCGGGCGTGCCCAAGGCCAGTTTCTGACGACCGATGAGTCCGGCGCGGCTCTGACGTCCTATCGGCATGAGCACAGAGCTGAGGGAGAGCGGGTACGTCGATCCCCTCGGCGTGCGGAGCTGGTACACGGCGTACGGCGCCGGTGACCCTGCGCTCACCGGGCCCACGCTCGCCGCCGGGCAGCTCGCGGCGGTCTCCGCGCGCACGCTCGTGGTGTCCGGGGACGACGACGGGGTGCACCTGGAGCACACCGTCGAGATGTACCGCTCGATCCCCGGCGCCGAGTTGGCGGTCGTGCCCGGCACCTCGCACCTGCTCGCCATGGAGAAGCCGGCGCTGCTGACCGAGCTGGTGCTGGGCTTCCTCACCTGAGACCCGGTGCCGACGATCGCGCCGATCCGCCGGGCCCACTGACCCCTGGCCCGCAGCGGGGGAGAGGATCGACCCGTGAGCACCCCGCCGCTGTTCGTGGTCGACGCGCTGCCCGCGGGCGACCGCGCGGTGCTGGACGGGCCGGAGGGGCGGCACGCCGCCACCGTGAAGCGGCTGCGGCCCGGTGAGACCGTGCAGCTCGCCGACGGACGCGGCGGGCTCATGTGGGCGGTCGTGGCCGCGGCCGGCCGGGACACGGTCGAGCTGACCGTGACCGGGCGGACCCAGCTCGACCCGCCCACGCCTCGCGTGCTGGTCGCCCAGGCGCTGGTGAAGGGCGACCGCGGCGAGCTGGCCGTCGAGCTCGCCACCGAGGCCGGGGTGGACGGGATCCTGCCGTGGCGCGCAGCGCGCTGCGTGGCCCGCTGGGAGGAGGGGCCGCGCGGCGACAAGGCGCTGGCCCGCTGGCGCAGCACTGCGCGGGAAGCCGCGAAGCAGGCGCGCCGGGCGTGGCACCCGGTCGTCGAGGAGCCCGTGACGACGGCGGCGCTCGCCCGGCGGGTGACCGATGTCGACATGGCCCTCGTCCTGCACGAGTCCGCCACCGACCGGCTCACCGACCTCGGGGCCGAGCTGTCGGAGCTGTCCGGGCTGTCCGGGGCCGCCGAGGTGCTGCTCGTCGTCGGACCTGAGGGCGGGATCACCGACGAGGAGGTCGCCGCTCTCACGGCGGCGGGCGCGCGGCCCGTCCGGCTCGGGCCGGAGGTGCTGCGCGCGTCCACGGCGGCGACGGTAGGACTGGGCGCCCTCGGCGTGCTCACCGGCCGCTGGGGCTAGCAGGCTCCTATAGGACCTAGGCCACGCGGCCCACGCGCGAACGGCACCCGGCCAGCGCGGTGGCGGAGCGTAATCCAGTCGGATGCCCGATGTCGCCCGCTCGGCCGGACTCACCGCCGACACGCTCGTCATACGGGTGAGAGGCTCCTCCCTGAGCCCTTAGGCGCGTTATCGTTCCCCGTGTTCCGGTCGCGGCACGTGATCGGACCCGTGCCGCGGGTGCTTTGCACCCACGGGGCCGCCGGGGAGTCCCCCTCAGCCGGCGGAGCCACGTCGCGGTGGGTGTCCCCCCACGTCCGCCGCGACGTGGCAACCGGCATGCTCATCGGGGTGACTCCCGGCGCCACCCCCATGCGGATCCCGTACGGCACCCATCCCAGCCAGTTCGGTGAGCTGACGCTCCCCGCCGGGCCCGTCCGCGGTGTCGCCGTGGTGGTGCACGGCGGATTCTGGCGGCAGCGGCGCGACCTGGAGCTGGGCCGCCCGCTCGCCGCGGACCTGGCCGAGCGTGGCTGGGCGGCGTGGAACGTCGAGTACCGGCGCGTCGGCGGGGACGGCGGCTGGCCCACGACGTTCGAGGACGTTGCCGCAGCCGTGGACCTGCTCGCCGGGCCCGTGCAGGAGGTGGCGGGCGGGCGGCTCCCCCTGGACCGGGTGGTTGCCGTCGGGCACTCGGCGGGAGGGCAGCTCGCGGCCTGGCTCGCCGCGCGGCCCGGACTCCTGGCCGGGACGCCCGGCGCCGGCCCGGTGGTGCGGTTGTGCGGGGCCGTCAGCCAGGCCGGGGTGCTCGACCTCGTCGACGCCGCGCGCCACGGGGTGGGCGACGGCGCCGTGACGGACCTGCTGGGCGGATTCCCCGAGGACGTCCCCGACCGGTACTCGCTGGCGTCGCCGGTGGCCCGATTGCCGATCGGGGTCCCGGTGGTCTGCGTGCACGGCACGGCCGACGAGAACGTGCCGCCGCGGCAGAGCGACCGGTTCGTCGCGGCCTCCCGGGGCGAAGCCGAGCTCGTGTCGCTGCCGGACGTGGACCACTTCAAGGTCATCGACCCGGCCGACGAGGCGTGGTGGGTCTGCCGCGACGCTGCGGAACGCCTACTCGCCCGTGCGCAGGAGCGGGGGGAGTAGCGGCGCGGCTCCGGAGAGCGGCACCTGCAGTTCGGTCACCTCGTCGGCCAGCGACAGCTCCCGGGCGTGCTGGGAGGTGAGCGGGTGGCCGTGGGCGTCGAGCCAGCGCGCGAGCGCCTGCACGGTGGGCAGGACCCGGTCCATCGGGCCGCTGTGCACGATCGTCGCGGCTTGCTCCACCGATGGGAGGTCGACGATCCCGGCGCCCTCGACGGGACCGGCACCGGCGGCGACCGGCAGCCCCGCGAGGACGACGACCCCCAAGCCGTCCGGCCCGTCCTCGTAGCGGGTGACACCGCAGCCGGTCGGGACCACGCCTGCGGCCTGCAGGCGGGCACGCAGGTCCGCGTACAGGGAGCCGACGAGCGGGCCCATCTCCCGCGGGTCGAAGCTCCGGGCCGTGCCTCTCACCTCGGCCACCCGCAGCGGGGGCAGGCTCTTGACGACCACATGGTCGGTGGGCATGAGGTGCTCGCTCTCGATCGTGCGGAGCCTCGCCTCGACCTCGGCCAGCCGCGCTGCCGTGTCGGCCATGACCGACTCCAGCTCCGCCCGCCGCAACCGCAGCATCCCGCGCAGCTCGTCGGCGCTCACGTCGTCGTGGAGGATCGAGCGGACCAGCTGGAGGCTGAAGCCCAGCTCCTTCAGCGCGACGATGCGGTTGAGCTGCGTGAGCTGCTCGGCCCGGTAGTAGCGATAACCGCTGGCCGGATCGACGTGCGCGGGGCGCAGCAGCCCGATGGCGTCGTAGTGCCGCAGCATGCGGACCGAGACGCGGCCGTGATCGGCGAAGGCTCCGATGGTGAACATGACGGGGGCGAGTACACGGCCTCACACAGGGAGAGGGTCAAGCACCTGCGTGCTTGCCGCGGCCGCAGGCCGCCTCGAACTCGTCCAGCGTCAGTGCCGGCTGAAGAAGTGAGGTCGATCCGGCGCGGTCGGCGCGGAGGCCGTCGAGCAGGATCTGCAGGTAGCGGCGCCACACCTCCGGCCGGGTGGCCGGGCTGAAGTCGGCCACCGTCGTCAGCATGACCTGCAGCGCGCCGAGGTCGGTGAGCCCGACGTCCGCGCGGAGCACCCCGGCGGCCTTCGCCCGGTCCATCGTCTGCTCCACGAGGGGCAGGAACCGTTCGCGGCGCTCGCGGAACACCTCCTTGTCGCCGACCCCGCTGAAGATCACGTCCTTGAGCCCGCGGTCCTCGATCTGCATCCTCGTGACCGACTCGAGGATTTCGACCAGGCCCTCCCAAGGGTCAGGATGGGTGGCAGCGGCCTCCACGAACGCGAACATCTGGTCGAGCCGGTCCTCGAACAGCGCCTCGATGAGCAGCGACTTCTCGGGGAAGCGCCGGTAGACCGTTCCGGTGCCGACGCCTGCGTGGCGGGCGATCTCGTCGAGCCCGGCGTCGAGCCCACGCCGCGCGAACACCTCCCTCGCGGCTGTGAGTATGCGGCGCCGGTTGCGTTCGGCGTCGGCGCGCAGTGGGCGGGATCGCTCGGCGGGGGCTGTCAACCTTGACTCCGATGTACGTACTGGCTACTGCGTTCGGACCAGTGGATCACGCCGGGCGGCGTAGCCGCGGGCGCCTTCCCATCTTCCTCCAGGGAGCGGGCTTGCGCTTGGGGAGGAGAACAAAAGTCACGACGAACGCGATCCCGACGAACCCGACGGCCCACCAGAACTTCGCTCCGAACGCCGCGGCGAGCCGCGGCTGGATCCGCGCGAGCAGCAGCCCGGTCTGGAGCGCGGACTCGCCGCGTACGAGCTGCAGGTACAGCGGGAGCAGGAGCATGCCGCCGAAGACCCGCGAGGGTCATCAGCACCATGGTGATGATCGAGGCCGAGAACACCCGGTGCGCGGACGCGTCCCGATGCGCCAGGATCGGCTGACTGGAACCGTCCCCCGTCAGGAGCTCCGATGCCGGTGCTGCAGGACCTGCTCGACGCGATGCGCGCCCGCACCGTCGAGGTCGTCGACCTCACCGCGCCGCTGCACAGCGGAACCCCGATCCTCGCGCTGCCCCCGCCCTTCGCCAACGCGTCGCCGTTCGGGCTCACCGAGATCAGCCGCTACGACGATCGCGGTCCGGCCTGGTACTGGAACGACATCCGGACCTCCGAGCACACCGGCACCCATTTCGACGCGCCCGTGCACTGGGTGACGGCGAAGGACGGCGAGGACATCGCCGAGGTGCCGCCGGAGCGGCTGGTCGCTCCGGCCGTGGTGCTCGACTTCTCGGCGCAGGCCGCCGCCGACCCGGACTTCTTGCTGGAGGTGGAGCACGTGCGGGCCTGGGAGGCCGAGCACGGGCCGCTTCCCGAGGGCGGCTGGCTGCTCTACCGCACCGGCTGGGACGCGCGCAGCGAGGACGCGGGCGCCTTCCTCAACGCGAACGCGACCGGCCCGCACACCCCCGGCATCTCGGTGGACTGCGCGCGGTGGCTGGCCGAGGAGGCGCCGGTGATCGGTCTCGGCGTCGAGACCGTCGGCACGGACGCGGGCGCGGCGCACTCCTTCGACCCGCCGTTCCCGTGCCATTCCTACCTCCTGGGCGCTGGCAAGTACGGGCTGACGCAGTTGCAGAACCTGGCGCAGCTCCCGCCCACCGGGGTGGTGGTGATCGCGGGGCCGCTGCCGATCGTGGGCGGCTCGGGGAGCCCGGCCCGCGTGCTGGCGCTGGTGGAGCGATGAGGGCCCGCGCCGACGTCAGCGGGGTGGCCCCGCTGACGTGCCGAGGGGGTTGCGCATGAGCACCGTGGCTGAGCTTGTCGGCGGCACGCTCGCGGGTCTCGGCGTCGGGCACGCGTTCGGTGTGGTCGGTAGCGGCAACTTCCACGTGACGAACGCGCTGCGCGACGGCGGTGTCCCGTTCGTCGCGGCCCGCCACGAGGGCGGCGCCGCGACCATGGCCGACGCCTACGCCCGCACGAGCGGCCGGGTGGGCGTGCTGTCGCTGCACCAGGGCTGCGGGCTCACCAACGCGATGACGGGCATCACCGAGGCGGCGAAGAGCCGCACGCCGCTGCTGGTGCTCGCCGCCGACACCGGCGCGGCCGCGGTGCGGTCCAACTTCCGCATCGACCAGGACGCGCTGGTGAGGGCGGTGGGCGCGGTCGCCGAACGGGTCCACTCACCCGCTTCGGCGCTCGCCGACACCGTGCGCGCGTATCGCACGGTCGTCGAGCAGCGCCGCACCGTGGTGCTCAATCTCCCGCTGGACGTGCAGGCGACCGAGGCGCCGGAGGGCCAGGCCGTGCCGGCGGTGCCCGCGCTCGCGCCGATCCGGCCTGCTCCCGCCGCGGTGGCCGAGCTGGCGGCCATGATCACCTCGGCGCGGCGGCCGGTGTTCGTCGCCGGCCGCGGGGCCCGCGGCGCGCGGACCGAGCTGCTGGCGCTTGCCGAGGCCACCGGGGCACTGCTCGCCACGTCCGCCGTCGCCTCGGGGCTGTTCGTGGACGAGCCGTGGGCGCTGGGTATCTCCGGCGGTTTCGCCTCTCCGCTGGCCGCGGAGCTGATCTCCGGCGCCGACCTGGTCGTCGGCTGGGGTTGCGCGCTGAACATGTGGACGATGCGGCACGGCGCCCTGATCGGCCCGGACGCGCGGGTGGTTCAGGTGGACCTCGACGCCGACGCCATCGGCGCCAACCGCCCGGTCAACCTGGGCGTGCTCGGCGACGTGGCGGCCACGGCGTCCGACGTGCTCGCCGCGGTCGGCGAGCCGCGTACCGGCTACCGGACCGACGACGTGCGGGCGGCGATCCGCGAGCGCATCCGCTGGAGCAGCGAGCCGTACGAGGACCTGACGGGGCCGGACGGGATCGACCCCCGCACGCTCTCGATCGCGCTCGACGAGCTGCTACCGGCCGAGCGCACAGTGGCTGTGGACTCCGGCAACTTCATGGGCTACCCCAGCGCCTACCTGCGGGTCCCCGACCAGCACGGGTTCTGCTTCACCCAGGGCTTCCAGTCGATCGGGCTCGGGCTGGCCACCGCGATCGGTGCGGCGCTCGCCCGCCCCGACCGGGTCGCCGTCGCGGCGCTCGGGGACGGCGGGGCGCTGATGGCGGCGGCGGAGCTGGAGACCGTGGCGCGGCTCGGGCTCCCGATGGTCGTGGTGGTCTACGACGACCGCGGCTACGGCGCCGAGGTGCACCACTTCGCGGACGGCGACCACAGCACTGTCACGTTCCCGGAGACCGACATCGCGGCGATCGGGCGCGGGTACGGCTTCGACGCCGTGACCGTGCGAGCACCGGGCGACCTGAAGGCGGTGGCCGAGTGGGTAGCCGGGCCGCGGGCCGCGCCGCTGCTGGTGGACGCGAAGATCGCCTCCGACGGCGGGGCGTGGTGGCTCGCGGAGGCGTTCCGCGGCCACTAGCAGGTCGAGTCCGGACGGCGCGACCCGCCACAACCTGCGTGACGTCGACCCGGCGACCGTCACCCGGATCCGCGCCGAGGTGACGGAGTCGCTCACGGAGTTTGAAACCACCGGCGGGGTCATGATCCCCGGCTCGGTCTGGCTCGTCACGGCGTCTCGGTAGCTCCCGTTCGTCAGCTCGGGCCGCTGGCGGCGGCGATCGCGGCGGTGTCCCAGTAGA
Organism: Pseudonocardia aurantiaca; assembly: GCF_039526725.1. Lineage (NCBI taxonomy): Bacteria > Bacillati > Actinomycetota > Actinomycetes > Pseudonocardiales > Pseudonocardiaceae > Pseudonocardia > Pseudonocardia aurantiaca. Next base: position 213,350 of record NZ_BAAAJG010000029.1, read on the forward strand.
ACGGCCGGACCTCCGTGATGCGCCCGCCCTGCACCGTGATCGTCTGGAGAATGGGGAACTCGAGCTGCCGTCCGGTCGCGCGGGCGCGGGCGCGGACCTGGGTACGCACCACAACCGTGTCGCCGTCGGCGAAGAAATCCTGTTCCAGCAGCTCGAACGACTCCCAGGTCGCACTCATGGCGACGAAGAACCGCTCCATGCCCTCGTGGCCGCGCCAGAGGCCGCCGTAGGGGAGCGCGTCGGCCTGGTGCAGCACCACGTCGGAGGCGAAGAACGGGGCGAGCGAATCGAAGCTCGCCCGACCGGGACCGCCCGCGGCGAGGTAGCGCTCCTCGGCGGCGTACATGCCCTTCAGGACGTCGAGCGGGTCGGTTGTCGTCTGCATGGCGTCGAGTCTGGTGGCGCAGGCCGCGCCCGGCTGGCGGCGATCGGCCGTGGCGCTCGGCGCACGGCTCCCCAGAGGTGGCGCAGCAGTTCCTGGCCGCGCCCCGATGCTGGTCGACGCGAAGATCGCCTCGGACGGCGGTTCCTGGTGGCTCGCGGAGGCCCTCCGAGGACACTGACGTTCCGGGAACCGACAGGGTCGACGCCTACCGGTTCGCCGACCGTGCGCGGCGGCGGCGCCGGACCACCAGCGCCGTGGCGAGGGCCGCCATCAGCACGGCCGCCGCACCGGTCACGCTGCGACGGCGCGGAGCGTGACCAGCGGAGGCGTTCCGCAGCTACTGAACACCCGGCCAGGAACGCCCGGCAGCGGACCTACCGCGCGCGTCGGCGGCGCAGGGTGAGTGCCACGAGCAGTGCGGCCAGCAGCGCGCCGCCGGCGCCGATCGCGGCCCAGCCGAGCGGCGAGACCACGGTGCTGCTCGTGGCCGTCCCCGCGGCCGCCGGGGCGGGCTCGGCCCGCGGTGCCGCGGCAGCGGGCACCTTGCCCTCGCCGAACGGCCCCGCCTGCCGGGCCTCGGCCGAGGCGAACGCGTACTGCGGGCCTGTTTCGGGCGTGCCCGTGACCGACACGTCCAGCTGGACGGGTACCGGAGCGGCCGCACCGTTGTCCTCGCTCGGTGCCCCCACCTGCACCGACACGTAGTACCAACCCGCCACGCTCTGCGTGCGGGAGCCGACGACGTCGGCCGCGCGGTTGCCGTAGCGCACTGGGACCGTGGTGAGGGCGGGCGAGTTCGTCGGTAACACGCTGTCGGGGCCGGTGTAGGCCATGAAGTCCTGCTCGATCTCCTCCCGCGTGGGCGCGTACAGCCGCGTCGACACGGGCGAGACGTTCTCCAGGCCGGTGCCGGGCGTCGCGCCGAAACGGACGCGGTAGGCCAGCCCCTGGCCCCAGTCCAGCCGCACCCGGTAGAAGACGAACTCGCTCCGGCGCAGCACGTCGGTGTAGCTCCCGGAGCCGTCGAGCGTGCCGGCCACGGCGAACGACCCGCCGCCGACGACCGGCCGGGGTGCGCCCGCCGGCTCGACGAACTCCGCGGCGGGCAGGACCGCGACCGGCCCGCCGTCGGTGACCGCGGGTTCCACACCGACGAGCAGCTCGACCGGCAGCCGCGCGGGCACGCCTGCGGACACCCGGTCCCACTCGAGTGCGAAGTAGTAGCGGCCGCCGCCCTTGCACCGGTCGCCGCTCGCGCTGCCGGTGTCCTCCTTGGTGGCGCCGTCCCACGTCGTGGCCACGGTGAGCGCGGCGCCGTCGCTGGACCGCGACGTCTGCTCGGACTCGAACGCGTGGCAGTCCTCGCCACCGTCGCCGTAGGTCCGTAGCTGCAGCGTGTTGAAGTCGTCGAGCACATTGACGTCTTGGACGCGCGGGAAGGAGACGGTCGCGCTGAAGTACGCCGTGGCCCCCGCCGGAACGTCGACGGCGTAGTAGCGCTTCTCGTGCTGGCCGATCGTGTCGAGGTGCTGCCCCGGTCCGGCCGAAGGCGCCGTGTCGGAGGCCGGGGTGCCGGTGATTGGGGTTCCGGTCGGCTCGTAGTTGCGCAGCGCCGTGGCGGTGACACGCGGCAGTACCCGCTGCAGCGCGGCCGCGTCGGGTGCGTCGGTGTAGGTGCCGCCGGTGGCCTGGGCGATGCAGGCGAGCTGGGCGCGGGCGGTGTCGTCCACGCCGAAACCGACGGTGTGCACGACCAGGTCGACGCCCTGCCCGGCGAGGGTGCGCACCACATCGCACGGCTCCGGCGGGGCGCAGGTGTCCTCCCCGTCGGAGACCAGCACGAGCGAGCGGGGGCCCTCCTGCGGCAGCTGCTCGGCCGCGACCTGCAGGGATCGCCCGATCGGCGTATAGCCCCGCGGGGTGACCGCATCGACCGCGGCGGCGAGCCCGGCCTTGTCGACCGGCCCGGGCGGGCTCAGAACGGTGACGTCCTGGCAGCCGCGCTCGCGATCCGCCGCGGAGTTGCCGGTGGACGTGCCGTAGACCGCGAGACCGACCGGGGCACCGTCCGGGGCGGTCTCCACCAGCGCGCGCACCGCCCGCTTCGCGGCGTCCATCTTGCTGCCGCCGTCGGGGTCCGGACCGGTCATCGAGCCGGACGCGTCGAGCACGACCATTGTGGGTGCCAGCTCGGTGCGGGCCTGTCCGTCCTGTGCGTTCGCGCCGGTCAGGGGGAGGACCGCGAGGAGGACCCCGGCCAACGCCGCGATCGCGATCCGAGTCGGCCGTGCCATGGTGTTGTCGGTCCCCCCGTTGCACCGGGGCCCTCGTTGCCCCGGTTGCCGTGACGGAGTGTTCCATCCGGCTCAACCGAGTTGATCACCAGCTCCCCTGCGGTAGCGCAGGGTGACGATCTGGAACGGACGGACGGTGAGGTGCGTGCCGTCAGGGGCGAGGGCGACAGGCTCGGTCAGCGGCGTCTCCAGCAGGTCGGTCTCCACCACGGACCCGTACGGGAAGTCCGTCGTGACCTGCGCCGTCGCCCGCCCGCCGTGTGCCTCGTAGAGCCGCACCACGACGTCGCCACTGCCGTCCTCGGCCAGCTTGACGGCCTCGACGACGACGGCGGGGTGGTCAACCGCGACGAGCGGAGCGATGCCGGAGCCGCCACTGACCGTGCGCAGCGGGAGGTTCAGCCGGTAACCCTCCGCCACGGCGTCCGCAATGGTGGCGCCCACCCGCAGCGACACCGCGAGCCGGTGCTCGCCCTGGTCGGCCGTCGGGTCCGGGAAGAGCGGCGCGCGCAGCAGCGACAGGCGCACGGTTGTCGTGGTGCCGCCGCCCGGCCGCGTCGAGCGCCCGACGTCGTGGCCGTAGGTGGAGTCGTTGGCGACGGCCACCCCGTAGCCCGGCTCGCCGACGTGCACCCACCGGTGCGCGACCGTCTCGAACCGCGCCGCGTCCCACGAGGTGTTGGTGTGGGTCGGGCGGTGGATGTGCCCGAACTGGATCTCCGACGTCGCCCGGTCCGCGTGCACGTCCAGCGGGAACGCCAGCTTGAGCAGCTTCTGCCGCTCGTGCCAGTCGACGTCGGTCACGACGTCCACCGCGGGCGTTCCTGCCCGCAGGCTCACGACCTGCATGATCGTCGACGCGCCCGCCTTGCGTGTGATCCGCACCGCCACCCGCTCCGGGCCCCGCTCGGTGACGGTCAGTTCGGCGACGTCGACCAGGTCGCGGCCGTGGCGGCGGTAGTGCTCGTCGATGTCCCACGCGTCCCACTTCACCGGCGTGTCGCGGTGGAGCTGGAGCAGGTTGGCCGCGGCGCCGGGCGGCACGAGCTCGCGGTCGGCGGCGATGTCCCGCACCGACGTGAGCAGCCCGCGCCCGTCGACGACGACCCGGACGGCGCCGTTGGCGAGCACGATCTCGTCGCCGACCTCCTCGACGGCTGCCGTGGCGTCGGGCGGCACGACCGTGCCGCCCCCGAGCGCGGGCACCCCGTCGCGGGCGTACGGGCCGGCGTTGATGGCGATCTCCCGGTCGCCCGCACCCGCCAGCGCCGCGAGCGAGCGGGTGATCACGTCCTCGAGCTCCGCGGCCACCCGCGCGTAGTTGCGCTCCGCCTCCTGGTGCACCCACGCGATCGACGTGCCCGGCAGGATGTCGTGGAACTGCTGGAGCAGCACCGTGTGCCAGCAGCGCTCCAGCGTCTCCGCGGGGTACGGGACTCCGGCGCGGACGGCGGCGGTGGCGGCCCACAGCTCGGCCTCGCGCAGGAGGTGCTCGCTGCGCCGGTTGCCGCGTTTCGTGCGCGCCTGCGAGGTGTAGGTGCCGCGGTGGAACTCCAGGTACAGCTCGCCCGACCAGACGGGCGGGCTCGGGTACTCAGCCTCCGCCGTCGCGAAGAACTCCGCCGGCGTTGTCATCCGGACGGTCGGCGAGCCCTCGAGCGAGCGGGTGCGTGCCGCCGCCGCCAGCATCTCCCTGGTCGGCCCGCCGCCGCCGTCACCCCAGCCGAACGGCACGAGCGAGGTGTTGGCCCGGCCCTTCTCCGCGTACTGCCGCTGCGCCCTCGCCAGCTCCGCCGCCGAGAGCTGCGCGTTGTAGGTGTCGACCGGCGGGAAGTGCGTGAACACCTGGGTGCCGTCGATGCCCTCCCAGCGGAACGTGTGGTGCGGCATCACGTTCGTCTCGTTCCAGGAGATCTTCTGCGTGAGGAACCAGCGCGCGCCCGCCGCCGTGATGATCTGCGGCAGCGCCGCCGAGTAGCCGAAGGAGTCGGGCAGCCACACCTCCTGCGGGTCGACCCCCAGCTGCTCGCGGAAGAACCGCTTGCCCGCCACGAACTGCCGGGCCAGGGCCTCCCCACCCGGCATGTTGGTGTCCGACTCCACCCACATCGAGCCCACCGGTACGAACCGGCCCTCGGCCGCCCGCGCCTTGACGCGCGCGAACAGCTCGGGCTGGTGCTCCTGCAGCCATGCGTACTGCTGGGCCGACGAGGCCGCGAACACGAACTCGTCGTCGCCGTCCATCAGGTCGAGCACGTTCGCGAACGTGCGCGCCACCTTGCGGACGGTTTCGCGCACCGGCCACAGCCACGCCGAGTCGATGTGCGCGTGCCCGACGGCGTGCACCCGGTGCGCGCTCGGGTACGCGGGGCTCGCGAGCACGCCGGCCAGCGCCGCACGGCCCAACTCCGCAGTGCCGGAGACGTCCTCCGGGTCCACGGCGTCCACGGCCCGCTCCAGCGCGCGGAGCACCTCGGCACGCCGCGGCAGGTCGGCCGGCAGCTCGCCGACCAGCCCGGAGAGCGTCCAGATGTCCTGCGCGAGCTCCCACACCGGCACGTCGAGCAGCGCGACGTCGATCCCGGCCAGCCGGCAGATCGGGTCGGTCCCGGCCGTCTGCAGGTCACCGAGCGGCGTGGGGCCGAACTCCCACGTGCCCGCTACCTGCGGGTTCGAGGCGGCCTCCACGTACAGGTCGACGGCCGAGCCCGCGCCGCCCAGCCGGACGTGGGCGTTGAACGGCTCGACCGCCGCCACGACCACGCCGTCGGGGGTGTAGGCGAGCCCCTCGGCCTGGAACCCGGCCGTGACGGCGGTGAACCCCAGGTCGACGACCAGCTCGGGGCGCGTGGCCGGGTCGGTCCACGCCGCGGGCACCGAGCCCGTCACGTGGAACCACACGGTGCCCCACGGGCGCCCCCACGGCGCGCCGGGCGCGATCGGGGTGAACTCTTGGCGCACCGCGTCGGCGAACGGGACCGGCTCGCCGGGCGCCGTCCACGCCGTCAGCTGCGCTGGAACGCGCTCGCGGTAGAGGGCGGGCGTGAGCCGCTCGCGGACGAACCGCGCAATTCGCGGAAGGACAAGAGCCGAGTCGTCGTGCACGGGACCATCGAATCAATTCGACACCTCGGCGGAAAGGCCGGGCGCGTCGCGGGGTATGGGCGGTAGCATCGAGTACGTCCCTACCAGCAGAGTTGAGGAAGCAGGCGGCACAGCCCTTGACCATTCCGGATTCCGTCCAGTCCCGTATGGCCGTTCCGGACGCCGCTCTGCTCGCGCTGCTGGGTTCGCGCGACGAGAGCCTGCGCGTCGCGGAGGAGATGCTCACCGCTGACGTGCACGTTCGCGGCAACGAGCTCACGCTCACCGGGGACCCGGCCGACGTGGCCTTCGCCGAGCGCGTCTTCACCGAGCTGATCACCCTGGCCGAGCGCGGCCAGCAGGTCTCCACCGACGCCGTGCGCCGCACCGTCGAGATGCTCGGCGACGGCGAGGCCGACGAGCGCGCCCGCATCGGTGAGTCACCCGCCGAGGTGCTCTCGCTCGACATCCTGTCGCGGCGGGGCAAGACCATCCGGCCCAAGACGCTCAACCAGAAGCGCTACGTCGACGCCATCGACGCGCACACCATCGTCTTCGGCATCGGCCCGGCGGGAACCGGCAAGACGTACCTGGCGATGGCCAAGGCCGTGCAGGCGCTGCAGGCCAAGATGGTCAACCGGATCATCCTGACCCGCCCGGCCGTCGAGGCGGGGGAGCGGCTGGGTTACCTGCCCGGCACGCTCTACGAGAAGATCGACCCGTACCTTCGCCCGCTGTACGACGCCCTGCACGACATGATCGACCCCGAGTCGATCCCGAAGCTGATGGCCGCAGGCACCATCGAGGTGGCGCCGCTCGCGTACATGCGGGGAAGGACGTTGAACGACGCCTTCATCATCCTCGACGAGGCACAGAACACCACGCCCGAGCAGATGAAGATGTTCCTCACCCGGCTCGGCTTCGGCTCGAAGATCGTCGTCACCGGTGACGTCACGCAGGTCGACCTGCCCGGCGGCACCCGTTCCGGGCTCATGGTCGTCCGCGACATCCTCGGCGACGTCGACGACGTGCACTTCGCGCAGCTGTCCAGCACCGACGTCGTGCGCCACCGGCTGGTGGCCGACATCGTCGATGCCTACGCCCGCTGGGACGCCGAAGGTGAGCGGCCCAACCTGCGTGCGGCCGCCCCGCGCAACGGTCCCCCGCAGGACCACCGCCGCTCCCGGCGCCGCTGACGGATCGCGCTACGGCAACGGGGGCGCCGCCCAGTTGTCGTAATGGTCGGCATCCGCCAGGATTCCCGCTGTGCCGTTCCGCCTTCGCGCGTTCATCGCAGCTTCGATCGCCGCGCTCGTCGCCGTCGCGCTAGCCGCGACGCCGGCGGCTGCGTCTGACCTGGAACGAGGGGCGGGACTAGAACGGTACGCCGACCAGGAGCTGACCTGGGGCTCCTGCGGCGGGTTCGCCCGCACGGCCGACGAGGAGAAGACCTTCGCCGACGCGCGCTACGACTGCGCGTACCTGGAGGTCCCCCTCGACTACTCCGAGCCGGACGGGAAGATCGCGCGCATCGCACTTCTTCGGCAGAAGGCGCTCGACCCGGCCCACCGGATCGGCTCGCTCTTCATGGACCCGGGCGGGCCCGGCGGGTCGGGCGTGAGTTTCCTGCCTGCGATCGCCGGCATCATCGGCGACGGCGAGTTGGCCCAGCGGTTCGACCTGATCGGCTTCGACCCGCGGGGCGTCGGCGTCTCCGAGCCGACGATCGACTGCTCGAACACCGCCGAGATCGACGCCGAGCGGGCCGACGTCGACGTCGACACCTCGCCGGAGGGTGTCGCGCAGACCGAGGAGGAGTACAAGGCCTTCGCCGAGCGCTGCGTCGACCGCGTCGGCCTCGACGTGCTCGCGAACGTCGGCACCCGCGACGTCGCGCGCGACCTGCACATCGCCCACCACGTGGTCGGTGACCCGAAGCTCACCTACGTCGGCTACTCCTACGGCACCGCGATCGGCGCGAAGTACGCCGAGCAGTTCCCCACCGACGTCCGCGCGCTCATGCTGGACGGCGCGATCGACCCGTCGCTCGGCCCCGTGGAGTCGCGGCTCACGCAGTCGCGCGGCTTCCAGCGGGCCTTCGACAACTTCGCGGCGGCCTGCGTCCAGCAGCCGGGCTGCGCGGTGGGCACCAACGCCGCAGACGCGTCCGCGCGCCTGCAGCAACTGCTGCGGCCCCTGATCACCAAGCCGGTCCCGGCCGGTCCAGGCCGCACGCTGAGCTACTCCGACGCCATGACCAGCGTGATCACCGCCATGTACGCGCAGTCGCTGTGGCCGTTCCTCTCCGAGGGACTGACGAAGGTGGCGAGCGGCGACGGCACCGACCTGATGCGTCTCGCAGACTCCTACTGGGAGCGCAACCCCGACGGCAGCTACAGCAACCTGCTCGAGGCGTTCCAGGTGATCACCTGTGCCGACACCGTCCCGATCATGGATCGGGACGTGGCCCGCCAGATCAGCGAGCAGTCGATCAAGCTCGCCCCGTTCTACGACGCCGGGTTCGGGCCGTCGAACGCGCTGGAACAGTGCTCGTTCTGGCCCGTGCCGCCCACGTCGAAGCCGGGCCCGGTGCGCGCCGAAGGCCTGCCCACCGTGCTCGTCGTCTCGTCGACGGGCGACCCCGCCACCCCGTACGAGGACGGCGTCTCGCTCGCGAAGCAGATGGGCGCCCGCCTGCTGACCGTGGAGAACGACGGCCACACCGTCGCGCTGCAGGGCGCGAACCCGTGCGCAGACGAGGTGGCCACGAGCTACCTCGTGGACCTGAAGCTCCCCGCGAAGGACAAGACCTGCGCGGCGCCACACGCCTGAGGCGGGTGGCCGTCAGGGCGGGGCGCTCCCCGTCGCGGCCCACATCGGCGGTGAGGTCCCCGGCCGGCGAGCATGATCACCTCGGGGTGAGGGTCGAGCGCCGACGGTATGAGCCGGTGGGTGCCGGGGTGAGAGCCCGCGCCCGATACGGCGTCAAGCCGGTACGTAGCGGTCGAGCATCTCGTTGCGGAACTTGCCGGCCGGGTCGTGCTCCGCGAGGAGCTTGCGGAACTCCGGCAGCCGCGGCCAGCGCCCGCTGACCGTGGCGGGTGACATCCCGAACACCTTGCCCCAGTGCGGGCGCGGGGCGAACGGCTCGACCGCCGCCTCCACCGCGGCCACAACCGGGAGCACCGCCGCCGCGTCGGGCACCCACGTGAAGTGGAGTGCGGCGCTGTCGCGGCCCTCGGCCAGCGAGAGCCACAGGTCGTCGGCGGCGACGGTGCGGATCTCCGACACCAGCAGGACCTGGGCGATCCGATCGCGGATGGCATCGAGCGCGCGCAGGGCGTCGGGGAGGGCGGCGCGCGGCACGAAGTACTCCGACTGGAGCTCCTCGCCCGTGCTCGGGGTGAACGCGAGCCGGAAGTGCGGGAGCCGCTCGTGCCACGCGCCGGGCTCGCCGAGTTGCGGTGTGCAGTGCCCGGGGTCGACGCCGCGCACCATGTGGCGCTGCGCGTCCGCCCGGGTCGCCCCGAGCCAGCGCGCAGGCGGCTCGGGGTCGGTGTCGCGCTGTTTGACCCATGCCTGCTCGAAGCCGTCGCCCTCCCAGTAGGTGAAGAGGCTGACGCTGTAGGCGGAGGCGAGCACCTCCTCCGCGTCGCCGAGGGCGAGCCCCTCGTACACCCACTGCCGCACGCCGAACGCCGGCTGCAGGTCCAGCGTCAGCGCCGTCACGATGCCCAGCCCGCCGAGCGCGACGACCGAGCCCGCGAAGTCCGGGTCGCCGCGGCGCACGGTGCGCAGCTCGCCGTCCGCGCCCATCAGCTCGACGGCCGACACGGCCGTCGCCAGCGCGCCGTTGTCGTTGCCGGAGCCGTGGGTGCCGGTCGCGCACGCTCCGGCGACGGCGATGTGCGGGAGCGACCCCAGGTTGGGCAGGGCGAACCCGGCCTCGTGCAGCCGCGGCGTGACCTCGCCGTACCGGAGCCCCGCCCCGATCGTGGCGGTGCCTGCCGCGGCGTCGATGTCGACGACCGGCGGGAGCCCGGCGAGCGTGACCAGGTCGCCCGTTGTGTCCGCGATCCGGCTGAACGAGTGCCCGCTGCCGAGCGCCCGGATCCGCTCGCTACCCGCCACCAGCTCCTGCAGCTGCGCCACCGAGGTCGGGCGGTGTAGCGCCCGCGCGGCGAACACGACGTTGCCCGCCCAGTTCGTCACCATGACGGGAACCTAACCGAGGCCGGGCGGCGCGAGTACGTCGTCCGGATGTCGGGAAACCCACGCTCCTGCCTCCGCGGACCCCCGCGGTGCGCAACGCGGTGCGGCGAGCGCCACCGGATACTCTGAACGGAGTCCATCGGAACGGAGCTGGGATAAGGGTGTCGATAGAGGTCTCGAACGAGTCCGGCGTGACGGTGGATGAGTCGCTCCTCGCCTCCGTAGCGCGCTACGCCCTCGACGCGATGCGCGTCAACCCGGCCGCCGAGCTCAGCATCCTCGCCGTCGGGCTCGACGTCATGAGCGAGCTGCACGAGCGCTGGATGGACGAACCGGGACCAACGGACGTCATGTCGTTCCCGATGGACGAGTTCGCCGAGGAGTCCCGGCGCCCCGACGCGCCCGAGATGGGGCCCGCGCTGCTCGGCGACATCGTGCTCTGCCCCGAGTTCGCGAGGGAGCAGGCCAAGAAGGCGGGCCACGGCCTCGCCGACGAGCTGCACCTGCTCACGGTGCACGGCGTCCTGCACCTGCTCGGGTACGACCACGCCGAGCCGGAGCAGGAGCGAGAGATGTTCGCGCTGCAGAACAAGCTCCTCACCGACTGGCGAGCGGCGCGTCAGCTCGCCGCCGAGCGCGAGGCGCGGCGCCGCACCGACTCCGCCGTGCTCGGCACCGCCGGCCTCGAGGACGGCTGATCCCTTCCGTCATGGACGGCACCACCCCCCTCATCGTCATCGCTGTACTGCTGATCCCAGTTGCCGGGTTGTTCGCCGCCGCGGACGCCGCCCTGAACTCCGTCTCCCGGGCCAGGGTCGACGCGCTGGTGCGCGCCGGGCGCCCCGGGTCGCGCGCGCTCGCCGCCGTGGTGGCCGACCGGCCGCGACACGTCAACCTGCTCCTCCTGCTGCGCCTCGCCGCCGAGACCGTGGCCACGGTGCTGCTCACCATCGCGCTCATCGCGATCTTCGACCGGGACTGGACGGGTGCCCTCACGGCTGCGGGCATCATGATCGTCGTCAGCTACGTGCTCATCGGCGTCGGACCGCGCACTCTCGGCCGTCAGCACCCGTACCGAGTCGGGATGCTTGTCGCGGCGCCCGTCCGCGCGCTGGCCACCCTGCTGGGCCCGCTCACCAAGCTGCTGATCGTCGTCGGCAACGCGATCACCCCCGGCCAGGGCTTCCGCCAGGGCCCGTTCTCCTCGGAGGTGGAGCTGCGCGAGCTCGTCGACATGGCGAGCACCAGTGGCGTCGTCGACGAGGACGAGCGGCAGATGATTCACTCCGTGTTCGAGCTGGGTGACACCCTCGTGCGTGAGGTGATGGTGCCGCGCCCCGACGTCGTCTGGACCGAGCAGGACACGCCGGTGGACAAGGTGCTGCGGCTCGCGCTCAAGAGCGGCTACTCCCGCATCCCGGTGCTGGGGGAGAACATCGACGACATCGTCGGGGTCGCCTATCTCAAGGACATCGTGCGGGCGCAGGCAGAAAGCCCGGAGGACACCCCGCTGACCCACGTCATGCGGCCCGCGGTGTTCGTGCCGGACACCAAGCGCGTCGACGACCTGCTCAAGGAGATGCAGGCCGCCCGCAACCACATGGCGATCGTCGTGGACGAGTACGGCGGTACCGCGGGCGTCGTGACGATCGAGGACATCCTCGAGGAGATCGTCGGTGAGATCACCGATGAGTACGACTCCGAGGAGGTGCCCGCGGTCCAGGAGCTGGACGGACGTAGGCTCCGGGTGGCGGCGCGGCTGCCGGTGGAGGACCTCGCCGAGCTCTTCCCCGGTGTCGACGGCACCGACAGCGCGCTCTCCGAGGTACTGGCGGCGGCCGACGTCGACACGGTGGGCGGCCTGCTCGCCCAGCAGCTCGGCCGGGTACCGCTGCCGGGCGCGGAGGCGGAGGTCGCCGGGCTGCGGCTGCTCGCCGAGGGGGGCAAGGACGCCAGGGGGCGAGTGCGCATCAACACGGTGCTCGTCGAACCGGTCGAGCCCGGTCCCGTCGGCGAGCCGTCCGACGAGGAGCACGACGAGGACGGCGACGGCACGGCCCGCCGCCGGGAGGAGAGCGATGTCCGGCCCGGGTGAGATCGGCCCCGAGGACACCAAGATCGTGACGCTCGCGCGCTCGGCCAGAGCCCGCACCGGGGCAGCCGAGGGCGCCGCCGTCCGCGATACCGACGGCCGCACCTACGCCGCGGCCACCGTCGCGCTCCCGTCGCTCGCGCTCACCGCGCTCCAGGCCGCCGTAGCCGCAGCCGTGTCGAGCGGAGCCCCCGGTCTGGAGGCCGCTGCTGTTGTCACCGGTGCCGGTGTCGTGGACGAGGCGTCGCTCGCCGCCGTCCGCGACCTCGCCCCCGCCGCACCCGTCCTGCGCGCCGACTCCTCCGGCGCGGTCCAGCAGATCCACACCCCGGAGTCGCTTACATGACCACCCCCTCGTTCGACGTCGTCGTTGTCGGCGGCGGCATCGTCGGCCTGGCAACCGCGCACGCCGTGGCCCGGACCGGCCGATCCGTCGCAGTGGTGGAGCGCGAGCAGCAGCTTGCCAGGCACCAGACCGGCAACAACTCCAACGTGATCCACTCCGGGCTGTACTACGCCCCGGGCGGGTTCAAGGCGCGCCTGGCCGTGTCCGGCTGCGCGGAGACGGTGGCGTTCTGCCGCGAGCACGACCTCCCGCATGAGGTCACCGGCAAGCTCGTCGTGGCCACCGACCCGGAGGAGCTGCCGCGGATGGCGGAGCTCAAGCGGCGCGGCGACGCCAACGGCGTGGAGAACCACGAGCTGGACCAGGCCGGGATGCGCGAGCACGAGCCGCACGTCCGGGGCATCGCGGCGCTCTACGTGCCGTCCACCGGCATCACCGACTACCGCGCGATCGCGGAGAAGATCGGCGAACTGGTGGCCAAGGAGGGCGGCGAGATCCACCTGGGCCGGGCGGTGACGCAGATCGCGCGCCGGGCCTCCGACGTCGTGGTGCGCACCGACGCCGGTGACCTGCTCGGCAAGCAGGTCGTCGTCTGCGCCGGGCTGCGCTGCGACGAGGTGGCGAAGGCCGCGGGCGCCGACCCCGGCATCAGGATCATCCCGTTCCGCGGCGAGTACTCCGGGTTCAGCGAGCGCGCGGCGGGCATGGTGAAGGGCCTGATCTACCCCGTGCCCGACCCCGCGTTCCCGTTCCTCGGCGTGCACGCCACCCGCGGCATCGACGGGCACGTCCACGCCGGGCCGAACGCCGTGCTGGCGCTCGCGCGTGAGGGCTACTCGTGGGGCACGATCAAGCCCAAGGAGTTCCTGGAGACCATCACCTACCCCGGGATGCTGCGGATCGCCAAGCAGCACTGGCGCTACGGCTTCGGCGAGATGCACCGCTCGCTGTCGAAGAAGGCGATGGTCAAGCAGATCCAGCGGATGCTCCCCGACGTCCGGGCGGAGGACCTGCACCCCGCAGGCGCCGGTGTGCGCGCGCAGGCCGTCAAGCGGGACGGCACGCTCGTCGACGACTTCCTGTTCGTCGACCAGGGTTCGGGCCCCGGCTCGGTGCTGCACGTGCTCAACGCCCCCAGCCCCGCTGCCACGGCCGCCCTGCCGATCGGCCGGGAGATCCTGGAGCGGCTCACCGGCGAGAAGCTCTCCCCATTGACGGCGTGAGCGCGTGAAGAGCTTCCTGGAGGTCCCGGACGGCTACCGGTCCGGCTTCGCCTGCTTCGTCGGGCGGCCCAACGCCGGCAAGTCGACGCTGACGAACGCGCTGATCGGGTCGAAGATCGCGATCACGTCGAGCCGTCCGCAGACCACGCGGCACGCCATCCGCGGCATCCTGCACCGGCCCGACGCGCAGCTCGTCGTCGTCGACACCCCGGGCCTGCACAAGCCGCGCACGCTGCTCGGAAGCAGGCTCAACGACGTGGTCCGCCAGACGTGGGCCGAGGTCGACGTGATCGGCTTCTGCGTCCCGGCCGACCAGCCCGTCGGCCGGGGCGACGAATTCATCGTCAACGAGCTGCGTTCGGTCGCCGCGCGCACACCGGTGATCGGGATCGTCACGAAGACCGACATCGCGCAGCCGGAGCAGATCGCGGAGCGGCTCACGCAGCTCAGCGGACTGATGAACTTCGCGGAGGTCGTGCCCTGCTCGGCAGTCGACGGGTTCCAGGTGGACCTGCTCGCCGACCTGCTCGTGGCGCGCCTCCCGGAGGGCCCGCCGCTCTACCCGGAGGGCGATCTCACCGACGAGCCCGAGGAGACGCTGGTCGCGGAGCTGATCCGCGAGGCCGCGCTGGAGGGCGTGCGCGACGAGCTGCCGCACTCGATCGCCGTGGTGATCGAGGAGATGGTGCCCCGCGAGGGCCGCCACCCGAAGGCGGAGCCGATGCTCGACGTGCGCGCCAACATCTATGTCGAGCGCTCCAGCCAGAAGGGCATCGTGATCGGCAAGGGCGGCGAGCGGCTGCGCCAGGTGGGCAGCGACTCCCGCCGCCAGATCGAGGCGCTGCTCGGCACGAAGGTGTTCCTGGACCTGCACGTGAAGATCGCAAAAGACTGGCAGCGCGACCCGAAGCAGCTCCGCAAGCTCGGCTTCTAACGCCTGCCCGCACCTCATGGCCGGTCGCCGCCCGTCTCGAGGAGGCCGGTCAGTACGCGGGGCAGCACGCTGTCGAGCAGATCGGCGACGGCGGGCGTCGCCTGGGACGGGGTGGCGAACGCCGCGGCGAGGTGGGGGTGACGCCCGTCGGTGACCACCGAGGCGAGGAACTCGGCCTGCGACTCCTGCCATTCGGTCGTCGCGCCGCCCAGTTCCTTCTCGGAGCGCACGAGGAGTGCGACGAAGCCGTTGAGCAGGGCGAACGCCTCCATTTTCGCCGGGGTCGGCGCGTCGAGATCCTGCATCGTGGCGAGCGCGTACTCCAGGACGTCCACGGTGTTGGGGCCCAGGGCGACCCGCCCCGGTGCGATGTCGAGCATCCACGGGTGGCGCCGGTACACCTCGCGGAGCTCATGCGCGAGCGCGACGAGGTCGGCCCGCCAGTCCCCCGACGGCGCCCGGGAGAGGTCGATCTCCCCGGCGGCGGCGTCGGCCATGAGCTCCAGCAACTCGTCGCGCGTCTCGACGTAGCGGTAGAGCGACGCGGCGCCGGCGCCGATCGCGGCGGCCACCTTCCGCATGGAGACGGCGTCGAGGCCGCCGACGTCGGCCAGTTCCACGGCGGCCGCGGCGATCCGCGCCCTGCTGTGCTCGGGCGCGGGTCCCCGGCCGGACCGTTCCTGGCGCAGCCAGATGCTCCGGGCCATCACTACTCCTTTGCGAACAGCGTACCCAGTCGGCTATCCTCGCTCACTGCGAACAATGGTTGCAGTACAGGAGGACCGATGACGGTTGCAGTGGTAGCAGAGGGCCTCGTGCGGGCATACGGCCCAGTGCGGGCGCTCGACGGGCTCGATCTCGTGGTCGCCCGCGGCAGCGTGTGCGCCGTGCTCGGGCCCAACGGGGCAGGCAAGACCACGGCCATCCGCGTGCTGGCCACCCTCACCGTGCCCGACGCCGGACGGGCCACGGTGCTCGGCCACGACGTGGTGCGGGACGCGGCGCTGGTCCGCGCCTCGATCGGCCTCGCCGGGCAGCACGCCGCCGTGGACGACGACCTCACCGGCCGGGAGAACCTGGAGATCCTCGGCCGGATGCACCACCTCGGCCGCCGCGCCGCCCGGGAACGGGCCGGGGAGCTGCTGGACCGTTTCGACCTCGCCGACGCCGCCGACCGGCTCGTCAAGACCTGGTCGGGCGGGATGCGCAGGCGGCTCGACCTGATCGCGAGCGTGGTCGTCGCGCCGCCCGTGCTGTTCCTGGACGAGCCGACAACCGGGCTCGACCCGCGCAGCCGCACCGAGATCTGGACGACGGTCCGCGAGCTGGTGGCCGCCGGCACCACGGTGCTGCTCACCACCCAGTACCTGGAGGAAGCCGACCGGCTGGCCAACGACATCGTGATCGTCGACGGCGGGAGGACGGTCGCCACCGGCAGCCCGGACGTCCTCAAGGACTCGATCGGCGTCCGCGTCGACGTCATCGTTGAGACACCCGCCGAGCTGCCCGCTGCGGCGGCCGCGCTCGCTGAGTACGCCCGTGGCGAGCCGGAGATCGACGAGGCGGCCCTGCGGATCAGCGCTCCTGTGGCCGGCGCCGCGGTCACGGTGCCGGGCGCTGTGCGCATGCTCGACGCCGCAGGCGTGGCGGTGCTCGACGTCGGCATCCGCCGTCCGACTCTCGACGAGGTGTTCCTGCACCTCGTCGGCCGCCGGCCCCGGCAGGAGGAAGCAGCGGCATGACCACCATCCCCATGACGCCCACCCGCTCCCGTTCGGCCGTGGACGGCGCCGCGGCCGCCGTCCGCGTGCTCTGGAAGCTGCGCCACGACCCGGCGGGGATCGTCCTCACCCTCGCCGCACCGGTCGTGCTCGTGCTCGTGTTCGGCTACATCTTCGGCAGCGCGATCGCCGTGCCAGGCTCGGGCGACTACCGCGAGTTCCTCGTGCCCGGGCTGTTCGCCACCATCGCGTTCAACATCATCCCGTCGATGATCACCATGGCGCGCGACAGCGGGCGCGGTGTCGTCGACCGGTTCCGCTCGATGCCGATCTCTCGCGTCGCGGTGCCGTTCGGGCAGGCGGCGGCGACCGCCGTGTACGGGTTGCTGTGCCTGCTGTTGATGGCCGCCTGCGGCCTGCTGGTGGGCTGGCGGATCCGGAACGGGATCGCGCCGGCGCTCGGTGCGCTGGGGCTGCTGGTGGCGTTCCAGTTCGCGGCCACCTGGATCGGCATGTTCCTCGGCTTGCTGATCGGGAAGGAGGAGGTGGCCGGGCAGCTGTCGGTGCTCGTCCTCCCCGTAGGGATGCTGTCGAACGTCTTCGTGCCGACGACGGGGATGCCGGCCTGGCTGCGGACGATCGCCGACTGGAACCCCGTCAGCGCGGTGGCGGCGGCCGTCCGCGAGCTATGCGGCAACCCCACGGCGCCGACGAACGGGGCCTGGCCGCTGGAGCATCCCGTGGTCGCCTCACTGGGCTGGACGGCGCTCCTGCTGGCGGTATTCGTGCCGCTCTGCACGGCCCGGTACGCGCGGCCGCGCGCCTGACCGCCGTAGTCTTGCGCGGTGAGCCTCTACCGCGACATCGGCGTGGTGCTGCGGGTGCAGAAGCTGGGCGAGGCCGACCGGATCGTCACGCTGCTCACCCAGCGCCACGGGAAGGTGCGCGCGGTGGCGAAGGGGGTGCGGCGCACGCGGTCGCGGTGGGGCGCCCGGCTGGAGCCGTTCAACCACGTCGACGTGCAGTGCTACACCGGCCGCTCGCTCGACATCGTCACGCAGGCCCAGACGGTCGACGCGTTCGGCGCGGGCATCATCGGCGACTACACCCGCTACACCACCGGCTGCGCGATCCTGGAGACGGCCGACCGGCTCGTCGCCGAGGAGGGCGAGCCCGCGTTGCGGCTGTACCTGCTGCTGGTCGGTGCCGTCCGGGCGCTCGCAGGCCGGGAGCGCGACCCCTCGCTCGTGCTCGACGCGTTCCTGCTGCGGGCGATGACCCACGCCGGCTGGGCGCCCGCCATCAGCGAGTGCGCCCGCTGCGCCGAGCCCGGCCCGCACCCGGCGTTCAACATCGCCGCCGGGGGAGCGGTGTGCCCGCGCTGCCGCCCGCCCGGCTCGGTGATGCCCTCGCGCGAGACGTTCGCGCTGCTCGACGCCCTGCTGCACGGCGACTGGGACACCGCGGACGCCGCCGCCCCCGCCACCCGCCGCGACACCAGCGGGCTCGTGGCGGCGCACCTGCAGTGGCACATGGAGCGCCAGCTCCGGTCGCTGCCGCTGGTGGAGCGGCGGTCGGTCACGCCTCCGGCGGCGTCAGGAACACGCACCGCGGGCCGGGAGCCCGTGTCAGCCGACGGGTCGAGGGTGACAAGCGGGGCGCCGAGCAGTTCGGCGAGTGCGACGTAGCAGTCACCCGCAGCCTGAGCCGGGGCGAGGGCGGGCACCAGGAGCGCCACGGCCGCGGGTGCGACTAGCAACAGATGCGCAATCGAGGTGAACCCACCCCAGGGTGAGCCCGAGGCCCGTACGAGCCGCCCGCCCGATCACCGATCGGACGCTACCGGCGCGGGCCGCGCGGCGGGGGCGCCTGACCCGGACGGGCCGCCGGGAGCCGCACCGTCGGGCTCTCGGCCGACACGACCGGCAGCCGCTCGGTGGGGCTGTCGGCCGACGCCTCCTCCACGGGGTGGCGGCGGCGCCACAGCCGGTGCGCGATGAATCCCACGATCGCGAGCACGGCGATCACGAGCACCACGCGGGAGGCGATGCCCGCGTATTGCTCGACGATGTGCCAGCTCTCCCCGAGGCCGTACCCGGCCAGCACGAACGCCGTGTTCCAGATGAGGCTCCCGGCCGCCGTGAGCGCCGCGAAGAGCAGCACCGGCATCCGTTCGACACCGGCAGGCACCGAGATCATGCTCCGCACCAGCGGCACCATCCGGCCGAAGAACACCGCCTTGTTGCCGTGGCGAGCGAACCACTCCTCCGCCTTGTCGACGTCGCGCAGATTCACCAGCGGCATCCGGTCGACGATCGCGCGCAGCCGTTCGCGGCCGAGCGCCGCCCCGATGCCGTAGAGCGCCAGTGCTCCGACGAGCGAACCGAGGGTCGTCCAGATGATCGCCGCGAGGAGGCTCATGTCGCCGCGGGCCGCGGCGAAGCCGGCCAGCGGGAGGAAGACTTCGCTAGGGAGCGGGGGGAAGACGTTCTCGAGGGCGATGGCGAGCCCGACGCCCGGGGCGCCGAGTGAGTCCATCAGGTTGACGACCCAACCGACGATTCCGGTCAATTCGGGAGCGCTGCTCATACCGTCGAGATTAGGGAAACTTCTCTGAAGGGGTACTGAGGGGATCAGCCGGAGCACCCTGAGGCCATCCCCACCCCCGCCCGCGTGCATCCGGGCTGGACGCCGGAGGGGGCCAGGAACCCCGTTTCCCCGCCACTAGGCTGGTCCGCCGTGGCCCGTTTCCAGCCCCCTCCGCCGCACCCGTCCGGTGCGCGACCGCCAGCGATCCCGAAGGAGCTGGTGCCCAACCACGTCGCGCTCGTCATGGACGGCAACGGACGCTGGGCGAACGCGCGGGGGCTGCCCCGCATCGAGGGGCACCGGCGCGGCGAGGCCTCGCTGATGGACGTGGCCCGCGGTGCCATCGACATCGGCGTCCGCTGGCTCTCGGCGTACGCGTTCTCCACGGAGAACTGGAAGCGCAGCCCGGACGAGGTCCGGTTCCTCATGGGCTTCAACCGTGACGTCATCCGCCGCCGGGTGGACGAGATGCACGCGATGGGCGTGCGGGTGCGGTGGGCGGGCAGGCGGCCGCGGCTGTGGCGCTCGGTGATCAAGGAGCTGGAGATCGCCGAGGAGAAGACGAAGCACAACGACGTCCTGACCCTCACCATGTGCGTCAACTACGGCGGGCGCGCCGAGATCGCGGACGCGGTCAAGAAGATCGCCCAGCTTGCCGCGGAGGGCCGGATCCGCCCCGACAAGGTCGACGAGCGCATGATCGCCCGCTACCTCGACGAGCCGGACATGCCCGACGTCGACCTGTTCGTGCGTTCCTCTGGCGAGCAGCGCACGTCCAACTTCCTGCTCTGGCAGTCCGCATACGCGGAGATGGTCTTCCTCGACACGCTCTTCCCCGACTTCGACCGGCGCCACCTCTGGGAGGCGATCGAGATCTACGCTCGCCGCGACCGCCGCTTCGGCGGCGCCCTCGACAAGCCCGGAGCGGCCTCGTGACTGCGACGATCCCCCAGATGCTCGACGTCGCCAAGGTGGCGCTCGAGCGCTACCACGACGTCACCGTCGACGACGACGGCGCGCTCACGTTCGCCCACGGCGGCGTGGTGTGCGCGCTGCAGGGTCTGGAACTGGAGGAGGGCCTGCCGGTCCTGAACCTCACCTGCGTCGTGGCGTGGGACCTCGCGGCCGAGTCCGACGTCCCGCAGCGCGTGGCGCTCGGCGCAGGCGAGGGCTTGTTCGGCACACCGCGGGTTATCCGCGGCGCGAACGGATGGGACGTGACGCTGCGCTACGCGTTCCCCGCCGCCGGCCTCGACGAGAAGGCCATGGGGACGCTGCTGATGCTGGTGGTGAGCAGCGCGTCGAGCATGCGGGCCGAGCTGACGGAGGAGTGAGACCCGGTCAGGCCAGGTGCACGAGCGGCAGCTTGCTGAGCTGCGCCGGAGAGAGGCTCCCGGCGGCCGCGAGCACCCGCGCCTGGGTCTCCTGCATCCGTGCGTCGAGCAGCCCGCTCAGCGCGTAGGCGACTCGGCCGAGCAGCCGGACGGTGGTGTCGTCCACCAGCGGGCGCGGCGCCGAGACCACGGCGACGCCGGTCGGCGTGCCGTCGTTGGCCTGCGCGGCGCCGATCGTGAAGGACTCACGCGGGTTCACGTGGCGCGAGGCATAGTGGTCGCGAAGCTTCTTGACCATGCCGTGGAACTCGCGGACGTCGCCGTCGAGCTCGAGCTTCCCCAGGTCGTCGTCGGTGAGCACCCCGGCCCGCCCCGAGAAGCAGCGGGCGTAGCCGACCAAAGCGCCGGTCCACAGCGCCTCGACCATCGCCGAGTCGGGCTCCGGGCGGGCGAGAGCGGCCACGAGGTGCTCGCAGCAGCGCAGCACGTACTGCAGGTCCTCGAAGACCGCGGCGAGTGCGGCCAGGTGGTCGACCTCGCTGCCGTCCAGCCTGCGGACGGCGCTCGGCGTGGTCACGGCCCCGTTCGCAGCTTCGCTCACTCGGCGGAGGCTAGCGGTGACCGGGGCCACCGGATGTGTCGTTCTGAGACGGGCGGCTCAGCGGATGCCGCAGCCCTTGCACAGGCCGAAGATCTCGGCCGTGTGGCTCAGCTCGACGAAGCCGTGTGTCTCGGCCACCCGCTGTGCCCACGTCTCGACGGCCGGGCCTTCGATCTCCACGGTGTGGCCGCAGCGCCGGCACACGAGGTGGTGATGGTGGTCGGCCGTGGCGCAGCGGCGGTACACGGCCTCGCCGGAGCCGGTGCGGAGCACGTCGACCTCGCCGCTGTCGGCGAGGGTCTGCAGCGTGCGGTAGACGGTGGTGAGCCCGATGCCCTCCCCGGCCCGGCGCAGCTCCTCGTGGATCTCCTGCGCGGAGCGGAAGTCGTCGAGCCGGTCCAGCAGCGCCGACACCGCGGCCCGCTGCCGGGTGGCACGCACGGCGCGGGTGGTGGGTGCCTGCCCGTTGCTGGTGGTCATCGGCTCTCCTCGGCGTGCGCCACGGCGTCCACGACGATGTGCGCCAGGTGGTCGTCGACCAGGGAGTAGACCACTTCCCGGCCGCGGCGATCACCCCGCACCACTCCAGCCGACTTGAGCACGCGCAGGTGCTGGCTGATCAGCGGCTGCGCGACTCCGAGCGCGTCGACGAGGTCGTGCACGCAGCGGTCGGACTCCAGCAGCTGCAGCACGATGGCGATGCGGACGGGGGCGGCGAGCGCGCGCAGCAGGTCGCCTGCGGCTGCGAGCGTGCGCGGGGTGCGGACGGGCGCAGGAGCGGTGCCGTGCGCCGTGGCCGTCCTGTCGCCCACGGACGTGTCCGCGGGGCCGGCACCTGCGACGATCGACATCGGTGTCCCATCCCCGGAAGCGGCGGCCGCGCCCCCGGTGATCAGTGTGCGTGTGGGCCGCACCGTCCATCGTAGGCGTGTGCTGCGATGCTGATGCGATGTTGCTGGTCTGCCGGTTCGCCGCGACGCCGGAGGACGCCTCGGAGCTCCTCGCCAGGGCCTGTCGCGCGCTGGAGCTGCTGACCGCCGCCGAGGGCTGCCTCGGCGGCGAGTTCGGCCGGTCCGTGGACGAGCCGGAGCGCTGGGTGCTCGCCGTGCGGTTCACGTCGGTGGACGCCTACCGGCGGGCGCTCTCGCCGTTCCCGGTGCGTGAACACGTGGTGCCGCTGCTCTCCGAGGCGCTCGCCGACGAGCCCGCCACGTACGAGACGCTCGTGAGCGCAGTGGACGCGGTGGCCACCGAGCACCCCAGCCTGCTCGCCTGATCAGGCGCTTGGCTCAAGCCCGCAGCTCGGTCTGTAGGGGAGCGGGGAAGCGCACCGAGAAGCGGACGTCGCCGATCAGCTCCTCCAGCCGATGGGCGGCGGCCTCGATCTCCGCGCGCCGCTCCGCACCGACGTCCTCCAGCAGCCGGAGGGCGATGGTGCCGTCGGCGCGCTGCACCCAGCCCCCGACCATCCGGCCGTCGACCCACACGGTGGGGCCGCCGTTGCCGTTGCGGTCGAACAGGACGGGCACGTGGGCGGGGTCGAGGTGGAACCCACGCTGCTTCCAGCCCATCGTCGAGGGGTCCAGGCCCGGCAGCAGCGCCACGAACGGCTCGGCGGGTGGGACGGGGTCGACGTCGTCGGGAAGGACGAAGCCGGGCCCCTCGTCGAGCTCGACCTCGACCGCGCCGACGTCGGCGAGCGCTCGTTTGGTGGTGGCGACCGTCCAGCCGGCCCACCACTGCAGGTCGGCCTGCGTGCCCGGCCCGAACGCGCGCAGCCAGCTCGTGGCGAGAATGGCGGCGGCCGCTCGCGGGTCGAGCGGCTCGCTGAACGCGGGGAGCCAGTCGTGCGTGGCGGCCCAGCGGTACTGCCCGTTGATCCACGTGCCGGTCGGACGGGCCCGCAGCACCCGCCCCTCGAAGCCGAGCACAAGCAGCACCCGGGTGTGCGCGGCCTGCACTGCTGCGTTGCGGCCGGTGCCGATGGTGAGCGGAACGGCGAGGTGCGGCACGAGCTTGCCCAGCTCGCGTGCGCTCTGCAGGCCCTTGCCGGAGAGCACCGTGAGGATCTCCCCCGACGCAGCGGCGACCCAGCGCTCGGGATCGGGGCCGAGCCCGGCCCCGGCCACGGCGTCGAGCAGCATGGCGCGCTGCCGGGCGAGGAGCGTGACGGTGGACGAGTGGTGCGCCGCCCGCGCCAGCTCATGGCCGAACACCCAGAGCGTTCGCCGCATCGCGTGGTGGCGCACCAGGCTGCGCTCCTCGTAGAGCGCCTCCTCCACGGCCGGGAGCCGCGGGTTGCGCATGCGCGCCGCGACCGAGAGGTGGACGGTGACGGGGTCGGTGGAGTGGAGGCCGGCGAGGTCGTCGGCGATGGCCACGACGTCGTCGGTGTGCCCGGTGGCCGTGAGCCGGTGGCGGACGGCGAGCCGGGCGCGGCGCTCGGCGACGGGGATGCGGCGGGACACGGGGGAAGGCTCCCAGACGCCCCCGACACCCAGCGCCCGAGTGGTGGCCGGCGGCGGGCGGGCGCATCTCCAGGCTCTGCACACATCCACGCACCGGCCGCCACTGTGAGATGGACATGAGAGCTGCTCAGGCAAGATCGATTAGCTCTGGTGTGGATCTCGTGGCTGGTGGGTGGTGGGTGGACGCGTATGTGTGTGCAGAGCCTGGGGCGGTCCGGGCGCGGGCGTCTCGCCCCCTCCAGGCTCTGCACACATCTACGCACCGGCCACCGTCGTGAGATGGACGTAAGAGCTGCTCAGGCAAAATCGAACACTCTCGTGTGCATGTCGAGGCCCGCCGGCGAGTGGGTGGACGCGTATATGTGTGCAGAGCCTGGGCGCCCGCGGCCCGCAGCGGGCGCGGGCAACCGGCTCGCGCGCGATCGCTACCCTGGAGTCTCACCTTCCGTCGTCCTGGAGTCGCTGTGGCCAGCAAGTCCTCTTCCGCCAAGATCGATACCATCGTCGCGCTCGCCAAGCGCCGCGGATTCGTCTTCGCGTCAGGGGAGATCTACGGCGGTACGCGGTCGGCGTGGGACTACGGGCCCCTGGGCGTCGAGCTCAAGGAGAACATCAAGCGGCAGTGGTGGCGGAACATCGTCACCGGGCGCGAGGACGTTGTGGGGCTCGACAGCTCGGTGATCCTGCCCCGGCAGGTGTGGGTGGCGTCCGGGCACGTCGGCGTCTTCACCGACCCGCTGGTCGAGTGTCTGAGCTGCCACCGCCGTTTCCGGGCCGACCAGCTGGCCGAGGAGTACAGCGAGCGCACGGGCAAGGAGGTCGCGGAGGACGACCTGTCCGACGTGCCCTGCCCCAACTGCGGCACGCGCGGCCAGTACACCGAGCCGCGCGACTTCAACATGATGCTCAAGACCTACCTCGGCCCGGTGGAGTCCGAGGAGGGCCTGCATTACCTGCGGCCGGAGACGGCGCAGGGCATCTTCGTCAACTTCCTCAACGTGCAGACCACGTCGCGGAAGAAGCCGCCGTTCGGCATCGGCCAGATGGGCAAGAGCTTCCGCAACGAGATCACGCCGGGCAACTTCATCTTCCGCACGCGCGAGTTCGAGCAGATGGAGATGGAGTACTTCGTCGAGCCGGGCACCGACGAGGAGCTGCACCAGTACTGGATCGACGAGCGCACCAACTGGTACGTCGACCTGGGCATCTCGCGGGAGAACCTGCGGCACTACGAGCACCCGAAGGAGAAGCTCTCCCATTACTCGAAGCGCACCGTCGACATCGAGTACCGGTTCGGCTTCACCGGGCAGGAGTGGGGCGAGCTGGAGGGCATCGCCAACCGCACCGACTTCGACCTCACCACGCACTCCAACCACTCGGGTGTGGACCTGTCGTTCTACGACCAGGCCACCGACACCCGCTATCGGCCTTACGTCATCGAGCCGGCGGCGGGCGTGGGGCGCTCGATGATGGCGTTCCTCGTCGAGGCCTACACGGAGGACGAGGCGCCCAACGCCAAGGGCGGTGTGGACAAGCGCGTGGTGCTGCGGCTGGACCGGCGGCTCGCGCCCGTCAAGGCCGCGGTGCTGCCGCTCTCGCGCAACGCCGACCTCTCGCCGAAGGCTCGTGACCTCGCCGCCCAGCTGCGCAAGTACTGGAACGTCGAGTTCGACGACGCCGGGGCGATCGGCCGCCGCTACCGCCGCCAGGACGAGATCGGTACGCCGTTCTGCATCACGGTCGACTTCGACACGCTCACCGACCAGGCCGTCACGATCCGCGAGCGCGACTCGATGGCGCAGGAGCGGGTGGCGCTGGACCAGGTCGAGGGTTACCTGGCGGCCCGCCTGATCGGCGCCTGAGGCAGCTCGACGGGGGTCAGAGGGCCAGCGCGAGGCGCAGGCCGGCGTCGAGGGCGTAGCGCTGCGCGGTGGGTAGCGATCCCGCCTGCCGCACGAGCATGCCGCGGTCGACGCATGCGAGCTGGCTGACGTTCACCACGGACGGGCGGTCGAGGCCGGTCTCGTCGGGGGAGAGTGCGATGTTGCCCGGGGCGGCCGCGAGGGTGACGTTGGAGGTCACGGCTGCGACGACGACGGTCCTGATCCGGGAGCGGTTGAACCGGTCGGAGGAGACGACGACGGCGGGGCGGCGGTAGCCGGGTTCGGACCCCTGCGGCTCGCCGAAGTCGACCCACCAGATCTCGCCGCGCTTCACCACTCCCACTGGCCTGAGTCGACGAGCTGTCGTGCGGCCGCGGGGGTGAGCGCGGGCTCGAACTGCGCGGCCAGCTCGTTCAGCTTGGCTGTGACGGGGTCGTTCTCGTCGTCGTGCGACGCCAGGTACTCCTCCAAGGCACGCGCATAGACCTGGGAGCGGGAGACGCCCAACCGGCCCGCCAGCTCGTCGGCCCGTTCGAACAGTTCATCGGGTACGGAGACAGCAATCTTCATGCGGTCGAGTATAACCGGTATTACCCCGTTTTCTCAGCCTCGTCCGGCACCCCTGACATCCGTCACCCCGAGGACGTGACGCGCGATCCGGGCCCGGCGCGGCCGGCGGCGCGATTGTCGTGGCATGACGAGGAGCACTCCCGCGAGACCCCTGGCCCCGCCCGTCGTGACGGCGGGCGCGGCGGTCGCGCTGAGCGGCCTGCGCCGTAGCTACGGCACCGTCCGCGCCGTCGACGGCATCGACCTGACCATCGCGCCGGTCGACATGGAACGGCTCGGGCGGCAGGCGCTCGCGGAGGTGCGGGTCCACGGTGTCGGCGAACCGCGTGGCCTCGCTGGGGCGCGAGCTGGCGGGGGCCAGGGAGGCGCTGCGGGCGGCCGGGATCGCCGCCGAGCTGCCCGGCGCGGTCGACGACGTGCCGGCCGATCGGCAGCAGGCCTTCGCGCACGTCGTGCGCGAGGGCGTCACCAACACGATCCGGCACAGCGGGGCGAGCCGGTGCACCGTGCGCCTCACGCCGACGTCGGTCGAGGTCGTCGATGACGGCGTCGGGAGCCCGGCGGGGTTCCTGCCGGGCACGGCATCAGCGGGCTCGGGGAGCGGCTCGCCGCCGTCGGCGGCCGGGTCGTCGCGGGCCCGATGCCTGACGGCGGCTATCGGCTGCTGGCGGAGTGCCTCCCGCGCGCCGCCCGGGACCGCCGCCCGGAACTCGCATGATCCGGGACCTGCTCGCCGACGACCAGGCCCTCGTCGGGGGCGCACTGGCCGCGATGCTCGGCCTGGAGACCGACATCGAGGTGGTCGCCCAGGTCGGGTCGGGTGCCGAGGTGGTGCCCGCAGCGCTGCGCACGGTCCCGGACGTCGCCCTCCTGGACGTCCAGATGCCCGGCGGTGACGGCCTCGACGCTGCCGCGGCACTGCACGAGGCGCTTCCTGCGTGCCGCGTGCTGATGCTCACGACCTTCGGCAGGCCGGGTTACCTGGCGCGCGCCATGCGGCGCCGGGGCGAGTGGGTTCCTGGTCAAGGACGCGCCACCCGAGCAGCTCGCCGACGCGGTGCGCCGCTCGCACGCCGGGCTCCGGGTCGTCGACCCGGTGCTCGCCGCTGAGTCGCTCTCCACCGGCACGAGCCCACTGACCGACCGGGAGCGTGACGTCCTGCTGGCCGCGGCCGACGGGGCCACCGTGGCGGACGTGGCCGCGCGGCTGCAGCTGTCGGAGGGCACGGTCCGTAACCACCTCTCGTCGGCGATCGGGAAGACCTCCGCCCGCACCCGGGCCGAGGCGGTGCGGCTCGCCGATGAGCGTGGCTGGCTCTGATCGTCAACGGTAGGCGGGCTCGCGGCCGTAGTGCGGGGTGGCCCAGTTGTCGTGGGCGTCCACCACCTGCGTGCCGAGCGGCACCAGCGCCAGCACGGCGAGCTTGATCGACGCGATCCCGAACGGGATCCCGATGATCGTCACCATCAGCAGCAGCCCCGCCACGAGGTGCAGGAGTGCCAGCTCCCACCCGAACAGCAGGATCCACAGGACGTTGCCGATCGCGGACGCCGCACCTGCGCTCCGGCGCACCACCACCCGCCTGCCGAACGGCCACAACGCGTAGCCGGCGAGCCGGAACGACGCGATGCCGAACGGGATGGTGACGATCAGGAGGCAGGCGAGCAGGCCGGCCACGGCGTAGGCGAGGGCGAGCCACCAGCCGACGAGGACGAACCACAGCAGGTTCCCCACGGTGCGCATTCACCCAGGATGGCGCGAATCGCCCGGCCGGGCCTCGGGGAGATCCCGGATACGGGTCGGGGTCAGCGCGCTCCTAGCGCGGCGTGCCGGGCTACCGCCTGCTGGTCGGTGAGGATCGCGACCTGGTCCAGCACCACCCGCAACCGGGCGCGGTCGTCGGGGGCCGCCTCCCAGTCCTCGACGAACACGGGATCGAGCACGTCGGGCGCCGCGGCGAGCAGCGCCGTGGCCAGCTCGGCGAGCAGCTCGCGCTGACTGGCCTGCATCGCGATTCGGCCGGGGTCGCTCATCACGTACCGCAGCGCCACGGCCTTGAGCAGGGCCACCTCGGCGGCCGCCGCGTCCGGCACCGCGAGGTCGGCCGCATATCGCAGCAGCGGGCCCGGCCCGTGGACGGCCCGGGTGGCTTCGGTCGCGGCGTCCACGAACCGGCCGACGAGCTCGCTCGTGAGCCGCTTCAGTGCCGCGTGCGCGGACGCGGGCGCTTCGGTGGGCGAGAAGCCGCGCACGGCGTCCACGACGGGCAGGGCGAGCAGCTCCTTCCCGGCCTTCGTGAGCGCCTCGGGGTCGGCGCCGAAGTGCTTCGCCGCGAGTGCCACCAGCGCGTCGCCCTCCGCCGGTGAGCCGAGCGCGGCGAGGTCGATGCGGCCGGCGAGGATGCCGTCCTCCACGTCGTGCACCGAGTACGCGACGTCGTCGGCCCAGTCCATGACCTGCGCTTCGATGCAGCGCCGTTCGGGCGGCGCCCCGTCACGCAGCCAGGAGAAGACGGCCCCGTCCTCGGCGTACGCCCCGTACTTGCGGTCGCCGGGCCTGCGGACCCACGGGTACTTGCAGGACGCGTCGAGCGAGGCGCGGGTGAGGTTGAGCCCCACGCCGCCGATCTTCGGTTCGAGGCGTGTCAGGATGCGCAGCGTCTGCGCGTTGCCCTCGAACCCGCCGCACGCCACGCCGATCTCGTCGAGCGCCCGCTCACCGTTGTGCCCGAACGGCGGGTGCCCGATGTCGTGGGCGAGCCCGGCGGTGTCGACGATGTCCGGATCGCAGCCCAGGTCCTCGCCCATGCCACGGCCGATCTGTGCCACCTCGAGCGAGTGCGTGAGGCGGGTTCGTGGCACGCCGCTGACTTCCGCGCCCTCACCGGGCCCGACGACCTGGGTCTTGCCGGCGAGCCTGCGCAGAGCCGCCGAGTGCAGCACGCGCGCCCGGTCGCGGGAGAACGGGCTGCGCCGTTCGCTGCGGGTGGCGCTCTTGGGCGGCTCCGGGGCCAGCCGCTCCCGGTCGTGTTCGGAGTATCCGGGGTGCACCTCAGCCGAGCCCCGTAGTCTCGGTGTCCACCGACGCATGGGTGAGCCGGTAGTACAGCAGCGCGGCGGTCTCGCGGACGATGTAGCGCAGCTGCGTCTCGCGGGTCTGGACGACGGGTCCGCTTCGGGTGGGGGAGGTCCACGCGTAGAGCCCGGTGTCGCGGGCCATCGTGCGGGCGCGCAGCGAGTGCCACGGGTCGCTGACGACGAGCGCGCTCTGCCAGCCGTCCTGGTTCGCGCGGGCGGCGACCGCCTGGAGGCTGCCCAGGGTGTCCGAGCCCACCGCCACGGCCACAACCCGGTCGGCCGGCACGCCCCGGTCCATCAGGTACCGGCGGCCCGCCTCGGCCTCGGTGTAGACGTCACCGGTGCGCCCGCCTCCGGTGGTGACGATCAACGGCGCGACGCCTTGCTCGTAGAGCGCCTGGGCGTGCCGCAACCGGGAGGCGAAGATCGAGCTGGGCACGCCGTCGTACTGGGCCGCACCGAGCACGACGACCGCGTCGACCGGCCTGCGGTCGTCGATGCGGGCGACCTGCCAGACGCTGAAGGCCGTGCCGCCCAGCACCAGCGCCCCGACCAGGAGCCCACCCACGATCACCCGGACGAGCCACCCGCGACGGCGGCGTCGTGGCGCAGCGGCGGGCGGGGGCTCGCTCCACAGCGGAACTGTCGGCGGGTCGCCGGGCGCGGCCCACTCGTCCCCGGGGAGGGAGCGCACCGCCTCCCGGCGCGCCGGGCCGTTCCGGGCGGTCATCCGCCGATCCGGCCTTCCGCGGCGGCGAGCGCGGTGCCTGCGCGTCCGGAACGGGCCGCGACCACCTGCGCCACGATCGACACCGCGGTCTCGGCGGGGGTACGGGCGCCCAGGTCGAGGCCGACGGGGCCGCGCAGCCGGGCCAGTTCGTCCTCGGTGACGCCTGCGGCGAGCAGCCGCTCTCGGCGCGCGCTCTGGGTGCGCCGCGAGCCGAGGGCGCCGATGAAGCCGCGCCCGCGGCGGAGGCCTTCGGCGAGCACGACGTCGAAGGCCGGGGCGTGGTCGAGCAGCACAAGCACGTCGGCGTCGGTGAAGGCGGCGACGGCCGCCCGGACCGGCTCCGGCTCGGTCTCCGTGCGGGCGGTCCAGCCGAGCAGCCCGGCCTGGGCGACGAGCGCGGCGCCGATCGCGCCCGCTCCGGCCACCAGCACCGACGGCACCGGCACCCACAGGTCCAGCAGCAGCTCGCCGCCCTCGACGTCGATCCGCTCGGTGGCCGTGGCCCCGCGGCGCAACAGCCGGCGGGCGGCGTCGGAGGCCGCCTCGTCCAGCTCGGAGGTGCCCAGCCCGCCGTGCGCCGACTCGAGCTCGGGCCCGGTGAGCACCAGCGCGCCCCGGCCCGCCGTGGTGGACACGAGCGCGGCGGGCACACCCTGCTCCAGCGCCTCGCCCAGCGCGGCGGCCGGTCGGGCGGGTAGCGGGTGGCCCAGCAGGGTCGCGCCACCGCTGCACGCGAGCCCGGCGTCGAGCGCCGCGGCTTCCGGCACGTGGGCGTCGGCGGTGCCGGGTGTGTCCACGGCACTGACGACGAGCGGGACGGCAGCGTGGTCGAGGGTGCCGCGGTAGAGACCCCCGGCGAGGGCGCCGTCGATCCGGCCGGCGAGCAGCTGCCCGCTCTCGACCGTGCCGAAGCCGTGGCGATCCAGGACCCGCACCACACCGACGCCGGCGGGCGCCCACTCCCGGAGTGCCGCGCCGAGCTGCCGCAGCGCGTTCGACTGGGACGGACCTGGTGCAGCTGCGGTGCTCGTGTCGGCCACGACCGCCAGGCTAGCGCCCCACGGTCGCCACAAGACGGTGCGACCGGAGCGCGTCGGCGATGTCCCGTCAGGCGCGTGAGACCTCCGGCGTGTCCCCGCTCCACCCAGCCCATGGGTGTGGCGCGCGTCTCGGTCCGTCACGCCGCGGGCCGCGGTCCCGTCCCCGGGGTGACGGTCCGAATCGAGGAGGACAACATGGCACGGATTCCCGCGGTGCCCGCGGACGAAGCAGGGGTGCTGGGACGGCTCGTGTATCGGTTCGCCCGGCGCCGGTTCGGCGACGTGCCCGAGCCGTTCGGGGTGGCCCGCCACCACCGCAAGGTGTTCTGGGCCCAGCTCGTCACGGAGGCGGCGCACGAGAAGGCGGCGACGGTGCTGCCGGCGCGGCTGCGCGAGCTGGCCGTGTTCCGCACGGCGACGGTGGTGGGCTGCTCGTGGTGCGTGGACTTCGGCACGATGCTGCAGCGCCTCGATGGGCTGGACATCGAGCGGCTGGAGCACATCGACTCCTACGCCACACACCCGGCCTACGAGCCCCTGGAACGGCTCGTGATCGCCTACGCGGACGCGATGACGGCCACCCCGCCCACCGTCACGGACGGGCAGGTCGCGGAGCTCGAGGAGGCGCTCGGCCGGACCGGGCTCATCGAGCTGACGACGCAGGTCGCGCTGGAGAACATGCGGGCGCGCAGCAACCACGCCTTCGGGATCACCGAGCAGGGCTTCGACGCGGCCTGCAAGGTGCGGCTCGGCCCGGGAGGTGCGCCAGCTTCTCGGGGTTGACCACCTGGTAGGCGCCCTCGATCCGGCCGTCGCGCACGGCCAGCACGGCGACGCCCGCGGGCTCGTGCTCGCCGTAGGCGGGAAAGCGGAAGCCCGGGTCGCCGTTGACGAGCACGGGCTCCCAGCCGACGGCGATCGCGCCCGCGTAGCGCTCCAGTAGGCCGAGCAGCAGGCGCCTGACCTTCTCCGCGCCCACCACGGCGCGCCGCGCGGCGCGCGAGCGGCCGTCGGAGTCGGTGACCCAGACGGCATCGGGGTGCAGCAGTTCGAGCAGGGCCGGGCCGTCGGCGCGGGCCATGGCCTCGGCGAACCGGGCAAGCACGGCTTGCAGGTCCGCGGGCGGCACCCGCGGGGGCGGGTCGGCGTCGGCGACGATCTTGCGGGCCCTGGCCGCATGCTGGCGGGCGGTGGCCTCCGGGCAGCCGAGCACCTCGCCGATCTGGGCGTAGGGCAGTTCGAGCGCCTCGTGCAGCACCAACGCCACACGCTGCGGAGGCGTCAGCCGCTCCAGCACCACCATGGCGGCCATCCGCACGCCCTCGTCGCGCACGACGGCGGCCAGTGGCCCATCGGACTCGGGGGTGGTGACGAGCGGCTCCGGCAGCCACGGGCCGACGTACTGCTCGCGGCGTGCCGCAGCCGACCGCAGCCGGTCGAGGCACAGCCGCCCGACGACCTTGGTGAGCCAGGCCCGGTCGTCCCGGATCGCTGCCCTGGCCTCCTCGTCGAGCGCCGCGAGGCGCAGCCACGCCTCCTGCACTGCGTCCTCGGCGTCGGCGATGCTCCCGGTGATGCGGTACCCGACCTGCGTCAGGTGCGTGCGGTGACGCTCGAACAGCTCGACCCCCGTGTCCACAGTGGAGACGCTACGCGGGCTCGACACCGGAGTCGGGCGGCAGCGGCTCGCCGTCGCAGCCCGACAGCACGCCCGCGATGGCGTCCCGCTCGGCCGCCGTCACCCACAGCGTGTACTTCGCCTTGACCGCCACCTGCCGCGCCACGTACGCGCAGCGGAAACCCCGGGCGGGCGGCAGCCAGGTGGCCGCGTCGCCGTCGCTCTTGGCCTGGTTGACCGCCCCCTCTGTGGCCATCAGGTTGAGCGGGTCGTTGGCGAACCGCTCACGGGTGGCCGGGTCGAGCTGCTGTGCGCCGGTCTGCCACGCGTTCGACAGCGCCACGACGTGGTCGATCTGCACGTCGTCGCTCGTGTCCCGGCCGCGCGTGAAGGGGATGGTGTGGCCGGAGTACGGGTCTTCCAGGATCCCGGTGAGCACGACGCACGACCGGGTGCCCTCGCGGAACGCCACCTGGGCCAGGTCGCGGGCGAGCACGTCGTTGCGCTGGTCGCAGCCGTTGCGGTCGATGTCGCGCCAGCTCTCGCCGAACTGCTCCCGCTCGTACCCCGTGCGCGGGGCACGGCCCTTGACCGGAAGCGTGGCGAGGACGGTGGCGGCGTCGCCCGTCGGCTGCGGTGGAGGGCCGACGAGATCGGGGAGAACGGGGAGGCCGGCGCAACCGGCGCTGACGACCCCGACGACCACGGCCGCGAGCAGTGCCCGCCCCCACCCGATCCGCACCTGGTGATCATGGCGTACGGGCGGGTGCCTGCGCGCCTCTCGTGGGGAACGGCACGGCGATCGGCGGCCGTCGGGTGGGGGGCAGCCCCCACCGGGGTCGGCGGGTAGGGGCCAGTGACATGGGGGGACAGCGGGCTGGCCGGTCGACCCGCCCGCGACGGATCCTTCAAGGGTCGCCGAACCACACCGCACCGGAAGGCGAAACGACGATGAGCACCACAGCCGAGGCCCCCCTCAACCACCGTGATCGCGCTGTTCTCCGCGCGGTCGCCGCCGGCCGATGCGAGGTCAGCAAGGTCTCGTGCGGCGCGTTGGTCGTCGACGGCCGGTTCCTCAGCGACCAGTTCTCGGGCCACCGGCTCGCCGCGGCAGGCCTGATCGAGGCCCGTGCGGCCGGGGGACCGGCCCGGCTCACCGCCTCCGGCGTGGCCGTGCTCGCGGCGGTGTGACGTCATGGCCACCCAGACCTCCGTGATCCTCACCAACCGGGACCGCTGCGACCGATGCCGGGCGGCCGCCGCCGTCCGGGCTCTGCTCCCGGCAGGCGAGCTCCTGTTCTGCGGGCACCACGCCCGCAAGCACGCGCCCCGGCTACGCGAGATCGGAGCACAGCTCCGCCCCGATCCCTGACCCGCCCCCCGCCACCGATGAGCCCGGTCCTCCCGCGACCGGGCTCGTCGGTGCGTCCGCGGACGGCATCGCCTCGGCCGACTTGCCGAGAGATTTCAGGAAATCCGCACCTAAGCCTGAAGCGCGTTCAGGTAGCGCGACGCAGAGTGGAGTTATGAGAGTGGTCGGGGAAGTTCTGACGATACTCGGTGCCTCCGCCGGGATAGCCGTCTTGTTGATCATGGCTCTGGTGCCGCTGCTGATCGATTCCTACCGGCCACACGGGTGGGTCGGCGGGGTGCGGGGGGCGCGGGCGCCCACCCAGCGCGGTCCCTCGCACCTCTCATCGCGTGTTCTGGGCCGGGCGGGGCGGGCCGGGTCGCCGCGCGCCTAGACTTCCCACTGTGGCGGGGCGGATCCGGGACAGCGACATCGCGGAGGTCCGCGACCGCACCCGCATCGACGAGGTCATCGGCGAGTACGTGGCGCTGCGCAGGGCAGGCGCCGGTTCGCTGAAGGGCCTCTGCCCCTTCCACGACGAGAAGAGCCCGTCGTTCAACGTGCGGCCCAGCCACGGCACGTTCCACTGCTTCGGCTGCGGTGAGGGCGGCGACGCCGTCGCGTTCGTCATGAAGATCGAGCACGTCGGGTTCGTCGAGGCCGTGGAGCGGCTCGCCGACCGCGTCGGACTCCGCCTCACCTACGAGGGCGGCGGCAGCTCGGTGCAGCGTGACCGCGGCACCCGGTCCCGGCTGCTGGAGGCCAACAAGCGCGCCGCGGAGTTCTACGCCGCGCAGCTGCGCACGCCCGAGGGCGCCGCGGCCGTCCAGTTCCTCACGAGCCGCGGGTTCGACGTCGTCGCGGCCCAGACGTTCGGCTGCGGCTACGCGCCCGCAGGCTGGGACCTTCTCACCAAGCACCTGCTCGCCGCCGGCTTCACGCTCGACGAACTGATGAAGGCCGGGCTCACGAAGGAGGGCCGCCGCGGCCCGATCGACCGGTTCCACCGGCGGCTGCTGTGGCCGATCAAGGACCTCGGCGGCGACGTCGTCGGGTTCGGCGCGCGCCGGTTGTTCGACGACGACGGCATCGAGGCCAAGTACCTCAACACCTCCGACACGCCCGTCTACCACAAGACGAAGGTCCTCTTCGGGCTCGACCTCGCCAAACGCGAGATCGCCAAGCGTCGCCAGGTGGTCGTGGTCGAGGGCTACACAGATGTGATGGCGATGCACCTGGCGGGTGTGCCCACCGCCGTGGCGTCCTGTGGCACGGCCTTCGGCGCCGAGCACATCGCCGTCATCAGGCGGCTCATCGGCGACGACTCGTTCGACCTCGGCGAGGTGATCTACACGTTCGACGGCGACGCGGCCGGGCAGGCGGCGGCGCTCAAGGCGTTCGAGGGCGAGCAGAGCTTCGCCGCCCAGACGTTCGTGGCGATCGCCCCCGACGGGAAGGACCCCTGCGAGCTGCGCCAGAGCCACGGCGACACCGCCGTCCGCGACCTGGTGGCGCGGCGCGAGCCGCTCTTCGAGTTCGCGATCCGCTCCATGCTGCGCGACCACAACCTGGACACGGCGGAGGGCCGCGTGGCCGCCCTGCAGCGGTGCGTGCCGCTGGTGGCGCGGATCAAGCGGGAGGACCTGCGCGACGAGTACGCGCGCAGGCTCGCCGGCTGGACCAGCTGGGACGACATCGCCATGGTCGTGCGCCGTGTGCGGGAGTCGGCGGGCGCGCCCGCGGAGCCCGTGCGGGGCGGCCGGGGCGCGAGGCGGGACACCACGGTCCCGGTGCCGCCCAAGGACGAGCCGCGGCTGCACCGCCAGCGCGAGGCGCTCAAGGCGGCGCTGCAGGTGCCGGCCATCGCCGGCCCGAGCTACGACGAGCTGCCCGGACAGGTGTTCACGCATCCCGCGTTCGCCGCAGTGCACCGGGCGGTGCAGGCCGCCGGTGGGGTGTGCAGTGGGCGGAGCGGGCAGGCCTGGGTGGAGGCGGTGCTCGCCGAGTGCCCCACGGAGATCCGGTCGCTCGTCACCGAGCTCGCGGTGGAGCCGCTGCAGCTCCCGCGGCGCAACCCGGACGAGGCCCGGTACGTGGGGAGCATCATCGCGGGGGTGCGGCTCGCGATGGTGGAGGCGCACGTCGCGGAGCTGAAGGCCCGGCTGCAGCGCATCAACCCTGTGGAGGAGCTCGACGCCTACATGGAGGCGTTCGGCGACCTCGTGCCGCTGGAGCAGTACGGCAAGGCACTGCGGGAGAAGGCGGAGGCATGAACCTCCTGGTCGCGGTGCGCAAGCTGCTGGGGCGCGACGAGCTGCCGGCGGGTTTCTCCGGGAAGCTCGACGCCGACGAGCGGGTGCTCGCCACAGCGGCGATCGTGGGCGGCGGCCACCTGGTCGTCACGTCGGTCGGGATCTGGCTGCCCACCGCCGACGGCGTCCGCAGGCTCGGCTGGCACCTGGTGAGCAAGGCGTCGTGGCAGAACGGGGCGATCACCCTGGTGGAAGCCGAGGAGCGGGAGGACGTCGGCGGAGTCGTGCTGCTCGCCGACCTCCCGCCACAGCGGCTGCGGCTCGCCGAGCCCGGCCGGGTGCCCGAGGCCGTGCACGCCCGGGTGGAGGGCTCGATCAGGTCCCGCCACCATCGTGACCTGCCCGGCGGCGGCGCGTGGTTCGTCCAGCGCAAGATCGCGGGCCGGGACGGCACAGTGCTGCAGGTGCGTCCCGACCCGGGCACCGACGTGGCCGTCGTGCGCCAGGTCGCGGGTGACGTGGCCCGGACGCTGGGCGGCGAATGACCAGCACGAGCTGGGACCCGACCCTTTACCTGGGTTTCGACGACCACCGGGCACGCCCGTTCCACGACCTCGTCGCGCGGATCGGCGCCACGGCTCCGCGGCGGGTCGTCGACCTGGGCTGCGGGCCGGGAAACCTCACCGGCCTGCTCGCGGCCCGCTGGCCCGGCGCCGAGCTGAACGCGCTGGATTCGTCGGCGGAGATGGTCGCTGCCGCGCGCGAACGGGGCGTCGACGCGCAGCGCGCCGACGTCGTCGACTGGATGCCCGCGCCGGACACCGACGTGGTGGTCACCAACGCGGTGCTGCAATGGATCCCCACGCACCCCGAGCTGCTGCCGCGGTGGCTGGGCGCGCTGCCGCGGGGGGCGTGGTTCGCGATGCAGGTTCCGGGCAACTTCGGCGCGCCGTCACACGCGCTGGTGCGCGAGCTGCTGGCCGAGCCGCGGTGGCGGGGGAGCGTGGAGCTGCGCGGGGAGAAGTCCGTGCCGGAGCCGGACGAGTACGCCGAGCTGTTGTCGGGCACCGGCGCGGACGTCGACGTCTGGGAGACCACCTACCTGCACCGGCTCACCGGCACCGACCCGGTGCTCGACTGGATCAGCGCCACCGCCCTGCGCCCCGTGCGCGACGCGCTCGCCGCCGACGACTACGCCGCCTTCCGAGAGGAACTGGCCCCGCGGCTGCGGGCGGCCTACCCGCAGCGTCCCGACGGCACGACCTGGTTCCCGTTCCGGAGGATCTTCGCCGTCGCCCGCACGGCTTAGGCAAATCGGGCGAACCGAGGACCAGGCGATCGAGGCGGCCGTCCCGGTGTCGAAGGGCGGCTGATCGGCGACTCCGGCACCGGCAAGTCACACCTGCTCATCGCGCTCGGGACCGAGGCTGCGATGGACGGCTACCGGGTGAAGCACGCCCTGGCCACGAAGCTGGTCGTCGTCGCCGGTTCGTCTGGCTGAGTCTCGGCATCCGCGCGTCGGACTGTCCGATAGCGGACAGGAACTGACCGTTATGGTCGGCAGAGTCGTGTCCACAGCACCACCATGGAGCCCGGAGGTCGCACGATGTACGCACCCGCCCAGCACGACGAGGTCACTGGCCTGGTCAACTACATCGACGAGCAGCTCACGGCCATCCGTGCCGCCGCGTTCGGCCTGACCGAGGAGCAGGCGCGCGAGACGCCGTGCCGGAGTGCGCTGTCGGTCGGGGGCATCATCAAGCACGCGGCCTACGTCATGCGAGGAGCGCTGGAGCGGTTGAGAGCCGAAGTCACCGAGCAGCCGGTCGATGCGGCGGCGTACGCCGCGTTCACCGATAGCTTCGCCGTGCGCGATGGCGAGACGGTGGCCGGGACCATCGAGGACTTCGACCGGGTGCGGGCTCAGCTGCTGGCCACGGTCGCCGCGACCGATCCGGCCGGCGACACCATGGCGCCTCCCGCGCCGTGGCACGGGATCTTCGACGCCCGGCTGATTCACGCTCGCTACTACCTGGTGCACCTGGTCGAGGAGTGTGCCCGGCACGCGGGGCATGCCGACATCATCCGCGAGCAGATCGACGGTGTGGCGGTGCCGACGCTGGTGCTCACCCTGGCCGGGGCGAGCGCCAACGACTTCTTCCAGCCGTACCAGCCGGCCCCTGGCACCCTCCTGGCGTGATCTGCGGCCGCGGCGGCCACCGGCGCTGCGGTGAGTCGGTCACTGTTCGGCGCTCACGGCGGCGGTCAGCCTTTGTCGACGGTCCGCGCGACCCAGGTGACCACCAGGTCCCGCGTTTCTCAGGGCGGACGTCGCGCGTCGGCTTGGCAGGGCGGTGGCCCGGTGGCACCTCGGGTGCATCGGCGACGAGGACGCCGCCGACATGCCCAGGGTGGACCAGCGAGCTTCCCAGGCTGTCTATTAGGGCTGTTATATTAGTGCTGTGACATCTCCGGGAGGCGGCGATCCGACGCTGCACAGCGCAATCCGCCCCTTGCGCGAGCTCCTGGGCGAGATGGACGCCGACATCGGGCGCCTCTACGCGGCCCGCGGCGTCACCGGCGTCCGGCCGCGGTTCAGCATGGCGCTCATCCGCCTGCACCACCGCGGCCCGATGACCGTCAAGGAGCTGGCGGAGCAGATCGACGTCTCGCACTCGGCGATGAGCCAGACCGTCACGGCCATGCGGAGCGAAGGGCTTGTCGAGACCGCCCCCGGCCGCGACGCCCGGACCCGCGACGTGAGGTTGACCGAGAAGGGCCGGGCGCTCGTCCCGTTCCTGGAAGCGGAGTGGCGGGCGACCGAACGCGCCTTCGCCGAGCTGGAGACCGAGCTGCCCTACGCCCTGACACAGGTGGTGGAGGACATGGCGGCGGCCCTGCGGCGCAGGCCGTTCCTCGACAGGATCACGGCTGCGCTGGACGAAGGACCGTGAGTGCGCTCGACGGCGTGATCGACACCCGGCCGCTGCGCTCGCAGCCCGCGTTCCGCCGCCTCTGGATCGGAACGACCACGGCGGTCTTCGGCGCGCAGGTCGCCATGGTCGCGGTGCTCTACCAGGTGTGGGAGCTGACCCACAGCGCCGTGTGGGTCGGCGTGGTCGGCGTCGCGACGGCCGTGCCCACGATCGTGTTCGGGCTGATCGGCGGCACGCTGGCCGACGCGGTGGACCGGCGCAGGCTCGTGCTGCTGTCCGGCCTCGGGCTGACCACCGCGGCCGTCCTGCTCGCCGTCCAGGCCGCGGTGGGGGCGGGCTCGCTGGCGCTCGTCCTGGTGCTCGTGACGGCGCAGACGGCATGCGGCTCGCTCGGCTCGGCCGCCCGGCGCACGTTCGTCCCGCGCCTGTTGCCCCGCGAACTCGTGCCTGCGGGGGTCGCCCTGAACCACGTGAGCTTCCAGTTCGCGATGCTGGCGGGCCCGGCGGTCGCCGGTCTGGTGCTCGCCGGCTGGGGCCTGACGGCGGCCTTCGCGATCGACGCGGTGGCTGTCGCCGTCTCCATGTACGGCGTGGCTCGGCTCCCGAGCATGCGCCCGGACGGCGCTACCCGGCCCGGCCTGCGGGCCACGTGGGACGGGTGGCGGTTCGTCCTGCGCCGCCCGGCGCTCCGTGGGGCGATGGCGTCCGACCTCGCCGCCACCGTGCTCGCCATGCCGATCGCGCTCTTCCCCGTGCTGAACGAGGAGCGGTTCGGCGGTGACCCGCAGACCCTCGGGCTGTTCCTGTCGGCCATCGCGGTGGGCGGGATCGCGGCCGGACTGACCTCGGGTGCGGTGACGCGGGCGAGCCGGCCCGGCCTGGTCATGCTCGGCGCGGCGGGCGTCTGGGGAGCGGCGCTCGCCGGGTTCGGGCTCGTCGACTCGCTGTACCCGACGCTCGCCTTCCTCGCCGTCGCCGGGGCGGCCGACACGGTCTCGGTGATCTCCCGTGGCGCGCTGGTACAGCTCGCCACCCCCGACGCCTACCTCGGGAGGGTCAGCTCGGTCGAGAACGTCGTCGGGATGGGCGGTCCGGGCATCGGCAACGCGCGGGCGGGACTGGTCGCGGGGCTCACCTCGGCCTCGTTCGCGGCCGTCAGCGGCGGGCTCGCGTGTGTCGCCGTGGTGGCCGCGCTGGCCGCCTCCTCGCCCGGGCTGCGCCGGTGGCGTCAGGACCCCGGCGGGTGACCGTGTGGACCGGGATCGGCACCTGCCTAGCCGTGGGCGGGGGGCCCTGATGCGATGAATGTGGCTTTCCTGGCTTTCCTGGCGTTCTGGGGTGGCACGTCCGGGTGAGCGGTGTCACTCTCTCCATGTCGATCTCTCGGAGTGGAGGGGGACCATGACCGCGGGGAGCAAAGGCGCTCGCACGGACGTCGACAAGGCCCTGCTGGGGCACGCCACCTATCGGAGCCTGGGGGAGCAGCGGCTCTCGCCCGCCGAGGAGCGGTTCGAAAGGGGCCGCCGGACTGTCGGGCTGGTGCTCGCGCCGGTCGTCACACTCGTGTTCCTGGCGTTGCCGCTCGCCATCACGCCGCAGCAGCAGGTGCTCGCCGGGATCCTGCTCGGCGTGATCGTCCTGTGGGTCACCGAGGCGGTGCCGATCCCGATCGCGGGGTTGCTCGGCGTGGCGCTGGTGGTGATCATGCAGGTCGCCCCGGCCGACGACGTGCTCGCCAACTTCGGCAACTCCACGATCTTCACGTTCATCGGGGCGTTCATCCTGGCCCAGGCGATGCTCAAGCACGGCGTCGCGCGGCGGTTCGCGTTCCGGATCCTCGCGCTGCCGCGGGCCGGGCGCTCGACAACGGGCGTGATCATCGCGTTCGGCGGCATCACCTGCGTGCTCTCGGCGTTCGTCTCCAACACCGCCACCGTAGCGATGCTGCTGCCGACGGCGCTCGGCATCCTCGCGGTGATCGCGAAGCTGATGCAGGAACGCGGGGTCGTCCCGGTCGACTTCGACCCGCTGCGGCTGCGGGTCGGCGCCGCGATCATGCTGATGCTCGCGTACGGCGCGAGCGTCGGCGGCCTGCTCACTCCGGTCGGCAGCCCGCCCAACCTGATCGGCCGTGGGCTGATCGAGGAAGCCACCGGCGTTCGGATCAGCTTCGCGCAGTGGGTGGCGATCGCCGTGCCGGTGTGCCTGCTGATGTTCGTGGCGCTCGCCGTCGTGCTGCTCCTGCTCAACAAGCCCGAGATCAAGCGCATCGACGGCGTCGCGGACTACGTCGCTGAGCAGCGCCGCGAGATGGGACCGCTGTCGCGCGCGGAGAAGAACACCCTCATCGCCTTCGGCGTCACTGTGACGCTGTGGATCCTGCCCGGCATCGTCGCGTTGTTCGCGGGCAACGAGTCGCCCGTGTACACGGCTCTCAGCGACCGGCTCGACGAGGGCATGGTCGCCATCCTCGGCGCGTCGCTGCTCTACCTGCTGCCCACCGACTGGCAGCAGCGGGAGTTCACGCTGCGCTGGCGCGACGCCGCCGAGATCGACTGGGGCACGATCGTGCTCTTCGGCACCGGCATCATCTTCGGTTCCCTGCTCGCCGACACCGGCCTCGCCGAGACGATCGGCGTCGCCGTGGCGCAGGGAGCGGGGCTGAACAACGTCGTCACGATCACGGTCTTCGCGGTGCTGCTCGCGATCATCGTCTCCGAGACCACCAGCAACACGGCCTCGGCCGCCGTGGTGGTGCCGATCATCATCCCGGTGGCGGTGGCCGCGGGCGTCAACCCGTTCGTGCCGGCGCTCGCCGCGACGTTCGCGGCCTCGTTCGGCTTCATGCTGCCGGTCTCGACGCCTCAGAACGCGGTGGTCTACGGGTCGGGTGCTGTGCCCATCACCACGATGATTCGCTCCGGCGCGGCGTTCGACGTGCTCGGCGCGATACTCATCATCGTGTTCCTTCCATTGATGGTGTCGCTGCTCGGCCTGGGGGTCGCGTGACCTCTCAGAAGATCGCCGTGATCCCCGGCGACGGGATCGGTACCGAGGTCGTCTCCGCCGCTCGTGAGGTGCTGGACGCCGGGTGCGCCAAACACGGCGTGACGCTCGAGTACACCGAGTTCGACTGGTCGTGCCGGCGCTACGAGGAGCAGGGCGCGATGATGCCGCCCGACGGCCTGGAGAGGCTGCGCGGCTTCGACGCGATCTTCCTCGGCGCCGTCGGCTGGCCTGGCGTGCCCGACCACGTATCGCTGTGGGGCCTGCTCATCCCGATCCGCCGCACGTTCCGCCAGTACGTCAACCTGCGCCCGATCCGCGTGTTCGACGGCGTGCAGAGCCCGCTACGGGGGGCTGAGCACGTCGACTTCGTGGTGGTGCGGGAGAACGTCGAGGGCGAGTACAGCGAGGTCGGCGGCCGGGTGAACCGTGGGTTCCCGGACGAGGCCGCGATCCAGGAGTCGATCTTCACTCGTGTCGGGGTGAGCCGGATCGCCGACTTCGCGTTCGACCTGGCCGCATCCCGCCGCGGGTACGTCACCTCGGCGACCAAGTCCAACGGGATCGTCCACACGCTCCCGTTCTGGGACGAGGTGGTCGCCGAGCGCGCCGCCCAGCACCCGGACGTGCGGTTCGACAGCGAGCACATCGACGCCCTCGCGGCGAAGTTCGTACTGCAGCCGGAGCGGTTCGACGTGGTGGTGGGCTCCAACCTGTTCGGCGACATCCTCTCCGACCTCGCCGCCGCCGTCGCGGGCTCGATCGGGATCGCGCCCTCGGCGAACCTCGACCCGACCAAGCAGCACCCGTCGATGTTCGAGCCGGTGCACGGCTCGGCTCCGGACATCGCCGGGCAGGGCGTGGCGAACCCGGTCGGAGCGGTGTGGTCGGCTGCACTGATGCTGGAGCACCTGGGCCATGCGGCCGCGGCCGCCGACGTCGTCGCGGCGATGGAGGCGACCCTGGCGAAGCCGGAGACGAGGACGGCCGACCTGGGCGGCACGGCGAAGACGGCCGACGTGACGGCGGCGATGGTGGCGCACCTGCGCTGACCGCGGATCGCGCAGGCGCAGCATCCGGGATCAGAGCAGGTCCACCTCCCGGCCCGTACCTCGCCCGGCGCCGGCACGTGGTCCCCACGGACGTCCTCGCGGCGTGACTCACCCGGCCGCGAGGACCTTTCCGGGGTTCAGGATGCCCAGCGGGTCGAAGGCCTTCTTGATGTCGCGGTGCAGGCGCGTGCTCAGCTCGCCAAGCTCCGTCGCGAGCCAGTCGCGCTTGAGCACCCCCACGCCGTGCTCGCCCGTGATCGTGCCGCCGAGCGCGAGCCCGAGCCGCATGATCGCGTCGAACGCCTTCTGCGCCCGCTCCACCGCGGCCGGGTCGCCGCGGTCGAAGATCACCGTGGGGTGCATGTTGCCGTCGCCGACGTGGCCGGGGCAGCAGACGGTCACGCCGTGCTCCTGGGCGATCACGGTGATCCCGTCGAGCAGGTCCACGAGCCGCGAGCGGGGCACGGCGACGTCGTCGATGAGCGTGGAGCCGAGCTTCTCCACCGCGAAGTGGACGATCCGGCGGGCCTCCATCAGCATCGCCGACTCGGTGGCGTCGGAGGCCACGGCCACGTCGAGGGCGCCGAGCTCGCCGCAGATCACGCCCATCGCCTCGACATCGGCGGCGGCGCGCGGGCCGCGGTCGGACTGCGTGAGCAGCAGCGCCCCGACGCCGGTGGGCAGGCCCATGTCGCGGTAGTCCTGGATCGCCCGCACGGTCACGCCGTCGAGGAACTCGCACATCGACGGCTGCAACCCGGCGGCCATGATCTTCGTGACGGCGGTGAGCGCGTCGGCGGCCGTGGTGAAGGCGGCGGCCATCGTCAGTGCCGCCTCGGGCGCGGGCTTCAGCCCGAGGGTGGCCTGCGTGATCACGCCGAGGGTGCCCTCGGAGCCGACGATCAGGCGGGTGAGGTCGTAGCCGGCCACGCCCTTCGCGGTGCGCCGGCCGGTGCGCAGGATCTCCCCGCTCGCCATGACGACCTCGAGGGCACGGACGAAGTCGGTGGTCACCCCGTACTTCACGCAGCACAGCCCGCCGGCGTTGGTGGCGAGGTTGCCGCCGATCGTCGAGAGCTCCCACGACGACGGGTCCGGCGGGTAGTAGAGGCCCTGTTCCAGCACCGCCCGGGACAGCACGGCGTTCAGCACGCCGGGCTCGACGACCGCGACCTGGTCGACGGGGTTGATCTCGACGATCTGGTCCATCCTGCTGAGCGAGAGCACGATCCCGCCGTCGACGGCGTTGGCCGCGCCCGACAGGCCCGTCCGGGAACCCTGGGGCACCACCGGCACCCGGTGGGCCGACGCCACCCGCAGCACGTGCTGCACCTGCTCGGTCGCGGTCGGCCGCACCACGGCGAGGGGCGTGCCGGACGGGCAGAAGTTCGCTTCGTCGTGGCGGTAGGCCTCGGTGCTCGCCGGGTCGGTGAGCACCGCGTCCGCGGGCAGGCCCGCAGCGAGTTCGTCGAGAACGGGCGCGAGAACGGTCATCGGTCTCCTTCGGCGTACGTGGGGCGCAGGCGGCCGTAGTAGGACCGCTC
Source organism: Pseudonocardia aurantiaca (assembly GCF_039526725.1). NCBI lineage: Bacteria > Bacillati > Actinomycetota > Actinomycetes > Pseudonocardiales > Pseudonocardiaceae > Pseudonocardia > Pseudonocardia aurantiaca. The sequence goes on from NZ_BAAAJG010000029.1 coordinate 257,693, forward strand.
GAGGTGCTCGCGCATCGCCGCCTCCGCGGCGGCCGCGTCGCAGGCGAGCACGGCGTCGCTGATCTTCCGGTGCTCGGCGAGCGCCTTCGGGCCGATCCCGCGGTCGTAGTGGAGGCGGTAGATGTGCAGGTGCCAGTGGGTGCGCTGGAACGCCTGCCGCACCTGGTCGCTGCCGGCGAGCTCGGCGACCAGCAGGTGGAAGCGGGCGTCGTGCGCGGTGAAGGCCCGGTATGCCGCGTACGTGTCGTCATCGGGTGCGTCGGCGGCGGCGAGCTCGGCGGCCAGCCGCGCCCGCCCGTCCTCGCCCGCTCGCCCGGCGGCTCGCGCCGCCGCCCACGGCTCGATGAGCAGCCGGAACTGGTACAGGTCGTCGAGCTGGTCGAGGGTCAGCAGCGGGGTGGTGCGGTAGCCGCGCAACGGCTCCTTGACGACGAGCTGCGCCGACTCCAGCCGGGCCAGCGCCTCCCGGACGGGGGTGGGTGAGACGCCCAGGTCGCGGGCCAGCCCGTCGATCGAGACGCGGGCACCCGGCGCGATCCGGTGATCCATGATCAGCGCCTTGATCGCCTCGTGGACGTCGTCGACAAGGACCGGACGACGGAGCGGCGCGCCCATGTGTGACCTCCGACCCCTCCGGCGACGCGGTAGATCCTATAGGATCCTCTTCGATCGGGACCTTGGAGACAGCGCAGCAGACAGGAGTCGTGCATGGAGATCGTCCGCTACGTCGAGCCGGGGGCGGCGGAGCCCCGGGTCGGGGTGCGCCAGGACGGGCGCGTCACACCGGTCGGCTTCGACAGTGTCGGTGCGCTGCTCCGGGAGCCGGTTGCCACCCTGCGAGAGAAGCTCGGTCCGGCGGGCTCCGAGGTCGACGCCGCTGAGGTGACGTTCCTCCCGCCCGTCGACGGCCGCACGGAGGTGTGGGCGGCGGGCGTCACCTACGAGCGTTCCCGCACCGGGCGCGTCGAGGAGAGCAGCGCGGCCACCATCTACGAGAAGGTCTACGACGCCGAGCGCCCGGAGATCTTCCTCAAGTCCGTCGCGTGGCGGCTGGTCACCGACGGCGAGCCGGTGGCCCTGCGCGCCGACTCCAAGCTCGACGTGCCGGAGCCGGAGCTGGCGGTCGTCGCCAACAGCGCGGGCGAGATCGTGGGCTACACCGTCTGCAACGACATGAGCTCCCGCTCCATCGAGGGCGAAAACCCGCTCTACCTCCCGCAGGCCAAGATCTACTCCGGCGCCTGCTCGGTGGCCACCGGCATCCGGCCGGCGTGGGAGGTCGACACGAGCGACCTGGCGATCACCATGCGCGTGGTGCGCGACGGCGAGGTCGCCTACGACGGCGAGACGAGCACCGCCCGACTGCATCGCACGCTCGAGGAGCTCGTCGCCACGCTGTTCGAGCCCACCGACTTCCCGGACGGCGCCGTGCTCTCAACGGGCACCGGCATCGTCCCCGAGATGAGCTTCTCGCTCGCCGAGGGCGACGTGGTCGAGATCGAGATCGAGCAGGTGGGCACCCTGACCAACCCCGTCGTACGGGGCCGCGAACCGATGACCTGGCTGGTCGACGCGCTGGAGCGTCCCGGCACCAGGAGGAAGGCGCAGCAATGAGCACCGTTCCCGGCACCACTCCTGAGGAGCTCGAGTCCGTTCTGGCCGCGGCCACCCGCGCCGCCGGGCCGCTCGGCACCCTGCGTCCGGCGGAGCGCGCAGGCCTGCTGCGCGCGGCCGCCGACGCGCTCGACGCCGCCGCGGACGAGCTGGTCCCGCTCGCGATCGAGGAGTCGTCGCTCCCGGAGGGCCGCCTGCGGGGCGAGGTCGCCCGCTCCAGCGGCCAGCTGCGGCTGTTCGCCGAGGTGCTGGAGGAGGGCTCCTTCCTCGAGGTCATCCTCGACAGTGCCGACGCGGGCGCGAAGCCCGTGCCGCGCCCCGACCTGCGCCGGATGCTCGTGCCGCTGGGCCCGGTGCTGGTCTTCGCCGCGAGCAACTTCCCGTTCGCGTTCTCCGTGCCCGGCGGCGATACTGCATCCGCGCTGGCCGCGGGCTCGCCCGTGGTGATCAAGGCGCACCCGGGGCACCCGAAGCTCTCCCAGCGCACCGGCGAGGTGCTCGTGGAGGCGCTGCGCGCCGCGGGCGCACCCGAGGGCACGTTCGCGGTGATCCACGGCATGGACGTGGGCACGACGGCACTCACCGACCCGCGGGTCAAGGCGGCGGCGTTCACCGGCTCGGTGAAGGGCGGGCGGGCGCTGCTGGACATCGCCACCACCCGCGCGGAGCCGATCCCGTTCTACGGGGAGCTGGGCAGCCTCAACCCGGTGTTCGTCACGCCGGCCGCCGTCGCCGCCCGCGGTGACGGAATCGCCGACGGCTACGTCGGCTCGTTCACGCTCGGTACCGGGCAGTTCTGCACGAAGCCCGGCCTGTTGTTCCTCCCGGAGGGCCACGGGCTGGAGGAGCGGATCGCCGCCGCCGTGCGCGGCACCGCCCCGGCGGGGATGCTCAACGACCGCATCCGCGAAGGCCACGCGCACGAGCGCGACCGGCTTGAGGGCCTCGGCCCGGTGCGCACCCTCGTGCACGGCGCCGACAGCGACGCCGGGGTGGCGCCCACGCTGCTCGCCACAACAGCGAAGGAGCTGCTCGCCGACCCGGACGCGCTGCTGCAGGAGTGCTTCGGCCCCACGTCGATCATCGTGGAGTATGCGGGTCAGGACGAGGTGCTCGCGGCCGCGGAGGCGTTCGGCGGCAACCTGACCGCCACCATCCACGCCGAGGACGGCGACGCCGCCACCCTGCCCCCGCTGCTCGACGTGCTGCGCGAGCGCACGGGCAGGCTCGTCTACAACGGCTGGCCTACCGGCGTGGCCGTGGCGTGGGCGATGCACCACGGCGGCCCGCACCCGGCCACGACGGCGTCGGTGCACACGTCCGTGGGCGCCACGGCGGTGCGGCGTTTCCTGCGCCCGGTCTGCTACCAGGACACGCCCCAGGCCCTGCTGCCCGAGGCGCTGCAGGACGGGAACCCGCTGGGCCTGCCGAGGCGGATCGACGGTGTGCTGACCCCGGCCTGACCCAAGGCGTCACGACCAGATGACCAGGCGCTCGTCCTGGGTGACGCCGATGAAGAAGGACAGCGAGAGGCGGCCGACGCCCCCGGCGCACGGCAGCACGCGGTGGTAGCCACGCGGGTCGAAGATCAGCGCGGCGTGTTTCGCGGGGCTGACGTCGACGGAGCCCGCACCGTCGGGGGGCGGGGCGTCGGCGCCACTCGCCCAGATGCGGGTCTCGCCGCCGTGCGGGACGTCGCTGAGGACGAGGTCGAACGCGAGCTGGCCGAGGACGGGACCGCCGAGGATCCCTGCCGGGAACTCCTCGGCGACGTCGTTCCGGTGGACCGGCGTGCCGGTGTGGGTCTCCCGGAGGACACCCCAGTACAGCTCCCGGCCGTCGACCGTGGTGGCCGGCGCGACGCTCGTGGCGAAGACGCCCGCGAGCCGGGCCCGGCAGCAGTCGCGCAGGTCCCGGACCTCTGGGACCGCGTCGTCGACGAGCATCGCGTCGGCCGCCCGCTCCCAGTACCGGTCGGACAGCTGCCCGTTCACCCGGTGCTCGGCGAGCGTCGGGCCGTACAGCGGTGCTGCTGACCCATACGGCGCTGACCCATATGGCGCTGACCCATATGGCGCTGACCCATATGGCGCTGACTCGTACAGCGCTGACCCGTATCGCTCCGCGCCGTCGTAGGCAGAGGTGGATGGATGGCCGAACCCCGCCGCGACGGAGGCGCAGATCTCCCAGGTGAGGTAGGGGGCGAGGACCAGCGCGCGCAGCTCACCGCCGAGCAGCGCGTGCAGGTCGTCGAGCTCGGCCTGTTCGGGCCTGCAGCGCACCACGAGATCGTCGGCTCTCGTCATCTCGAATGCCTCTCGCGGCTCGGCGATTGTCCGAAGCGCGGTTCATCGTACCGACCGGCGGTCGCCGATCCCCGCTCCTTCGGTGGTTTGCGGATGCCGCCCTCGCCTGGCAGGTGAATCGCCCTTCAAGTCTCAGGATGACACTCCGTAGCAGGTGGCGATCGCGGCGGCGCGGTCGCGCAGGGCGGTGCGTAACCATTGCGGGGCCAGGGCTTCCGCGCTCGTGGCGAGCTGCCACAGTGCCCATTCGGCGTGTCTCGGATCGCTGAAGGTCACCTCCAGTCGCAGCCAGCCGTCCGCGTCGGGTTCCTCGGCGCGGACGGCCAGCGCGGTGCGCACCAGCTCCTCCCGCCGTGCCGCGTTCATCCGTACCAGCACGGTGACCTGGTCGCCCCTGGTCCGAAACTGCGTGCTGCGTTCCTGCCAGGCCCGGTCCAGATCGACCCGGTCTGGTCGCTGTGCGGGTTCGGCGAGTTCCTCGGCGGCCAAGACCCGGGACAGCCGGTAGGTGCGGTCTGCGCCAGACTTCGTGGCCAGCAAGTAGCCCTGGTCGCGTACGGTGACCAGGCCGATCGGGTCCACCGTGCGCCACTTCGGGGTCTGGTCCACAGCCGCGTAGTGGATGCGCAGCTTGTGCCCAGCGAACACCGCGCGCCGGATCTCGGTCACTATGGTGTCGGGCACCACCTCAGCGACCAGCCGGCGCGAGAGGAGGTCGGTCTCCGGGTCGATGAGCAATCGCTGGGCCGCGCCGGCCGCGGTGGCCCGATAGCTTTCGGGTAGGGCGTCAACCACCTTGCGCATGGCCGAAGCGAGCGCCGAGCCGAGGCCGAATGCCTGCGCGCCGCGCCGTGATCCGGCGACCAGCAAGGCAAGCGCCTCATCGTGGTTCAGTCCGGTGAGCTCGGTCTGGAAACCGGGCAACAACGCGAAACCGCCGTGCCGGCCGCGTTCGGCGTAGACCGGGACGCCAGCCGCGGACAGCGCCTCGATGTCGCGCAGCACGGTGCGGGTGGACACCTCCAGCTCGTGGGCCAGCGTGGCCGCAGACAGCCGACCGCGCTGGCGCAGCAGCAGCACCAGCGAGACCAACCGGTCGGCCCGCATACGAAAAATTATGCCAGGAATACACGACACAAGATGTCGTGATTGGCTGGGAGGCTCTCCAGCATGATCCCGGCAAAAGGTACCGGCCCCCGACCGCCCTACCTCGACGCCCTGGCCTGGGTCCACCAGCCGGCCATGGCGGTCAACCGTTCTTGTCCGACCCCTGCGGCACGGTGCTCGGCATGACGAAGATGGTGGCTACCGAGCCCAATGACCTGGGCAGATACTTCATCGAGCGCGCCAACGCCGGCGACGTCGACGGGCTGGTGGCGTTGTACGAGCCGAACGCCGTGCTGGCGTTCCCGCGGGGCAACCTCGCGACCGGACACGCGGAGATCCGCAAGGTGTACGAGCAGTTCGTCGCGGCCGCGCCGGTGCTCTCGCCGGGCAGGCAGCATCCAGCGCTGGTGAGCGGCGACCTGGCACTGACAGCGTCCACGCTGACCACCGGTGAGGTGACCGTCGAGATCGCCCGTCGCCAGCCGGACGGATCGTGGCTGTGGGCCGTAGACGAGCCGGCACTCGTGCCGTAGCGGGGCGGCGGTGGGCCGGCGTGACCGAGCCCACCGCCGCGCAGCGGCGTATGTACGAACGGCGCGTACGCCGCCCCGCACGGCGCGCTCGTGGCGGAGCGCCCGGGCGACTCGGTGATCGCCCTGCTCTGCGTCGAGCGCGATCCGGAGGCGTGCCACCGCTCGCTCGTGGCCGAGCGCCTGCGCGCCGAGCACGGCCTGCCGGTCACGGACCTCCGCCCGGTTTAAAGGAGGCGCAGCCCGTAGTCGGTCACGCAGCTTGAGTGTTCGGGCCGCTCGTTGTGCCAGCGCCAGTCGGTGCGCCGGGGCCTGCCGGGCAGCTCGGTGCGGCCGGTCGCCCAGCGCAGCACCTCCCACGGCGCCTGCTCGCCGACCTCGACGTCGGCCATCAGCCGGGCGAGCACGCGGGCGCACAGGTCATCGTCCGGCCGCCACTCGAGCCCCAGCCCACGGGCCACGTCGTCGACGTGCACCAGGGTCTCCAGCACCCCCATCGCCGCGGACGCCTCGGCGTCGGCGAGGCCGTACGTGTGGTAGCCCCGGGCGTCCGGCGGCGCGGCCGTGACCGCCGCGACGAGGAGGGCGCCGCACGCGGAGAGCACCGCGAGCAGGCCGTCAGGCCCGGCGTCGGGCTGGGCCTGGATCGTGTTCGGCTCCCCGTCCGGGTACCGGGGCGTCGCGAGGAACGGGAGGTAGGCGGTGGTGTCGCGGGCGGCGAGTTGCGCGGCGTAGGCGAACAGGTCGTCGGCGACGTGCTCGACGGTCTCCCAGCAGGTCCAGTCGAGCCCGCCCGCCGGCACGGACCAGTCGCGGTCCCGACCGCCGCTGAGCGCTCCAACCGCCGCCGCCACCGCGTCCCGCACGTCGTCGGCCCGCACCGGCACCCGCTCACCCATCTGCTGGACGGTAATGGAACGGCTCCGGTGTGCGATTACCACTACGACACGTGCGCCGGAGGGGGAGCGATGGAGTCGCCGCTGCAGCACGCTCGTACGGTCGCGTGGGGGGGACTGTGGTTCCTCGTCGTCATGACGTTCACGGCCGCGGTCGGCGTCATCTCGGCCGCCGCTTCGGCTGGTGAGATGCCCCCGCTCACCCCCAACGTCCGGACCGTCGTCGGCCCGTACCCGGACGGGCCCAGCTCCGCCCCGTCGCCGGACCCGCTGCGGGCCGGCTGACCCTCGCCGTCCTAGTCCCGGCGCGGGCTAGATTTCTTCTTCGCAGTCGGTGTACGGCAGCGGCACCGCGCACCGCCGCGCGGGCACAATCGACGGAGAAGCTAGTTCGGCAGGAGCCCGCATGACAGCCCCCACGGCAAAGCCCGTACTCATGACCGTCGACGACGACCCGGGAGTGAGCCGTGCGGTCGCCCGCGACCTGCGCAGGCGCTACGGCCAGGACTACCGCATCGTGCGCGCGGAGTCCGGCCCGGAAGCGCTCGAGGCGCTGCGCGAGCTGACACTGCGCGGCGAGCCCGTCGCGGCGATCCTCGCCGACTACCGGATGCCGGAGATGAACGGCATCGAGTTCCTCGAGCAGGCGATGGACGTCGCCCCGCACGCCCGCCGCGCGCTGCTCACCGCGTACGCCGACACCGACGCCGCGATCCAGGCCATCAACCTCGTCGACGTCGACCATTACCTGCTCAAGCCGTGGGACCCGCCGGAGGAGAAGCTCTACCCGGTGGTAGACGCGCTGGTGGAGACCTGGCGGGCGGTGGGCATCCGCCCCGTGGACGAGATCCGCGTGCTCGGCCATCGCTGGTCGGCCGAGTGCTTCGCGGCGCGCGACTTCCTCGCCCGCAACTCCGTGCCCTACCGCTACTACTCCATCGACGAACCGGAGGGCGCCCGGCTCCTGGAGGCCGCCGGCGCCACACCCGAGGACGTTCCGGTGATCGTCATCGCTGACGGCACGCCCTTGCTCTCGCCCACCGACGCCGAGATCGCCAGCGCGTGCGGGCTGACCACCGACCCCGTCTCCGACTTCTACGACCTGATCGTGATCGGCGGCGGCCCGGCGGGGCTCGGGTCCGCGGTCTACGGCGCATCCGAGGGGCTGCGCACGGTGCTCGTCGAGCGGCAGGCCACGGGCGGGCAGGCCGGGCAGAGCTCCCGGATCGAGAACTACCTCGGCTTCCCCGACGGGGTGTCGGGAGCCCAGCTGACCGACCGCGCGCGCCGGCAGGCCGCGAAGTTCGGCGCGGAGGTGCTCACGGCCCGGGACGTCGTCGCGCTGGAGGCGCGCGGCTCGGCGCGGGTGGTCCGGTTCGGCGACGGTAGCGAGATCGCCGCCCACGCGGTCGTGCTCGCCACGGGGGTGTCCTACCGGAGCCTCGACGCGCCGGGGGTGGCCGACCTGACCGGCCGCGGCGTCTTCTACGGCTCGGCCGCCACGGAGGCGCCGGGCTGCCGCGGCGAGGACGTCTATATCGTCGGTGGCGCCAACTCCGCAGGCCAGGCAGCTGTGTTCTTCTCGAGGCACGCCGCGACCGTCACGCTCGTGGTGCGCGGGGCGAGCCTCGAGGCGTCCATGTCGAGCTACCTGATTAAGCAGATCGAGGGCATCGACAACGTCGTGGTGCGCACCCGCTGCGAGGTGGTGGAGGCCACGGGCGAGGGGCACCTGCAGACGTTGCGGCTGTGCGACCGCGACAGTGGCACTGTGGAGGCGGTGAAGGCGGGCTCGATGTTCGTGTTCATCGGCGCGGCACCGCGCACGGACTGGCTGGACGGGGTGGTGCAGCGCGATGAGCGCGGGTTCGTGCGCACCGGGCCCGACCTGATCGTCGACGGGCAGCGGCCGCCGGGCTGGCCGCTGGACCGCGACCCGTACCACCTGGAGGCGAGTGTGCCGGGAGTGTTCGTGGCCGGGGACGTGCGGGCCGAGTCGGTCAAGCGCGTCGCTTCGGCCGTAGGGGAGGGCGCGATGGCTGTCACGCTCGTTCACCGCTACCTGGCGGAACAATGAGCGAGCTCTTGAGCGATTCATCGGCGCAGCACCTCGCGCCGGAGGAGCTGCGGACGCTGTTCCTGTTCACGGACCTCACCGACGAGCAGGTCGGGTGGGTCTCCACCAACGCCGAGATCGTCAACGAACCGGCAGGCAAGGACATCGTCGTCGAGGGTGAGCCGGCGCGCTGCTTCTACGTGCTGCTCGCCGGCACCGTCTCGATGAGCCGGCTGGTGGGCGCCGAGTCGGTCGAGACCACCCGCACCGACCAGCGCGGGGTCTACTTCGGCGATGTCCAGTTCTACGTCGACAACGAGACGCCCCGCGACTACCCGGCGTCGGTGCGCGCGATCACCGACGCCACGGTGCTCGCCCTGCCGGCCCGCGAGTTCGCCGCGGAGTTCTCCCGCTGGTACCCGATGGCCGTGCACCTGCTGGAGGGGCTGCGGCTGGGGATGAAGCGCGGCAACTCGATGCTGGCCGAGCGGGAGCGGCTGCTCGCGCTGGGCAAGCTCTCGGCGGGCCTCACCCACGAGCTCAACAACCCCGCCGCCGCGGCCGGCCGCGCGGCCGACACCCTGCGGGACAAGGTCGCCGGGATGCGCGCCAAGCTCGCCATGATCGCCGACGGGCGGATCGCGGGCGACCAGCTGAAGAAGCTGGTGATGGCGCAGGACGAGTTCGTCAAGAAGGTGCGAAGCGCCCCGTCGATCTCCGCGCTGGAGGCCTCCGACCGGGAGGACGAGGTGGGCGACTGGCTCGACGACCACGGCATCGGGGGTGGCTGGGACCTCGCGCCGGTGTTCGTGGCGGGCGGGCTCGGCGTCGAGGACATGGAGGCCGTGTACGCCGCGGCCAACGAGACCACGCTCGAGGGGGCGATCCGCTGGCTCGCCTACACCGTCGAGACCGAGAGCCTGCTGCGCGAGATCCTCGACGCCACCACGCGGATCTCCGACCTCGTGCTCGCGGCCAAGCAGTACTCGCAGATGGACCGCGCCCCGTACCGCTTCGTCGACGTGCACGAGGGCCTCGACGCCACCCTCGTGATGTTCGGCCGCAAGCTGGGCGAGGAGCGCGGGATCGGCATCGTCAAGGACTACGACCGGAGCCTCCCGCTGATCCCGGCCTACTCCGCCGAGCTCAACCAGGTCTGGACCAACATCATCGACAACGCGATCGACGCGATGGGCGACGGTCCCGGCACGCTGACCGTACGCACGTCCATGTTCGACGAGTGCGTGCAGGTGGAGATCGGTGACACCGGGCCGGGCATCCCGCCCGACGTCCGGGCGCGGATCTTCGAGCCGTTCTTCACCACGAAGCCGGTGGGGCGCGGCACGGGGCTCGGCCTGGACGTGAGCTACCGCGTGATCGTCTCCCGCCACCACGGCGACATCTCGGTGGAGTCCGAGCCGGGCGACACGCGGTTCCGGGTGCGCCTGCCGGTCACCGAGGAGCCGTGACCGCCGGATGACGATGCAGATCCCGATGGCGACCGCGCAGGCTCGCCTAGCGTCCGAGGCCGGTCGGGCCGTCGAGCTGTCCCTCGGACCGCACACCGTGGTGGCCGACCACGCCGAGCGCGGCAGCGGCAAGGGGCCCACCCCGCTGGAGCTTCTGACGGCGTCGCTGGCCGCGTGCAGCGCGATGTCGGCACGCACGCATCTGGAGCGCGACGGCGACCCCGGCGACATCGAGGTGATCGTCACGCTGGACGCAGGCCCGCCGACGCTGCTCTACCGGCGCGTTCTGCTCGGCTACCGCCTCGACGCGGGGGAGGCCCATCAGCTCGCCGACGCGCTGGAGCGCACCGAGCTGACGATGATGCTCAAGCCCGCTTTCTCCATCCGCACGCAGATCGAGCACGCGGGCGATCCGCTGAACTGAGTGCATCGAGGAGCGCGCTGAAAAGCTCCCTCCTAGACGAATTCTGCGGAAATATGGCACGGTGCCGGCATGGTATTCCCTTATGTCGGTTCCGGTCCGTACTGCTACGCCAATTCCGCCGCCATGCTGATGGGGGTTGCCGCGCCCGAGCCGTCCGCGATCGAGGTGCTCACCGGGTCGCCGTTCGGCCTGTCCCTGCACGAGGGGCTCGCCTACTTCGACCCGCTCGGCTGGAATCCGGAAATCGGCCTGGACACGGCGCTTGACCTGCTGGGGTGGACGTGTGAGCGGGTGGCGGGCGGGTCCGCGGCCGACGCCGTGCGGCGGCTGCGGGACGCGGGCGGACCCGTGCTCGCCGGGCCGGTCGAGATCGGGCTGCTGCGCCACCACCCCGGATCCGGCACCCCGGTGGAGTCCGACCACTTCGTGGTGGTGATCGGAGCCGAGGACGGCCACGTACATTTCCACGATCCGCACGGCTACCCGTTCTCGACGCTGCCCGTCGCCGAATTCACGGCGGCCTGGGAGTCGGTTTCCTTCGCGTATCCGGCCGTACCGTTCACGATGCGGTCGGATTTCCGGCGCGTCCGTGCCGTCGACGTGCCGGACGCGCTGCGCGCGTCGTTGCCCGCCGCCCGGCAGTGGCTCGCCCCGGCCGGTGAGATGCCCGCCGCGGCCGCCCTGCGGTTCGCCGATCTCGTCGAGGACGGGCTCACGCCGGGGCAGGAGGCACCTCGTCCATTTCGCCGTGCGGGTGGGCGCGCGCCGATTGGCCGACGCCGCGCCCTAGGAGCGCGCTGAAACGCTCGGGCCTACTGCGCGACGTCCAGGCAGCCACCTCGCCGCGTTGTCGTCGGGCCCGATACAACAGCGGTATCGGGCCTCTCCCGTCAGGTGACCCGATGCGATGCGGCCACCTGGACGCCGCTCGCTACGGCCGGAGCTTTCAGCACCCTCCTAGCTCGCCCGGATCGGGTGCGGTGCCGCGGCCGACGTGGCCGCCCGCCAGGCGCGCCTGGTCGGCGGCCTGCAATACCCCCTCGTGACAGGTGACCGGTCGGCGGCTGCCGGTCTGCTGCGCCGCCTCGCGCCCACCTACGGGGAGCTGCGCGCGGCCCTCCCGGCGGGTCGAGGCCGCGAGTTCCGGTTGCGCTTGCAGGCTGAGCCCATGCGCAACCGACGCGGTGGCCTCAGCCCCCCGTGCTGGCCCGCACCACGAGACTCGGCTGCAGCGCCAGCCTGCTCAGCGGCCGCTCGCCGGCGCGTTCGGCGTCGGCCAGCAGGCGGACCGCCTCGGCCGCGATCTCGACCTGCGGCTGCCGCACGGTGGTGAGCGGCGGGTCGCTCAGCGCCGCGAAAGGGATGTCGTCGAAGCCGGTGACGAGCAGGTCGTCCGGCACCCGCACCCCGCCTGCCGCGCAGGTCTGGAGCACGCCGAGCGCGATGAGGTCGTCGGCGCATGTGACGGCGTCGGGCAGCGACGGCCCGGCGAGCAGGCGCTGCATCGCCTCGCGGCCCCACTCGATCGAGTACTCGCCGAGCAGCATCCCGCCGGGGGCGAGGCCGATTCCGAGTCGGGCGCTGTGCTCCTGGAACCCGGCAACGCGCAGCTCGGTGGAGGAGCTCGTCAGCTCCGAGCTCACGAAGGCCGCGGTGCGCACGCCGCGCTCGGCCAGGTGCTCCAGCAGGAGCCGCAGCGCGGCGTCGTCGTCGACGCCGACCCAGTCGCTCTCCACGCCCGTGACGTAGCGGTCCACCTGGACCAGCGGCAGCTCGCCAGCCGCCCACGACACCGCGCCGGTGCTCTCCGTGCCGTGCACCGGGCTGATCACGATGCCGTCGACCTGCCGCGCCACCAGGCTGCGGAGCCGCTGGGCCTCCAGCGCGGGGTCGGAGCGGGACGAGCAGAGGAAGAGCTGTCTGCCGCTGTCCTGCAGCGCGTGCTCGACACCCTCGACGAGGGAGGTGAAGAACGGGTTGGTGATGCTCGGCACGACCATCCCGACGGTGTCGGTGCGGCTGCGCCGCAGGGCGCTGGCGATCCCGTTCGCGGAGTAGCCCAGCTCCTCAGCCGCCTGCCTGACCTGCTCGACCACGGCGGGGGAGACCCGCTTCGCCCCGGAGAGTGCCCGGGAGACGGTGGCCGTGGAGACGCCGACGCGCGCGGCGACCTCCCGGATCGTCACCCTCGCCACCGCGGCCTCCCGTCGTCGTCGCAACAGAAATGTAAACGATTGCCTCTTCCCGTCCGGCAGGGCGTGAGTTTAAGGTCTCGCCGCGAGGTAATCGATTGCCCGGCGTCGGCCGGGCGTAGTCAAGGAGGTGGCGTGACGGGCTCCCTCGGGGTCTACCCGCCCAAGCCGTCGGCGGTCGCCGAGCTCTTCGGCGCCGGTCCGGTGCTCATCGGCGCCGTGCACCTGCCCCCGCTCCCGGGCAGCCCGTCCTACCGCGGGGAGCCGGTGGCGCAGATCTGCCGCTTCGCCGTGGAGGAGGCGCGGGCCTACGTCGACAACGGGTTCGACTCCGTGATCGTCGAGAACCACTGGGACATCCCGTTCCTCAAACCTGGCGAGCACGGCTACGAGGTGGCGGCCGCGATGGGCGTGATCACAGCGGCCGTGGTGGCCGAGCTCGGGCCGCACGTAGGGGTCAGCGTGCTGTCCAACGCGGGAGAGTGCTCGGTGGCCTCCGCATGGGCCGCTGGGGCGGGCTGGGTGCGGGTCAACCAGTGGGCCAACGCCTACGTCGCCAACGAGGGGTTCATCGAGGGGCAGGCGGCGCGCACCACCCGCTACCGCCACACGATCGGCGCCGACGGCATCCGCGTCTTCGCCGACGTGCACGTCAAGCACGGGGCGCACGCCATCGTCGCCGACCGGACGCTCGCCGAGCAGACCGAGGACGCCGAGTTCTTCGACGCCGACGTGCTCATCGCCACCGGCTCCCGCACCGGCCACGCCACCTCCGTCGACGAGGTGATCGGGATCCGCTCGGCCACCCGGCTGCCGGTGATCGTCGGCAGCGGGATCGACCCGGCCAACGTCGCCGAGCTCTTCGCCGAGTGCGACGGCGGGATCGTCGCGTCGGCGGCGAAGGAGAACGGCCGCTGGTGGGGCCGGGCGTCCCCGGACCGCGTCCGGGCCGTCGCGAGGGCCGCCGGCAAGTGATCGTCTTCTGCGGGTACGCCAACCTGGACGTCGTCGGCCGCGTGCCGCACTTCCCCCGGCCCGACGAGCGGGTGCACGCCTCCGCCGTCGAGCACCTGCCGGGCGGGATGGCGGCGAACGCGGCTGTCGCGGCGGCCAGGGCGGGCGCCCGCGTCGCGTTCGCCGGGGCGCTGGGTGGCGACCCGCTGTCGGACCGCTTCCTCGCCGAGCTCGTCGCCGAGGGCGTCGACACCGCGTGGAGCGACCGCTCGGCCTTCCTCTCCACGGCCATCGTGCTCGTCGACGCGGCCGGCAGGCGGTCGGTGATCAGCGAGGACGACGGGCTCGGCGGCGCGCACGTCACGGTGGCGGCCGACCGGCTCGCGGCCGCGGGTGGCGGTCTGCTCTACCTCGACGGCTATCGCGCGGCGGCGGCAGCGGCGGCTGTGCGGCCCGGCGTTGCCGTAGCGGTGGACCTGGACGGCTGCGACGACCCGGCCGACGCGCTCCGCGCGGTGCGCGCTGCGACACACGTGGTGGTGGGCAGGCACCGGCTGGAGTCGTTCGGCGTGCCCCGCGACGGCTGGTCCGCGCTGGCTGCAGCGTCGGGCACCGTGCTCGCCGTCACCGACGGGGCCAGCGGCTGGACGCTCTGCACACCCGACGGCGCTGTCGTAACCGGTGCCGCCCTCCCCGTCGACGTCGTGGACGACACCGGCGCGGGCGACTGCTTCACAGGCACCTTTCTCGCCGGGATCGACGATGGGCTCCTGACCGCCGAGGCCGCCCGCCGCGCCGGTGTCGCGGCGAGCCTGTCGTGCACGGTGCCGGGCGCCCGTGGGGCGCCAACCCCGGACCTCGTCGGCGTCGCGCTGCGCCGCCTGCCCCCCGACCTGCCCCAACCCCTGCTGGAGGACCCCACATGAAGCGCATCCTCGCTGCGGCCGCGGCCGCCTGCATGCTCCTGCTCGCCGGTTGCGACAGCGCGCCGCCCCCATCCGCGGACCAGCCGAATGCTGCGGCACCGGCAGGGCTGCCGGTGCCGCAGGCCCAGCCGAAGGGCTGCACAACGACCGACGGGCCGATGAAGATCGCGCTCGTCACGATCAACCTGCAGGCACTGTTCTTCAACCAGATCAACTCCGCGGCCCAGGCCATGGCCCAGCAGCACGGGGTCGACCTGCAGATCATCTCGGGCAACGACGACTCGGTGACGCAGGCCGACGCGATCGACAACCTCGTGGCCTCCGGCGTCGACGCGATCATCGTGGACGCCGTCGACACCGAGGGCATCAAGCCCGCGATCCGGGCGGCCGACGCCAAGGGCGTGCCGGTGGTCGCGGTGGACTCGATCGTGGACGACCCGGCCGTCGACGCGCAGGTCGGCACCGCGAACGCCGACGGCGGCAAGCAGGTCGGTGAGCTGCTCGCCCAGCAGGCGGGCGGCACGGGTGAGGTCGGCATCGTGGGGGCGCTCAACAGCACGATCCAGCTCGACCGCCAGCGCGGGTTCACCGACGCGGTCTCCGCCGGCGGGATGACGGTCGGCACGGTGGTGGACGGCAAGAACATCCAGGAGAACGCCCAGTCCGCCGCGGAGAACCTGCTGACCGGCAACCCCAACCTGCGCTACGTCTACGCGACCGGCGAGCCGGCGTTGATCGGGCTCGCGGCCGCCGTGCGCAGCCAGAGCGCCCAGGACCGGATCAGCGTGACCGGGTGGGACCTCTCCGTCCCTGCCGTGGACGGGCTCAAGGCCGGCTGGATCAAGGCGGTCGTCCAGCAGAACACGTTCGAGTTCGGCTACCAGGCGATGTCCTCGGCCATCGACCTGGCCTGCGGCAACCCCGTGCAGCGGGACAACCCGGTGCCCACCCAGATCGTGACGCCGCAGAACGTCGACCAGTACAGCTACTACCTGGAGTCCTGAGGCCATGACCGACGACCTCCTCGTGGAACTGCGCGGGATCACCAAGTCCTACGGACCGGTGCGCTCGCTGCGAGGCGTCGACCTGTCCCTGCGCCGCGGGGAGGTCCTCGCCCTCGTGGGAGACAACGGCGCCGGCAAGTCCACGCTCATGAAGGTGCTGGCCGGGGCCGTGCAGCACGACGACGGCGAGATCCGCGTGCACGGCCACCCCGTGCGCTTCGCCAAGCCGGCCGACGCCCAGGCCGAGAAGATCGGGATCGTCTACCAGGACCTGGCGCTCTGCGACACGCTCGACGTCGCGGGCAACCTGTTCCTCGGCCGCGAGCCGCGGCGCGGCCCGTTCCTCGACCGGCCACGGATGCACGCGGCGGCGGCGCGGATCCTCGCCGAGCTCGACGTGAAGGTGGCGAGCACCCACCAGGAGATCGGCACGCTCTCGGGCGGCCAGCGCCAGACCGTCGCCATCGCGCGAGCGGTCTCGTTCGCCCCCGACGTGCTGATCCTCGACGAACCGACCGCGGCGCTCGCCGTCGCCGAGGTCGAGTCGGTGCTGCGGCTGGTGGGCGAGGTCGCTGCCCGCGGGGTGGGCGTCATCCTCATCACCCACCGCCTGCAGGACATCTTCCGCGTCTGCGATCGCGTCACCGTCATGTATGAGGGGCAGAGCGTCGACGACGTGCCGATCGGCGAGCTGAACATCGAGAAGCTCGTCGGCCTGATCACACGGCAGGAGGAGCCGGTATGACCACCACCGCGCAACCCGCCCCGGCAACCGCGCAGCTCGCCCGGCCGCCGTCATGGTGGGCCCGGGCGAACAAGGCGACGGTCGTGATGGCCGTGGTCACCTTCGTTGTGGGCGTGGTGTTCGCCGTCGCCGACCCGAACTTCCTCAGCTTCGCCAACATCTCCAACCTCGCGACCCAGGTGGCGCCTGCGCTGATCGTCGGCGTCGCGATGACGTTTGTGATCACCGCGGGGCAGATCGACCTGTCGGTCGGCTCGATCGTCGCGTTCGTCTCGGCCACCTGCGCGCAGCTGCTGGTCGCCGGCTGGGACTCCTCGGTCGTACTCGTCGCCGGGCTGCTCATGGGGCTCGGCTGGGGGCTCGTGAACGGGTGGTTCGCCGCCTACCAGGGCATCCCGGCGTTCATCGTGACGCTGGCGACCCTGTCGGTGGTGCGCGGCTTCGCGCTGCTGCAGACCGAGGGGTTCTCGGTGCCGATCGAGTCGTGGACGTTCTTCGCGCGGTTGGGCGGCGCGCGCTGGCTCGGCTTCTCGATCAGCGCGTGGATCGCGGTCGCCGTGACGATCGTCGGGCTCGTACTGCTGCATCGCACGCGCTTCGGCCAGTACGTCGTCGGGATCGGGGCCAACGAGGAGTCGGTGCGCCGGGCGGGCGTGGACGTGCGTCGGGTCAAGATGCTCGCGCTCGGCTTCTCCGGGCTGGCTGCGGGCGTGGCCGGCATTCTCATCGCCGCCCGGCTGGGCTCCGGCTCGGCCAACTCGGCGCAGGGCTTCGAGCTGACGGTGATCGCCGCCGTCGTGCTGGGTGGGACGAGCCTGCTCGGCGGCCGCGGCACGGTGGTCGGGACGCTCATCGGGGCCGTGCTGACCGGGGTGATCGCGAACGGGCTCACGCTGGTAGGCGTCAGCCCGTTCCTCACGCCGATCATCACCGGCTGCGTGCTGATCCTCGTCATCTGGATCAACCTGCGCAGCGCGGGCGTGGCCGAGCTGGTGCGCAGGCTGACAGGCCGCTCCTCGTGACGCTCGTCGCGACCGTCACCGGCGACGTGGACGCGGCCGACCTGGGGCTGGTGCTCCCGCACGAGCACCTGGGCAACGACATCTCGGCAGCGTTCCGGCCCTCGGCCGACCCACGGGTCGCGGCGCTGCTCGACGGACCGGTGCGCGCCGACCTGGCGTGGGTACTCACCGACCACCCGTACGAGAGCCTCGACAACTGCCGTCTCGACGACGACGCTGCGGTGGCGGCCGACCTCGCCGGGTTCGCCGCCGCCGGCGGGCGGACGATCGTCGACCTGACCCCGCCCGGCCTCGGGCGCGACCCGGAACGGCTGCGGCGGCTCTCGGAGGCGTCGGGCGTGCAGGTGGTGATGGGTTCGGGCTGGTATCTGGAGGCCACCCACCCGGCCGGCCTCGCCACCGCGTCCGTCGACCTGCTGGCCGAGCAGCTCGTCGCCGAGTTCGATGCGGCGCGGGAGATCCGGCCGGGGGTGATCGGCGAGATCGGCGTCTCTCCGGCGTTCACCGAGGCCGAGCACCGCGCCCTGCGGGCCGCGTGCCGCGCGCAGCGGGAGGTGCGGGTGCCGCTCTTCGTGCACCTGCCCGGATGGCAGCGCCGCGCGTTCGAGGTGCTCGACGTCGTGCTCGGCTCCGAGGGCGTCGACCCGGCCGCCGTGGTGCTCTGCCACATGGACCCCTCCGGCGACGACCCCGGCTACCAGCGGGCTGTCGCCGAGCGGGGTGTCCACCTGGAGTTCGACATGATCGGCATGCCGTTCGACTTCCCGGGCGAGGGCCGCTCGCCCGCCCCCCACGAGACCGCCGCCGCGATCGTCGCGCTGGTGGAGGCGGGCCATGCCGACCGGCTGCTGCTCTCCCACGACCTGTTCCTCAAGGCGATGCTCACCCGCCACGGCGGCAACGGGCTCGCGTACGTGCCGCTGGCCTTCGCCGACCGGTTGCGCCGTGCCGGGCTCGACCCCGCGCTCGTGACCTCCCTCATGACCGACAACCCGCGCGCCCTGTTCGAGGGCGCCGCACCGGAAGGACCCTGACGTTGGCCCGCATCCTCATCGCCGGCGAGAGCTGGATGACCACATCGACCCACGTGAAGGGCGTCGACGCGTTCTCCGTGCACTCCTACACGGAGGGGGTCGGCCCGCTGCGGGACGCGCTCGTCGCGCGTGGGCACGAGGTGGTGCACCTGCCGGCGCACCGGGTGCCCGGCGAGTTCCCCGGCGACGCGGCGGCGCTCAGCGCGTACGACCTCGTGGTGCTCTCCGACATCGGCGCCAACTCGATCCAGCTCGCCCCCGCGGTGTTCGAGCGGGCCGAGCCCGGCGAGGACCGGCTGGGCGCGCTGCGCGACTGGGTCGGCGACGGCGGCGCCCTGCTCATGGTCGGCGGCTACCTGTCCTTCAGCGGGTTCGAGGCGAAGGCGGCGTTCCGCCAGACCGTGCTCGCCGACGTGCTGCCCGTGACGATGCTCGCCGAGGACGACCGCGTGGAGCGCCCCGCAGGCGTCGTCCCGACCGTGGTGGAGGCGGGGCACGCGGCGCTCGGCGGCGCGGGGGAGTCGTGGCCGCTGCTGCTCGGCTACAACCGGGTCGTCGCCAAGGAGGGCGCCGAGGTGCCCGTGGTCGTCGGGGACGACCCGCTCGTCGCGCTGGGGACGTTCGGGGCAGGCCGGGCGGGCGCGTTCACGTCCGACTGCTCGCCGCACTGGGCACCGCCCGCCTTCTGCGAGCAGTGGCCCGGCTACGCCGACCTGTTCGACGGGCTCGTGCGCTGGCTGGCGAAGGCGTGACAAGCCGCTCGGCCGCGCTGCTGGACCGCAACGCCGCGCTGCTGGACGCGGCGTGCGCGATCCGGTTCGTGCGCGAGGCCACCGACGGCACCCTCGCCGCCGCCGACTTCGCCCGCTACCTCGTGATCGAGGAGGCGTTCGTGCTCACCGCCTCGCGGGTGCTCGGGCGCGTGGTCTGGGAGTCGACGGGCTGGGCCGACCTGCTCCCGCACGCCCGGTCGCTCAGCAACCTCGTCACCGAGCAGCGCGACTACTTCGCCGGGCTGCGCGGCCGCTGGCCCGTCCCCGACGGCGTGGCGGCGGATGCCCTTCGGCGCTCCGCGGTGCTCTCCGACGTGGTGCTCGACCAGGTCGCCGGGGGTGGCCGGGCCGCCGCCGTGACCGGGATGCTCGCCGCCGAGACGATGTACACGCGCTGGTGCACGGCGGCGGCCGGCGTGCCCGCAGAACGAACCCCCGACCTGCAGGTGTGGATCAACCTGCACACCGAACCGGCGTTCCTCGCCCAGGTGGACGCCCTGCGCGCCGACGTCGACGCCCTCTACCCGGCTGTCGTGCCGGACGCGCAGCTCGACCGCTGGTTCGCCGGGGTGCTGCGCGCCGAGATCACCTTCCACGAGGCGGCACACGCCTGACTCTTACCCGCGGGACGCCCGGACCGCCGCGGCCGTAGCGGTGTCGCCGCGTGCCTCCAGGCCAGCGATCACGCCGTCGACGTCGGCGGCCGGGCGGTTCTGGCTCATCTTGACCTTCGCCTCGATGCGGCTGACCACGAGCTCCACACCGACGATCGCGCGCAGCTGCCCCGTCACGAACTTCTCGGGAGGGTCGTCGACGGTCCACGGCCGCGGTTCGGCCGACTCGTGCAGCTCGGTCAGCCTGCGGACCAGCGCGGCGAGCCACGCCGGGTCGTCGTGCACGCGCAGCTCGCCGTAGACGTGCGCGGTGACGTAGTTCCAGGTCGGCACCACCCGGCCGTGTTCGGCCTTGGACGCGTACCAGTTCGGCGTGACGTAGGCGTCCGGGCCGTGGACGATCACCAGCGACTCGCCGTGCGCAGGACGCGACCACTGGTCGTTGTTGCGTGCGACGTGCCCGCGCAGGACGCCGTGCTCGCCCTCGTCGGGGTCGAAGACGAACGGGAGGAACGTCGCGACCATCCCGTCCTCGGTCATGGTGACGAGGTCGGCGGCCTGCGGGCGGGCGAGCAGCGCACGCACGGCGGCGTCGTCAGCGGCGAAGTGGGTGGGGACGTACACGGTCTGAGTCTGCGCTCCGATCCGGCCCGGCTTCTACCCTGTTCCGATGATCGAGGTGGGGACACGCAGGCGCGGGCAGCCGGCCCCGCCGCAGGTGGTGGCGGAGTCCCTCCAGCAGCCCGACCGCGACCCCGCCCGACCCTGGATGCGGCTGCTGGCCGACGAGCAGCCACCGCGGGTCGTCGAGGCGCGGCCGCCGGAGCTGGTGGTGTGGTCGTCGTTGTGGGCGACGCGGCCGGACGCTCTTGTGCGCTTCGACCTCGTGTCTGACGGGCGGGGTGGCACCGACGTGCGCTGGACGCTCCTGGTTGCCGAGCCCGTGCCGGACGCGTCCAAGCTCGGGCACCTGCGCAAGAGGTTGAACCAGCTGATCAACGCCGACCTGCGGTACAGCTACGGACAGTAGGAATCCCTTGTCGTAGATCAATTCATCAGGTACGATCGAACACATGTTCGAGTCCGCTGCGCCGCCCCTCACAGGGGACGAGCTCGCGGGTCTGGACCTGCTGACCTGGCCGGAGCCGCCGCCGGACCGGACCTGGGCGGATACCGCCCCGTCCGGGATCGCGGCGCTCGAGCTCGACGTGGATACCGCTGACCTGGCCGGCCTCTCGGATGCGAAGTTGATCGACGCGATGGTCGGGTTCGAGCGGCAGGCCGCGTGGGCCGAGGCCCGCCAGGCCCGGATCGTCGCCGAGTTCGCCCGCCGCCGGCCCCCGGACGCCAAGGACCTGTCCGGCACCGACCGCACCTGCGCCGCCAGCCCGTACGCCCCGGACGAGGTCGGGCTGGCGCTACACCTGTCGCGGTGGTCGGCGACCGGGCGGATCGGGCAGTCCCGGGACCTGGTCGAGCGGCTCCCGGAAACCCTCGGGCTGTGGGAGGCCGGAAGGTTGGACGAACGCCGGGTCGCGGCGATCTGCGATGCCACCCGCCACCTGTCGGTCGAGACGGCGCGGGCGGTGCAGGAGCGGGTGCTGCCCCGCGCCCCCGAACAGACTGTGTCTCAGTTGCGGGCGGCGCTGGCACGGGCGGTGATCGCCGCCGACCCCGAAGGCGCCGAGCAGCGGCACCAGGCCGCCCGCCGCGACCGGCGGGTCGCGGTCAACCCGGAGCCGGAGGGGATGGCGTCGTTGTGGGCGCTGCTGCCGGCCACCGACGCGGTCGCCGCCTTTCAGTGGTTGACCCGGCTGGCCCGGGGCTGCGGCGCGCAGGACCCACGCTCGATGGACGCCCGCCGCGCCGACCTGCTCGCCGCGCTCCTCAGCGGCCGGCTCACCCCCGCCACCGACCCCGGCGGCGGCGACACCGGTCCGCGGCCGGTCAGCCCGGGCAAACCCCTGGTGCAGGTCGTGATGCCCTTCACCACCCTGCTCGGGGCCGACCAGCAGCCGTGTGAGCTGGTCGGGCACGGCCCGATCACCGCCCAACACGCCCGGGAGATCGCCGCCGACGCCACCCTGCACCGGCTGGTCTACGACCCCCACTCCGGCACCCTGCTCGACTACGGGCGCGCCACCTACCGGCCCCCCACCGGGCTGGCCGACCACGTCCGCGCCCGCGACGTCCAGTGCCGCCAGCCCATCTGCCGCCGCCGGGCGATCGACAGCGAACTCGACCATGTGATCCCGTTCCCGTTGGGGCCGACGAGCGAGGCGAACCTGGCCACCGGGTGCAGCCACGACCACCACCTGAAACACAGCCCTGGCTGGCAGGTCCACGCCCTCCCCGACGGGGTGATCGAGTGGATCACCCCGACCGGGCACCGCTACCGCAGTACCCCGCACGACTACCGCGACGACGACGACCCGTTCCCCCAGGTGTGGGCGGCCAGACCACCACCCGCCGAGCGCAAACCCCAGCACCACGACCCGGCGGACGACCCGCCACCATTCTGACGCGCGGCAGGGGAGCCCAAGCCGCACGCACGCCGTCCGGCCGCTTGCGCTGCCGCTGACCGGTGCAATCTCCGTGCTGCCCCGATTTGCCGGGCGCAGGTGCGGATATCCGTTCTCATGCGCGGGCTGCGGGCATTGGCGGGGCTGCTGGTCTGGCTCCTTGCGTCGCTCCTTCTCGTGCTCGCGATCGTCCTGTCCATCACGATCCTGCTGCTGCCCGTCGGCCTCGTGCTCGGGTTCGTCGCGATCCGCCTCTACGCGGTCGGTCTGCGCCTGTTCCTCCCGCGCGGCAGGGACATCGAGAAGGGCGTGCGGAAGCAGGCGCGCAGGTGGTGGAAGAGCACGCGGAGTTCGGCGCGGGGCTTGGCGAAGCGCTAGTCGATTCTCGCTGAGGTTGAGCAGCGCGGCCGTCGTTGACCAGCGGATTGCTCAACATGACTGAGACACCGCTAGCACGTGCTCGAGGTAGAGCTCATCGAGTCGAGCGCGTACGAGACGGTCCACAATCCCGGGACGACCTCGCGCTCGCCCGTCTCGCGGAACCCCGCGCGCGTAGAGCGCTCTGGCCGGGACGTTGTCCCGCCCGGTGGAGACGACGACGGACCGATGCTCGGCGAGCTCTACGACGGCGGCGAGGAGGCGGCGACCGATGCCTCGGCGGAAGGCTCTGGGCGCGACGACGAGGCGGTCGAGTTCGATGATCTCGGTGGTCTCCGCGATCGCGGCGGCGCCTAGCAGTCCCTCGCCGTCGCGGCAGCCAATCCAGCCCAGGCCGGCGGCGACCAGGGTCGCCGGAGTCTCGTGCAGCGCGGGGATGGCGTGGGAGCCGATTAGTGCGGCCTCGACCCGGTAGGCCGCGACCTGCAGGGTGAGCAGTTCGGCGGCGAGGTGCCATCGAGCAATGACACGGTTTGTGACACGAGCTGGAGTCGTGTGGCGGCGTCCGGATTGGCCTGGAGAGGCCGAGCGCGTGGCGGTAGTTGCAAGACGCACTGGACTGCATAGACGGGCCGTCTTGCACCCGAGCAGTCACAGGTTCGAAACCTTCCGCGCCGACCGCTAGGTCAGGTTTAGGGTGACGTTCTCGTGGGCCGGTTCAATGATCGTCCGGGAGTTCGCCGCGATCCGCCTCTACGCGTTCGGTCTGCGCCGGTTCCTCCCGCGCGGGCGCGACATCGAGAAGGGCGCCCGCAAGCAGGCGCGCAGGTGGAAGAAGAGCGCGCGGAAGTCCCTGCCGTCCGTCCGGAAGCACTGGACCTCAGGACACCCGCGCTGCCCCCGCCGACGGCTCCTCGCCCCGGATGTGCGGCGCCCGGAAGCCCGCGTCCGCGAACGCCGCCCGCACCGCGTCCGACAGCGCGGCCACCCGCTCGACCGGCACCAGCGCGATCGCGGAGCCACCGAAACCGCCGCCGGTCATGCGCGCGCCGAGCGCCCCGGCCTCCCGGGCGGCTGTGCACGCCAGGTCCAGCTCCGCGGAGGACACCTCGTAGTCGTGCGCCAGCGAGGCGTGTGACGCGTCGAGCAGCGGGCCGATCTCGCGCAGCCGCCCGGCGTCGAGCAGCATGACCGTCTCCCGGACGCGCGCGATCTCGGTGACGATGTGCCGGGCGCGCGGCATGAGGTCCGCGGCGAGGGTCCTGATCTCGTCCAGCGTGGCGCCGCGAAGGCTCGGCATCCCGAGCGCGGCAGCGGCCTTCTCGACGGCCGCGCGGCGCTTCCCGTATTGGCCGTCGGCGAGGCGGTGCCGCACGCGGGTGTCGATCACCAGCACGACCAGTCCGTCGGCTGCGGGCGCGAAGGGCACGGCGCGGGCGGTCCCGTCGCGGGTGTCTAGCAGCAGGGCGTGCCCCGCGGTGGCCAGTAGCGCGGCCGCCTGGTCCATCCCACCGGTCGCCGCTCCCACCACGTCGTTCTCCGCGCTGACGCACGCGGCCGCAAGTGTCCGGCGTCCCGCGATGGAGCCGCCGAGGCCGAGCCCGAACAGCTCGTCGACCGCCAGCGCCGCGGAGCACTCGAGCGCCGCCGACGACGACAGGCCGGCGCCGAGCGGCACCGTGTCCGTCACGAGCAGGTCGATCCCGCCGACCCGGTGTCCCGCGCGGCGCAACGCCCAGAGCACCCCGGCCACGTACCCGGCCCACCCGCCGGGGGAGCCGGGGCCGACGTCGGCAAGCGCGCCCTCCCACGCCCCGTCCTCGGCGAGGCTGCGCAGGCGCAGCCGGTCGTCGTCGCGGGCGGCCACCTCCACCACCGTGCGCTCCGCGATGGCGAACGGCAGGCAGAGCCCCTGGGCGTAGTCCACGTGCTCGCCGATCAGGTTGACGCGCCCCGGTGCGGCCCACCGCCCGTCCGGCTCGCGGCCGTAGAGCTCGCGGAACGTCATCCGACCTCCCGCAGGCGCTGCGCGATCCGCTCCGGCGCCACGTCGCTGATCCACGCCCCCGCGCCCGACTCCGACCCGGCGAGGTACTTGAGCTTCCCGGGCGCGCGGCGCAGTGAGAACAGCTGCAGGAACATGCGCGTGAGGTTGCGGCCTGCGCCGACCGGGGCCTGATGCCACCCGGCGATGTACGGCGGCGGCCCGCCTTCGGGGAAGTAGACCTCGACGCGGTGCAGCAGGTCGCCGTACAGGTCGGCCAGCTCGGCCCGCTCGGCGTCGTCGAGCGCCGTGAAGTCGGGAACGGCCCGGTGCGGCACGATGTGCGCCTCCACCGGCCAGCGCGCGGCGGCGGGCACGAACACCGTCCAGTGCTCGGCCTCGCGGACGACCCGGGCGCCCGACTTGCGCTCGGCGTCCAGCACGTCGCCCAGAAGGTCGCGGCCCGTGCGCTCGCGGTGATCCGCGGCCCGCTGGAGGAGTTGCCCCATGCGGGGTGTGACGAACGGGTAGGCGTAGATCTGCCCGTGTGGGTGCTCCAGCGTCACCCCGATCTCGGTGCCGCGGTTCTCGAACACGAACACCTGCTCGACCCCCGGGAGGGCCGACAGCTCTGCCGTGCGGTCCGCCCAGGCCTCGATCACCGTGCGCACCCGCGACACGGGGAGCGCCCCGAACGACGAGTTGTGGTCGCTGGTGAAACAGACCACCTCGCAGCGCCCGAGCGCGGGGCGCTGCGGCCACAGCGGCACGCCGTCGACGAACGGCGGGACGTCCCTGGCCCCGATCTGTGACAACGGAGCCTGCGACAACGACGGGAAGCGGTTCTCGAACACGACCACGTCGTAGTCGGGCGCCGGGATCTCCGTCGGCTCCCGGCCGGGCCGGGTGGGGCAGAGCGGGCAGTGGTCGGCCGGTGGCAGGAACGTGCGGTCCTGGCGGTGCGCCGCGATCGTCACCCACTCCCCGGTCAGCACGTCGTAGCGCACGGTCGAGCTGTGCTGCACGTGCGGCAGATCGCGGGTGTCCGGCGGCGGCACCCGGCCCGTGCTCACGCACGGCTCGGTGTCGTCGAAGTAGAACAGCTCCCGGCCGTCGGCCATGTGCGTCTTCGTGCGTCGGACCGCGGTCATGCCAGCACCACCCTGCAGCTGTTCTCCAGTACCCGGCACGCGTGGGGCGGGAGCCCCGCGTCGGTGACGACGACGTCCACCTCGTCAAGGGTCGCGATCGTGCTCAACCCCACTACTCCCCACTTCGAGTTGTCGGCCACCACGGCCACCTGCCGGGCGCAGTGCACGAGTGCCCGGTTCGTCTCCGCTTCCACCAGGTTCGGCGTGGTGAACCCGGCCTCGGCGTCCATCCCGTGCACTCCCATGAGCAGCCAGTCGACGTGCAGCTGTCGCAGCGCGGCCACCGCGACCGGTCCTACCAGAGCGTCCGACGGAGTGCGCTCACCCCCGGTGAGCACCACCGTCAGGTCGTCGCGGGCCGCGTCGTGGAGCACCTCGGCCACACGCAGCGAGTTGGTCACCACAGTGAGGCGCGGCGTGCCCAGCAGTGCGGACGCGACGGCGTGTGTGGTGGTGCCGGCCGAGAGCGCGACCGACGCCCCCGGCTCGACGAGCGCCGCGGCCGCCACTGCGATCGCCTGCTTCGCCGCCGTGTGCAGGCCCGACTTGGCCGCGAAACCGGGCTCCTCGACGCTGCTCCCCGGGGTTGTGGCGCCGCCGTGCACGCGCGTGACGAGCCCGCGGCTGGCAAGCGCCTCGATGTCGCGCCGCACCGTCATGTCAGAGACGCCGAGCCGTTCGACCAGGTCGGAGACCTTCGCCCCGCCGGTCGCGCGCACCGCCGTGAGGATCAGCTCCTGGCGCTGACGGGCGAGCATCAGGCCTCGTCCTGGCGGACGACGGCCGCGCACCCGCCCGACACGATGACGCTCTCGGCGACGTCCCTGCCGCTCAGGAGGTCGACCCCGTGGGCCCGGACGACTGCAGCGACCGGGCCGCGGTTGAGCACGAACAGGTACCGCCCGCGCCGCACCACTTCAACGCCGCCGCCCGGGCCGAGCCGCACCACGCCGGCCTCGCGGGTGAGCCGGTCGGCCAGCTCGGCGGTGGCGGTCTCGTCGAGCCATGTGGCGAGGTACCAGGCTGTGCCCGCGCCGACGGCCCGGCGGGTGAGCGCGGGGGTGCCCGGGAGCGGCCCGTCGGCGTAGCGGGCGACGACCTCGGCGTCGGTGACCGTGAGCAGCTCCGTCCACGTGTCGGCGGTGCTGCCGTCGTCGAGGCTGACGAACTCGCCGGGCAGCAGGGGCGCGAACTCCTCGGTGCGGACCCCCAGCAGCTCCCGGAACGCGCCGGGGTAGCCGCCGGGCCGGATGTGGTCGTTCTCGTCGACGATCCCGGAAAAGTACGTGACCAGGACGTGCCCGCCGCCGCGCACGTACGCCTCGAGCGCCGCGGCCGTCGCGTCGGAGCAGAGGTAGAGGGTGGGGACGATCACGAGCCGGTAGGCGGAGAGATCGGCCGAGGGGTGCACCACGTCCGCCGTCGCACCCAGCTCGGTGACGGCCCGGTGCCAGCGCAGGCCGGCGTCGAGGTAGCGCACCTGGGAGCTGGGGTGCGATCCCAGGTCGCACGCCCACTCCGCCTCCCAGTCGTGGAGCAGGGCGACGTCGGCACGCACGCGGCTCCCGGCCACCTCGCCGAGCCGCCGCAGGGCGTCGCCGAGTGCGCTGACCTCGCGGAACCGCGCCGAGTCCGGCCCGGCGTGCGGCACGAGCGCCGAGTGGAACTTCTCCGCCCCGGCCAGCGAGGCGCGCCACTGGAAGAACCCGACGGCGTCGGCGCCGCGGGCCACGTGCCGCAGCGAGTCGAGCAGCAGCTCACCCGGACGCTTCGCGCGGTTCACCGGCTGCCAGTTCACCGCGCTCGGGGCCGACTCCATCAGCAGCCACGGCGCCCCGCCCGCTACCCCGCGGGTGAGGTCGGCGCAGAACGCCTGCTCGGCGTATGGGTGCGGGAGGCGTGCGTCGAGGTAGTGGTCCTGGGCGACCAGGTCCAGGTCGGCGGCCCAGCTGAAGTAGTCCTGCTCGGACTGGTGGGAGGTGACCATCAGGTTCGTCGTGACCGGCACGTCCGGGGAGAGCTCGCGCAGCAGGTCCCGCTCCGCCCGGTAGTAGCCCAGCAGCTCGTCGGAGGAGAAGCGGGCGAAGTCCAGCTCGTGGGTCGGGTTGGGGATCGCGGGGGTGAGCCGCGGCGGGAGCACCTCGTCGAAGCTCCCGTAGCGCTGGGACCAGAACGAGGTGCCCCACGCCTCGTTCAGCGCCTCGACCGTGCCGTAGCGAGTGGCGAGCCAGCGCCGGAACGCCGCAGCGCTGACGTCGCACCAGCACTTGCCGACGTGGCAGCCCAACTCGTTGCTCACATGCCACAGCCGGACCGCCGGGTGGCTCCCGTAGCGGCGCGCCAGCTGCTCGACCAGGCGCAGCGCGTGTTTCCGGAACAGCGGCGAGCTGGGGCACCAGGACTGCCGGCTGCCGGGCCACAGCGTCCGGCCCGCCGCGTCGACGGGCAGCACCTCCGGGTGTGCGGTGGTCAGCCACGGCGGCGGGGACGCGGTGGCCGTCGCCATGTCGACCGCGATGCCCCCTTCATGCAGGAGGCCGAGCACCTCGTCGAGCCAGTCGAAGTCGTACCGCCCGGGCTCCGGCTCCAGCAGCGCCCACGAGAACACCCCGAGCGTCACGAACCCGACGCCCGCCTCGCGCATGAGCGCGACGTCCTCCCGCCACACCGGCGGCGGCCACTGCTCGGGGTTGTAGTCACAGCCCATGGCGATGCCGTCGAACGGGATCGGTCGCACGTCGCCCCTTCGGACACAAAGCAACAGGTTCGGACAGAAACGCAAGCCGAGGATGGGCGGGTCACCGAGGTGTGTCAAGCCTGTGTCCGTGCGGGTACCCCGGCCACGCAGTTGCCCGGGCTGGGGCAGGATCGGGCGGGTCAGGTGACGACGAGCCGGGAGAAGACATGCTGAAGTTCCTGTTGGGCGCCGCCGTCGGGTACGTGCTGGGCGCCAAGGCAGGCCGCGAGCGCTACGAGCAGCTCTACCGCACCTATCAGCGCGTCGCCGACCACCCAGCCGTGCAGGGCGCCGCAGGCGTCGTGCGGGCGCGGGTGGAGGAGACTATGAACGGCGGCAAGCACACCGCCGACACGGGAGCCGGCGGCCCGGTGCGCTGACCCGCCGGCCGACCCCCCGAGCGCGGAGGCGGAGGCGGCTTGCGCTAACCTGGTTCTCGCCGACGGGACACGAGCCCGCAGCTTGACGGTCCTCCGTAGCTCAATCGGCAGAGCATGCGACTGTTAATCGCAGGGTTACTGGTTCGAGTCCAGTCGGAGGAGCAAAACCCCAGGTCAGGGGCTGTGTCGAGGTTCTCCATCAAGATCGACACATCACCTATCCATCACTTATGCATGGCGACCTCGCCGACTGCAACCTGCAGGGCACCGCCGTGCGGCGGCTCGTCAGCCGGCGGCCGAGGTAGTTGTCCTGTGTCACGCAGTAGGCCCTTGCCCTTGACTCGGATGATCTTGTTGTCGATGAACAAGTCCCTTGTCCTGATCAATGTTCTCCCAATCGACTGCGCCAGAGCCCGGATCTTCACGTTGATCGCGTCGATGAAGATCACCGGATAGACCGCGTCGAGGGGCCGGTTCTGCCACTCGGCCATCCCGTCGAGGACCTTGTCGGTGATGGTGGAGATGGTCTGGCGGGATACCTCGGCGCCGTAGACCTCGGCCAGGTGGGCCTGCACCTCGCCGGTAGTCAGGCCCTTCGCCGACAGCGAGATGACCAGCCCCGCCACCGCGCGCCGACCAAGATCAGCCTCCTACTGAAAGCCGGGGCCCGAAATTGGCTGCTCGCGTCGACAGGTTGCGCCGGGAGGTCCGTCAGCGGCGGTCGGAGTCGCGTTGTCCGCGTCCGGGCCAGAGCTTGGCGCCAATTGAGCCGCCGACGGCGCTCGCGACCATCGACAGGCCCAGACCGAGCGCGGCCCAGCCGGCGGTGTCCCGGGCGGTCTCGGCGGCCCTCGCGGCGTCGACGCCGGCGCCGGCGTTGCGCAGGTTGACGAACTGCGACGCGACGTCGGCGAGCGACCCGAGCAGCGCGCCACCGCCGATCAGCGCGAGCGCCAGCAGGCCCGTTACGGTGACCGCCCAGCTGACCACTCCGTTGACCATTCCGTCGTTTGCGCGGTGCCACAGGGATGAGGAGCCCGCTGCGGCGCCGCCCAGGAAGAATGCGACGAGGCCGAGCACGCCGCTGACGACAGCGCGAACGGTGCTGTCACCGCCCCCGGCGAAGCCCAGGTCCAGCCATCCGAGGGCGAAGAACAGCAGTTGGAGGACGACGTAGGTTGACAGCGTCGTCAGCGCCCCGGCCCACACCGGGCCCCAGCGAATGCGGTCACGGCGCTCATCAGTGGTCGGTGTTTGGTGGTCGGGCCCGCCTTTGACGGCCGTGCCAGCCCTGGTCGCGCCGGGATCTGCGTTGAAACTCATGCCTTTTCTTCTCCGTTTAAGGTAGGTGATTTTGGTGGGCCGACGGGAGACGTCGGTCGTTCCGATGGGTCGGGCTGCAAGGTAATTTCTGGAGTGCAGCCAGCAAGCTCTCGTCGAGGCCCTCGGGCCGGCTCATGTTTGGTATGCGGGTTCATCCCGTGCGCCGCGCCACAACTGCTGCAGCTGCTCGGGTCCGAAGGGCACGGACCCGGGAGCGAGGCCGGAGGGTCAAGCTGCACGGAACCACTGCGCGGGCTTGGCCAGGATTGCGATTAGCTGCTGGCTGGGCCGTTGCTGCTCTCCCTCCAGGGAGTTGAGAACGGCGATTCCGCCGGTGAGAGCGGGAATGAGCCACTGGGTGACCTTGAGCTGCTGCTGGGCCCCCGCGACATCGGCAGGGGTCTCCGGGGCGGGGTCGGTGCCGCCCTCGACCGCAGCGCCGTCGGCCTGCTCGAGCTTCTTGCCCAGCGCGCGGCCGTAGGCGGTAGCACCGAGCGCTGAGATGGTCAGCGCGGCCTTCGCGGCGGTGGCGGCGCCAACGCCTTGCTGGGTGGCGACCCGGCCCTTGTTGGCGAGCAGCAGGCCGGCGCCGCCGAGGAGGTGCGCGACGATCGCAGCCAGGTTGACCGGTGTCCATCGGGCCCATCCCGCGTTGGCGACGTGCAACCGCTGGCTCCGGTCGGTAACTTCGGCAGCGGCGCCGTTGACGGCGACGGCGCCGGCCAGCGTGCCGCCGAACCATGCGGCGAGTCCGAGGTCGTGCAGGCTGCGGACGACTGTGTTGCGCTGTGACATGCGGGCATCCTTCGTGATCGTCTTGCTGTTTCGGACGAGTAGGCGGGACGTGATGGGAGCACCCCTCGCGGCTTCCCGCCGCCCACCACGTCCCGCCGCTCGTGCCGTCGAATTTCGGACATTTCGCCAGGAGTTGCCGGCGGTCGACGCCGAACCTGCCCCACAGGCCCGCGTGGCTCGTCGGCATCGGCCTGCTCGGGCAAACCCGAGTCGGCCTGTTGGGCCTGGTTCGGTCTCCGCGTGCGCGAAGCAGTTCGCCGATCTTGTCCTGGGGGATCTGCGCAGCTGGCCGGGGCTGGGCTTTGTCAGTCCTCGTCCCGCCTATGGAGGCCGGGCTCGATGCCGTCGGTCTCGATCTGCTCCTTGCGGATGGTCTCGTCGACCTGCTGCTGCTCGGTGACGGTCTCGGTACCCAGGCGGACCCGCTCGACCGGGACGGTCTCCTTGCCGACCACGACCCGCTGCTCGGTGAGGGTGACCTCGTGCTCCTCCTCGGACAGGTCCGGACCGGACATCGCCTCGGCGCGGTTGGCGTCGGTGATCGGCTCACGTTCGATGGTGACTTCTTCGTGTGAGACGGGCACCGTGGTGGACACGTGCTCGGTGACGATGTGCTTGCGCAGCCGGGCCCGCCCGGACTCGCGCTGCTCGGTGCCGACGTGCAGCTGCTCCTCCGAGCGGGTCATCGCGTCGTCGGTCGTCGGACCGGATATGTCACGGCCCTCGATACCGGGCTCGCCCGCGCGATCGCGCCGCGGGTCCCGGCCCGCGTCTTCAGTGTGCTCACCGTGCGTGGCGGTGGCAGCGGTCCCGGCACGCTGATCACTTCCGGCGGTGCTGAGCCCGTAGTGGCGGTACAGCTCCTCCTCGTCGGTGGAACTGATCGCGGCGTCGGGATCGTGGTGCCGGGCGTCTTTCAGCGCGGCCTTGTCGAACGGAACGGTGAGGGCGTTGCCGTCCCAGCTGCTCTGGCCCAGCGGTACCAGCGCGACGTGGCCGCCGAAAAGGCCGGTCCTTGTCGCCGCCCACTCGGGCCGGTTCGTCTCGTTGTCATAGTAGATCGACTCGATCCTGCCCAGCTTCTCGCCATCGGTGCTGTGCACCGGTGCGCCGATCAATGTATTCGGGTCAGACATGTCGGTGAACGCCATGATGTCCTTTTCTGCGCAACAGGTCGCGCTGAGGTGGGGTTTGCTCGGGGTGCCCTCGATTGGGGCTCGGATGCGGGGGAGATAGGTGTGTGTGTGTCGATCTTCGGCCCGCGTCCTCAAATGATCGACCGGTTCCTCGTCGGTCATCGCATAAATACCCGCCGGGGTGCCGGCTAACCCATTGCTGCAAGATCTTCTTCTGATCTTTTCGCTCTGACCGAAGGTTGATCAAGAATGGCGGCTCTTCGACCTTGAGCGTGGTGCGGGGCTGCAGGACTCGATCTGCCTGAGCCCGGAGACGGGCCTGAGGCCTCATGATCCGTGGTGTTCAGCGGCGGCCCTGAAGGCAAGCGTCGTGAATTCGGGAGGCGAGCCTGGGTAAGTGCCATAACGACCGCGAGACCGATCGGTCACATCGAAGGCATCCCCAAATAGACCGAGGGACAGGGGCTGTTCGAGCCCACCGAGGCGAACCTCTCCCGTTGGCGCCGCTGGTGGCGGTTCGCCAACTGGGAGCAGATGCTCACCGTCCCGGTGATCACGGTGTTCACGATCGCGTTCATGTCGATGCTCGCCTCGTCGACCGTGTTCGGGCGCGAGGACCTCCCGAACGGCATCGGTTTCCTCGACATCGAGGCTCAGGTGCTCAGTGACACTCGATCAGCGAGAGCAAGCTCTACTTCGGGCTGGTGTGGGGCCTGGTGGCGATCGGGATCCTCGTGCTGCTGGCTGGCCTCGACCAGCCGCTCGTCCTGCTGGTGATCTCGGCCTGCGTCGGCGGCGGGATGATGTTCATCTACTCGATCCTGCTGCTGGTTCTCAACCGGCGGACGTTGCCCCCGCCGCTGAAGATCCGGTCCTACCGGATCGCCGCCCAGATTTGATCCATCCTGCTGTTCGGGGTGCTGTCCGTCATCACCGTCATCGAGCAGGGCGGGAAGATCTTCGGCGGGTAGCGAGAAATCATCTGCGCCCCTGCTGATCGCGACCGGCACGATCTCGGTATTGCCACCACCGGATCCGCCCCCGACCTCGACCTCGACGGGCTTCGATTCGCGATGCCGCTTGGGCGCGGACGCTTCGCGACACGCTGCCCGCAGCACCGCCACGGCGAGGAGTCCGCGGACGGGGTGAGCCCACACAATCCCGTTTCGTGGAGCAGCGCGGGCCAGCGGCGGGCGCAAGGGCAGGCGGCCTCGAGCGCGGCGGTGGCGCGGAGCGCGGGGGTGTCGTTGAGGCGGCCGGCGACGATCCTGGTACACGCGGCGGGCGGGCCGGGACCCCGACTTCTTTCCGTTCGAGCCGGACCTGTCGGTCATCAGTTACGGTTGGCGCGGCCGACGTCCGGCTGTGCCTCGGCCTGGCCATCGTCGTGATCGCGCTCGGAGTGCTGCACGCCCGCCCGGTCCGCACCGCCGCAACGGGGCCCGGCTGAGCGCCACCCGACCCGGGCGAGGCGAGCCGCTCATGAAGAAGAGGAACCGGTCATGGCCGAGATGCGCGTCGTCGCTATCGCTGTCGATCCCCGCATGGCCGCGCCGGTGCTGCTGCTGCAGGAAACCGCCCCGCGGCATCGAGTGTTGCCGGTATGGGTGGGGCCCGCGGAGGCTAACGCCATCGAACTCGAACGCCGACACCTCCCCACGCCTCGCCCGACGACCCACCAGTTGATCGGTCAGGTCATCAGCTCCTGCGGACATCGCCTGCAGCGGGTGTGCGTGACCATGGTCCGAGACGGCGTCTTCCACGCTGAACTAGTCATCGGGCCCGACGTGCGGGTGTCGGCCCGAGTCAGTGATGCCGTGGCGCTGGCCATGCACCTGGGTGTGCCGGTCCATGCCTCTGACGTCGTGCTCGAACAGGCCGCGTTGGACGACCTCCAAATGATCGACGCGGAGCTCGAGGAGTTCCGCCGGTTCCTCGACGACGCGACCCCCGAGGACTTCGGCACCGAGTGAGCAGGATCTCGCGCTTCCAGCCCGGCGCCAGAAGCAATGATCAAACCGCGGCGATCGCGCCGCCGGAACGGACACGGCGACGACGACGGGCCGCGATCGTCCGCCCCGTCGTGGACGCTCGCGTCGTCCACGTTCCGAATCGGTGCCAGTCGACCTCGCTGAAGCCCAGCATGCCGACTCTCTGGGTGACGGCCCCGAAGGACCGGGCGGTCGACGAGAGCTGGCCGACCCACGGCTTGCCCGTGCGGCGTACACCCGGGAGAAGGCGTACCTCGAGCGAATCCTCGACACCTTTGAACGGGAACATCCGGAGACGAGGGTGGTTCGGCTGCGGCCGGGGTTCATCTTCAAGCGCGAGTCGGCGGCCGAGCAGCGGCG
Organism: Pseudonocardia aurantiaca; assembly: GCF_039526725.1. Taxonomy (NCBI): domain Bacteria; kingdom Bacillati; phylum Actinomycetota; class Actinomycetes; order Pseudonocardiales; family Pseudonocardiaceae; genus Pseudonocardia; species Pseudonocardia aurantiaca. The sequence goes on from NZ_BAAAJG010000029.1 coordinate 292,116, forward strand.
GCTGTTCGCGGGTCCGCTGTTCCGGGACGAATCGCGCGACCGGGTTTCGTCCCGGTGGTGCCCGACCTGCCCGGGCTGCGCTTCCAGGCGCTGCACTCCACCGATGCGGCAGAGGCATACCGGTTGGCGGTCACGCACGACGCCCGCGGCGCATTCAACCTCGCCGCCGACCCCGTGATCGACGCCGCGCAACTGGCCGTCCTGCTGCGGGCCAAGACGCTGCGGGTGCCTGTCGATGCGCTGCGGGCAGCGCTGAGCACGGCCTGGCACCTGCACCTCATTCCGCGTCACCCCACCTGTTCGACGCCGTCTTTCGGCTGCCGATCATGGACGCCAGCCGGGCCCGCACTGAACTCGGATGGGCACCGCGGCACAGCTCGCTCGATGCGCTCCGAGCGTTCATGGACGGGCTGCGCGAGGGGCGGACATGGACACACCCCCACTCACCCGGCGCGCCGGTCGCCCGCTGCGCCTGCGGGAGTTCAGGACCGGTGTGGGACGGCGGACGTGAGGGCGAAGCCAACACATGGCGGCAGCCAACCGCGCATGCTTGCGCGGCATGTTCGGTCAGCCCCAGGGGTTGGCCCCGATGACCGGTTTGGTCCTCGGGGCCGCGTCGTCAGGCCCAGGCCGCGGTATTGATGAGTAGGCAACAAGATCCGGGCGCTACGCGAGGACGGAACCCTGGCCCGGCTGCGAAACGATGGCCCTCGAGGAGATCCGCGACCGCCTCTCCGGCGCCGACCCCGACGTCTCCCGCGCGGCCCGCGACTATGAACAACCGCGCCGATCTGCTGGGCGCCGGCCGCCCCACCAGCTGACCACCGCAAGATCGTGCCCGGCCGGCACGACGACAGCGAACCCACGTCGAGCAGCGGGCAGGGCGGCCCTGGAGTGGTCGGTTCTCCTTCGAGCCCCCCGCCACACCGGACCAGGAGCTGCCCAGGGCGCTGCGGTGCCCCCACTGCGGCCGAGCGCTCAGCCGGTCTGCCGTTGGGTGAGCCGGTCGCGGAGCCGGTCCACCATTCCGACGCCCGGTCCAACCAGCTTGTGGAACAGCTCGGCGTTGGGTGCGGCCGGGTGCGGCCGGGTCGGCGCGATCCGCTTGGCCGCGTCGACCTTCTCGCGCAGTTCGATCAGGGTCTGGCTTGGCACCCGTTCCCGCAGCTTCGGGAACTGCTCGGACTCCTCGGCCGTGGCGTGATGCCGCAGCGCCGAGGTCATGTCCGCGATGAGGGTGTCGAACCGCGGTTCCGTGGGCTCGACCGCCTCGAGCTGCTTCATGATCTCCTCGAGCTGGGTGTGCTCGCGCACGTCCTCCTCGACCGTCTCGCCGCCGTGCTCGAGGCGATCGCGCATCGCGGGATAGACGTACATCTCCTCCGCCACCGCGTGGCGCACGACCTCGGCGATCACGGTGTCGGCGAGGTCACGGCGCTCGCGTGGGTCGCTGCTGTGGGGGATCTGCTCGAGCAGCGCGAGAGCCTCGCGATGGTCCGTCATCAGCTCGTCGACGACGTCCATGGTGCCTCCAGCCTCGGACATGTGGGCCTCCTGTGGTCTCGAGTAGTCGCAGGCCTGCCCGGCCGCGTGGCTGCCCAACCAACGCATGGGCAGCCACTTGGCGACGGGGCGGAGCTGCCGGCCCCGTGTGCATCGCGCCGCCGCGGGTGGGTCTTCAGCGCGGGATCGTGCCGCCCGTGAGCTCTCGACGCGGCGCGGGCGTGGGATCGCCGGACTGGAGGCCAAGCTTGGCCCGGGTTCTGGAAGTGACGTGTCCATGGCCCCGCCGGCCGAGGGGTGAGCCGGTGGGGCCATGGTGTGCGGGCTGGCGGCGGGGGTGGGACTCCTGCCGTGTCCGCCGGGAGTGGGGGTTCAACGGAGGGACGCGTTGAGGGCTGGCTGTCGCCGGTCACCTTCTGGTGGGCGCCATGCGGACGCGGGGGGCGGGCGACCTGACAGGCAGGTGCGGCCTCGGCCCGGTGGTCGGGCAATTGTGGTGGCGAGCGGCAGCCGTTTCATTGTTGGGCCAGTAGATGGTTCGATCTCTCACCTCCTGCCCGGATCGACGTTTTGCTCCCGGCGGCCGTTGGGGGGCGGGCCGCGCTGGCGGGCCCGGTGTCGCCGGGCCGCTCGGATCGCGGTCCGGTCCGGCCGCCGACCGCGGCCGGTCGACCGGGATCGCTCGGGGTGGGCCCGGTCGCACAGCGGCGGCGCGGGACGCCGCGGTGGGTCCTCGCATGCCTGCCCGGCCTCGGGCGGGAAGTTCGCGGCGATGATCGCGTCGAACTCGGCGCGAAGCAGCTCACCGTCGGCGCACACGACGTCGACGAACTCGGCCGTGGCAGCGGGCCGGTCGCGTGGTGGCGGGCATGCTGTGGGTCGGTCGAGGACGGGATGCTCGGTCATGTCGCTACCCCCGGCGGGTCCGGGATCGGGCCGGTCGGCGTGGGTCAGGCGTCGATCTGCCTGCGGTCGCTGTCGCTGCTGCCGCTGATGGCGATCTTGCGGGGCTTGGCCTTTTCCGCGATCGGGATCCGCAAGGTCAGCACCCCGGCGTCGTAGCCGGCGTGGATGTGATCGGTGTCGAGGGTGTCGCCGAGGAACAGCTGGCGGGAGAACACCCCGAGCGGGCGCTCGGCGACCTGCATCTCCACGTGCTCCCCGGTCGAGGCAGGGCGTCGCTCGGCCTTGACGGTCAGCACGTTGTGCTCGACGTCCAGCTCGATCGCGTTCGGGTCCACCCCGGGCAGGTCGAAGGCGACCACAAACTCGTCCCCGGCGCGGTAGGCGTCCATCGGCATCATCGTGGGCCGGGACCAGGTGCCGGGCGTGGTGCCGAAGACCTGCTGGGTCAGGCGGTCCAGCTCACGGAACGGGTCGGTGCGCATCAGCATCGCAAGCCACTCCTTTCATGATCGACGATGGGGCGGCGATGCGTTCGGAGCGAGTCGAAGCGGGTGACCACGACCACTCCGATAGCTACAATACTAACTAGAGTGTTTCTACAACGCAAGCCGTTGACTCGGTTGAGCCGTCGCTAGAGGTAGAGGGACTGGTGGGATGAGCCTGACCAGCGTGGGTGCAGACGCTCGTGACGGGCTGGTGCGCGCCGACCAGATCTAAAGAGGTGGGGCGCAGCCGCCTGGACCACAGGGCCGGCGACCGGCCGGCCGCCGATCCATGCACATCAGGTGGGGAGCCTGTATCCCGGCGGGGCTGCCCGCCCTCTGGTCCTACGGGATGTTTCGCCTGCCCCGCGGCTTGGCTCGGCCGCCGCTACCGGGACACTGGTGCACACCTGGTGCACACGAGCACGAAAAACGGCGGTAGACGCTGCGAGACGTCGAGAGACGGTCTCGCAGGTCAACCGCCGTTTGCGGGGCTTCCTAACAGGTCAGCGCGACGTCGGGATCAGACGTCGTAGATCAGCGCGATGGCTCTCGTCGCGGCAGGCAGGCAGGCGGTTCGCCCAGCTGATCGGCCACGTCCGGCCCGCCCGTCCGAGACTCCTCGGCCGCCTCCGACGGCGCTGACCCGCCACCGGTATCAGCCAGGCACATCCGCCTGATCGGTACGTGCTCGCCGCGCCCGTCCGGGCGACCTTGCGGCCAAAGTAGTTGTCCTGCGTCATCGACACCTTGGCGTGCTCGAGCTGGTCGGCCGCTTGGCGGGCGCTCAGGCCGGCTGACCTCGGACCTCTGAGTGGAGCGACGCCGGGGAGTTCGGCGTGCCCGCGATCCTCCCACTGTGACCGGGGCCTCGCGGGCCTATCGCTTAATCCAGGGCGTTCTGTCGGTCCTACCTCGTAGATTCGCGTCCAGATGATCGGGGCCGGCCGGCCGGGATCAGGTGCCGCCCCGCGATGCAGAGGAAGACAATGACAAACACCTCCGACGTCATCCCCGCAGTGTCCCCTCCTGATACGCCCGCAGAACTGACTGCACGCGATCGCACGGTGATCGCGGTGCTGCTCGTCTCGACGTTCGTCGTCATCCTCAACGAGACGATCATGAGCGTGGCCCTGCCGGTCCTTTTGACCGACCTCCAGGTGGAGGCGAGCGTGGGACAGTGGCTCACCGCAGGCTTCCTGCTCACGATGTCCGTGGTCATCCCGATCACCGGATTCCTCATCCGCCGGGTGCGCACACGGCTGCTGTACGGCATCGCCATGGCGCTGTTCTCCGCAGGCACACTCATTGCCGCGCTGGCGCCGGGCTTCTCGATCCTGCTCGCCGCGCGGGTGGTGCAGGCCAGCGGCACCGCGATCATGCTTCCGCTGCTGATGACCACCGTGATGACGCTCGTGCCGTCGGCGCGCCGCGGCGCGGTGATGGGCAACATCTCGATCGTCATCTCCGTCGCACCCGCTGTCGGGCCCACCGTTTCCGGCGTCGTGCTGAGCCTGCTCGGCTGGCGGTTCATGTTCTGGCTCGTGCTTCCGATCGCGCTCGTCGCCGTGGTGCTGGGCCTGCGCAGGATCGTCGACATCGGCGAGCCCAGTCGAACGCCGATCGACGTGCCGTCGGTCGTGCTCTCGGCGCTGGGCTTCGGCGGTCTCGTCTACGGGCTCAGCACCATCGGCCAGTCATCGGGGAGCACCTCCCCAGTCGCGGTGTGGGCGTCGTTCGCCGTCGGCGTCGTCGGGCTGGTGGCCTTCGTCGCCCGGCAGATCGTGCTCCAGCGCACCGACCGCGCGCTGCTCGACCTGCGCACGTTCCAGGCGCGCACGTTCACCGTCGCGACCGCGATCATGAGTCTGATGATGGCGACGCTGCTCGGCACCATCGTCCTGCTGCCGATCTACATGCAGAGCGTGCTGATGCTCACGCCGCTGTCCACCGGCCTACTGCTGCTGCCGGGCGGCCTGGTCATGGGCCTGCTCGGGCCGGTCGTGGGCCGCCTGTACGACCGCTTCGGCGCGCGGGCCCTCCTCGTGCCCGGCACCGTGGCGACCAGTGCGGCGCTTTGGTCCACCACCCTGTTCGGCATCGACAGCTCGATCATGCTGGTACTGGGCTTCCACCTGATGCTCAGTGTCGGGCTGGCGTTCGTTTTCACCCCGCTCTTCACCGCCGGACTCGGCGCCGTGGCGCCGCATCTGTACTCCTACGGCAGCGCGATCTTCGGGACCACCCAGCAGCTCGCGGGCGCGGCCGGAGTGGCCCTGCTGGTCAGCGTGCTCAGCGCGAGCTCGGCCGAGCTCGCCGCCGGGGGTGCCTCGGTGGTCGAGCAGACCGCTGGTGGGGTGCACGCCGCGTTCGTCGTCGCCGCCTGTTTGTCGCTGCTCGCGGTCGCCGGCGCACTTTTCGTCCGCAGTCCGCCCACGGCGGTCGGGGCAGCGCTGGAGTGATCCTGGTGGTGCGGCTGCCACTCGGCAGCTCGGCGTAGCCCCGAAGACGCCGAGGCTCGGCCCAAACCTCGCACCTATCGCCGGAAATTTGAGTACGCCCTTTGAAGAACGCAGCGCTAGCTCCCGGGCGGCATCGGTGGGGCGTCGCTGGGAACAAGCGCCGCTGCGATCCTCCTCCAGAGAACGTCGGCAGAGTTCTTGTAGTCGCCCGTAGTCGGGTCGAAAGCGGCCTGGTCGAAGGTGACGGCGACGGCGATGGCAACCTTCTGCGAGGGCAGGTAGGCGAATGCTCCGGCTTCACCGGAGAACAGCGGGTTCTGCAACACCCAGTTGCCGGAGGAGATGATCCCGAGCCCATAGGTGTAGCCCGCGAATTGCGGGAGGCAGGTGGCGCATCCGGGCAGTGTTGTGGTCTTGCCGATCAGGTCCTTGGTCAGCATCTTCTGGTAGGACCCCGGTGAGAGGAGTGTGCCCGTGCCGATGGCCACGGCCGTGGCGTTCAGATCGTAGATGTTGGTGGTCTGGATGGCTCCGTGGGTGATGGTCCACGACGGGTTCCAGTAGGTCGATTCCTCGTAGAAGGGTGTGCCGGCGGGAATCTTGAGCGCCTGCCGGCGCTCGGAGGTGTAGGCGTGCAGCGCGGGCTCGGTGATCGCCGGCGTTCCCGGGTCGGTGGTGTTGTCCAGCCCGAGGGGGCCCAGCACCTTCTCCTGCAGGAGCGCGGCCACGTTCTGCCCCGTGATCTTCTCAAGGGCGAGTCCGAGGATGACGTAGTTCGTGTGCGAGTAGTTCCAGTTCGTTCCGGGCTCGTAGAGGAGCGGGTGTTTGGTGCTGATCGCGATGAGGTCCTCGGGGGTGATGGTCCGGAACGGATCCGCGTACTGCTCGTTGCTCAGCTCGGGAGTCGTCACGTAATCCACATACCCCGAGGTCATCTGCGCCAGCTGGCCCAGGGTCACCTTGCCCGTGTAGGGGATGTCAGGCAGCCACGTCGAGACCTTGTCATCAAGGCCCACCTTCTTCTCGTCGACGAGTTGCAGCAGCGCGGTGGAGACATAGGAGATGGCAACGGCACCGTTGCGGAAGTGCATGTCCGTCGTCGCGGGCACGCCGGGCATCGAATCGCCGACGGCCTGAGTGACGATCTCCTTGTCATCGATCGTGACGCGTACGATCACGGCCTTCAGATGGGCGTCCGCCATGGTGTCCTTGACGACCTTCATCACCGCGTCGGCCCGGGCTGGATCAACCGACGCTGACGAAGTGGTGCTCGTCGTCGTCGTCGTCGTCGTCGTCGTCGTCGTCGTCGTCGTCGTCGTCGTCGACGATGACGACGACGCGCTGCTCGACGTGCACCCAACGCACAAGCCGACAACACACAGCAGCACGAGGAGCGTGCGCGGCAGCACCCCTCTGGTCGGGACGTCCATCGCCGCCTCCCGCCCGAGCTTGTGGTGCGTGGCAGCGAGTCCTCGCCGATCCCGCTCGGCCATAGCACCGGATCGACGGCCTCATGAGCTGCTGGCTTCCTGGCTGAACGGAGGGTCGTCGATCGGGCGGCGAGCATTACCGGCATCTCGGACGCTTGGTCCTCCGTCTCGGCCAGGCTGCCGGCGAACGCGGGACTCCCCAGAACCGGTCTGGATCAGATGCGGATCCTGATCAACTCCGCCTCATCCGGCTGGGTCCGCACCGATCTCGGCGGCTTCCGCGCGCCTCGCAGTGTCGAAGACGGCGCAGACACGCCAGTCTGGCTGGCCACCCTCCCCGCAGACGGCCCGACCGGCGGGTTCTTCCTCGACCGCCAGGAACTCGACTGGTAATAGGGATACCCGCGAGAGCCGCTCCAAGTGGGGATGCTTCGCTATTAGGAAGCAACCTGCCACCGATCGTCCAATCTCATGCGGCTCGACACCGGAGAGATGCGGATTGGGACAGTCGGCGGATCTTCTTAGTCGGCCGCACAGACTCGGACGGAATCCCCCCGGTCCACCCCACTCCCGTCCGCGGCGACGTCGGCGCTCCAGGCACAACTGCCCGCGAACCCCGCTCGCGCTCGTATCGGACAGATTTGTTGTCCGAAACCAGACGGGTAGCCGCGCTCCGTAGTTTTCGGACGTCCCGATTGTCCGAGCCGTCACCCTTCTGTGAGCTTGCCCCCAGCCACCGCCCACGGGACATTAGCAACCGACACGGTAGATGGAGGAGGTGATTTCGCCATGTGGCCCGGTCGGCCGACCTTTCCGGTATCGCCGTCACGCAACTCGGCGGCAGCGGTAGTGATCTCGGCGCCCGACGGCTGGGATCACGCAGTAGATGAGGTGATTCTCGCTAAGACACTCGATGGCCGGTACCTCGCCCGATGTGGTCGACTTGTGTTGAGCGCGGCGCTGGTCTCCGAGCCGGGCCGCAGGTGCCCACTGTGTTTCCCGCGCAGCCCTTCCACGGCCCGGTCCTGATTCTGCCGAAACAGCCGTGCTCCGCTGCGCACGTCCGCGCAGATTCTGCGAAGCAATCATCCTGTCTGCCTGGCGGGTTCAGTGTGTCGCGGCCGCTGAACCCGCCGGGAACGAACAAGACCCTGATCGGAAGGTTCATGACTGATCCGTCCAGCCTGCCGAAGACGTGTGTGCGGGTGCTCAGCCCGTTCATAGGCGGCCGGTTCGGCGCCGGCCTGCGGGCGTGGCCACGGCGTGACACGCAGCGTCGATCAGGTAATTGATCTTGTGGGTCGATCCCGTCATTTCGGTGACAACCAAGCGGCCGGCGCGCACGGTCGAGTGGTCGCCCGAGCGGCGAGCCACCGCCGAGTGCGGCGGGATCGTCCGGGCGGGATGCGGAAGGCACGCGGATCGAGCATGACCGGACAGGCCGGGCAGTTGTGCGCGGCACCGGCATCGCACCCAAAGCCATATAGGGCGCGTTGCGGACCGCAATGCGATGACGGGACAGGATGACGGGACAGGTTGTCGGCACCCATTGGGCGGGAGCATGATCGGATGATGCGATTCGTGATTGCCGCCCTCGGCGTCGTCCTGGTCCTGGTCGGCGCGGTGTGGACCCTTCAGGGCGCCAACCTGCTCGGCGGCAGCGTCATGTCCGGTTCCCCTATGTGGCTGGTGATCGGGCTGGTGGCTCTGGTGGCGGGGATCTGGCTGGTGGTGCGGGCGGTCCGCGCCCGGCGCGCCTGAGCGCGAACGTGACCCTCGGGTAGCGCGTCGATCACCGACGCCGGCGGCGGCTCGAAGCGATTCGCCGCTCCCTCAGCGACGCCGTTTACAGCACGAGGGCGGCGATGGCCGTCGCGAAGCCGGCCGTACCCCAGCCGATCAGGAGCACCTCGGTCCGGGCGTTGGACACGATGTTCTTTCCCGCCACGACACGGATAGCTCTGATCCGCTGTCTCCTCCTGCGCTCAAGCTTCAGGACGAGTAACGCCAGCAGAACCGCCGTGACGGCCAGGAGCGTTCGCCCGACGGCAGGTAGCTCGCTCTGTCGGAGCAGCAGGAGCGCGCCGCTGGCAAGGAAGCTGATCGCGCTGCGTTCCCAGGACAGCCCGGTTCGTTCGGGTTGCAGTCCGGGCTTGTCCTGTGGTTGACGACGCACGTCGCCCTACGGCGCCGGGACGAGCAGCACGGCGAGCACCAGGATCGTCACTGCCAGGAGGCCAAAGCCGAGTAGTAGCGGAAGTCGCGTCGGTGGCAGGTCTGTATCTCGGCGCATCGCGGCCTGTACTCGTTGCCAGCGCCGGACGGCCAGCGCCGCCAGAAGAGCGCCTCCAGCGGTGAGCAACACGCCGAGGATGTGCCGTCCTCCCGGAATTCCGAACGTCGGAGCGAGTTGGACCACGGCGACGCCACCGGCGATCAGCGCGAGCGCAGTGCGGATCCAGGCGAGGAAGGTCCGCTCGTTGGCGAGCGTGAAGCGGTAGTCCGGCTCCTGCTCGTCGCCGGTTGGCACCCGCCGGTCGAGTAGTTGCAACGTCATCATGCGACCCGGCGGCTCGGCCGGGACGCAATTTCCCACTCCCGGTGTGACGGCTCGCGACGCGTCGCGGATTCGACGTGCACGGGGTGTGCCAGCACCGAACGCTGAAGATAGCCCAGCTCGTTCCACGACGAGGAGTCTGGTTGGGTGTTGCCCTGGTCATCGGTCGCGCGGACCCGGAGAGTGTGCTCGCCCGGTTCCGGATCCCAGAAGATCTGCCAGCGCACCCACGCCCCCGGCGTTTGCGGCGACACGATCGGTGCGTCCTGCCAGGGGCCCTCGTCGATGCGGTACTCGACTCGCACGACCCGGTTCTCGCCCGCGAACGCCCGTCCTCGGATCACCTGCGGTGCCGCCCGGAGGCGCGCCGGCCAGGGCAGCTCCACCAGGCTCGACACCGGGAGCGCGGTGATCGCCGGGCCGCGTGCATGCTCATCCGCGGGGACGTTTGGGCCGATCACCACGTAATCCTCGGTGTTCCACGGCACGTACAGGGCCGCTTCCGAGACCTCGATCCGACCCAGCCACTTGATGCTGGCCGCACCGAGCCACCCGGACACCACCAGGCGGGCTGGGAACCCGTGATCGGGCGCGAGCACCTCGCCGTTCATGGCCAACGCGACCACGGTGTCGTCGGCCCTCGCCTTGTCCAGCGGCAGCGGCCGGCGGGCCCGGATCTCGTCCAGTCCTTCCGGCATGACCTCGCAAGCCTCGGTCGTGATTCCGGCCGGTTCGAGCAGGTCGCGGAGCCGGACGCCGGTCCACTCCGCGGTCCCGATCGCACCGCGCCCCCATTGCGTGCCCGCGAACGGGCGCCCGACCTCCTCACCGAACAGCACCCGGCGATTGCCCGCGCACTCGATCGTCCGGACCACGGAAACGTGCGGAAATCGATTCCACAGGTCGTCGTAGGTGTACGTGACCGGTTCGTGCACCCCGCCGCCCTCGACCCGGAGCGTCCACGTCGCAGGATCCAGTCGGGGGGTGGGCGCGTGGCTGCGGATGTAGAAGCGATCGGTCGGGGTGAGGAAGCCCGGCATGCGGTCCGGCCGGACCCCGTAGTCCAGGCCGCTACCGGTGTCCTCCATCAGCTCCGCGGGCGTGGGCTTGACGACTCCACGGCCGTTGCGGTCGGTTGCGGAAGTAGCCCCTGTCGTGGTCTGGGTGGTCCTCGACGTTGTCATAGGGCCACTCTGTGCGTTGTCACCGATGTCGAGTAGGCGAAATTGCCGATGGATACATAACCTGGGCTTATGGCTCGGCCTCCTGTCGAGTAGCACCCACATCGACGGGTGGCGGCCGATCACGACAGGGTCAGCCGACAGCGCTTCGCAGTGCGATGGTCAACAAGTCACGCGCCGGGCCCTGCAGCGTGTGCCCGACCGGCCAGATCGCGTGCAGTCGCCGGGTGAGATCCAGACCGGGCACGGCCAGTCGCACCAGCGTTCCGGCGGCCAATTCGGCCGTGACTGCGCGCACGCTGAGCACCGCGGGGCCGATCCCTCCCATCGCGGCTGCCTTGATCGCCGTGGTCGAGGACACCTCGAGGATCGGAGCGGCCAGGTCGGCGTCGAGCTGTTCGCGCACCGCCTGTTCCCATGCCTGCCGGGTGCCGGAGCCTGGTTCCCGGCTGACCAGCGGTGTGGCGACCAAATCCGCGGCACGCACGCGGCGCCGCCGCGCCCACGCGTGGGATGGCCCCACCACCACCGCCAGCTCGTCGCGCGCGACTTCACGAGCCTGCACGCCCCCGGGCACCTTCGGTCCCTCGATGAACCCGATCTCGGCCTCCCCGGCGAGCACCTGCGTGGCGACCTCAGCGGAGTTCCCGCACCTGAGCGCGGTCACCGTGTCCGGATCGGCTGCCCGCAAGGCGATCAACCACGGGGTCAGCAAGTACTCGGCCACGGTCAGACTGGCCGCGATCCGCAGATGAGTGTGCCGGTCCATCCGCAGGGCCGCGATCCCCGCTTCGAGATCGGCGGCGCGGTCCACCGCCGGCTGAGCCCAACTGGCCACCAACTCACCAACGGTCGTCAACCGCGCACCGCGTGCCCCCCGCTCCAGCAGGCGAACGCCGACGTGATGCTCCAGTTGCCGCAACCGCGCGCTCGCGGCGGGCTGGGACATCTGGTGCGCCGCTGCCGCGCGCCCAATACTCCCCAGCTCAGCCACGCTCAACAGCAGATCAAAGCTGGTCAGCTCGCTGACGCGAGAGGGCAGAGGCATAGGCGCAGTTTATGTGTGGCGCAGTTTATGTGTGCAGTGCGCCTGACTACCGAAAACCCGACCCCGGGGCTACTGGCACGTGCACGGCAAGCTGGCCGGCCTCGGCTACCAGACGTGCAGCGTGCGTGGCGGCGATCGTGCGCGTTGCTGAGGGACCGCGTGCGGGCGAAGATGTGGATCAAAGATGATATGGCCGTGGGCGCGGCTCAGTGCGTGGCGGAAGTCCTGGCCGGTGCCCTCACGGAGTACTCGGAGCGGAGCACCAGGCGCCGGTCCGGAGATGAAGGGGTGGGACAGTGGGCGATCCAGAGAGCTGGCGGCGCGAGTACCTGAGCACGCCGGGGCAGCTACCGCCGGAGATTGACACGACCGTTCCGTCGGTGGCGCGGATCTACGACTACGCCCTCGGCGGCAAGAACAACTTCCAAGTCGACAGGGACACCGTTGCGGCGCTCTCTGCGGCGTTTCCGGGCTCGGTGCCGCTGGCCGTCGACAACCGCGCGTTCCTCCGGCGGGGCGTCCGGTACCTCGTCGGCGAGGCGGGGGTGAAGCAGATCATCGACTTCGGGTCCGGGTTGCCCACGGCGGGCAACGTGCACGAGATCGCCCACGAGATCGACCCGTCGGTGCGTGTGGTCTATGTCGACATCGACCCGATCGTGCTGGCGCACGCCAGGGCACTGCTGGCCGACAACGACACCACCACGGTGATTCAGGCCGACGCCGGCGAGCCGGAGTCGATCTTGGAGCACCCCGAGACCCGCCGGTTCATCGACTTCGACCAGCCGTACGCGGTGCTGCTGTCGGCGATCTTGCATCATCTACCCGACGAGCGGGACCCGGTTGGCGTCGCCCGCTACATCAAAAACCGGATGCCTCCTGGCAGCTACCTCCTGGTGACCAACTTCCTCGACGACGACGACCCGCGCGCCAAGATGATGGAGGAGCAGATGACCTCCCGGGTCGGCACCGGCCGGTTCCGCACCTGGGCGGAGCAGCGGGAGTTCTTCGACGGTCTGGAGATGGTGGAGCCCGGCCTCGTGTACGCAAACGACTGGCGCCCCGACGGGGACACCGACGTGAACGGTGCCTGGACGACGTTCACGGCCGGGGGCATCGGGCGGAAGCCGCTGCTCACGGCGGACTCGAACTCTTCTTCGAGGTGACCTACGACATGAATCCGGGACAGTAGGAAGCCTCCTCGCCAACAGCAGCCGGCCAGAGGAACGCCGGAGCCGCAGCGATGACAATCCTGTACGCCTGGTGGGCGCACCCGGGCGCTTCACGAGGGCACCGGGCGGGTCACGCGGCCTATCGGTGGGCCGGTCCGCCGCGGATCGGACGCTGTGTTGCCACGCGCTCTTCGTTGTCGCGGAAGCGTGGCTCGTAGTGGGTGAAGAACACCTTGCCGACCAGGTCGCGGCGGCTGCGGACGCCTGTCTTTTCGAAGATGCTCTTCAGGTGCTGTTGCACGGTGTGGGTGGAGACGACGAGCTCGTCGGCGATCTGGGCGGTGGAGAAGCCCTGCAGGGTCAACCGGGTCACGTCACGCTCGCGCTCGGTGAGGCCGTAGGCCGACATCAGTAGCGGGTAGATACGCGCTGGGTGCGCCGGCTCGATGATGACGGCGACTCGGTGCTCGCGGGCGGAGTCCAGGCTCGCGCCGTGCAGCACCACCCAGGTACCGCCGCGGGAGAGCACCCGGGCGAGCGCGACTTCGCCTGGCCGGTCGCGGGACTTGGCGGTGCGTAGGGCGCGGGTGGCGACCGAGAGCACCGCGGGGGGCAGCGCTGCGCCGTCGGCGTCGCCACCCGGGAGTTCGGACAGCCAGCGATCCGTTCCCGGCGTCGCGGACTCGACGTCCCCGCGGTCGTTGAGGATGATCAGTCCGGGTGACTCGAGGCCCTCAGGGTCGGTGGCCGCGCCGACCAGCAGCGCCCGTCGGGTGCCCTCGGCAAGGTGCGGAGCGAGGCTGCGCAGCAACTCTTTCTCGTCGCTGGTGAACAGTGGGCGGCCCGGTTCTCGATACAGGGCCGCCGCTCCCCACATTTCGCCGGAACGGGTCCTCAGCGCGACGATCATTTCTTGATCGCCGCCTAGTTTCATGTTCCGGTGCCAGCGGGGACTGCGGCGTGGGTCGCCGCGGGTGGCGTCGTGCAACGTGGTGATGCCGCTGGCCGACCGGGCCAGGTCGGCAAGCTGGTTGACATCATCGTCGTAATACTCGGCGGTCAAGCACTCGGGCGGGAACTCCGCAAGGTTCTCCTGGAAGTGGCTTGTGATCAGCAAGGACGCGGGGTCCACGCTGTAGAAGCAGGGCTCCCAGTAGTGCGGAATCGCCTCCGCGAGTACGTCGGTGACTTCCCGCCACAAGGTCACTAGGTCGTTCGGTCGCGCCGCCACTTTCGCGATCTTTTCCGCGGCGCGCTGCGACGTCGGCTTCGGCATGGCCGCTCACGGTACGGCGGCTCGCGTGGCCGCTAGATACCAGATTTGTGGAATGGTCCGTTCGGCGGATCTCTTAGTAGCGTCGAGGGCATGTCTCATCGGCCAAAGAGGTTCTTCGCCGACCGCGTCCGAAGATTGCACACGCACATGTCTCGATGCCGTCCGCTGCGGTCGAAGCCATGAGTCCCGAGGAGTTGGAGACAGCATTGGAGGACGCTCTCGTCCTGCGCGATGTCGACGGCGTAGCCGGGCTGTTCGAGCCGGCCGGGGTCCTCGACGCGGGCCCCGGGTTGCGCGCCCGGGGACGCCCCGAGATCCGGCGGGTCGTCGGCGCGCTGTCCACCGAGCACGGGTTCCTCGCCGGTTCCGGCGTCGTCGTGCAGCATGGGAATCTCGCGCTGGTGATCGGAGATCGTGCCACCAGCGTCGCCCGGCTGACCCGCGCCGGCACGTGGCGCTACGCGATGGTCGTACTCACCAGCGCGAACGGCGGCGCGGCAGGGACGGCAGCCTCGTCGCCTCATCCACCGAACGATGCAGGCCGGCCGCCCGGTCGGCAGGGGTCGCCGTTCCCGGAACCGGGGGCGTGAAAGCCGTGTTCCATCGTTCCAGCTGTTGGTTCGATTCGTTGGCGGCCGCTGCCATTAATTGGCTCAGCACTTCTTGTTCGGTGAATGGTGCCGGACGTCGACCGATCAGTAAGATCTGCGCGGGCAGATCGCAACGTCAGCCTGCGCTTCGTCCATTTCCACTGCAAGGAGACGCCAGGTGAACAGCAAACTGAACCGCAAGGTCGCCCGTGCCCTGACCGCCACCGTCGTCGGCGGAGCCGCGGTATTCGCAGTCGCCGCGCCGGCCTCGGCCGCCCCGGCCGACTGTACCTACAACCCCGGAGGCCGTGGTGGCCTCGGCTCGTACGTCGATGGGCTCGCCCTCGACCATCGCGATTGGGAGATCGATCTGGCCAACGCGATCAATACGTATCGGGCCCAGAACGGGCTGGCCGGGCTAACGTACTCGCGGACGCTCGCGCGCCCGGCGATGTGGGCCAGCCTCGACAGCTACAACCGCGGGTCCTCCCCGGCAAACCACATCGACAGCCGGAACATGAACATCCCACAGCGGGTGCAGTTCTGCTCCGGCTACACGGGGTACGTCGGCGAGATCACCTACTGGGGGCGCGGCACAGGCGCGACCTGGCAGTCCGCGCTGGCGTGGTGGAAGTCGTCGCCCACCCATAACAACTGGATGCTGGACCGTCGGTCCAAGACCTTCGCAGTGGCAATGGCGTACGAAGGCGAGGATCGCAGGCGCGCGCACTACACGGTGGTCTTCGGCGACCACTGAGTTTGAGCCCGGATCCACCATCCGGGCCGGAACCGGGAGTCAAAGGGGGCGCAGGTTCACATCCCGTCGTCCCGACGGCACGATGGGTGGTTCCCCCCGACGGGGGACCGCCCTCCGCGTTTCTCGCCCGAGAAACGCCCACATCGCTGATCTTGGGGAACCACGCCGCGGAGGGCCGGCCGTGGGTGAAGAACCCGACCGTTCGACCGGATTCGGAGGCAAACTTCACCCTTCGACCAGCAGCACCCGCTCGCGGAAGAGCTGGTCACCGACCGGTCGAGGCCTACCGGACCTACTGCTTCCATCATCCAAGGCCCACGCCGGCGACCCCGCGTCCGACGACGAGCTCGCCGAGTACATCTGGGTCTACTCCCGCCCCAGCCGAGCTACCCCACCCTCTGATCCCACAGCCGTCGCCGCGGCAGGTCAGGTGCCCAGGATCCGGTGCACGGTGTGCACCGGATCGCGGGTCGGTGTGATCACCAGCCCTTTGACTAGTGGCTTGACCGCCGCGGCGAGCTCGGCTGCCAGCTCCAGCCCGGCCTCGGGCGCCTCGGCTCCGGCCCGCTCGAGGGCGTCCAGCACGGCGTCGGGGATGTGGATGTCGGGCACCTCGTGGGCGAGGTACTCGGCTTCCTCGAACCCGGTCAACGGGCGTACGGCAGCGAGCACGGGGGGTATGTCGTTGCCGATCGCGTCAAGCAGGCGTTCGAGGTCGGTGAGGTCGTAGAGCGGTCGGGTGATGAGGAACTGGGCGCCGGCGGCGATCTTGTCGCGGGTGCGGGCAACGGCCTGGGTCACGTCGCTGCTGCCGGGGTTGATCCGGGTGCCGATCTCGAAGGTGGTTTTGGTGGGCAGTTGCAGGCCGTAGAAGTCGGTGCCCTCGTTGAGCCCGGTGAGCAGTTCGATGAGTCCGATCGCGTCGACGTCCCAGACGCCGTCGACGTGCGGGTAGTCACCGAGCAGGGGTGGGCTGCCGGTCTCGCAGATGATGCGGTGGAGTCCGAGCGCGTGCGCTCCGAGCAGGTCGGCTTGCAGCGCCATGATGGTCCGGTCCCAGGTGGTGACCGTTGCCATGACCTCGAGTCCGAGTCGCTGGTGCAGGTTCAGCGCGAGGTCGGCCGGGCTGATGCGGGCACGCGGCCCGCTGCCGGCTCCGACGGAGACCAGGTCTGGCCCGCTGTTCGCCAGCTGTGCGGCGAGGTCCACCGAGCTGTCGATGTCGCCGCTGATCTCGGGGGTGAGCTCGACGGCCACCAGCGGGCCGGGATCGGAGAAGGACAGGGTGGCGGCGGGGGAGGTCGCCGGCTCGCGGACCGACGCCGCCGCGAGCCTCTTAGCCGTGTGGCCTCGGTGGTCGGTGACCATCTCGACGACGGCCGCGAGCTGCGTCGGGGTCGTGCCGCAGCACCCGCCGACGACGTTCGCGCCGGCGTCGAGCAGCTGGCGGACGTAGCGCACGAGGTACTCGGAGTCGATGTCGTACTCGAAGCGCGCCGGTCCGGTGCGGCGGGGGAGGCCGGCGTTCGGCTGGCCGGTGAGTGGGAGGTCGGTGTGCGCGCGGAGCTCGCGGACGACCGCGAGCATCCGCTGGGGCCCGATGGTGCAGTTCGTGCCGATCGCCGCGATGGGTGCGCCGGCGAGTGCCTGCGCGACCTCCCGCGGGGTGTGCCCGCTGAGGGTGCGGGCGTCGTGGCCGAAGGTGGCTTGGGCGATCACCGGGATCGACACGACGTCGACGGCGACCTCGACGGCTTCGAGGAGCTCGTCGAGGTAGCCGAACGTCTCCAGCAGGACGAGGTCGACCCCGGCGTCGGCAAGCGTGGTGATCTGCTCCTTGAGCGCTTCGATACGGGCTTCCGCGTCCACCCGCCTGCGCTGCTGCACGCTCACCGCGGGGGAGACGGACCCCGCGACGAGGATCGGGCGGCCGCCTCGTGCGGCGTCTCGGGCGATGCGCACCGCGCTGCGGTTGATCTCTTCGGTGCGGTCTGCGAGGCCGTACTCCGCGAGCCGCAGGCGGCTGGCGCCGAACGTGTTGGTCTGGATGATGTCGACCCCGGCGTCGACGTAGCTGTCGTGGACGGCGCGTACCAGTCCGGGATCGGAGAGCGAGATCGCGGGTAGGGCCTGGTCGAGGGAGTTGCCGGCGGCGTGCAGCATCGTTCCCATCGCGCCGTCGAAGACCAGCGTACGGTCGGCGAGGCGGGCAAGGACCCCCGATACGTTGGTGGTCATCGTCGGCTGCTCATCCCTTCCAGGATCTCCACGGCTATCTCGGCCATCAGCCGGTCCCGTTGCAGGTCGAGCCGCAGCCCGGTGATCTCCTCGGCCCGGCGCAGGCGGTAGGCCACCGTGTTCGGGTGCACGTGGAGCTGCTTGGCGGCGCGGCTTGGGCTGCCCAGTTCCTTGAAGTACACCGAGAGTGTCGTCACGTAGTCGGTGCCTGTCGTCTCGTCCTCCTGGACGAGCCGGCCGAGGATGTCCTCGGCGAACGCCCGCAGCTCGGCGACGTCGGGGAACCGAAGGAGGAGCCGGTGGATGCCGAGCTCCGCGAACAGGGTGACGTTGCCCGGCCCTATCCGCTCGCCGGCCGCGACCGCGCGCCGCGCTTCCGAGTACGAGCTCGCGATCTCGGCGGCTGGGCGGTACTGGTTGCCGATCCCGACGGCGGCGACGGAGAGACCGCGTCCGCCCAGTTCCGTGACGCAGTTCGTCGCGATCCGTCGGGCGTGCTCGACGGCGCCCCCGCCACGGGCGGGCTCCGCCACGATGGCCACGACCTCATCGGTACGGCTGACCAGGATCGCGTCGCAGGCGAGGCGGGTGAGCAGGCTCTCTACTGCGGCCTGCTCGGCAGCCTGGCTGTCCTTGGTGAGCGCGACGGACACGACGGCGTGGTACTGGCGCTCGTCATAGCCGAGGTGCTTCGCCCACCGGGACGCCTCGCCGTCGTCCTGCCCACGGGCGAGCAGGAGGCCCTCGACGAGCTCGCGGCGCGCTCGCCCGGCGGCAGCGGTGACGACGATCTCCCGGCCGAGCAGCACTCCGCAGACCATGGCGGTGTGCTCGCTCGCGAGCAGCATCAGGTCGCCGCCTATGCCGCCCCCCATGCCGCCCACGTCGTCGCTGCCCACGTCGTCGCTGCCCACGTCGTCTCTGATCGCGACGAGGTACCCGGCGACCTCGTCTCCGACCGATACGGGGGCGACGACCACCGAACCGTCCCGCTCGCGGCCGGGCACGCGAAGGGCCCGCCGGTTGCGTGCCGCGGCGGCGAGCACGCTCTTGAGCCCGGCTTGGCCGGCGTGGCTGCGGGTCCGGGCGACGATCCCCTCGCCGTCTGCCGCGCCGGCCGCGGCGAGCACCTCGAACCCTCGGTCCAGAACGGCGACCGAGGAGTTCGTGTTCGTCGCGAGGAATCGGAGAACCGGTTCGAGCTCGGTCTGTTGCGCGGCGGCCGCGGAAAGGTGGCTGCACATCGCCACGAGCCTGCGCAGGCGGACCAACTCGTCGTCGACGTGTCGTATTCCGTCCGCGCGCCGGTGAGCTGCGGAGAGCCCGCCAGTGGGCGCGTCGGTTGCCGACATGTCCGGACTCTATGGCCGCCTCCCAGCCGGCGGCAACGCATGGTGGGGCGTTCCGGCCGGTCCTGTGCGATACCACAACCCGTGCCGGGTTCCGGGTGAGGGTCGAGCACAACCGGCCTCAGACCGCCCGGACGGTGCTGCACCGCGGGCACGCGCGACCACGCGCGCGCTGACGAGAGGCCGTTGTGGCGAACGACAGCGAGTCTCCCCCCACCTTTGAGGCGCGGCCCGAAGACCGAGCGCCACCCTCCTGTCAGGGTGAACAGGAACCAGCGCCGAGCCCGTGGCCGAATTCAACGGCGACGGTGAGCCGGTGTTGATGTAGAAGCGGTGTGAGAAGCGCGCCCACATATCGTCGGCCCGATTCAGACATTGCTTTTCAAAAACGCGAAGGGCGATCGCCGATGCTCGTTGACTTCCGACCGCACACCCGGCTCCGCGGCACGAAGCCGGTGGACCTGACGACCTCCCTCGTCCCTGTCGTGGAGGCGCTGGGTGAGGGCGCGGTGGATCTGGCGAAGGTGCGGGTGGTGTCCGACTGGGTGCAGTACCGCGAGAACTTCCGTGACGTCGTGGACCTCAGGCCGATCCTGCACTCCGCACCGGCAGGCGGCGGCGCCGTCCCGGTTCCGATGGGCGCGCGCGAGGACGACCTCGAGGTCGCCGTCGACGTGCGACGCAGCCACGACGTCGCGCTCAAGGAGCTGACCGCCACGCTGCTGCGCAGTGCGCCGGACCGGGCGGTGCTGGAGGGGTGGGGGCGCGGGAGTGAGTCCCTCGTCTGGGACTTCAACGCGCTCTACTGGTCGGCGCTCGAGCTGTGGGAGAAGGCGACGGGGTGCGGGTACGAGCAGGCGTTGCCCGGCGGGGAGAGCGACGCCCGCAACCGTGACGCGGCGCGCGAGCTCATCGACGGGCTGTTCGCGGTGTGGGACCGGTTGTCCGCGTCGAACGCGCTGCCCGAGGAGCTGTACGTCGTCGAGCTCGGGGTGGGCAACGGCAGCCAGGCCAAGGTGTTCCTCGACGAGTTCCGTGATCGTGACCGCGAGCACGGGCGCGGCTACTACCGGCGGCTGCACTACCTGATGTGCGACTACTCCCAGCACGTCCTCGACCTGGCACGGGAGACCGTCGCCGAGCACATCGCGCACGTCAGCTCGTTCGCGCTGGACGCCACCCGACCCCGGACGTCGCTGGGCTTCCTGCAGTACAAGGTCTTCCTCGTCTATATCTCGAACGTCTACGACAACCTGCCCACCGACGAGGTCGCGCACCTCGGGGGCCGCACGTACTGCGTGCAGACCAGGGCGTACCTGCCGGCGGGGGAGGCTGCCGAGCTGGCCGGCTCGGTCGCGGCGAGCACCCAGGAGCTACCGGCGCTCGTGCACAAGCTGCTGCGGCTAGGCCCGGCGCTGCTCCCCGAGGCCGCCGCGGCGCACTTCCCCGACGTCGACTCCGCAGTGGGCTTCTGGCGGCGAGCGTGGGCGGCGCTGCGCCTGGAGGAGCGCTACGTCCCCCTGCCCGGGCTGGACACCTACCCGCTCACGCCCGTGACGGGCCGGGTCGGGCAGATCCCGTTGAGCGGGGAGCTGCTGCGCCCGTTGCTGGAGTCGGGTGCGGACGTCCGGATGCACGTCAACAACGGTGCGCTGGCCAGTTTCGTCGACAGCCTGATGCTGCTGCACCCGTTCGGGACGCTGGTCTGCCACGACCTGTTCGTCACCGACATCGAGGGCTACCGGACGCACTTCCGCGGTCCCGGCAAGTACGACGGCTCGGTGGTCAACTGGGTGAACGGGCCGCTGCTGGCGCACGTCGGCCGCCGCCGCGGCTTCGACGTGCACTACGACCGCTTTCGGCACCGCACCGGCGGCAACATCGTGACGATGACCGCGCAGGTGAGGGATTGATGGATGGCCTGCCCCTGCTGCCCACGACGGTTGTCGGCTCCTATCCCGTCCCGGAGTGGATGGAGCGACTCAAGACCGAGTACTTCCGCGGGAAGATGAGCCACGCCCAGCTGCAGGACGTGCACGAGATGGCCATCAAGGCCGCGCTGCGCGACCAGGAGCTGGCCAGGATCGACATCGTGTCCGACGGTGAGCTGCGCCGCGACAACGACCTGGACTACTTCCTCGCCCGCATGCCGGGCATCGAGATCGCGCACACCGCCAAGGACTTCTACTTCGACTACTTCGACACCCGGGTGAACGCGCCGCTGCCGGCGCCGGACGGCCCGGCGCCGCTCGGGCTCGCCGACGACTTCGCGTTCACCGACTCGCAGACCGACCGGCCGATCAAGTTCTCGTTCACCGGCCCGTTCTCCCTGTCCCGGCGGGTCCGCGACGAGGCCTACGCCGACCGTCGGGACCTGGTGTTGGCGATCGCGCGGATCCTCAACGCGGAGGCACACGCCCTGGCCGCGCGGGGCGCGCGGCTGCTGCAGATCGACGAACCGTTCCTCGCCGGCTACCCGAACGAGCTGGGCACCGCCGTCGAGGCGATCAACATCGTCACTGCGGGCGTCGACGTCACGTGGGGGCTGCACGTCTGCTACGGCAACCGCTACGCCCGGCCCTCGTGGGAGGGCCACTACGACTTCCTGTTCCCCGCGGTGCTGGACGCCGCCGTCGACCAGCTCGTCCTGGAGTTCGCCCGCAAGGGCCACGACGACCTGCCCGTCGTCGAGAAGCACGGGTGGGACCGCGTGCTCGGCGTCGGTGTCGTCGACGTCAAGACCGACCAGATCGAGACCCCGGCCCTGATCGCCTCGCGCATCCGCTTGGCACTCGAGTTCGTTCCCGCCGACCGCCTGGTGGTCAACCCGGACTGCGGGCTGCGCAACCTCACCGGCGCCGTCGCCCGGGCGAAGCTCGCCGCGATGGTCGCCGGCACCGCTCAGGTCCGGCGCTCGCTCGCAGGTGATTCCGTCGAAAACCCCGCCGTCGAAAACCCCGCCGTCGACGACGCCGCCCACGACAAGGGCGCCTTCGGAGAAGGAGCACCACGATGACCCAGTCCGAGCCACACGAGTACCTCTTCACCTCCGAGTCGGTGACCGAGGGCCATCCGGACAAGATCGCCGACGCGATCTCCGACGCCGTGCTCGACGCCGCGCTGACGAACGACCCCCACTCGCGCGTGGCGTGCGAGACGCTGATCACCACCGGCATGGTCGTGCTCGCCGGGGAGATCACGACCCCGCAGCATCTCGACTACACCCAGATCGTCCGTGACACCGTCAACCGCATCGGCTACGACGACGGCCGCTACGGCTTCGACGGGCACACCTGCGCGGTGCTCGTCGCGCTGGACAAGCAGTCCCCGGACATCGCCCAGGGCGTCGACCAGGCGCATGAGCACCGCGGCCGACTCTCCGACGACGAGCTCGACCGGGCCGGTGCCGGCGACCAGGGAATGATGTTCGGCTACGCCACCGACGAGACGCCCGAGCTCATGCCGATGCCGATCGCGCTGGCGCACCGGCTCTCCCGCCGGCTCGCGGCGGTGCGCAAGGACGGAACGCTCGGCTACCTGCGGCCGGACGGCAAGACGCAGGTGTCGGTCCGCTACGTCGACGGCGCGCCGGTGGCCGTGGAGCGGGTGCTGATCTCCACCCAGCACGCCGAGGAGGCGATGACCGAGCAGATCCGCGAGGACCTGTGGCAGCACGTCGTTACCGCCGAACTCCCGGCCGACTTCTACGACGCGGACGAGCTGCGCGCCGACCTGCTGGTCAACCCGACCGGCCGGTTCGTCATCGGCGGCCCGGTCGGCGACGCCGGGCTGACCGGGAGGAAGATCATCGTGGACACCTACGGCGGGTTCGCCCGCCATGGCGGCGGCGCCTTCTCCGGCAAGGACCCGTCGAAGGTCGACCGCTCCGCCGCGTACGCGGCCCGGTACGTGGCCAAGAACGTGGTCGCTGCGGGTCTGGCCCGGCGCGCTGAGGTCCAGGTGGCGTACGCGATCGGCGTCGCGCGTCCGGTGTCGGTGTTGGTGGAGACGTTCGGTACCGAGCGGGTGGACCGCCGGCTGATCGAGAAGCTGGTCGCGGAGCACTTCGACCTGCGCCCGGCGGCGTTCCGCGGCTACCTGGACCTGCACCGCCCGATCTACTCGCCGACCGCGGCGTACGGCCACTTCGGCCGCACCGACGTCGACCTGCCCTGGGAACGAAACGACCGGGCCGCTGCGCTCCGCGACGCCGCCGACCTCACCACCTGAGAGGACCGACATGATCGTGAACACCCCGGCGCCCACCTCCCATCAGCCCCGCAGCGGCGTCGACGTCGAGGGCCCGTTCAAGCCCGAGCACTCCCGCTGTTGATGACCACCACAGTCGAACGGCCGCGCCCGGCGGGAAGGCCCGAACCGGCTGCCGGCCATGACATCGGCCGGCTCGTCGTCTCGTGCACCGACGGGCCAGGGGTCGTTGCCCGGATCAGCGCGTTCCTGCATCGGCACGGTGCCAACATCGTGCAGTCCGACCAGTTCTCCACCGGGCCCGTGGGCGGCGGGTTCTTCCTGCGGACCGAGTTCCATCTGCCCGGTCTGTCGAACGCGTTGCCCGAGCTCGAACACGCCTTCGCCGACCAGGTCGCGCCCGCGATCGGCGGGACGTTCCACCTGCGCGACGCCTCGTCGACGACGCGCGTGGCGCTGTTCGTGTCCCGGTACGACCACTGCCTGCTCGACCTGTTGTGGCGCGCCCGGCGGGGGGAGCTTCCGATGTCGGTGGTGCAAGTCGTGTCCAACCATCCGGACCTGGCGGCCGAGGTCGCCGCGTTCGGGGTGCCCTTCGCGCACGTCCCGGTCACCCGGGCCGCGAAGCCGGAAGCCGAGCAGCGCGAGCTGGACGTGCTGGCGGGGCGGGTCGATCTCGTCGTGCTGGCCCGGTACATGCAGGTCCTGTCCGCGGACTTCCTCGCGCGCGTGCGGGTGCCGGTGATCAACATCCACCATTCGTTCCTGCCGGCCTTTGCCGGCGCCGGCCCGTACGAGCGCGCCAAGCAACGCGGCGTGAAGCTCATCGGCGCCACGGCCCACTACGCCACAGAGGACCTCGACGAGGGCCCGATCATCGAGCAGGACGTCGCGCGGGTCTCGCACCGCGCCACTGTCGCCGAGCTCACCCGGGCCGGCGCCGACGTCGAACGTGCCGTGCTCGCCCGCGCCGTCCGCTGGCACTGCGAGGACCGGGTGCTCGTCGACGGGCGTACCACCGTCGTCTTCTGATCCGCCCAACCCATCCCATGGGAGATGCTCATGCCGCCCGGAACCATCGCGGGCTCGGGCTCGGGCTCGGGCTCGAACGCGCCGCGCAGCTCGGTTCGCTCATCGCCACCCCGCCTCGACCATGATCTCGCCACTCGGATGCAGAACGACCAGCGCCACCACGTGCTCGACGGCTTCTCACTGGAGATGACCGGGCGGGACGCCGCAGGGCTCGACGAGGCGGCAGCGCTCCTGCCGGCGGGGACGCGAGTCAACATCGCCTACCTCGCCGGCGAGACGATGCAGGAACGGATCGACGCCGCAGCGGCGGCTCGGCGACATGGCTTCGCCGCGGTACCGCACATCGCGGCCCGTCGCATGCGGTCGCCGGCCGAGCTCCGCGAGTTCATCGCGGCCCTCGGCGAGATCGAAGCGCTCGACGAGGTCTTCGTGGTCGGTGGCGACCCGACGACCCCCGCCGGCCGGTACCACGACAGCCTCTCGGTGCTGCGCAGCGGAATGCTGCAGGAGGCCGGCGTACGGCGGGTGAGCCTTGCCGGCTATCCCGAGGGCCACCCGCACATCGCCGTCCACGCGCTGGCCGAGGCCCTGCACGCCAAGCTCGCATTGCTCACCGAGCAGGGGCTGGTCCCCGCAGTGATCACCCAGTTCGCTTTCGACGTGCAGCCGGTCCTCGGCTGGATCGGCGGGTTGCGGCAGCAGGGGATCGAGGCGCAGGTCCGCGTCGGGGTCCCCGGACCGGTCGGGATCAAGCGGCTGCTCTCCTACGCCCGCCGGTTCGGCGTGGCCTCCTCTGCTGGGATCACGCGCAAGTACGGATTCTCCCTCGCGAACCTCATGGGCACCGCCGGCCCGGACGCGTTCCTCTCGGCGCTGGCGGAGGGCCTCGATTCGGCCGTCCACGGCGACGTCCGGACGCACTTCTACACGTTCGGCGGCGTGCAGGCGACGTCGGCGTGGGCTCGCGACTTTGCTACCCGGACCATCCCATCCGGGGGTGGCACACGCTCCGAGACTGGAACGGGAACAACCAGCGCGGCTGGATGAGCGCCGGCGGATCCGATCCGCGGATGGAGGTCGGCACCGGATTGACCACTAGCAGGCCCAAGTGTCAAGAAACGCGGACGAAAGCGGCCCTTCGAGTCTTTGGGGTGGTGCACAGCCGGTATGTGCTGATCGTTGGGTCGCGACACATGGGCTGTCGTCCGGGCGGACATTATGGTAGGACCACTAGGTCGACGAAGGCGGTGCCATGGCCGATGTGATGGAGCCCATCGTTCGCGAGCTCGCCCGCATCGCGGACATGGCCGAGTCCTTCAAGCCTGGCGATGACCACAGCGTCGCGGACATGCAGTGCGAGCTCGCAGCGCTGCGGGCCGAGGTGGCCGGCCTGCGGCGGGCGGTTGCGCACCTCCGGTCGTCGAACGCACCTGTGCCGGTAGATCTGCGGCCGGTTGTCGCGCGGGCGGTTCTTGCAGGAAATGTCTCGCCTGGACGATTCCGTTCGAGCGCGAAGAGCGGCCGCTAGCTGGTTATTGTCTTGCAGAGTCCGGGGATATCGAAACCATTCGCCCGACCGTCGGTAGCGAGTTCTGAGATTACCGGCTCTCACCGCTGAGCAAGGACGTTAGGACAGCACGAGGTTCCTGCGGGGTTCATGAGGATCTCCAGATGGCAGGCGCGGCCGGGAGGGCACCGCCCTACCGGCCGCGCCTGCGGAGCGACGGATCAGCCGGTCTTCAGCAGCTGCTGCATCCGCGTGATCTCCGCGGTCTGGCCCTCGATGATCTGCGAGGCCAGTGCCTTGGCCTCGGGGTTGGTGCCCTCGGTGAGCTCGCGCTGCGCGTCGGTGACCGCGCCCTGGTGGTGGGCGATCATCATCTGCAGGAACATGGTGTCGAAGCCGGCCCCGGTTGCGCCGCCGAGCTGCTGCATCTGCTCCTTGGTCATCATCCCGGGCATGCCGGACTGATCCATCCCGGGCATGCTGCCGTGGTCCATACCGCTCATTGCTCCCGTCGCGGGCACCTCGGCGCCCCAGGCTTGCAGGAAGCCGGTCATCGTCGCGATCTCCGGGTCCTGGGCGGAGCGGATCTGTGTGGCGAGGTCCTTGACCTCCGCGCTGGTGGCTCGTTCGGTGGCCATGCCGGCCATTTCCACGGCCTGCTGGTGGTGCGGGATCATGGTCTGGGCGAATCGGACGTCAGCGTCGTTGTGCTCGCGGCTGACCCCCGCTCCTGCTGGCGCCGACGTCGCGGCGCCGGGCTGCGTGCCGGTCTGGGGGCTGGTCGGGGTGTTGTCAGCGCCGCAGGCTACGAGCACGAACGGCACGGCGAGCGCGGCGACAGCGGCGCCGAGGCGTGCGGAAGGACGAATCGGGGACATGGGTGTACTCCCTCAAGGGCATGACGGTGTGCGGACTGGCAGCCCGGGTCGCGCCGGGCGCGCCAGGTCCTACAGCCGGAACACGCAGAGGGAGACGAAGACAGGACAGGGTGGAGCGCGTGCCGGTCCGTGACTCAGCATCGGCCCGGAACGGGTGGCGGACGTGATCTGAGCGGCCGTCAGCCACAGCGCGCGCAGCGCGATCGCGCCGGCGAGCGCCAGGAGGGTGAACACGCAGCCGACCATCGCGGCGTCGTGCTGAGCCGGGTCCTGCGCGGTGGCGGTGCCGAACACAGGCGCAATGGCGCCGTGTTCGTCTGCTGCCGGCATCGCGTCATGAGCGTCGTGCTGGGCGACGACGCTGCCGAGGTGGTGGGCGCCGGCGGAGTCCGTCGCTGCGAGACCGTGCATCGCGAAGAACCCGGCCAGGGCGGCCACGACCAGCAGCAGGCGAGCCGCTCCGCCGGCCGATTCGATCCGCTTCAGGTTCCGCATGTCCACCGCCGCCCATCATGCCCGCACCAGCGGTGGCCGGCCCCTCCGGGGTCGTGACCCGGCGGCCTACGGCGGACTGCGAACCGGTCGCAGTGTCGCTGGCGATGGCTTCCTCAAGCGTGCGGGCGCAGGCCGGCCGAAACGACCCTGACCAGCCGCCGTACCGAATCGACGGACGGCAGACTCGCGGCTGCCTCGAGGGCGTGGAGGCAGTAGCTGGCCAGCTCGTCGGGCGCCACGTCGTCCCGGACGTCGCCGGCCGCGACTCCCTCGACAACCAGGTCTCGGATGAACTCCCGCAGGTGCTCGTGTGCCCGAGTGACGTGCGCGCCTCGGTGCAGCAGCGCCGCAAGTTCGCCGGTGTCGTGCTGGTGGGACATGAGCGCGTAGGCCTCAAGCACGCCTTCGAGTCGAGCTTTCGCGTCGCCGGCGCGGTCCCGGACCTCGGCAAGTTGCGCGAGGTGGCCGGCGACCTGACGTTCGTGCCATGCCGACAAGATCGCCTGGACGTCGGGGAAGTACTTGTACAGCGTTGCGCGCCCGATGCCGGTGGTCTCCGCGATCTTCGACATCGTCACCGACAGCAGGCCGTGCTCGGCGACCAGGGCTGCTGTGGCGTCCAGCGTCGCGTCGTGCACGGCGCGACGGTGGGTCTCGATCGTCTCGCTCCACAGCTTCGGCACCATGCGAGCTTACATCCTGCCGATGGAGTGGCGATTCGTATTGACAGCGACAGACTGTCTCGTAAACTACCTGGCATGACTGCGATGCGGGAACGAGTTCACGGACATGGCTGACCCGGGCTCAGGTGCCGGCTCCGAGACAGACAGCGGCTCGGGCTCCGGCGTTCGATCCGCTGCGGGGATGCCTCGCTGGGTGAAGGTGTCCGGGATCGTCGCGCTGGCCGTGGCGCTGGCTCTCGTCGTCGTGCTGCTCACCGGCGCCGGTGGTCACGGGCCGGGTCGTCACATGCCTTCAGGTGTCACCTCTGGTGTGCCGTCCACGGTCACCGAGCACGGCGAGCACCCGTGAGGACCATGGCCCCGCCTGTCCGCAAGCTCGCGCTGACCGTGCATGTGACGTCCTCGGTTGGCTGGCTCGGCGCGGTAGCAGCCGTCCTGGTGCTCGCCGTCGCAGGGATGAGCAGCGGGGACGCCCTCACGGTCCGTGGTGCGTACCTGGCGATGGAGCTGGTCGGGTGGTTCGTCCTCGTCCCCTTGGCCCTCGCATCACTGCTCAGCGGCCTCGTCCAGAGCCTGGGCACCGTGTGGGGCTTGTTCCGGCATTACTGGGTCCTGCTGAAGCTCCTGATAACGGTGCTCGCCACGGCCGTGCTGCTGATGTACATGGAGACTCTCGGCGTCCTCGCGGACGTGGCGGCAGGGCCCGCTGACCAGCTCGAGCTGCTGCGGACCCCGTCGGTCGTTTTGCACGCGAGTGCCGCCTTGCTGCTGTTGCTGGTGGTGACGATCCTGGCGGTGTACAAGCCGCGCGGCAGAACGCGCTACGGACGGCGGAACCACGAGCGGACGTCAGTGTCGCCCAGCTAGACCGCCCACCTTCGGATCGACGCCCAGCGGCGCGGCCGCGCCGGACGTTCGCGAGCCGGGGTCCACGATTGGCGGAATTGATGCCTCCTGCAACTGATGTATGCTGCATCGGTGGAACACCCCAGGGAGGTATCAGGCGCTGCGCGTCTGCAGCACGACCTGATGGGTTTCATCCGTGCCTTCGGGCTCCTGTCGAACGACCAGACGCCCTGTGGGCAGCCCATGGCGCCCTCCGACGCTCACGCGCTCACCGAGATCGCCGAGGGGGTCCTCACTCAGCGCGCGCTCGTCGATCGGCTGCACCTGGACCGCAGCTCGGTGAGCAGGCTGGTTGACCGCCTCGTGGCCCGGGGCTGGGTGGAACGCGTCGGCGGAGCCGAGGACCGGCGCACCGTCCGGCTGGCTGCCACTCCGGCGGGGCAGCGGGTGGCAGCCGAGATCGCCCGGTCCCGGGCGGAGCGGTTCGCCGCCCTGATCGACGCCGTCCCGCGGGAGCGGCGCGACGACGTGCTCGACGCCATCCAGCTGCTGAAACGAGCAGCGCGCACTCGCGGAGGAACAGCATGACCAGCCGGCCGTCCGGCACGGCTACCGAAGCACGGTCTGTCTCTCGTCGCCGTCGTGTGCTCATTGCGGGCGTTGCGGTACTGGCGGTGCTGGTTGCGGTGTCCGTCGTCGGGGTCAGCTCGGGGTGGTTCGGCGGTGACGACCGGCAGGACGTCGTCGCCGCGCGTGGCGCGCGGGTCATGCCCTTCGACCTGGAGGCCACGACCCACCGCTTCGTGCCGAACGCACAGGGCGGCCTGCAGAGCGTCGTCGCCGATGTCCCATCGGACCGGGAGCAGGTCGCGCTCATCCAGCAGCATCTCCAGGAGGAGGCCGCAGCGCTCCAGCGGGGAGACTTCGGCGATCCCGCCCAGATCCATGGCGCCGACATGCCTGGTTTGGCGGCGCTGCAGGCGGGAGCGGGGCGGATCGACGTGGAGTACCGCCCGCGGGACGACGGCGCGGAGCTGACCTACACGACGGACGATCCGGTCCTCGTCGCCGCTCTGCGCGACTGGTTCGCCGCCCAGATCTCGGACCACGGGCAGCACGCCGAGTGAAGAATCCTCGGAGGTCCCGGTGCTGGCGCCGGGCTGTGTCGACCGGTTCACACGCGATCGACGGCGCCGACCCGAGGCTCGGGCCGGCGCCGCCGGTGGGGTGATGTCGTGATCAGCCGCGGATGGTCGCCAGTTCGTGCGTCGTCTGGTGCCCGGCTCCCGCAGGCGCGACAGGCTGCTCCTGCGAGAGTGATCGGAACCGTCGCAGCCGGAGGCTGTTGGCCACGACGAACGCGGAGCTGAATGCCATGGCTGCGCCGGCGATCATCGGGTTGAGCAGTCCTGTCGCGGCCAGGGGCAGGGCTGCGATGTTGTAGGCGAAGGCCCAGAACAGGTTGCCCTTGATCGTGGCGAGGGTGCGGCGGGAGAGCCGGATCGCGTCGGCGGCGGCTCGGAGGTCGCCGCGGACGAGGGTGACGTCGCTGGCCTCGATGGCGACGTCGGTGCCGGTGCCCATCGCCAGTCCGAGGTCGGCCTGCGCGAGAGCGGCGGCGTCGTTGACGCCGTCCCCGACCATCGCCACGATCTTGCCCTGGTCCTGCAGCCGCCGGACGACGTCGACCTTGTCGGCCGGCAGGACCTCGGCGATCACCTCGTCAATCCCGACCTGGTCGGCCACCGTGCGGGCAACGGCGGCGTTGTCGCCTGTGAGCAGCACCGGGGTGAGCCCGAGGTCGCGGAGCTGAGCGATCGCCTGCGCCGACGTCGCCTTCACGGTATCGGCGACGACCAGCACGGCTCGGGCGGCGCCGTCCCACGCGACGGCGATGGCGGTGTGGCCCCGGGCCTCGGCGGCTGCCTTCGCGGCCTCGAGTTCGGGGGTGAGGGGCTGGCTCCATTGTTCGAGCAGCGCTGCGCGTCCGACGAGCAGCGCCCGCCCGTCCACGACGCCCTGCACACCGAGGCCTTCGACGTTCGTGAACTCCTCGACATCCGGCAACGTGCCAATTCGGTCGCGGGCGCCCCGGGCCACCGCCGTGGCGATGGGGTGTTCCGAGGCGTTCTCCACCGCCCCGGCCAGCCGCAGCACCTCGTCCTCGTCCACGCCCTCGGCAACGTGGCTCGGGTCGATGTGGATTGCGACGAGGGACATCTGGCCGGTGGTGACGGTGCCGGTCTTGTCGAGAACGATGGTGTCGACGCGGCGGGTGGACTCCAGGACCTCCGGCCCCTTGATCAGGATCCCGAGCTGCGCGCCGCGACCGGTGCCGACGAGCAGCGCCGTGGGTGTAGCCAGGCCGAGCGCGCACGGGCAGGCGATGATCAGCACCGCGACCGCGGCGGTGAACGCCGCGGCGGCGCCTGCGCCGGTGCCCAGCCAGAACCCGAGGGTGGTCGCGGCGAGGGCGATGACGATCGGCACGAACACCCCGGAGATCCGGTCAGCGAGCCGCTGCACCTGCGCCTTGCCGTTCTGGGCGTCCTCGACGAGGCGCGCCATCTGCGCCAGCTGGGTGTCGGTGCCGACACGGGTGGCGCGGACGACGAGCCGGCCGCCGGCGTTGACGGTGGCGCCGACAACGATGTCGCCGGGGCGCACCTCCACGGGGACGGACTCGCCGGTGAGCATCGAGGCGTCGACCGCCGACGAGCCCTCCTCGACCACGCCGTCGGTGGCGATCTTCTCGCCGGGCCGCACGATGAACCGGTCGTCGACGGCGAGCTGGTCGGTGGGGATCCGGGTCTCGACCCCGCCCCGGATGACGGCGACGTCCTTTGCGCCGAGCTCGAGCAGGGCGCGCAGGGCAGCTCCGGCGAGTCGCTTGGATCGGGCCTCGAAGTAGCGCCCGGCGAGGATGAAGGTGGTGACGCCGGCCGCGACCTCCAGATAGATGTTGCCCGCCCCGTCGCTCGGGGCGATCGTGAGCTCGAAGGGGTGGACCATGCCCGGCACGCCTGCCGTGCCGAACAGCAGGGCGTAGAGCGACCACGCGAACGCGGCCAGCACGCCCATCGAGATCAGGGTGTCCATGGTGGCGGCGCCGTGGCGCAGGTTGGCCCACGCGGCCCGGTGGAACGGCCACGCCGCCCAGGTGACGACGGGCCCGGCGAGGGCGAGGGAGATCCACTGCCAGTAGGTGAACTGCAGCGCCGGGATCATCGCCAGCGCGATGACGGGCACCGCGAGCACCACGCTGGTGACCAGGCGCTGGCGCAGCGCGCGGGTCGGGTCGCTCGCGCTGTCAGTGGCCCCTTCGCTCGATTCGGCGCCCCTGGCCTCTGTTGCCGGCGGCTTGGGCAGCTCGGCGCGATAGCCGGCCGCCTCGACCTGGGCGACGAGGGTCGCCGGGTCGACGCCTTCCGGGGCGTTGACCCGGGCCTTCTCGGTGGCGTAGTTGACCGTGGCAGTGACGCCGGCGAGCTTGTTGAGCTTGCGCTCGATGCGGTTGGCGCACGAGGCGCAGGTCATGCCGCCGATCGCGAGTTCGATGTCGGTGACGCGGGCACCGGCAGGCGCGGGGGTGCTCATTGCTTCGAGTTCTCCTTCCCGATTGATGGGCCGAGCACTGTGTCCGGTCAGGGGAGCCATCAGTGCCCGTGCCCGTCGTCGCCGTGCTCCCCGGGCGGTACGGCTCCTGCGGCCTCCGGCCCGGTGGAGACGGTGAACTCGGCGGTGCGCACGACTCCGTTGTGCTGGAAGTCGAGGAACAGCCGGTAGCTGCCCGCGCTTGGCACTTCGGCCACGAACTCGATCTCCGGTCCGGCAACGGTGCGACCGTCGCCCGGCGAACCCTCGGGATGGACGTGCAGGTAGGCCAGGTCCCCCTCGCGGAGCGCGACCAAGTGGCCGTACGCGGCCAGGTAGGGCTGCAGGTCGGTGACCGGCTGCCCGTCCTTGCGCACGGTGAGGGTCAGGGCCGAGGCCTGCCCGGCGACCACGTCCCCGGCCAGCTCCACCTGGTAGCCGTCGACAGTGGCGATGCGGCTGGGCTCGTGGGCGGCGGGCTCGTAGGTGCCCGGCGTCGATAGGTCGGTGCCGAGGGTGAGTCCGTCACCCCCGGTGGGGGCGAAGTCGGCGAACGCGCGGTAGCTGCCGCCTGCGGGCAGGGTGAGCGGCACCGACCAGGTGCCGTCGGCGGCCATCTCGGGGTGGACGTGCTGGAAGAAGGTGGTGTCGCGGCGCACGACGATCAGGTGCATGCGCTTGTCGTGCTCGATGTCGAAGGCGGTGACCGGCGCCCCGTCCGGGCCGGTGATGGTGAAGGAGAAGGTTCCGGTGGTGGGCGTCGGGTCGGTGGGCGTGAGGGTGTAGCCGCCCCTGCTCGACGCCAGCCCGCCGGGCTGGTCGGCGGCCTCCGCGACGGTGCCGCTGTGTGTGTCCCCGTGTCCGGCGCTCCCAGCGCCGGGCGTCTCACCGAGGTCGCCGGAGCCGGCGGTCGCGGTGGTGAGGGGACCGACAGCGGTGCCGACGACATACGCCCCTGTGATGAGCAGGGCGAGCGCCGCACCGTAGGCGGAGAGCTTCGCTGCAGTGTTCATGGCAATCGGTGCTGCTTCCTGTGCCGGGTGCTGCTTCTGGGCCTACTTCGTGGGCCTATGCGGCCGCGACCTGGTAGCCGGCCTCCTTGACGGCGGCGTGGACGTCCGCGTCGTCGAGCGGCTTGCTGCTGGTGACGGTGACCGTGCCGGTGGGGAGATCCACGGCAACGTCGGTGACGCCGTCGATCTCGCTGATCTCCTCGGTGACGGAGGCGACGCAGTGGCTGCAGGTCATGCCGGCGACGGTGTAGGCGGTCTGGCTCATCGTGAGTTCCCTTCGGATCAGGACTTGTTCAGGGTCAGGACTTGACGAGGCGGGCGATCGCGGCGCTGGCCTCGGCGACCTTGCGGTCCGCCACAGCGCCGCCTTCGGTGGCCGCCTGAGTGACGCAGTGCTTGAGGTGCTCGTCGAGCAGGCCCAGCGCGACGGCTTCCAGCGCCTTGGTTGCGGCCGACACCTGGGTGAGCACGTCGATGCAGTACTCGTCGTTCTCGATCATCTTGGCGATGCCACGGACCTGGCCCTCGATCCGCCGCATCCGCTTGAGGTACGAGTCCTGGTCCTGGGTGTATCCGTTCATTTCGTCCCTCCTTCGTGCTCGCAGAGGGAACATACCATAGGGGGGTACCCTACCCAGGCGGATCGTTGTCGCCCTCGTCACGCCGGCGGGGAGTCGGTGTGCTGATGACCGCACGGGACCTCGGGGTGAGGTGGGGTTGCCGAACGGGATGAGCAGTCACGTCCGGGACAGCGCCGAGCGCTCGCTCTGTGGCGTCGGCTCGAGCCGTTGGCCGGCAGGTAGTCGGATGCGATCGCGGCATCGATGCATCTTGCGGCGTCTCCGCTCAGAGCAGAGGCCGAGCGGCCCGCGCTTGCAAGAGCCCCCGAGGAGATCGCTGTCGGCCCTGTCGAGGTTCAGGGCTGACGACGGTCAGGACTTGACGAGGCGAGCGATGGCGGCGCTCGCCTCGGCCACCTTCTGGTCCGCGATCTGTCCGCCTTGGGCCGCGGCCTGTGCGACGCAGTGCCGGAGGTGCTCATCGAGCAGGCCCAGCGCCACGGCCTCCAGTGCCTTGGTGGCCGCCGAGACCTGGGTGAGCACGTCGATGCAGTACTTGTCGTCCTCGATCATCTTCGCGATGCCGCGGACCTGGCCCTCGACGCGGCGCAGGCGCTTGAGGTAAGCGTCCTTGTCCTCGGTGTACCCGTGCATCTGTGTCCTCCTCGGCGCCTCGGAAATACTATGCCCGGGTACGGAAACACGCGCCGCTCGGCAATCCGATGAGCTGAGGCCGGCGCCGAGCATGCGGTCGAGTCTGCTCCCGTACGGCACCGGTCGATCAGGACGCGGGAGCCCCGGTTGGTGCGGTGTGCTCGGCCGGTTCGAGTCCGGCGACGAGGTTGAACGCTCCGGTGAGCTGGTTGAGTGCGACCAGGCCGACGACGTCGGCCAGGATCCGGTCGCTCCAACCGTGCGCCCGCAGTTGCTGGACGTCGGTGTCCGTGATCGTGTTCGGTTCCGTGAGCACCCGCACGGCGTAGGTGATCAGGTCCGCGTCCCGGGCGTCGGTAGCCGTTCCGTCGCGGGCCAGGGAGATGTCGATCTCGGTGAGTCCGACGGAGCGAGCGGCTGCGGTGTGGGCTTCGAGGCAGAGGGCGCAGCCGAGCCGCTCCTGCACGGCGAGGGAGATCTTCTCGCCGAGGGGGCGCGGGATGGCGGCGCGCTTCATGGCCCTGGATAGCTCGAGGTAGCCCTGCAACAGGGCGGGAGAGTGGGCCATGGTGCGCACCATCGCGCCGGCGTCGCCGTGTCGGTCGATTATCCCGGTGAGCAGGGTTCGCGCCGTGGAGGAGGCCTGCTGTGGGTCGAGGGGAACGAGGCGAGGCATGTGAGCTCCTTGCAGGATCGGGGTGGCGGTTCGCCGCGCCGGAGCGGTACGCGTCCGGCGCGGCGAACCCGTTCGGTGGGCCGGACGGCCTGCTGGCCAGTCCAGCTGTCTGGTCTCCGGTGGTCGCCCCGGTCACGCGGCCGTCTGCGCCGGCCGCTCCTCACCTGCGGCCTGTGGTGCGCGGCGGAGGGCGAGAGCCGCGAGGGCTGCCCCGGCGAGCGCGATCACGGCGGCGCCGACGAACGCAGCGGAGTAGCCGTCAGTCAGCCGGTTCGGGTCGCCGAGGGCTGTGGCCCCCTGAACGCTGGCGAGCGCGGTGATGGCCGCCAGTCCCAGAGCGGAGCCGATCTGGTAGCTGGTGTTCACGATCCCGGAGGCGAGCCCGCCCTCCTCCGGCCGGGCCGCCGACAGCGCGGTGCCCAGGCTGGGGATGAACGCCATCGACATGCCCAATGCGGCCACGATCGAGGCCGGCAGGACGTCGACCC
This sequence comes from Pseudonocardia aurantiaca, assembly GCF_039526725.1. Lineage (NCBI taxonomy): Bacteria > Bacillati > Actinomycetota > Actinomycetes > Pseudonocardiales > Pseudonocardiaceae > Pseudonocardia > Pseudonocardia aurantiaca. The sequence continues at coordinate 327,702 of NZ_BAAAJG010000029.1, forward strand.
AGAAGGTGCCGTCGGGCCGGATGAGAGCCAGCCATCCCATGCCGACCGCGAGTACCGCCAGTCCGCCGACCGTCAACGCCTTGGGACCGAACCGCGCGATCAGCCGCGGCGCCAGGCCGATCATGCCGATCATGATCACGATCGTCATCGGCAGCAGCGCAGCCCCGCTGGGGAACGCCGTGTAGCCCAGGACCTGCTGGAGGTAGAGGTTCAGGAAGAACCACATCGGGATCCACGCCGCCCCAAGGAGCAGCTGGGCAACGTTGGCGGCGGCGAGGTTCGGGGCACGGAAGATGCCCAGCCGCACCAGCGGCTCACGGCGGCGGGCCTGCACCGCCACGAACGCCCCGAGCAGCACGACGGCGGCGCCGACCGCCAGCAGGGTCTCAGCGGCGAGCCAGCCCGCCTCGGATGCACGGACGATGCCGTAGACCGCCAGCCCGAGCCCGGCGGTGACGGTGACGGCGCCGACGGCGTCGACCGAGCCACGGCGTCGCCCGCCTGCCGGCATGACCGCCGGGATGACGGCCAGGATGACGAGCGCGATCGGGACGTTCAGGTAAAACACCCACGGCCAGCTGAGGTACTCGGTGATCACCCCGCCGAGGAACACTCCCGCCGTACCGCCGGCGGGTGCCGCGGCGCCGTAGAGGGCCAGTGCCTTGGTCAGCTCCTTCGGTTCGGAACCGAAGAGCATCATCAGCAGCGTCAGGGCAGCGGGGGCGATCAGGGCCGCCCCGGCTCCTTGCACGGCGCGTCCGGCCAGCTCCCAGGCGGCGTTGCCTGCGGCACCCGCGAGCACGGACCCACCGAGCAGGACGAGCCAGCCGATGCCGAACAGCCGGCGTGCTCCGAACAGGTCCGAGAGCCGCCCGCCCAGGAGCAGCAGCCCTCCGAAGGCCACGACGTAGGCGTTGAAGACCCAGGACAGCCCTTCGGGGGAGAAGCCGAGGTCGGCCTGCATCTTCGGCAGGGCCACGCCGATGATCGAGGTGTCCATGATGACCATGAACTGGGCCGCGGCGATGACCAGCAGCCCGATCCGGCGCCGTGGGGGAGCCGCGCTTGTGGCGGACATCGTAAACTCCTTACGGGTAGGGGGTATTAAGTGTCGAGACCGTAGCACTCTCAGAGAGGTGGGTTGCACCCGCGTCACACGATCGGTCAAGTACGGCTAGGGGGTATCCGTTGTCGATCTCGAGGCCAGGTGGCGTCGGCCCTGACCGCGACCACGCCTGAGCGGGAACAGCCGATCAACAGCAGATCGAGAGGCCGGCCTGGACGATGACCCGATGGGTGCGCGGGTCGATGTTGGGTATCACCCGACGGTGCGCGACGTTGCGGCCCTCCGTGCCCGAGGGTGGACACGCCACGGGGTATGGGTCATGATCCGGAACCCCATACCGGTATCGAGGAGGCGGGATCTGTGACGGAGTTCGGCCCGCTGGTGGTGGTGCTCGCTGTTGCTGTCGGGCTGGTGCTGGCCGGATACACAGTCTCGGCGCTTCTCGCGGTACAGCGAGAGATGGCCGCCGTTCCGGCCTGTACCGGTGGTCTCCCGCCGGTTGAGCACGCCGTGTCGCGGTTCCACGTCCGCTGGTACCCGGTGACGATGGTGTTCCTGGCGTTCGACATGGAGATGCTGTTCATGTACCCGTGGACGTTGGTCGTCTCCCGGGTCGGGCCCGCCGCGGTGATCGAGATGTTTCTGTTCCTCGGGATCCTGCTCGCCGGCGTCCTCTACGCCTGGCGCGAAGGGGCGCTTCGATGGACCTGACCGCGGTGCTGCTCCGCGCGGCGGCTCGGCGTCCGCACGTACTCGTCGTACCCGCCGCCGGGGGTGCCGCAACACGAACGGCGGTCGAAGCCTCGATCGCCCGGCGCGGTTGGCCGACGGCGAGCAGCCCGGCCGACGCGGACGTCGTCGTCGTCGCCGGCTCGCCAGGTCCCGAGCTCGCAGCGGTCATCGAGCGCGTTTGGCAGCACGTGCCCGCGCCGCGGGCCCGTGTCGCTGTCGCCGAGTCCTCCGATGTGGACCGAGAGCTGGACAAGGCGGCCACGGAGCTGGCTGATCGCCATCACCAACGTTCGCATGCAGGCGGCGGTACGGAAGCCGCCAATGGTGCAGCCGGCCACGCCGGACACGAGGAGCAGCACGACCACCACGGGGGCCACGGCGGCGGCCCTGGTCATGATCCCGGTGACGGCATGGGCCACGACGAGCGGGCCGAGCACGGCTCGACTGGCGACCACGCGCGCCGTGCGGACCGAAGCGAGCATTCGGGGCACGGCGGGCACCAGAGTCACCACGGGCACGGCGCCGGGATGGAGTTGCCCGGTGGGCTGCCGATGGCCGACCTGGGCGAGGACCGCGACGGGCTGGCGCTGGACCGGCTGCACGTGCCGCTGGGGCCGGTGCTGCCGGACTGGCCGGCTGGGCTCGTGGTGCGGGTGACGCTGCAGGGCGACGTGATCCAGGAGGCCGCCGCCGAACTGCTGGACGCCGGTCGCGCTGCGGCGTCCTCGTGGTGGACCGGCCGTGGCGCGGCACGCGAGTTGGACGCGCTGGCGCGGTTCCTCGGCGTCGCGGGCTGGGCGGACGCGGCTGCGCAGTCCCGCCGGCTGCGCGACGCCCTGCTGGCCGGCGCCTCGCGCGAACAGATTGCGGCGCCCGCAGCAGCTCTGGCGCGCCGGGTCCGTCGCTCCCGCACGCTGCGCTGGCTGATCCGCGGGATCCCGGCAGGAGCGACCGACGTCGCCGGGCTACTCGAGCAGCGGCTCACCGCGATCGAGGTTGCCGTCGCGTCCCGCACAGAAACAGCCGGCGCGGTGCGGGCGGCATCCCGCCAGAGCGTCGACGAGTTGGCGGGCCTGCTGGTGGGCGCCGAGCTCGCCGCGGCACGCGTGATCGTCGCGGCGGTCGACCCGGACACCGAGCCGATGCCGGTGCGGGAGGGCGCGCGGCATGGGTGAGATGCCCGCCGCAGTGACATCCCAGGCGCTTCCGTGGTGGTCGGCGCTGTTGATGCCGGTGCTGCTCGGCCTCGCGACCTGGGCTGCGCTCGCCTGGGATGCCGCGCTGACTGCTCGTGTCTCGGGTGGTCCGGCCGGGCGTGCGGCGCTGCTCGCACCGGCTCGGGAGGCTGCTCGGCTCCTCGTCGGACAGCGCCGCCACACGGTTGCCTCCGACCGGGTGCTGGCCCGGGTCGGCGTCGCGGCGCTGCCGGTGGCCGCGCTGCTCGCCGCCGCGGTGCTGCCGCTCGGGGAGCGGCCGGTGGCCGATCTCGGTGTCGGTGTCGTGTGGTTCAACGCCATGGAGGTGGTGGCCTGGGCCGCGGTGTGGATGGTCGGCTGGGGCTCGAACAGCGCGCTCGGGCTGGTCGGGGGCTACCGGTTCGTCGCGCAGGGGCTGGCCTACGAGCTGCCGCACATGTTCGCGATCATCACCGCCGCACTGGGCGCGGAGAGCCTGCGGATCACGACGATCGTCGACGCGCAGCAGGACCTCTGGTTCGTGGCGATCATGCCGGTGGCGTTCGTCGTGTACCTGATGTCGGCCGCGGCGATGGCGTTCTGGGGGCCGTTCGACGCGCCGGTTGCGCGGGACGTCGCCGGCGGCGCGGCCGTCGAGTTGTCCGGGGTGGACCGGCTGGTGTTCTACGGGGGCAGGTGGCTGCTGCTCGTTGTGGCCGCGGCGATGGCGGTGCCGTTGTTCCTCGGCGGCGGTGGTGGGCCGCTGCTGTCGCCGTGGGCGTGGGTGGCGGTGAAGACGGTGGCGGTGCTGGCGCTGCTGGTGTGGCTGCGCCACCGGTTCCCGACGCTGCGGATGGACCGCTACACCGAGTTCTCCTGGGTGGTACTGGTCCCGTTGACGATCGCTCAGGCGCTGGTCGTGGCGCTCGTGGTGCTCGCCAAAGGCGGCGATGTGGCAGGAGGGGGGATGTAAGTGGCCTCGATCGTGCTGTTCTGGGTGCTCGCCGTTGCCGCGCTGGTGTTCGGGTTCCTGGTGTTCCGGCTGGACTCGATGGCGCGGGTGACGTTCGCGCTGCTCGCCTCGTTCCTCGCCGTCGCCGGTTTGGTGCTGCTGCTCGGGCTGGGTTACCTCGGTGTGGTGATCGCGCTGATGATGGTCATCGAGATGGTGATCATGGCTGTTTTCATGATCATGTTCATGATGAACCCGGCCGGGTTGATGCCGATGTCGATGGTCCACAACAAGACCGGCTCGACGGCGATCGCGCTCGGTACGTTCGTGCTGCTCGCGGCCGGAATCCTGCTCGTGGACTGGCCTTCCCGCCAAGGCAGCCCGTCCCCGGATCCGACCTTCGCCCTCGGCGAGGCCCTGATGGGCGGGCAGATGCTCACGATGATGACCCTCGGGGTGGCCCTGTTCGCCACGATCGTCGCCACCGTGGTGCTGGCCACCGCGCGGGGGCGCTACGACCGGCTCGGTGACGACCTGCGCGCGCCGCGGGCCGACGATCCGGCGGGCGGGGGGGTCGGGCGATGACGCTGGAGCTGTTCCTGCTGCTCGCGGCCGCGCTGTTCGCGATCGGCCTGTACGGAGCGCTGTCCCAGCAGTCGATCGTGATGCTGATGATGGGCCTCGAGCTGATGCTCAACGGGGTCATCGTCGCCACCGCCGCGTTCTGGTACTTCGTCGCGCCGGGCGGCGCCGACGGGCAGGTGCTCATCGTCGTGATCATCACCGCGATGGCGGTCGAGATGGCCGCCGGGTTCGCCGTGGTCACCGCCCTCTACCGGGCGCGCCGGGTCGACATGACCGACGACGCCGCGGATCTCAAGGGCTGACGCGGATGCTGCTCTGGTGGCTGATCGGTGTGCCGCTGCTGTCGGGGGCGCTCCTCGCGGTAACCGGCCGCCGCGCTGATCGGGCGGCGCCCGTGGCGGGCGTGCTCGTCGCGGTCGCCGTGCTGGGTCTCGCGGTCGCTGCGGCGGACGCGCGTCCGGTCGTCGACGCCCCGCTGCTGCTGGCGGGGATCCGGGCCGGGTTCGCGGTCGACGGATTGTCGGCGCTGATGGTCATCACGGTCGCCGTCGCGACGCTGGCGGTCCTGGTCTTCTCAGGGGGGGACAGGGACCTGCGCACCTCGCGGTTCGTCGGGTTCGTGCTGCTGTTCGCGGGCGCGATGCTGGTGACCGTCACCGCAGCAACCCTCGCCGTGCTGCTCATGGCGTGGGAGGTGATGGGCGCGATGAGCTGGGCGCTCATCGGCTACCAGTGGCGCGAGCCGGAATCGGTGCGGGCGGCGGGCACGGCGTTCCTCACCACCCGGTTCGCCGATCTCGGGCTCTACGTCGCCGCGGGTGCCGCGTTGGCCGGCGGCGTCGGGTCGCTGGCGCTTGCCGAACTTCCCTCGGCCCCGACCCCGTGGCTGCACGTCGTCGCGGCCGGGGTGGTGCTCGCCGCGCTTGGCAAGTCGGCGCAGCTACCGTTCAGCTTCTGGCTGTCGCAGGCGATGCACGGCCCGAGTCCGGTGTCGGCGCTGCTGCACTCCGCCACGATGGTGGCGGCCGGGGCGTACCTGCTGCTGCGACTGATCCCGCTGCTGGAGCCCACCGGTTGGGCGGGTCCGCTGGTGGCGTGGGTCGGTGCGGCCACCGCGGTGCTGCTGGGGCTGGTCGCGGTCGCGCAGAGCGACCTCAAGCAGCTCCTCGCGGCGTCGACGTGTGCGCAAATCGGGTTCATGGTGCTCGCCGCGGGCGCCGGTGGCGTCGCGGGCGGAGCGCTGCAGCTGGTCGCGCACGCCGCGACCAAGACCCTGCTGTTCCTCGCCGCGGGGGCGTGGCTGGTGGTGCTGGGCACCAAGCAGCTCGGTGAGCTGCGAGGCGCCGCACGCCGGTTCCCGGTCGTCGGGGTCACCTTCACCGTCGGGGCGGCATCGCTGGCCGGGCTGCCGCCGCTGTCGCTCTGGGTGTCCAAGGACGCGGTGCTCGCGGCCGTGCTCGAACGCGGCTGGGTTCCGTTGTACGTCGCGGGCCTGGCCGGGGCCGTGATCTCGGCCGTCTACAGCGCGAAGGCGGTCTGGTTCGTCTGGCAGCCCGTCCCGGCCCGTACACCGGCCGGCGCGAGGGCAGCCGACGGCCGGGTGAACGCGGCGATGTCACTGCCGCTGGTCGTGCTTGCGGCGCTGGCCGCCCTACTCGGTCTGCTCCCGACACTGGCGTCCGGGTCGCTGGCGCCCGCGCCCGCTGTGTGGGAGCTGGTCCTGTCGGGACTGCTCGCCGCTGCAGCGATCGCCGTCACCTGGCGTTCAGCCGCCCGGATCGGTGCTCCGCGCCCGCTCGCGTCGTGGCTCGGGCTGGAGCGCGCCGCCCACGCGGTGATCGTTCATCCGACGCTCGCCCTGGCCCGGTTCCTCGCGCGTTTCGACGACAGGTTCCTGGACCGATCGGTCGACGCGGCGGCCCGTGCGACCGGCGCGGTGGCGCGCGCGCTGGACCGCCGGGGCGAGCCGTTGGTCGACGGCGCGGTGCGGGCGGTCGCAGTCGCTGCCCGTTCGCTGGGCCGGCTCGCCCGGCGTCCCCAGACCGGGCAGGTCCACCAATACTACGCCCAGGCCGCCGCAGCGCTGGCGTTGCTGGCCCTGTTCGTGATCGTCGTGCGGTGACCCCCGAGGAGCTCGCGTGTTGTCGCTGATCGTGTTCCTGCCCGCTGCGGCGGCTGCGGTCCTGCTGCTGGTCTCCGGTACGGCGCCACGCAGGGTGTTCATCGGCGCCTGGATCGCGGTCAGTGCCATCGACCTCGCCCTCGTCGTGGCCGTGTGGCTGCGGCTCGTGCCCGGCGGTGGCTTCCAGTTCGAGCAGCGAGCCGACTGGATGCCCACCGTGGGGATCTCCTACCACGTCGGGGTGGACGGCCTGTCGCTTCCGCTGGTCGCACTGACCGCGGTGCTGTTCGGCGCCTGCGCGGTGTTCGCGCTGCGGGAGACCCGCCGGGTCAAGCCCTACGTGACGTTGTTCCTCGGACTCCAGACGGTGTCCCTCGGGCTGTTCGTCGCGCTGGACCTGATCCTGTTCTTCCTGTTCTTCGACCTGTCCATTGTGTTCATGTACTTCCTCATCGCCGGATGGGGGCACGGCGAGAGAGCACGCGCAGCCGCACTGAAGTTCTTCCTCTACACGTTCCTGGGCTCGCTGGCGCTGCTGCTCGGATTCATCCTGCTCTACCTCGCGGCGCGGCCGCACACGTTCGACATCGTCGACCTCATCGCCGCCGACCCGCTGGCCGGCGGCGGTGTCTACGCCGCGCTGACGCTGTTCGCGGTCGGTGTCGGCCTTGCGGTGAAGACGCCGACGGTGCCGTTCCACACCTGGCTGCCCCCGGCGCACACGGAGGCGCCGGCCACGGGCTCGGCGATCCTGGCCGGGGTGCTGCTGAAGATGGGCACCTACGGGTTCGTCCGGATCGCGATGCCGATCCTGCCCGACACCTGGCGGCAGTTCGCCCTGGTCGCGGTGGTGGTCGGCGTCGTGTCGGTGCTCTACGGGGCGCTGGTGGCGCTCGCGCAGACCAACCTCAAGCGGATGATCGCCTACACGTCGGTCAACCACATGGGCTACGTGATACTCGGGGTCGGCGCCGCAGGGATCCTCGCGGGTACGGACGAGCAGGCCCGGCAGCTGGCCACCACCGGGGCGGTGACCCAGATGGTCGCCCATGGGCTGATCACCGGTGCGTTGTTCCTGCTCACCGGGGTGCTCTACGACCGTGGCCACACCTACGACATGGCCGCCTACTCCGGTCTCGCGGCCCGGACACCCGTGTTCGCGGCGGTGTTCGCCGTCGCCGCGTTCGCCTCGCTGGGCTTGCCGGGGTTCGCCGGGTTCATCGCCGAGTTCCAGATCTTCACCGGGTCCCTGTCCGCTGCGCCGGTGGCCACCGCGCTCGCGGTGACCGGCATCCTGATCACGGCCGGGCTGTTCCTGCTGGCCGTGCAGCGGCTGTTCCTCGGCCCGCTGCGCATCCCGGACGCCCCCGGTAGCCCGCGGCCCTTCGCGGACCTGCACCGCAGCGAGATCGCCGCGATCGTCCCGCTGCTGGCGGTGGCCACCGTGATCGGCGTGCTACCCCGGTTCCTGCTCGACGTCATCGAGCCGGCCTCTCGCGCGCTGGTGGAGCTCGTCGCACGATGACCGGCGCGTCGATGATGAACGAGAATCCGGGGGCGCTGATCCCGGAGTTGCTCCTGCTCGGCGGTGCCGTCGTCGGGCTGCTGCTCGGGGCGTGGCTGCCGCGGTGCCGGCAGTGGCTCGTGCGGCTGCTCGCCGCCGCGGCCGCGCTCGCCGGGCTGGCCGCCACCGCAGCCGCGGCGACGCGGCCCGGCGAGGTCGCCTTCGGCACCAGCTACGCCATCGACACACTCACCCACGCCACCCGGGCCATCGTGCTCGTCGCGGTCCTGGTGGCGCTCGCCCTGTCCGTCGACGCCACCGCCGGGCACCGCCGGGAGACCGAGTTCGTGGTGCTGCTGCAGCTCGGGGCGCTGGGCACGATCCTGCTCGGGGGCGCGAACGACCTGCTCCTGCTGTTCGCCGCGTTCCTGCTGGCCAGCGTTCCGTTCTACGCGCTCGCCGGCTGGGACAAGAGCACGCTCGGCACGGAAGCGGCGATGAAGTACTACCTGTCCGGGGCGTTCCTCGGCGTCGCGATGCTCACCGGCACCGCGGTCCTCTACGGCGTCGGCCGCTCCACCGCCTACGGCCCGCTGCGTGAGGGCCTCACTGTTGCCCCCGTCGCCGCGGCCGCCGTCGGACTGGTCGCCGTGCTCGCCGGGCTGCTGTTCAAGGTCGGCGGCGTGCCCGGGCACTTCTGGGTGCCTGACGTCACCGACGGCACCCCGGCGCCGGTGGCGGCGATCGTCACCACGATCCCCAAGATCGGCGGCCTGGGCGCGATGTACCGGCTGCTGCTCGTGGCGATCCCCGCCGACACGATCGACTGGCCCCTGCTCGTCGCCGGCCTGGCCGCGGTCTCGATGACTTTGGGCAACCTCGCCGCGTTCTTCCAGACCTCGGTGCAGCGGCTGCTCGCCTACTCGACCATCAGTCAGGTCGGTTACCTGCTGATCGCCGTTGCCGTGGCCGGCCGGGCGGGGCTGGCACAACCCGCCCTGCTCTTCTACCTCGCCGGCTACGCGATCACGAACCTCGGCGCGTTCGCCGTGGTCGCAGCGCTGCCCAGCGCCCGCACACTCGAGGACTACCGCGGCATGGCCCGCCATCGCCCGGCGCTCGCCACCGCGCTTGTCGTGTGCCTCCTCGGCCTCATCGGCACACCCCCGACCGCGGTGTTCGTCGGCAAGCTCACGGTGTTCACCGCCGCGGTCGAGGGTGGCTTCGCCTGGCTCGCGGTCGTCGCCGTCGTCAACACCGTGGCCAGCGTCTTCTACTACCTGCGCTGGATCGCGCCCGCCTTCCGCAGCGCCGCCGAGCAGGCGCCGCCCGCAGTCCTGGAGTCGGGGGGAGCAGCGGCCGCCGTGAGCGCCTACGCCTGCGCGGCAGCTGCGGTGCTTCTCGGCGTCGGCGCGGGCGCCGTCCTTCCGCTTCTCTCACCCGCCTGATGGGATCGCCGCCCGGCCGGGCGCGGCCTTACCCCGGGAGCCAGCGCTCGGACAGCACACCCACGGCGATCCCGACGACGACCGCGACCAGGACCCAGCTGAAGCCGACCTGTGCTGCCAGCGCGCCGAACAGCACCCCGAACGGAAGAGCACCGAGGACGATCGGCGCCACGTCCCTGGTCCCTTTCCCGAACTCGGCCATCCGGGGCCGTCGACGGGAGGCGTGCTCACTCATGCGGCGAACGCCCAGTGCGCCACCGCGAACGCCAGCACACTCACGCCGAACACGAGGAAGAAGTTGTCCTTCTCGAACGCGCCGACCACGAACCCCGCGACGACACCAACCAGGTAAGGACCGTAGACCGGCGCCCGCACGGCGCCGTCGTCGGCGAGCAGTGCTCCGGGTAGCAGCAACGCGGCCAGCACCGCGGGAAACACGTGGCCGATGGTGCGGAGCGCCAGCTCGCCCCGGACCCGAAGTCGGCCGAGGGCCGCCGGGCCCGCCTCGAGCGCGACCACCCGTCGGTGAGCCGACTGATCGGCTTCGTCTCGGTGGTGATGGTCATCGTCGGCGTGGGTCTCAACGTCCTGCAGCTCATCGATCCGATCTCCCGGATACCCCCCATCGCCGAGAACTTCGGGGTGTTCGAGTCGCCGATCTACCTGCCGCTCTGGCTCAACATCACGCTCGGTCTCGGGGCCGGGCTGGCCAGTACGGAACGGGCCCTGCGGCTGCGTTACCACTGGCTGCTCGACGCGGGCGGGAACTGACCCGCGACCCCGACCCGACCACACCATCGAGACGCGGGGGAGCCGCCATGGCCGACCGCACCCACCACGCCAGAGCCGGACATCACTACCACCGCGGGAACCCGCGGGCTGACGAAGCGCGGCGCCGGCGGCCGTCCTCTCCCCGAGGGCACGATCGACATCGTCGAGGTAGCGCGACACGACACGGCAGCGATCGTCGTCCCGCGCCACCGGGCGGCGACCTGGCGCACTCGACTCCTCTGTCGGAGCGCTCTCTCGCGCCCGACCTGGCGCGGGGCAATGATGCTGCTGCTTATCGCGCTGGCGCACGTTCCCTACTTCCTCCACACCGCCCGCACGGGCGCGATCGGGCTTCATCCCGTCGTGGGAAACGTGGCCGACCGTGGCCACCGCGGCTCGCATCGATGCTCGTGGGTTGTGCTGTCCGCAGCCATTCATCTCGACGCCGTGTCACAGACCGATGTGCTGCCCGGTCCTTGCTGGTGTTGACGTCCGGCCCGGTGTGCCCCTCGCGAGCCGTCCTCGCTCGGCGAACGAGCTGTCCCGCGCGAACTGTCAGTTGCTTGACGTACATCTGCGAACAACGAGGTGGATCACCCATGTTTTCACTCAGTAGGCGCGTCCGCGTCATCGACAGACAGGCCGCCGAGCGCCTGCGAGAACCTGACGGTTACGCGCGTGCGACATCGTTGAAGACTCGACGCCGCCGGAGCCGGGCCGTGCCGTCCGTCGGGATGCTCGCCTTCGTGTTCCTGAGTCCGGGGCTGGTGCTGGTGAACGGGTTCGACCTGGGACGCCTGGTGCACGCATCCAGTCGCGACCTGCGTGACAGGCACCGGCGATGAGAACTGCCGGTGAGCGGCCGGTCCGACCGCGGATCGTGGTCGTCGGCGCCGGGTTCGCCGGGCACCAGGCGGCGAGAACATTGTTGCGCCGTCTCGGGGACGATGCGGACGTCGTGGTCGTGAATCCGACCGATCACTTCTTGTACCTTCCGCTACTGCCCGAGGTCGCCGCGGGAACCCTTGAACCACGCCGGATCGCGGTTTCGCTGGCGGCGACGTTGCCAGGAGCGCAGTTGGTCCTGGGCAAGGTCGACGCAGTCGACGTGCGCGAGAAGCGGGTCGGCTGGGTCGACCCGGAGGGCCGTCGGGGTGAGACGGGATACGACTGGCTCGTGCTTGCGGCCGGGAGTGTGACCAGGCTGCTGCCGGTCCCGGGGATCGCCGAGTACGCGCACGGCTTCCGTGGCATTGCCGAGGCGCTGTACGTGCGTGACCACGTCACCAGGCAGATCGAGCTGGCTGCGGTGACCGATGACGCTGCGGAGCGGGCGGCGCGCTGCACCTTCGTCGTGGTCGGCGCGGGCTACACCGGAACCGAGGTGGCCGCACAGGGCGCGTTGCTCACCGCCGCGCTCGTGCGCCAGCACCGGTCGCTTCACGGACAACCGATCCGCTGGATTCTGCTCGACCGGGCACCGCGCGTTCTGCCCGGACTGGATGAGCGGCTCTCCCGAACCGCGCATCGGGTGCTGGTCGAGCGGGGTGTCGAGGTGCGCGTCGGGGAGTCCGTTGAGGCGAGCGAGGTCGACGCGGTGCGGTTGACCACCGGCGAGCGAGTTGACACACGCACCCTCGTGTGGTGCGTCGGCGTGCGACCCGATCCGTTGGTCGCCGGCCTCGGCCTGCCGACCGATCACGGTCGACTCGTGGTCGATCCGTACCTTGCTGTCCCGGACTGTCCGGACGTCGTTGCGTGCGGCGACGCCGCCGCTGTGCCCGACCTGACGCGACCGGGACACATCGCCGCCATGACGGCCCAGCACGCGGTCCGTCAGGGTCGTCTTGCGGGGCACAATGTCGCGGCGTCGCTGGGGCATGGTCGGCGGCGCCGCTACCGCCACCACGACCTGGGATTCCTGGTAGAGCTCGGGGGGCGTAAGGCCGCGGCGAACCCGCTCGGTGTGCCGCTGTCCGGGATCGCGGCGGCGGCGGTAACACGGAGCTATCACCTGTTGTCCCTGCCTGGCAATCGCCTGCGGATCGCGGCGGACTGGATGCTCAACGCGGTGTTGCGACAGCAAACGGTGCAGCTCGGGCTCGTACGTGGCGCCGCCGTGCCACTGGAGTCGGCGCGCCGCAGCAGCCGTCTGGTCGCAGCCAACAACGCCAGATCAGCCACAGGCACGTGAATGGCTACCGTCGGTCAGCGTGGCGCGGATCTGTCTGCGGGATGTGATGCCGAGCTTGGAGAACACCTTGCGTAGGTGCCACTCGACGGTGCGTGGGCTGACGAACAACTGCGCACCGATCTCAGGGTTGGTCAGCCCGTCGCCGGCGAGACGTGCGATCTGTGCTTCCTGAGGGGTGAGCGTTGCGCGCATCTGGACGGTCCGTTTGCGAACGGTCGCTCCGGTCGCCTCGAGTTCACGGCGCGCGCGTTCCGCGAACGCCTCGGCCCCGATCTCGCTCAGCATCTTGTGGGCGAGGCCTAATTGTTTCCGTGCGTCGACGCGGCGGTTCTCGCGACGGAGCCACTCGCCGTAGAGTAGCCGGACTCGGGCGGTCTCGATCCGCACGCCGGTGCGCTCGAGCCGATCGATCGCCTCTCGGTACAGAGCGTCGGCAGCTTGCCCGTCGCTCAATTGGGCAGACACGCCCGCCGCAGTGCCCAATGCCCAGTCGGTACCGCTCGCCTGCGCCAGGTGGCTGATTCTCTGCACGGCCTCGGCTGCGTCTTCCGGCTTGCCGAGCCGCACTGCGGCCTCGACGAGTTCGACCATCGACGAGGTGGACAGCCCCAGTTCCTGCGGGTACTCCGAACCGCGCTTGGCGGCAACGTACGCCTCCTCGTACCGACCCAGACCGTTGTAAAGCACCGCGGCCGCCCATCCGGTCGCGGTCAGAACCTTTCCCTCCCCGCGCAGGAGCATGTCGTGGGTGATGACGTCGATCACCTCAAGTGTTTCGGCCTCCCGGCCTCGCCACGCCTCAAGCACCAAAGCTCCATAGTGCGCGAAGAAACTGCTGCCCGTGGCCTCACCGATCGTCGCGGCTTCGGCCACAAGCGAGGCCGCCTCGGCGAGGTCCCCGGCGTTCACCCGATTCGACAGCCGCAGCAGGAGCGCCGACGGCAGAATGGACAAGGCCCCGGTTCCGCGGGCCAGGTCGACCAGCCTGGCCGAGAGAACGGACCAGCTGTCGAATTCCCATGCGTTATGAGCCATGCGGCACGCGAGCGGGAGCCAGCCGAGGCCCTCGTCCTTGGAGAGTTCTTCGGCATGGAAACCGGTCAGCGCCTTCTGCAAGAGCGGCACACCGGCCGGGTACCCCTCGGTGGTCACTCGTGCCAGGCCCTCGAGGAGCAGGTCGGCTCGCGTCGCGTCCGGTGTGGGGGCCATGGTGAGCGCCGCCCTGGCGACCTCCACGACTCCGTCGTCGCCCGGCAGCCGGCCCGCGGTGAGCGCCGCGTAGATCGCGTCGCGGTAGGTCTCGCGAGCTAGCCCAGCGTCAAGCGGCTCGAGTCGCTTGGCAGCTTTGAGCAAGATCGGTAGGCCGGCGCTGGCACTGCGGGAGGCGAACATGATCTGTCCGCGCAGCAGGGTCGACTGCGCACGTCCGAGCTCGTCGAGCGGGTTGAGTTCGGCCGCGCCCAGCAACTCGAGTGCGTCGCCGAAAGCGCCGGCCTGATGCTTGGCCCGCGCTGCTGCCAACAATCTGGCTCCGCGGCGTGCGGGGTCAGCGGTGAGCTGTCCGGCTCGGTCCAGGAAGGCTGCTGCGGCTGCGAAACCGCCGCGCGCCTGCGCTCGGTCTGCCGACTGCTCCAATCCTGCGGCCACGGACTCGTCGGGTCCCGCGGTGGCACGAGCCAGGTGCCAGGCCCGACGATCTGGATCGGACTGAGCATCGGTCGCCTCTGACAGGGCCCGGTGCACTTCCTGACGGTCGCTCGTGGGCGCTGCGCGGTAGGCCGCGGAACGAACCAGCGGGTGCCGGAACCGCACCCACGTGCCGAGTGTGATCAACCCCGCCGCTTCGGCCGGGGCCACCGCTGTGTCCACTGCGATTCCCAGCCGTTCAGCGGCACGCCGCAACAACGTCACGTCGCCGATCGGCTCGGCAGCAGCGATGAGAAGCAGGCGTTGTGTTTCAGGTGGTAGCGATTGGACGCGTCGAAGAAAGCCCTGTTCTATCTTACTGGAGAGGGGGCGCGCGTCGGGACGCCCGAACCCTGCGGCCATCTCCGCTGCGGTCAGGCCCCGAGGCAGTTCGAGCAGGGCGAGGGGGTTGCCGCGCGTCTCGGCCAAGATCCGACCTCGGATCCGTATGTCGAGCGGTCCGGGAGCCGTTGAGTCCAGCAGGGCACCGGCGTCATTGTGGTTCAGACCCACCACCTTGAGCTGCGGCAGTCCCTTCAGTGCGTGTTCGGCGGTCGTGTCGCGCATTGCGAACAAGAGCGCCACTTGCTCTGCGAGGAGGCGTCGCGCAACGAAGGCGAGGGTCTGTGCCGAGACTTGGTCCAGCCATTGGGCGTCATCGACGAGGCAGACGAGCGGTCGTTCTTCGGCTACGTCGGCGAGCAGGCTGAGAACCGCTAGTCCGACCAGAAAGCGATCTGGCGGCGTTCCTGCGTTCAGGCCGAATGCTGTCCCAAGGGCGTCACGTTGGGGGCCGGGTAGACGGTCGACGTGATCCAGAAACGGGGCACACAACTGGTGCAGCCCACCGAAGGCCAGCTCCATCTCGGACTCGACGCCGGCCGCTCTTGCGATCCGGCAACCGGACGCGCTCCGCAGCGCGTACTCCAGCAGCGCCGTCTTACCGATGCCAGCCTCACCGTGCACCACGATTGCCGCGCTTCGACCGCTCCGGACGCCGGCCAAGAGGTCGTCGAGGGCTTCGCACTCGTTTCGCCGTCCGAGGAGGCGCCCGGGCGACCGTCTGCTGCTCATCATGTCTCCTGAGGAGACTACTCACGCCCGCGCCGCGCAGCCCGAGCCAGACCGCCGCGGAGCGCTCACGACCCTTGTTGCCGGCCAGGCGGGGTGAGCAGCTTGTTGACCTGCACTTCAGGGGTTACTCCACGAGCTTGCCGGCGGTCGAGACTTCCCGGACGAGCGCCGCGATCTCCACCGGCGTCTCCGCCACCGGCTCCCGGACGACCTGCCCCGGCCCGGACCAGACCATGTTGACCCGCAGCGACTCGTCCAGGTCCGGGAAGTCGGAGCGGTTGTGGCAGCCGCGGGTCTCGCGGCGCTCGATCGCGGCTTCCACCGTCGCGCGGGCGGCGACGAGCGACGATCGCAGGTCGAACGCGTGGGCCAGGTCCTGGAAGCCGGCCAGGTCGGGATGCACGCCGACTTTCTTCTCGGCGGTCTCGATGTCGTCGAGTCGCGCGAGGCCCGCCCGCAGGCCGTGCTCGTCGCGCACCACGCCGGCGTGCTCGGTCATGGTGTCGCGGACTGCCCGCTGCAGGGACCGCACGTTCTCCGGCCCGTCCGCGGCGAGTACCTGGTCCACCTCGTCGCGCGCATCGGCGACCGCGGCGGCGCTGCGCGGTTGCGCGTCGAGGTCGGCCGAGTAGTCCGCGGCCGCGTCGCCGACGATCCGGCCGTACACAAGGAGTTCGATCAGGGAGTTGCCGCCGAGCCGGTTGGCGCCGTGCAGCCCGCTGGCGGCCTCGCCGATGGCGTACAGGCCTGCGATCTCTGTGCCGTGGTCCTCCGGGCGTACCCAGACCCCGCCCATCGAGTAGTGGGCGGTCGGTGCGATCTCGATCGGCGTCGTGGTGATGTCGAGCATCTGCAGCTCGATCAGCGTCTGGTAGACGCGGGGGAGCCGCTGCATGATCGTTTCTCGCGGCAGGTGGGAGACGTCGAGCCACACGCCGCCGTCCGGGGTGCCGCGGCCCTCCTTGATCTCGGTGTAGGCGGCGAGGGCGACCCGGTCCCGGGTGGAGAGCTCCATCCGGGCGGGGTCGTAGCGTTGCATGAACCGCTCGCCGAGCCGGTCGCGGAGAACGCCGCCTTCGCCGCGAGCGGCCTCCGACACCAGCGTGCCGGCCGCGTCCTCGGGTTCGAGCAGGCCCGAGGGGTGGAACTGCACGAGCTCGGGATCGCGGATGCGCGCTCCCGCGGTGAGAGCGAGCCGGAACGCGTCGCCGGTGTTCTCGTCGCGTCGCGAGGAGGTCCGTCGCCAGATCCGGGTATGACCACCTGCGGCCAGGATCACGGCGTCGGCGTGGACCACGTAGCGGGTGCCGTCGCCGGTGTCGAATCCGTAGGCGCCGAACACCACGTCGTCCCGGGTCAGGATCCGGGTGACGTAGATCGTGTCGATGATCGGCACGTCGAGCTGGCGGGCCCGGTTCACGAGGGTGCGCTGGATCTCCAGGCCGGTGTAGTCGCCGGCGAAGGCGGTCCGTCGGAAGGTGTGCGCGCCGAAGTACCGCTGCGAGATACGGCCGTCCGCTTCGCGGGCGAAGGGCATGCCCCAGCGTTCCAGGTCGGCGATGCCGCGGGCCGCCCCCTCGGCCACGATCCGGACGGTGTTCGGGTCCGCGAGGAAGTAGCTCTCCTTGAGCGTGTCCGCGGCGTGCTGCTGCCACGAGTCCTCGGGGTCCATGGTGCCGAGGGCGGCGTTGATGCCGCCCGCGGCGAGGGTGGTGTGGGCGTCGGCGGCGGGCCGCTTGCCCACCACGAGGACGTCGGTACCGCGCTCGGCCAACTGGATGGCGGCACGCAGGCCGGAGCCGCCGCTGCCGATCACCAGGACGGAGGTCGCGAGCCGCCGCTCGGCCGAGCTCATCGGCCCCGCCGGCGCGTGGCGGCAGGGCGTGTGGGCGTCGGCGTGATCGGGTGCCGGCGGACGACCTGTTCGTCCAGGCTCGTCATCGTGGGTTCTCCTTAGTTGGACTGTTGGTGTCCGGCGGCGGGTGGGACCAGCCACGCTCTGCTTGACGCAGACTCCGAGGAGCCGTCTGAAACCCGGTGCTCCCGCTCTTACCTCGCGACTCGGCCGGACACACTTCACCAACCAGGACAGGGGAGCGCCTCGGAATGTGACGTCACGGTGCCCGGCGCGCCTCGTGTCACAGATTCGGGCCCCGTCCTGTCCTCCGGACGGCGGGTGCGCACACCCGCGAACTCCCGAGGAAGGACCACCGTGACGCTCTCCACCTCCCGCATCGCCACGCTCGAGGATCTGCGTACGCATTTACAGTGGGCGATCGAGTTGGAGCACTCCACCCTGCCGCCGTACCTCTGCGCGCTGTACTCCCTCGATCCCGTGCGGAACGCCGCGGCGGCGCACGTCGTGGGCAGCGTGTTCGCCGAGGAGATGCTGCATCTGCTGTTGGCGGCGAACCTGCTCAACGCCGTAGGCGGCGATCCGGTGCTCGACGCGCCACACCTGCTGCCGTCCTACCCTCACCCGCTGCCGCATGGCGACGGGTCGGTGCGGGTGGGGCTCGCTCCGTTCGGCCCGGAGGCGCTGGAACTGTTCCTGCACATCGAGCAGCCGGCCCGGGCGGACGCCCCGGCACAGGACGACGGCTACGCCACGATCGGCCAGTTCTATGCCGCGATCGAGGACGGCCTTCGCGATATGTGCGCCGCGCTGGGGGAGGAGGCCGTGTTCAGTGGGGATCCCGCGCGTCAGGTCCGTGACGTCCACCTGAGCCGGGGCGGTGGGCAGGTGATCGCCGTACAGGACCTCACGTCGGCGCTCGAGGCGCTTCACGAAATCGTCGAGCAGGGCGAGGGCGCGGCCCGCACGGAGGTCTGGGACGGCGACCGGGACGTGTTCCACCCGGAGCGCGAGGAGGTCGCCCACTACTACCGGTTCATGGAGCTGAGGGAGGGCAGGCGGTTCCAGGCGGGGGACACCCCACAGTCCGGTCCCACGGGGGAGGCACTGACCGTGGATCTCAGCGGTGTGCTGCCGATGCGGCCGAACCCGCGCACAGCAGACCACGCGCCGGGCAGTCCCGTCCGGCTGGCGCAGGAGGAGTTCAACCACACCTACTGCGTCCTGTTGCACCTGCTGGAGGAGGCGTTCACCGGTAGCCCGTCGCTGTTCGGGGTCGCAGTCGGGATGATGTACGCGGTGCGAGAGCAGGCGCGGGCGCTGATGCGAATGCCCAGCGGCGACGGCCGGACGACGGCAGGCCCCACCTTTGAGTACGTACCTGAGGAGCGGCGCCGCCACCGCACCGGGGACGCTCGGCGGATCGCGGTCCTGGAGAACGGGCCGTACGTCGTGTACGGGCAGATCCCGTTGCGTCGCAAGCGCAAGATCGTCTCCAGTCCGGAGAAGCAGTCCCTGACCTGGGAGACCGGGCCGGACCTCGCCACCGAGGAGACGTACGCCCTGTGCCGGTGCGGCAGGTCGTCGTCCAAGCCGTTCTGCGACGGCAGCCACGCGATGGCCGGGCCGGACCACGAATCGTTTGACGGGACCGAGACGGCCGACCCGCGCCCGTACGCCGAGCTGGCGCACATCCACGACGGTGAGGGCATCTCCGCGCACCGAGTGGGGGAGCTGTGCGTGCACGCCGCGTTCTGCATCGGCCGCACTCACCCCATCGCGAAGATGCTCGACGACTCCGGTGATCCGGACGTGCGGTCGCACATCATGGGGTTGATCGACCACTGCCCGTCGGGCTCGTACGCCTACAGTCTCGAGCGCACCTCGGAGCTGATCGAGCCCGACTTGCCGCAGGCGATCTCGGTCCTCGAGGAGGAGGACGGGATCGCCAGCTCCCTGTGGGTGACGGGGCGGGTCCCGGTGGAGCGGGCCGACGGAGTGCCGCTGGAAACGCGCAACCGCATGACGCTGTGCCGGTGCGGGCACTCCGCGAACAAGCCGCTGTGCGACGGATCCCACCGGGCCGTGGGCTTCCGCGAGTAGCCGGTCCGGCCCCCTGGGCGCGGGGCCCGATGTCCGATCAAAGGGGCAGGCCTGGCCGCGAAATCGCCATGACCTCGGAACGCTTCGACGTCGTTCGCTTGGCAATCTGTCCAGCGGACAGGCCGAACCGGCGAGCTGCGCGAATTCCGGGACCCGCGCTCGGCAGCGCGAGCGGGCTCCCGCCGGGGCCGGAGCAGCTCTCGTCGTGGCCCGGCACCGCTCAACACCGTGTTCACCTACGACCTGTGGCAGGACTGGATCCGCCCCGGCCGCTCCGACGGGTACTACCTGCGCGTCGGGCGGGCCGTCACGGTCGTGGGCTGCCTGCTGGCCATCGGCACCGCGTTCATCGCGGGCAGCTACCAGAACCTCATGGACTACATCCAGGCACTGTTCAGCTTCTTCAACGCGCCGCTGTTCGCGATCTTCATCCTCGGCCTGTTCTGGAAGCGGATGAGCGGCCCGGCCGGCTGGACCGGGCTCATTGCGGGCACGGTCGCCGCGGTCGCCGTGGACGCGCTGGTGCGGGCCGGCGTCATCGCTGTGTCGTCGCAGGCGGGCTCGTTCATCGGGGCGAGCGCGGCGTTCGTCTTCGGGATCGCGGTCAGCGTGGTAGTCACGATCGCCACCGCGCCGAAGCCGGAGTCCGAGCTCGTCGGGCTGACCTGGGCGATGACACCGCGAGACCGCATGAACGTGCGCGAGGACGGCGAGAGCGCGTGGTGGCAGTCGCCGGTGGTGCTGGGCGTGATCGTCCTGGTGCTGACCCTCGCCCTCTACCTGATCTTCATCTGACCCGAGACGCGAGAGGAATCGACCGTGACCGAACCCGAGGAGACGACCGCCGACGACGGCGGCCCCCGCGAGGCGCCGAGCGCGGCGTCGCAGCTGTTCGACCTGCGCACGATCATCGCCGTGCTGCTCGGCGGCTACGGCATCGTACTGACGATCATGGGCGCGTTCTTCGTGGACGAGGCCCAGTTGGCCAAGGCCGCCGGCATCGACATCAACCTGTGGACGGGCATCGTGATGCTGGTGGTCGCCGCCCTCTTCGTGCTGTGGGCACGACTCCGGACGCTGGTGCCGCCCGGGCCACCGCACTAGGTCTCGCGATGACGTTGTCACAGATCGTCGGGCTGTCCTGTCCTAGTTGTGTCGCGGCCGCCGCGGGTACAGCGGCTCCGACGCGAATGTGGACAACAGATCATCAGGGAAGGGCAGGACGTGCCATGAAGTTCGCAGTAATCGGCGGAACCGGGCTGATCGGGTCACAGGTCGTACAGATCCTGAACGCGGCCGGGCACGAGGCGGTGCCGCACTCGCTGTCCACCGGCGTCGATGTCCTCACGGGTCAGGGCGTGGACGCGGCGCTGGCCGGCGCCGACGTGGTCGTCAACCTGACCAACTCCCCGACCTTCGACGACGCCTCGCCCGCGTTCTTCCAGACTTCGATGGACAACCTCCTGGCCGCGGCCCAGCGGGCAGGCGCCGGGCACTTCGTCATCCTGTCCATCGTCGGCGTCGACCAGGTTCCCGAGCTCGACTACTACCGCGCGAAGGTCCTCCAGGAAGACATCCTCAAGGCCGGCCCCGTCCCGTACTCCATCGTCCGCGCCACCCAGTTCATGGAGTTCATGGACGCCGCCCTGTCCTGGACTGCGGACGACGACACCGTCCGTCTGCCCCGTACCCCCGTCCAGCCGGTCGCCGCGGCGGACGTCGCTGCCACCGTCGCGGAGGTCGCGGCCGGATCACCGCTGAATGGCGTCCTCGATCTGGCCGGGCCGGATGTGTACCCGCTGGACGAGCTGGGCCGGATCACCCTCGCCTCAAAAGGCGACGAGCGCTCGGTGACTGTCGACGACACCGCCGGCATGTTCGCCGCCGTCCACGGCGACGTCCTCACTGCCAAGAACGGCGCCCGCATCGCCTCCACCCACTACACCGACTGGCTGAAGTAGACCGGCCCGCTGATCCACCACAGCGACAAGGGCGCTCAGTACTGCGGACCTCTACCGAGACACCCCGGCCTGTGGAACCGGCGCCCACCCTGAGGATCTCGGGCACGCAGTCGTACCCACCGGGGGAGAATCAGCACGCCAAGACCGGCCCGGGACTGCCCTCGATCACCCCGGGATTAAGCGGGTGAATTGCCTGAACGGCGTCGGGCAGCGCAGCCGACAGCTCCCTGCGGGAGCTGATGCCGAGTTTGGTGAACACCTTCCGCAGGTGCCACTCGACGGTGCGGGGGCTGATGAACAGCTGGGCGCCGATCTCCGAGTTCGTGCGCCCGAGGGCCGCGAGTCGGGCGATCTGCGCTTCCTGGGCCGTGAGTTGGTCGCGGGTCTCGGCGGTGCGCTTGCGCGCCGTCTCTCCCGTGGCCAGTAGTTCGCGGCGGGCCCGTTCGCCGAAAGCCTCGGCGCCCATGGCGGTGAACACGTCGTGGGCGGCCCGCAACTGCTCGCGGGCGTCGAGGCGGCGGCCCTCGCGGCGCAACCATTCTCCGTAGAGCAGGCGGGCCCGGGCGAGCTCCGCCCGGACCCGCGTGCGGCCCAGCCGCTCGATCGCCTCCCGATAGAGCGGCTCCGCGGCACCGCCCTCGGTCAGCAGCGCGCGCGAGCGCGACTCGACGCCGAGTGCCCAGTCGGTGCCGCAGGCCTGCGTCATCTCGGAGAGTCGCTTGAGCGCATCGGCCGCGAGGTCGGTGGCGCCGCTGCGGGCGGCCGCCTCGATCAGTTCGGTCAAACCCCAGTTCGCTGCGGCCAGTTCCTGTGGGAACTCTCCGGCCGCTCGAGCCGGGACCAGTGCGTCCTCGTACCGGCCCAGGCCATTGAAGAGCAGCGCGTTCGCCCATTGTGCGACGGCCGCCCCGATACCCTCGCCACGGGCCACGACCTCGCTCATGCTGGCCTCGATCAGCGGAAAAGCGTGTTCTTCGCGGCCCTGCCACGCGGCGAACACCATTACTTCGTAGAGGGGACGTTCGCTTCCGATCGCCTCTCTCACCGCTCTCGCCTCATCCACGGTGGATGCCGCCGCTTCCTGTTCGCCGGCGAACAGGAGCATGAGGATGCGTGAGTTGAGCGCGAGGAGAAGTTCGCTGAGGGCGCCGGCATCGCGAGCGATCTTCACGAAGCGCGCGGACAGGATGTGGAAGCTCTCGTCGTCCCACACATCCGCCGCGACGACCCCCGCGAGCCAGAGGGACCGCAGGCCTTCCGCAACCGAGATCTCCTCGGTGCGGTACGCCTGCAACGCTCGCCGTACGATCGGCAGCGCAGCCGAGTACCCATCCCTGACCAGGTAAGCCAGGCCCTCCAGGAGGATGTCGCGCTTGCGGGTGTGGTCCGTCGTCGCCCGCGGTACGGCCGCCGCCACCTCCGCCAGGTCGGCGGCGCGGGCGAAGCGGCCGGCGTACATCGCAGCAGAGAAGGCGTTCAGATAGGTCTCACGGGCGAGCTCGATGTCGAGCGGCTCGAGTCGCATGGCGGCGGCGAGCAGCAGCCGGGGAGCCTCGTTGCTGCGGCTCGAGGCGTACGCGATCTGGGCACGCAGCAGATCGATCCGCGCCCGCCCAAGATCATTGAGGGGTCCCGCCGCGGCCGCCGCCAGCAGGTCCAGGGCCGGATCGAACTCACCGGCCTGGAACTTGGCCTGCGCTGCAGCCAGGACGCGGGCCGCCCGGTGCACCGGATCGGGGGTCAGCTCCGCGGCCCGCTCGAGGAAGGCCGCGGCCGCGGCGAACCCACCGCGCGCCTGGGCACGGTCGGCCGAGTGTTCGAGCTCGGTGGCGACCACCTCGTCCGGTCGCGAGCTGGCCTGTGCGTGGTGCCATGCCCTGCGGTCGGGATCGAGTCTGGTCGCCTCGGCCAGCGCGCCGTGCACCGCCCTCAGGTCGTGCACGTCGGCCGACCGCCATGCGGCCGAGCGCACCAGCGGATGGCGGAACCGCACCCGCGCACCGAACTTGACCAGGCCCGCCTCCACGGCCGGGGCCGCCGCGTCCGGCGTGATACCGAGAAGCTCGGCCGCGTGCCGCAGCACCGTCACGTCGCCGACCGGCTCGACCGCAGCCGCGAGAAGCAGCCGTCTGGTCTCGACGGGAAGCGGTTGAAGCCGTCGAAGGAACCCTTGTTCCATGCGGCTGGCCAGGGGCATCGTGTTCGGCAGCCCGGGCCCGAACGCCAGCTGCGCGGGCGTGCGCCCCCGGGGTAGCTCCAGCAACGCCAAGGGGTTGCCGCGCGCCTCGGCGACGATCCCGTCGAACACGGCCGCATCGAGTGGGCCGCGAACCGCCGCCCGGAGCAACACCCGGGAATCCGCGTCTCCCAGTTCACGGACGCGCATCTCCGGCAGCCGCCCGAACGCCTGGTCATCAGCGGTCGTTCGGGTCGCGAAGACCAGTGCGACCGACTCCGCGAACAGACGGCGGGCGACGAATGCGAGCGTGTGCGCCGAGGCCTGGTCGAGCCACTGAGCGTCGTCGACGAGGCAGACCAGAGGTCGATCCTCGGCGACGTCGGACAGCAGGCTCAGCACCGCCAGGCCGATCAGGAAGCGGTCGGGTGCGTTCCCGTCCCGCAGGCCGAACGCCGTTCCCAACGCGTTCCGTTGGGGGGCGGGAAGCCGATCGAGCCGGTCCAGGAACGGTGCGCACAGCTGGTGGAGCCCGGCGAACGCGAGCTCCATCTCGGATTCCACGCCGGTGGCGCGGGCGATGCGGCACTCGGATGCGCGGCCGGCGATGTACTCCAACAGGGCGGTCTTGCCTATCCCGGCGTCGCCGCGCAGGACGAGTACTCGACTCTGCCCTGTACGGACGCTCGTCACGAGCTGTTCGAGTGACTCGCACTCGCTGCGGCGGCCCCGCAGACCGAGCACGCGATCACTCTTCGACATGGCCACCGCTGCCGCTAGACACAGCCGCCAATCTAGGCCGTCGCCGACGACCCAGATGTCCATCGAGTCAGCATCACATCACGCTCTTGGAGGGTCGGGCTTCGGCGCACCGCATGGGACTCCGCGAGTAGCCGTCCGAACCATTGAGCCGCCCCATCCGGGCTCACCGTGGGGCGGCTCGTGCGGCCTGACTCCCCGTGTGGCTGTGCACGACCGTCATGGCGACCGCTGCGGCGGTGATCAGCGCGACGAGGGCGATGATCACCGCCACGCCCGCTCGGGCGGCCGCCACTGGAGCCAGCAGCACGAGGGTGGCGGCGCCGAGGAGGATGGATGGCCGGACTCGCGACCGCGGCAGGATCGGAGCGTGGCTCACCCACAGCAGCGCCAGGAACACCGCGGTCGGGCCGGCGACCGCGTAGCCCGTTCCGAGCGGGCCGATCGCGTCGTGCACATCGTGGGCCCCGGCCTGCCGGGCGGCGACTTCGAGGCCCGCGCCGAGTGCGGCGAGTGCCGCGAAGATCCCGTAGTGGCCGTAGCCCCACAGGAACGAGCGCCCCCGCCGGGTGGTTAGCCCGTCGGCGCTGGGCTCGAGGTCGTAAAGCCACCAGAGCGCGAACAGCAGCACCAGCCCGGAGCCCGCGACGACCACGAGCGACCCGTCGAGGCCGGATCCGAGGACGTCGGCGATCCCGGTCGAGACCGCGAGGACGCTCTCGCCGAGCAGGATGATGGTGAACAGTGCGTATCGCTCGGCGATGTGGTGGGGATGCCAGCTCATGCTTCGGCTGTGCTCGGCCCAGACGGGCACGGCGAGCTCGGCCACGGCCAGAGCCAGGAACACCACGACCGGCGCCGGGCCGGTGAGAGCACCGACCTCATCAAGCAGCAGGCGGAGGAGCCAGAGGATCTCGACGGCGGTGATGCCT
Source organism: Pseudonocardia aurantiaca (assembly GCF_039526725.1). Lineage (NCBI taxonomy): Bacteria > Bacillati > Actinomycetota > Actinomycetes > Pseudonocardiales > Pseudonocardiaceae > Pseudonocardia > Pseudonocardia aurantiaca. Next base: position 352,797 of record NZ_BAAAJG010000029.1, read on the forward strand.
CCGGCGTATCGGAGGGCGGTGCCGCGGCTTTCCGGGTCCTCCCGCGCCGCGCGCAGCCACTGTGCGACCAGGCCCACCCGCATCACCAGGTAGCCGATGGTGACCGCGCGGTAGTCCCCGGTGTCGAACGCGGACGGCACTCCGGCGGCCAGGACGAGCACCCCGCTCATTTGCAGCAGGGTGAGTAGCCGGTACGGCACGTCGTCGGTGTCGTAGGACGAGGCGAACCAGGTGAAGTTCATCCAGGCCCACCAGATGGCGAAGAACACCTGCAGGAACGGCCCGATGACCTCCGTCGCGTGCCCCTCGGCCACCCCGTGGCCGAGCTGCGCCACGCAACCGGCGACGGCCACCACGAACGTCAGGTCGAACAGCAGTTCGAGCTGCGTCGACACCCGGTGCGGCTCATCGACGGCGCGGGCTGTCATCCGGATCCGCAGCGAGATCCGAGCGCGTGCTGGACCGGGTTCCGGCTCGATCCGCGGCTGCATGCCTATTCCCAGTCCTCCTGCCAGGAGTAGACCGAGTCGGCACTGGTCGCAGTGGCGACGGGGTCGGGCGCTCCGAGCACGAGCGACACGGTGAGCAGGAGTGCGGAGTCCTCGACCGCGGAGAGTGTGTGGGCCGTGGCGGGCACGGTGAGGAGGTCGCCCGTGACGGCGTCCAGCGTCTGCCTGCCGGAGGTCAGTCGCACGCGGCCCGCGAGTACCTGCAGCGTCCCGTCCCTGGAGCTGTGGTGCTCGCGCAATGTCGTGCCGGCTCGCAGGGCGATGACGGTCTGGCGGAGTGCGCGGCCGTGGCCCCCGTGCACCGTGTGCGCGCTACGGCCGTGAACCGCCGCCCGCGCACGTTCCAGATGGGCCCGCGCCGCGTCCGCCAGCGACGTCGTGTCCGCCGCCGACGTCGTTTCCATGTGTCCTCCTCGCGAGGTGCCGGTGTGTCGAAAGGGGGACAGGACGAGGACCCGATCCGTGACATGACCGTCATCACAGCCCTCTTCGCGGATCCGCGTCACAGATCCGTGGGCCGCCCTGTCCTCGCTTTCGACGCCGCACTGCTCGACAGCGGGCGGCGGGACGTGTTCGTCGTGTGAAAGGGGTATGTCGTGAAGGTTGTTGTGATCGGTGGGACGGGGCTCATCGGGTCGAAGCTGGTGGGCAAGCTGGGCGAGCACGGTCATGAGGCGGTTGCCGCTGCCCCGAACACCGGGGTGAACACGCTGACCGGGGAGGGGCTCGCGGAGGCGCTCGAGGGTGCGGCGGTCGTGGTGGACGTGTCGAACTCGCCGTCGTTCGCCGACGACGCGGTGATGGAGTTCTTCCGGACCTCCACCAGCAACCTGCTGGAGCACTCGGCGAAGGCGGGGGTCGGGCACTACGTGGCGCTGTCGGTGGTCGGCACGGACCGGTTGGCGGAGTCGGGCTACTTCCGGGCGAAGATCGCGCAGGAGAAGCTGATCCGCGAGTCGGGGCGGGCGTACTCGATCGTGCACGCCACCCAGTTCTTCGAGTTCGTCAAGGGCATCGCTGACTCCGGCACGGTGGGGAACGAGGTCCACCTCGCGCCGGTCCTGATCCAGCCGATGGCGTCCGACGACGTCGCGGCCGGGGTCGGCCGGGTTGCGGTGGGGGAGCCGCTGAACGGGATCCGCGAGATCGGCGGCCCGGAGCAGTTCCGGCTCGACGAGTTGGTGCGCAAGGGCCTCGCGGCGAAGGGCGATCGGCGGGTGGTCGTCGCCGATGAGCAGGCCCGCTACTTCGGGGCGCTGCTCGGTGAGCGGACGCTGCTCCCTGGGCCGGACGCCCGGCTCGGGGAGATCACCTTCGACAACTGGCGCGCGCAGCAGTAGGCGCGAGCCCGCAGACGCCGGTTGGCCGTCGGCGTGCAGCGGTCGCCCGGCACCAGCCCGCCGCCGGTGGCGACCCCCCGGCTGTCGGCGGCGGGCGCCCGTAATCGATCGAGGTGACGGCATGGACTGCGGTCGGCGGCGAAGCCGCGGCGCGTGACGCCCGCGCCCGGCCGCCGTGGACCGGCCGCCGTGGACCGACCGCCCCTCATGGCTCGATGCCGTGGCGGGCCCTTTGTCGTTCCCTGACCGGTCGCGTTCGAAGCACGCCACCCGCCATCCCGACCGGACCCGCCTGCCGCTGTCACAGAAGCTGGAGCCGTCCTGTCCTACCTGGTGGCCGGTGACGCCGGCGCACCGCACGAGCAGCTGGGAGAAATCATGACTACCGACCACCACTCGCATCACATCGAGGACCCGAACGCGACGACACCCCCGCCGCAGATCGAGGTCGTCGGATCGGTGCCGACTCCGCCGGTGCCCGACCCGTCCGAGGCCATGACCCTCCTCGTCACCCTGCCCCCGGGCAGTGCCGGCAGCCCGCCGCACCGGCACACTGGTCCGGCCTTCGGCTACGTGATCGAGGGCCAAATGATCTTCGAACTGGAGGGTGAGCCCGAGCGCGTCGTGGGCCCAGGCGAGACCTTCTGGGAGCCGGGCGGCGACGTGATCCACTACCAAGACGGCAACAACCTCGCTGACGCCGAGACCCGGTTCGTGGTCACCATGTTCGGCGTTCCAGGCCAGCCGATGCTGATCCCGGTGAGCGCCGAGGAGCTCGAGGAACGTCGGTCCCGCCGCGCCCCTCGTCCGTGATCCCGCCCGCCCGGGCGAAGCGCCCCGGAGAAGTGTCCAGGGAAGCGCCCAGGGGAAGCGAGGCCGCACCGGCACCCGGCGACGGCTGATATGGGATCTTCAAGGCATGCGCACGACCGGCCGGGGCGTCAATCGCTGTCGCGTAGGCGTGCCGGCTCGTGGATGGAGTCCCGCTCGCCGGGGCCGAGGATGCCCACCGATGGCCGACAAGGGCCGGCGCCATGGGGGAGCCCGCCGAATGTTGTCGGCTGAGGACCCGGCCGGCTCGAGCTGAGCGAGAGCACCAGCCACCTACTCTGAGCGCACCGGCAACCCGGCAGGCCTTCGTGGCCTGCCGGGTTGCGGCGTGACAGCCCGCGGCGGCCGCGGCCAGGGCAGGCGGCTGGTGCAGGAGTCCCGCTTCATCAGTTGGCCGTCACCCGCGGCGCGCCTACGCATATGCCCGGACGGCTCGACGCACACGGGGGACTCGAGTCCCGGCACTTCGTCATGCCAGGCAGCCGATCTCTACCCGCCTGTCGACTCCCCGGAGGCCCTCCTCACCAAGGCCGGTCGCTTCTAGTCGCGGACCAACGGGTCGGTTATGGTTTCTGCACCGACCGTTCGGTCTGCCGCCTGGAGGACGCTGTGGATCAACTTCCTCCGGCGGGGGCGGGGAGGTCCCCGACGACGCCCGGGCGAAGGACGTCGTGACCGCGCACGAGCAGAGCGGCGCCCGTGTACGGAGGTGAGCCCGGCGGTCCGGGCCTGTACGGCCGCCGCAGCGAGTGCGACCGGCTCGAAGGGATGCTCGCCGAGATCCGCACGGGTCGGAGCCAGGTTCTCGTCCTGCGGGGCGACGCCGGCATCGGCAAGACGGCTCTTCTGGACCACATGGCGGGACAGGCCTCGGGGTGTCGCGTCGCCCGGGTGACCGGAGTCGAGTCGGAGATGGAGCTCGCATTCGCCGGGCTCCACCAGCTGTGTGCCCCGTTCCTGGATCGCCTCGACCGGCTCCCTGCACCGCAGCGCGACGCGCTCGGCATGGTGTTCGGTCTCCAGGAGGGGAACCCACCCGACCCGTTCTTCATCGGGCTCGCCGTACTCGGCCTGCTGTCCGACGCCGCCGAGGAGCGCCCGCTGGTCTGCCTCGTCGACGACGCCCAATGGCTCGACCAGGCCTCCGCGCACACGCTCGCGTTCGTCGCCCGCCGCCTGCTCGCGGACTCGGTGGCCCTCGTCTTCGCGACGCGCGAGAGCGCCGACGAGCCGGCGCTGCGGCAACTGCCGGACCTGCGCGTGAAGGGCCTGGGCGACGTCGATGCCCACGCCGTGCTGCGAGTGGCGCTGCGCAGCCCGCTGGACCCGGCTGTGCTCGACGGGATCGTCGCCGAAGCACGTGGCAACCCGCTGGCGTTGCTGGAGCTTCCCCGTGGGCGGACGCCCGCGGAGATCGCGTTCGGGTTCGGGCTGCCGAGCACGATGCCGCTGGCCAGCCGCATGGAACACGGGTTCCTCCGGCAGCTCCAGGCGCTACCGCCCGAGACCCGCAAGCTCCTCCTCCTCGCCGCGGTCGAGCCCGTCGGTGACGTGATCTTGTTGTGGGAGGCGGCCGAGCGACTCGGCATCGGAGCGGACGCGGCGACTCCGGCCGAGGCCGCCGGATTGATCGACCTCGGTTCACGGGTCCGGTTCCGCCATCCCTTGCTGCGGTCAGCGGTGTTCCACGCCGCGGAGGTGGGTGAGCTGCAGGAGGTGCACGCCGCGCTGGGCGCGGCCCCTGACCTCGATCCCGATCGCCGGGCGTGGCACCGTGCGCAGGCGAGCCCCGGACCCGACGAGGAGATCGCGACCGAGCTCGACCGATCGGCCGACCGGGCGCGCTCGCGAGGCGGGCTCGCGGCGGCAGCAACCTTCCTCGAGCGGGCGGCGACGCTGACACCCGACCCGGCCCGTCGGGTGACGCGGGCACTGGCCGCAGCGCAGGCCAAGCTCCAGGCCGGCGAGTTCGACACGGCATCGGAGCTCCTCGTCACGGCCGAGTCCGGGCCGCTCGACGATCTCCTGCGGGCGAGGATCGCGCTGCTGCGCGCCCAGATCGCGTTCGCGGCGGAGCGCACCGACGAGGCGCCTCAGCTGCTGCTGTCGGCCGCCGCGCGTCTCGAGCCCCTCGATGTGGGACTCGCTCGCGAGACCTACCTCGACGCCTTCTCGGCCGCGACGTTCGTGGGCCGTCTTACCGGTGATCCGGGACTCCGGGAGGTCGCCCAGGCAGTGCGCCGGGCACCCACGCACCAGGTGGGCAAACGCGAGCTGATCCTGGACGGCCTCGCCGCGCTGTACACGGACGGGTACGCCGCGGCCATTCCCATCAGACGACGAGCCGTCCAGGCGTTCCACTCCAACGACGGCTCGGGCGCGGATGAGCCACGCCTGCTCTGGTTCGCGGCGATCGCCGCCGCCAACATCTGGGACGACGAGGGCTGGAACGTGCTGTCCACCCGACATGTGCGGGTCGCCAGGGGCACCGGGGCGCTCAGCGAGCTGCCCCTCGCCCTCAACTCGCAGATCGTCGCCCTCCTGCTGTCTGGCGAGCAGGCGATCGCCGCCGCCCTCGTCGAAGAGGAGCGCGCGGTCCGGGAGGCGACCGGCAGCAACATCGCGTCATACGGCGCTCTGGTGCACGCCGCGTTGCAGGGACGCGAGATCCCGGCGTGCGAGCTGATCGACGCCACGGTCAAGGAGGTCGTGCAGCGCGGCGAGGGCATCGGCGCGATGAACGCGTACTGGGCGTCGGCGCTCCTGCTCAACGGGCTGGGCCGCTACGAAGAAGCGCTGGCCCCGGCGCGCAAGGCCAGCGAGTACCCGCTGGAGCTCGGCATGCCGGCCTGGGGGTTGATCGAGCTGATCGAGGCCGCCGTTCGCAGCGGCGACAACCGGGTCGCACGTGACGCCTTCGAACGCCTCTCGGAGACGACCGGTGCCACCGGCACCGACTGGGCGCTCGGCATGGAATCACGCTCCCGTGCGTTGCTGGACACCGGCGACGCCGACGAGCTCTATCGTCAGGCGATCGACCACCTGGGCCGCACCCGGGTGAAGGTGGAGCTCGCCCGGACCCACCTGCTGTACGGGGAATGGCTCCGCCGAGATGGGCGTCGAATCGACGCACGCGGGCACCTGCGCGCCGCCCACGACCAGTTCTCCGCGATGGGAGCCGAGGGATTCGCCGAGCGGGCTCGCCGGGAGCTGGCCGCCACCGGCGAAACGGCGCGGACACGTGCTCCCGACGCCCGCGAGAAGCTCACAGCTCAAGAGACCGAGATCGCCCGGCTCGCCGCCCTCGGCCGGACGAACCAGGAAATCGGTGCGCAACTGTTCATCAGCCCGCGCACCGTCGAATGGCACCTGCGCAAAGTGTTCATGAAGCTCGGCGTCAGTTCGCGAAAGGAACTGTACGACGCGTTGCCCGGGGAAGTGCGGATATCGATTCCCGGCTAGTGTTTCCGCGGCACTAGGGCGTGCGGTGGTTCGCCTGCACGCCGTGCAGGAGCACGTCCATGATCGCGGCGGTGAGATGTTCACCCGTTGCCCCCGGTGCCCGCCAGGCGAACGTGAAGATGAAGACGCCGAAGACCGACTCCACGAAGGCCAGGTCGACATCCCGGAAGTCGCCGGTCTTGATCCCCTCGGTGAGCACGGCGCGCCAGTGGTCGAGGTAGGTCCGGCGGAGGACGAGCACTTGCTCCTTGTCGCTGTCACTCAGCGAGCTGTAGTCCCGTAGAAACACCGTCCAGGCGGGCAGGTGCTCATCCATCGACCGGCCGAGCTCCCGGCCCAGGGCCATCAACTTGGCGAGCGGTTGCTCGTGCGAGGCCGTGATGGCCTCAGCGGCGGGCAGTGCCCGGTTGATCGGGTCCAGCATGATCTCCAGCAACAGGTCTTCTTTGCTGGTGATGTGGTGGTAGAAGCCACCCTTGCCTAGCCCCGTCGCGGCTAGGAGCTGGTTCAGACCAGTGCCGTGGTAACCCTGTTTCGCGAATAGGTCCGCGCTCGCACGCACGATGCGCTCGCGCGTTTCCTCACCTTGAATCACAGGTCACCCCGTCCTGCCTCGTGGATTCGTTATTCCCGACACACAAACCTCTCCCGCGAGACTCTCCAACGGCTGACGCCCCGCAACCACAGCGCCGCGGCGAGCGGGCGATCGCCGCGGCACTGTCTCACGCCGTTCGCTTGGCCGGCGCATCTCCTGACACGTCGGAGTCCAGCCGACGGATCTCATCGCCGGCGCCGGTGGTGTTCGTCGCTGCGGACGGCCCGCACGATCCATCCGAGGCCGGCACCCCCCGTCAGGAGCCCGGCGGTCAGGAGCAACACCCCGTCGCCCAGGCCGAGCCCGAGGAGCAAGAACGCGACCGCCAGCCACCCGGCGAACCGGTGGATCCATTCCCCAGCGAACCAGTGGGTCCACCCCCGAGGGGTACGTTCGGATAGGCGGAGCAGCTCGGCCAGCACGGGATCCTCGACGGTCAAGTTCTTCTCGATGGCCCGCAGCGCGCGGCGCTCCTGCGAATTCATGGAACGCGTGATCCTTTCGGGGTCGTTCGGATGCGTGGGGGTCGGGCTGCGTGCCGCGACGAAGTCAGGTGGCCGGACCGGGCTGCTGGTCCCGGCCGGGTGCTTCAGCGCACACCGACGGGAGGAGGTACGTCGTCACGTGGCGTGCGATCTCCATCTCGCGCCCGACACCACGGTGTGGTGCACCTCGTCGCCGCGGTGCAGTGAGAACGCGAGGGCGTCGAGTAGCCGCGCGAGGCCGAAGAGGGCGGGCTCGCCGGGCGGGTGCGAGCGGAAGACGCCCAGCTCGAGCCCGTATCGCAGGATTCGCGCGGCTTCGACCAGCAGGTCGTGGTCGCCATGGACGCCCCATGTCGTCGCGCTCAGATCGTTGCCCGCGCCGGCGACCGGCTGTTCGAGCCCGTTCATCTCGTGAGACCCCACACCATGCTCCACCTTCCGCCGTGAACTCCTAGGACCGGGCAGCATCTCGATCTGTGACAACCGCTGCCGGGCTGGAGCCGGCCGGTGGCGGGACGACAGTGGCGGCATCGGGGGTCGGCCACGACGAAGAACTCGGTCGAGAGCGACAACAGTTCGACAGGTGCGCGATCGAGATGGGCCGTTCGGTCACAAATCGGTGGGCTGTCCGCTCTCAACTCGGCGGGGAGGACACAAACAGAATGGCGACGATCTACTGCCGATGTGGAGAACCGCGAATCCCTCGGTTCGACCTGTTCATGGCCATGCTCCGGCCGGCCGATGAGCTCGGTTCCCCAGACGAGGACCGAGCAGGGTGGCGGATCGTGAAACCGCGATTTAGCCGATCGCTCACCCCCACGAGGCGTGTCACATGTCGACCGGCTGTCCGGTCCTTACTCGGTAGCGACGGTAGGTGCCCGATTCGGCGGCCGCTCGTCACCGAAACGGAACCTGGGAAGGACAAAGAAACTTGATCATGAGCACGCCCATCCTCGAAGCAGCGGCGCAGAGGTTCGCGGACGCGACGTCCACCCCTCCATTCCTGTACGAGCTCGGCGCGGAGGGCGCCCGGAAGGTTCTCGACGACGTCCAGGCCGCCCCGATCGACAAGCTCGACATCGACGAGAAGTGGATCACCGTGCCGGCCAAGGTCGGGGACGTGCAGGTCCGCATCGTCAAGCCCGTCGCCACGACCGGTGCCCTACCGGCCGTCCTCTACATCCACGGCGGCGGCTGGGTCCTCGGCAATGCCGGAACCCACGACCGGCTCGTGCGCGAACTCGCCGTGGGCGTGAAGGCCGCGGTCGTGTTCGTCGAGTACGACCGTTCCCCCGAGGTTCGCTACCCCGTCGCGATCGAGCAGGCCTATGCCACTGCCCAGTGGATCACCCGACATGGCCTGGCCGAAGACCTCGACGCATCCCGCCTCGCGATCGCCGGCGACTCCGTCGGAGGGAACATGACTGCCGCGGTCGCGATTCTCGCCAAGCAGCGCGGCGACGTCACGTTCGTGCACCAGTCGCTGTACTACCCGGTGACCGATGCCGCGCAGGACACCGACAGCTACCGCGAGTTTGCCGACGGCCCGTTCCTGACGGCGAAGGCCATGGCCTGGTACTGGGACGCCTACGCGCCCGACGACTCCAGCCGCTCGGAGATCACCGCATCTCCCCTCCGCGCGAGCCTCGACGACCTCGCCGGCCTGCCGCCGGCATTCGTGATCGTCGACGAGAACGACGTCCTCCGTGACGAAGGTGAGGCCTACGCCCGCCGTCTCACCCAAGCCGGAGTGCCGACGACGACCGTGCGCTACAACGGCATCATCCACGATTTCATGATGCTCAACCCCGTCCGCGAAACCCGAGCGGCGACCGCCGCCATCGAACAGGCCGTCCATGTTCTCCGGAAGGCCCTGGCGACCGACTAGCACGACGCCTCGAACTCAAACACAAGAAGGAGAACCATGTCTGACGACAAGCCGGCAGTCGTGCTCGTGCACGGCGCCTTCGCAGAATCCGCGAGTTGGAATCCGGTCATCGAACGGTTGCGTGAGAAGTCGCTCGATGTCACCGCGGTCGCAAACCCATTGCGGAGCGTGTCCGGCGACGCAGCGTACGTTCGCGATGTCATCGCCGGGATCGGCAAGCCCGTAGTGCTCGTCGGGCACTCGTACGGGGGCATCGTCATCACCGAGGCGGCCGCGGGCAACGAAGCGGTCATCGGGCTGACCTACGTCGCCGCCTTCGCGCCCGAGCAGGGCGAGTCTGCGTTCGAGCTCTCCGGCAAGTTCCCGGGGAGCACGCTCGCCGATGCCCTCGTGGCCTACCCGCTCTCGACCGGCGGGAACGAGTTCGCCATCGCGAAGGACTCGTTCCACCAGCAGTTCGCGGCGGATGTCGCCGCATCCGAGGCGGCCGTCATGGCAGCTACTCAGCGACCTGTGACCGAGGTTGCGCTCACTGCCGGCCTGCCGACCGACAGGCCGGCCTGGAAGACGATCCCGTCCTGGTTCGTCTTCGGAAGCGAGGACCGCAACATCCCCGCCGAGTTGCTCCGGTTCATGGCCGAGCGAGCAGGCTCGCGCGGAACCCGCGAAATCGCCGGCGCCTCGCACGCGCTGAGTGTCTCGTGCCCGGATGCGGTGGCGGCGGCGATTCTCGACACCGCGGGCGTGTCCGGGTAGCACGGCCTCGTCTGGCGGCGCCTCCGACGGCGACGTCGCTGGTCACGAGCCCGCACCTCGCGGAACTGGGGAGGATCGCGAGGTGCAGCGCGCCGTACCGGTCCCGGCATAGGGCCGGGACCGGTACGGCCTACCTCCCGCAGGACAACAGAAGGGTGAGCGTGCACGATGGGCGCGCCGGAACTGGACGTGCGGCTGCACGCGCCCACCCCCGATGTCGTGGTGGTCCGGGTGAGCGGTTCGGTGGACGAGGCGACCAGCCTCGAGCTCGCCCGGCGGGTCGGCCAGCAGCTCGGCCGGGCCCCGCACGTCGTGATCGACCTGCAGGACGTCGGCTCGCTGTGCGAGCGGTCCCTGCGTCTGCTGTGTGCCCTGCACCGGCGGGCCGTCGCGACGGGGACGCAGTTGCACGTATCGGCCGATCGCCTTGACGTGCTGCGCTCGCTGCAGCGCAGCGGGCTGGACCAGCTCGTGCCGGTCCGCCCGGCTGCCGAGTTGGTCGTCGCCGGCCTCACCGCGATGCCGGAAGCCGACCGGGTGCTCACCTGACCGGGGCCGGCGATCGGTGTCCGGGTCGGCCACGAGCGGCTGCGTTCTCATTCACCACACCGTGGTCATCTCGGTGAGGGCGATGCCCACGGCTCACGGACCGCAACCTCTGCCGCGTCGCGGTCGCCGCGGACGAACCGGGTGCTCCCATGTCTCGGCCGCCGTTGGAGTGGGCGGTGAGGTCATCGGTGAGCAAGCATTTGAGTTGCGTGATGTCGCCAGAGCGTGCTGCTTCGAGGAAGGCTTTCAACAGGCGATCACGGTCCGCAGGATCGACCGGCGCGTGCCGTTGTTGGTCGAGGTGTATGCGCGCTCGACGCGCGAGTTGCCTCGCGTTGGCGTCGCTGATCCCGAGCGCGTCGCCGATCTCGCGGAACGGATAGTCGAACGCTTCGCGGAGTACGAAGACGGCGCGTTCGATCGGTGACATCCGCTCGAGCAGGAGTAGGACGGCGACCTCGAGAGCCTCGTTCCGTTCTGCTTCGAGCGCCGGATCGTCGGTCGCGGGACCGGCCTCCGGTGCCCGTTGGCCAGCAGCGACCTCGCGGCGGGCGTGGGCCGAGGTGACAACGTTGAGTGCGACCCGCGTCGTGGTCGTCACGAGGAACGCAACCTGATCACGTACGCGTGCTCGGTCCGTGCCCTGCCAGCGGATCCAGACGTCCTGGACCACATCCTCAGCGTCGGACACGCCGCCGAGGACTCGGTACGCGATCCCGAACAAGCGTGGACGGACGCTCTCGAAGTCCGCGATGGCGTCGGCCACCTCGCGCGTCGGTGAATCAGCCGCGGCACCACGGCACACCGCGCCGCTCGTGGCCGGCGGATACGAGATACCCGCCGCGGCGGACGAACGCGCGGACGTCGCCGCGTTCGCAGACGTGCCGGCTCTCGACGAGCCCGACTTCGACAGGATGTTGACGCATGACAAGCGCATGATCATCACCGTCGTCCGGCCAGGGCTCCGATCGCGCCGGTCGAAGCCCCGGGTGCCACCCTGGGGGGTGCCCCCCAGGGACACCGGTCGTACCCCCAGGGGCCCGTGTGCGGGTCAACGGCACGGCGCGATCCGACCCGGGCCGATTGCCCCACCCATTGCAAGCATGAGCTCGGTCCGCGCCGCGGCGGCCCGTCGACAGGGCCGCGCTCCCCACCTACTTCCACGGGTGCGCTCGGGCCTGCACCAGGGACTGGCAGGGGTCTTCCCCTGGCTCGATCGGTGATCGTCGGGACGACAGTGGTCCATATCGCTGATCGGGTCGGAACGGAAGCGAGTAACTGGCCTCATGACGTCCTGACCAGCGCGTTCACCACATCAGGAGCTATTTCCGAAAGAGGTTGACGTGGATTGGCGTTTCCGAGCGGCCTGCCGCAGGTCGGATCCGGAGCTGTTCTTCCCGGTCGGGACCAGTGTGCCCGCCCTGGTCCAACTGGCCGATGCCAAGTCGGTGTGCCGGCGATGCCCGGTGTCGGTCGAATGCCGCACGTGGGCGCTGGAGACCGGTCAGGACGTCGGGGTGTGGGGCGGCATGAGCGCGGCAGAACTCCGGGCGAAGCGCCGGAGTGACCGCCGCGCCCGCCGCGACCTGCACCTCGTGCGCGGCGGTCACCCCGTGCCGCAACCGCCGGACGCGGCCGAACCTGCACCGGCCACAGCCGGCGAGATGCGAGCCGTGCGCCCGTCCCGGCCTGCCCCGCCATCGCGGGCACGCGATGGCCGGACGGACACCAGGGTGGACAGCGCCATGGGCGAGGAGACGGCGGGCCGGGCGGGGAAGGCGGCTGACGGTGACATCGACAGACGGGCCGCCGGCCGTCCGATGAACGGAGCCACGTGATGGCGCCGCCGACCGGCGCCCCCGTGAGTGCTGCGATGACGTCGTCACAGATCGTCGGGCTGTCCTGTCCTACTAGAGCTGTCGTGACCCACTCGGTTCCACGGGCCGTGGCACGAAATGACCGATCAGCAGGAAGTGTGCAATGCGAACTGCCGTAAAGGATCTGTCCATCCCGGACCTCGCCGGGAAGCTGGCCGTGGTCACCGGCGCCAGCGACGGCGTCGGGCTGGGCCTCGCCGAGCGTCTGGCGCGAGCCGGCGCCGAACTCGTTCTGCCGGTACGGAACCCCCGTAAGGGCGCCGCTGCCGTGGAGCGCATCCGCGGGGCCGTGTCCGATGCCGTGGTCTCGCTGCGTGATATCGACATGGCGTCCCTCGACTCGGTTGCCACGCTCGCGCAGACCCTGCACGACGAGGGCCGCCCGATCCAGATCCTCGTCAACAACGCCGGGGTGATGGCTCCGCCGACGCGGCACACCACTGCGGACGGTCTGGAGCTGCAGTTCGGCACGAACCACATCGGACACGTGGCGCTGACCGCGCGGCTGCTGCCGCTCCTCCAGGCCGGCCGAGCGCGCGTCACCACGGTGTCGAGCAGTGCCGCCCGGTTCGGCCGACTGGAGTGGGATGACCTGCAGGCCGAGCGGCGTTACTCGCCGGTGCGCGCGTACAACGCCTCGAAGCTTGCGAACCTGTTGTTCGCGATCGAGCTGGACCGACGCAGCAGGACCGGCGGCTGGGGGATCACGAGCAACGTCGCGCATCCCGGCACCACCCTGACGAACCTCTACACCTCCGGGCCCAATCTGGGCCGCCGGCGCCCGTCGCCGCAGAAGGCGATCATGGCCCGACTCGCGCGCTGGGGCTTGTTCGTCCAGGAGGTGCACGCGGGCGTGCAGCCGATCCTGTACGCAGCGACCAGCCCAGCCGCCGCCGGAGGCCGCCTCTACGGGCCCGACGGCCCCGGCCAGTTCACCGGTGGCCCGACCGAGCTGCCGATCTACCGGTCTGCGCGCAAGCGCGACGACGCCGTGCGGCTCTGGGAGCTGTCCGAACAGCTGGCGAACGTGACGTTCGCGGCTCTCGATCCAGAGCAGACCGAGGCGCTACGGCGGAGAGCGGTGTGATGGTTCGCGCACGGCTCGCTGGGTTCCTGCGCGCCCAGCGGGAGGCACTGCTACCAGATGATGCGGCGACCTCGGCCCGCTCCCCGGCAGCTAGCTAGACCGGCCCAAGTGCGGGGCGAGGCGGGGGTCGGCAAGACGGCGCTGCTTGACTACGTGGTGGGGCAAGCGTCGCCGACCCTCGGCCGCCTTGATGAACGTCGCTACATCGACGAGGCGACGCGTCCGAGTTCGGGCAGCACGTCAATGAGCTGTCTGCGCGAGCTGATGCCGAGCTTGGCGAAGATCTTGCGAAGGTGCCACTCCACGGTCCGGGGGCTGACGAACAGTTGAGCACCGATCTCAGGATTGGAAAGCCCGGATCGGGCGAGCCGGGCGATCTGCCCCTCCTGCGCCGTGAGCTCGTCGAACCTGTCGACCGTGCGGGTGCGCACGGTCTCGCCCGTCGCCAGAAGATCACGGCGGGCGCGTTCGGCGAACGCCTGTGCTCCTATCCGGGTGAAGATCTCATGGGCACGACGGAGCTGCTCGCGTGCGTCGATGCGCCTGTTCTCGCGGCGCAACCATTCCCCGTAGAGGAGATGTGCCCGGGCGAGATGGATGACGATGCGGCTGCGGCCGAGCCGATCGATCGCCTCGCGGTAAAGGGCCTCGGCGGCGGGGCCGTCACCGAGCAGGGCGCGGGAGCGGGCCTCTATCCCGAGGCCCCAGTCGGTGCCTGCAGCCCTTGTCCGCTCACTGAGGCACCGCAGGGCGTCCGCGGCCGCCTCGGGCTGCCCGCAGCGGGCGGCTGCCTCGATGAGCTCGATCTGCAACCAGGCAAGTAGACCCAGATCGTCGTGCGTGCCGGCCCGTTGGGCAGCCGCGAGCGCGCCGGAGTAGTTCCCGAGACCGTTGTAGACCACCGCGGTTGCGTACTCGGCGAGCGCGATGGCTCGTCCCTCGCCGCGCGCGGTCGCGTCTCGAATACCGCGCTCGATCAGCTCCATCACGTGCTCCTGTTGTCCGCGCCATGAGGCGAGCACCAACGCGGCGTACATGAGCGGTGCGTTGCCGGTCGCCTGGGCGATCGCGTCTGCCTCGTCGACGAGCGCTGCAGCGTCGCCGAACTCGCCGGCGTGCACGTGCACGGCAGCGCGGTAGGTGGATCCAAGGGGCAGGAGGCTCAGCATGCCGGCGGCGCGGGTGAGCCGAACCTGACGTGCGGCCAGCTCGTGCCACATGTCGTCGTCCCACAGATCCGATGCGATGCGGCAGGCGAACCAGAGCCAGCGGCTGTCGTCCGCCGTGACGCCGTCCTTTTGGGAAAACGTCTCCAAAGCCCGTCTGAGCGGGCCTACCGCTGCTGCGTAACCCTCGGTCGAGCGCGTGATCAGGCCAACGAGTAGTTGGTCGATCGCTGGTGGCAAGTCGGGCGCCGGCGGAGCGCTGCGGGCGGCCTCGGCCAGCTCGAGCATTCCGCCACCTACGGTGAGGCGGCCGGCGAAGGATGCCGCTTCGAATGCTTCGAGATAGGTCTCCCGGGCCAATCGGGCGTCCAGTGGTTCCAGCCGCTTTGCTGCTTTGAGTAGCAGCATCGGTGCGTCGCTGCCCCGGGTGCGGGTGAACGCGACCTGCGCCCGTAGCCGTTCCAGTCCCGCCTGCTGCAGGTCGTCCAGACGGCCCATCTCCGCGGTCATGAGCAACGCCAGTGCCGCATCAGGTGCCGCAGCCTCGAACTTCGCCCGAGCCGCGGCCAGCGCACGCGCCGTCCGCCGGGCCGGGTCTGGCGTGAGCTCGGTCGCTCGCTCCAGGAATGCAGCTGCCGCCGCGACACCGCCCCGGCTCTGGGCCCGCCCAGCGGAGCGTTCCAACTCGGCTGCCACATCAGCGTCAGGACCCTGCGCGGCATTCGCGCGGTGCCATGCGCGGCGATCGGGATCGTCCTGCGGGTCCGTGGCTTCGGCGATCGCGAGATGCACGCGCCGGCGCTCCGGCCACGGTGCGTGCCTGTAGGCCGCCGATCGGACCAGCGGATGGCGGAACCGCACCCGCGACCCGAGCTCGATCAAGCCCGCAGACTCCGCCGGCGCCGCCGCATCGGCTCCGACTCCGAGGCGTTCGGCTGCGCGCCGCAGCAACGTCGCGTCCCCGACTGGTTCGGCCGCTGCCAGGAGCAGGAACTGTTGTGTGTCGCGCGGAAGCTGCTGAAGCTGACGAGCAAAGCTCTGCTCGATCCGACTCGCGAGGGGCCGCGCGTCGGGAAGGGCGAAACCGCCCGCCAGCTCTGCCGGGCTCAGCCCGCGCGTCAGCTCCAACAGGGCGAGGGGGTTGCCGCGCGTCTCGGCGACGATCCGGTCACGGACCTGCTCGTCGAGCCGTCCCCGGATCGCCGAGGCCAGCAGGTGACGTGCATCGGTGTCGCCGATACCCTCGATCAGCATCGCCGGTAAGCCCGTCAACTCCTGCTCGTAGCTGGGCTCGCGTACGGCGAACACCATGCCAACCGGCTCGGCCAGCAAGCGTCGGGCGGCGAACGCCAGCGCTTGCACGGAAGCCCGATCGAGCCACTGCGCGTCATCGACCACGCAGACCAGGGGCTGCTCCGTCGCGACCTCGGAGAGCAACGTCAGGACGGCCAGGCCGACGAGAAAGCGATCGGGAATCGCCCCTTCCGACAGTCCGAATGCGACGCGCAACGCATTGCCCTGAGGGGCGGGCAGGTGGTCCAGTCGCCCGAGTATCGGCACACACAGCTGGTGAAGGCCGGCGTAAGCCAGCTCCATCTCCGATTCGGCGCCTCCGATCCGGACGACGCGGCAGCGCGCCGCGCGCCCGTGCGCGAAGTCGAGCAGGGCCGACTTGCCGCACCCGGACTCGCCGCGCAGCACGAGCACCGAGCTCCGACCAGCCCGCGCGTCATCCAGCAGCCTGTCCAAGGCCGCGCACTCCGAGCGGCGACCGAGCAACCTCGGTCGGGCATGAATACCCGGTCTGCCCATCTGATGAGTAGATGGACGGTTGAGCCCTGTTGGCAACCCCGTTCGACCGGATTGTCGTGCGGCGGTTTGGTGAAGTCGGTTTCGTATTGGGTCCCGGCGGGAGGGCGTCCCGCCATGCCGAAGTTGCTGCGGGTCGAGCCATCGTCACCCACGGCGGGCCGTCGTGCTGGCCGCCGCCGCTGGAGTCGCCGGGGGGATGTATTTCACGGACGCGGCAGGTCACTATCGGGACGCGCGGCGCGTTCGGCGGACTGCGCGAGATCACCGAATGGGATCGGGAGAACCTGATCCGGGTGGTGCAGGTGAAGGGAAGCGAGACCAGGTGCGAGGGGTGACCGCCGGCCCGGCCATCGTCGCTGCTGGTCGAGCGTCGCCAGGATGCTCTGCGCCCGCGGCGTGCACGGTCTCGGCAGCGCTTCGGATCACCTCAGGGTCCCCGTTGCTTCAACGATCGAGGAACCTGCGCCTGGCCAGGAACGGCCCGAGCCCCGATCGCCACCACGGCAGCCAGGCGGACGGTCGGCGCAACACCGCCTGAATCAGCGGGCCTGAGTCGAAGAAGGAGTCCCGGCGAAGGACCGTGCCCGTCGGCGTGAGCCACAGTTTGTCGACCGCTCGGAAGTCCAGGGGTTTCCCGCCGAGTGTGGCGGTGAGCAGGAGTTCGATGAACATGACGTCCTCGTGGCCTGCCCAGCTCATCACCTCGCCGCGGATGTCGGGAAGGAGCGTCACGAGGCGCTGCGCTTCGTCGTGCCACGTCATTCGCGTCGTGCCGGGCAGCAGCAGCGGCTGGTTGAGTATGATGTTCTCGGCCATGAGGCTGTCCCACGCATGTGGTTCGGGTGTATCCCAGCCCTTGGCGAACGCGGCGAGGACGCGTTCGTGCGCGTCGGCCCAGTCGGTCGTCGCGGCATAGATGCGGACATCGTCTTCGGTGGTCACCACGTCCTCCTCGGGAACTGGGTCGGGTGAGCGAGGCGGGCTGGGACCCACCTCGATCGCCGCGATGTCATGATCCGCCGTGCAGCCCGCCGTCCCCGCTGGGCGAGGTCTCCCCACCGACGTACCGGTGTGCTTGCTGGTCGTGAGCGATCGATCATCGGTGCCCACGACCAGGTGTGGGGACGGAAGCACATCGTGGTGATCCTAGTGCCGTCTCGCAGAACGTTGGCGGGGTAATGGTGGCGACGGCGGTGTCCGCATCCTGCCTGCACTCGGGCCCGCCACGGGTGAGCGGTCGAGCACCGCCCTGACCAGCCGTCGCGTGGCAGGTTGTCACAAATCGGTGCTCTGTCTTGTCCAAGTGACGGCGGCCGCCGGCGCGCCGTCCGGTCCACCTAGGAAGGGAACTGATGGGCACACGACTCACGAGCCACGTCGACGATCCGGACGCGAAGAGGCCTCGACCGGAGAGCCTGCCAGTCGTCGTGGGCATCGACGGGTCATCGTCGGCGATCGAGGCTGCCCGATGGGCAGCACGCGAAGCCGCACGCCGCAGGACCACTCTGCAGCTGATCAGTGCCTTCGGCTGGCCCGAGACACGTCACCTCGGCGACCCCGGATTCGGTGGTCACTACCGCGAGACGATGTTGAAAGGCACGCGTGCCGAGGTCTCGGCGGCCGCCGAGGCGGCCGCGGAGGCCGCTCCTGGCGTCGAGATCTCCGAGCTCGTCGTCGACGGCTTCCCGGTACCGCAGCTTGCTGCCGCGTCGAGCCGTGCGGGACTGGTCGTTCTCGGTGATCGCGGCCTCGGCGGATTCACGACCTTGCTGGTCGGTTCGGTCGCGATCGGCCTGGCCGCCCGGGCGGTATGCCCGGTCGTCGTCGTGCGCGGTGAACGACCGTCTGACGCCGGCCCGGTCGTGGTCGGCATCGACGGCTCGCAGATCAGCGAGGCGGCACTGGCGTTCGCCTTCGAGGCGGCAGCTACGCGCAAGGTGCCCTTGATTGCGGTGCACACCTGGACCGACTACGTGCTCGACGCCGCCGTGGCGCCTCTGCTGGACTGGGATGCCATCGAGGCCGATGAGCATCGGCTGCTCGCCGAGCGGCTGGCGGGGTGGATCGGGAAGTATCCCGACGTCGAGGTGCGGCGTGTCGTCCTGCGGGACCGGCCCGCTCATGCGCTGATCGAGCAGGCCACCGTCACCGCGGCTCAGCTCGTGGTCGTCGGATCACACGGCCGAGGCGGCATGGTCGGCCTCGTGCTCGGCTCCGTCAGCCACGCGGTGCTGCACCATTCACCGTGCCCGGTTGCTGTCGTCCGGACCGATCCGAGCGCTGCGGCGCTGTGACGTCGGCGGCCTGCGGAAGCATCGCGGATCTCGCCTTCCATGGGCGAGCCGCGGGCTGGTCGCAGGCGGGGTCATCGGAGCGCGGTCAGGCGCTCCGCCGCGCAGAGATATACCAACGCATGGAGGAAGACATGAGCAACCCGACTGGCGAAAACGACTCTCTGCGCGAGCTCGAGATCGAGGTCGAGGCGGATCTGAACTTGGCCGAGTCGAGTCGCCCGGAGGAGCTCATCGGGTTACCGAGCGCCGAGTGGTTGTTCGATCCGATGGATGTCCAGCGAGAGGAAGTCGGCCTCCGCAGCCTTCTTGGCGCGATCGAGGAAATGGAAGGAGACTCACGAGACGATCGCACCTCAGGTTCCTGACGAGTCGACCGGCGGCGGCGCACGCGGTCACTGGTGGTGCGAGGCTCCATGGCACCCGAGCCACCCGGGACGGCGGGCCGTGCTCCCGCTGGCGCCGCGCGCATGCCGGGCGGTCAGGAGACCTCCTCCTTCAGCAGGTCCGCGATGCAGGCGTCGATCTGCTCTCGGTCGGAGTCGGTCATGCAGAACATCGCGAAGTGCGCCCACAGGCTGTCGACCACGCGGAACTCGCTGTTCGGTATGAGCTTCTGCTCGGCCTCGCAGTCGGCGGGCGGGAAGAACATGTCGCGGGAGAACGGCACGACATAGGTCTTTGCAGTGATCCGGCCGAGCGCGGCGGCGAGATCCCCGCCGGTATGCCGGCTCACGTCGCCGTGACGCCACTTCCACCCCATCCAGATCAGGTTGTTGGGATCCATTGGGGCGAAGTAGCCCTCCCAGAAGCGGTGCAGGAAGTCCTCGAGGGAGGTGAACCCGACGCCCCGCCATGCCTCCACGCTGTAGAACTCGGGGCACAGGCCCATCACCGACCAGATCTGCGCATGCCGGCGCAGCCCGACGTGGACCTCGCTCTGATCGCGGTAGAACCCGCCGTTCCAGGCCGGGTCGGACTTGAGGGCGTCCTCGTGGGTGCGCACGAAGATGTAGTCGTGCGGGGTCGTCTTCGCAGTTCCGGCGAAGGGCAGCGCCCGCTTGACCATGTTCGGGTAGCGCACCGCCCACTCGTAGGTCTGCTCGGCACCCATCGACCAGCCGAGCACCAACTGCAAGCGCCCGATCCCGTACTCCTCCGTGACGAGCCGGTGCTGGGCGCGGACGTCGTCGCCAATGCTGACGTTCGGGAAGGCGCCGCCGTTGAATGGCGGCGGCGTGTTGCTGGGCGACGACGAGAAGCCGTTGGCGAACTGCCCGGGCAGGATGATGAAGTACTTGTCCGGGTCGAGGGGCCGGTTGCGGCCGATGAAGATCTCCATCGCCTTCGGCGTGCCCGACCACATGTGCGGGAAGAGGATCGCGTTGTCCTTGGCCCGGTTCAGCTTCCCGTGGGTCTTGTAGCCGATCCGCGCGCGCGGGAGCGTGATTCCGCTCTCCAGTTCGAAGTCGCCCAGTTCGAAGTGCTGGTGGGGGCCGTGCCGCTCCTCGGAGTAGTAGTCGCCCATCGCTCCGCTCCTCCCCGTTGAGCTCACGAGTCAGGGGATGTCGGTCATAATTCTCGCCGACGCGGGAGGGTCAATCGGCCATGCGGCGGAGCGGCCGCCTCCGGCGACATCCACAACACCGGCGACAACTGCACCGCCCCGGCGTGGCCGCGGCCCTCGTCGCAGACCTTGCTGGCGTGCGGAAGACCGCACCGCGTGGTGACGACCCCTGGCGGCCGCGTTCCTTCCCCGCTCCGGTCACCCCCCGCTCCGGTCACCACAGCGATGCGCGTCATTCCTGGGCGTGCCGGCGCCGGCCTCGCCCAGGCTTCCTACGAAGGCCCGGGTTTGCGTGCGACCCCGCCGTAGGCGTCGATCGGGGGTGAGCTCTCCGACCTCGACGTCGTCGGGTCGCCACTGGTTGATCGGGACCAGGCCGGGGTCGATCAACTCGAGACCGGTGAACCATTCGCGGATCTCGGTGATGCTGCGCAGGTGATAGGGGGAGCCCATGTCGGCCTGGGCCTTGGCGGCGATGTGGACGGCTTCGCTGGTGTCGGTGCCGTCCCACAGGGCCATGTAGCTGCCTGCTGGGACGGCGTCGAGCACCCGGTCGACCACGGTGGCCGCTTCGTCGGCGGTGTCGAGGTAGCCGAACACGCCCATGAACAGCACTGCGATCGGCTGGTCGAAGTCCAGCACCTCGCGGGTTGACGACCTCCTGATCCGGCTCGCAGAGCCGTGCCGGGACCTCGCCGGCGTCGTGGGTGGGGAGCGTGCCGGTGCTGTGCAGCCGCAGGACCTTCCGGTCGGTCGGGCCGGGGTCCACGCTGACCGCGGCGATGGGTTGGGCGGCCGGCGACGCCGTGAACACGGTGAGCGCGAGTTGGGACTGCGCGAACGCGGCGAGTTTGGTGTAGCTGCGTGTCCGGTTGGGGTCTTTCCAGTCCAGTCTGCCGCCGCGGTGCAGCGTCGAGGAAACGGTGACCACACGGGGCCTGTCCGACCTCGCCAGGGGCTCGGTGAGCGATCGGACGAGCAGGTACGGGGCCAGGTAGTTGACCTGGAAGGTCAGTTCGTTACCGTTCTCGGTGATGGCGCGCTGATCCGATCCGGCGACCATGACGGTGTTGACCAACACGTCGAGTACCGGATGGATTTCCGTGACCTGTTTGGCCATGAGGACGACCTCGTCGAGGCTCGTGAAGTCCGCAGCCACGGAGAACAGGTGACTCGGGTCGGCTCCGTCGGCGACAAGTTGATGCACGTCCTGGCCGGCCGCCAACGTTCTTGACGCGATCACTACGGGGACGCTGATCGGCATGACGAGCTGGACCTACAAGTCGAGCGCTCCGAGACTCTGATCAAGCTCGTGCTGCAGCGCTGAGCCGTGGCAGCTGCCATGGTTGACGCGGGTCGCCTCACGGTCGAAGGTGCAGGTGGTCTGGACGCGCAGACGATGCGGGAGCCGCCTGTGACCAGATCTGGCTGATACGACCCCGGTCGGGAGGGCATGTTGAGCCGGATGAACGACGTGGGGGGAATGGTGGGGTTCCCGCCGATCGAGGAGGAGCTGGACGAGCCGCCCTTCCACTCCGACTGGGAGGCCCACGTCTTCGCGCTGTGCCGCGCGTTGCTTGGCCACGGGATCTTCAACCTCGACGAGTTCCGGGACGCGATCGAACGGATGCCGCCGCAGGAGTACCTCGCGGCGTCCTACTACGAGAAGTGGTTCCACGCGATCGTGACCCTGCTCGTCGAGAAGGGTGTGCTGACCGCGGAGGAGATCGCCGGTGGCTGAGGACTTCCAGCCGGGAGACCGGGTGCGCGCGAGCCGCGCCGATCCGCCGCACCACCTCCGGGTCCCGCGGTACGTCCGCGGCGCGGTCGGGACGGTCGTCGAGCAGCAGGGCCGGCATCCGGTGCCCGATGACCGGGCGCGCGGCATGGATGGTGAGCCGCAGATGGTCTACGCCGTGCGCTTCGCGGCGCGGGAGCTGTTCGGCCACGGCGAGCACGCGGTGACGGTCGACATCTGGCAGCGCCATCTGGAGCGCGTCGAGGACGAGGGGACCGGACGGTGAGCGGAGAGCACCACGGCCCGGCGGCGGCGGTGGCCGCGCGGGTCCGACACGTGGAGGCGTTGCTGGAACAGCGCGGTCTGATCGACGCGGCGGAGCTCGACAGGGCGTTGGAGTCCTTCGTGGCCCGCTCCTCGCCGGCCAACGGCTTCCGCGTGGTGGCGCGAGCCTGGGTGGACACGGGCTTCCGCGCGCGGCTGCTGTCCGAGGCGAACGACGCCCTGCCCGAACTGGGGATGTCGATGGGCGGCGGCCTGCAGGAGCAGCGGCTCAAGGTCGTGGAGAACACCGAGCAGGTGCACAACGTCATCGTCTGCACGCTGTGCTCGTGCTACCCGATCGCGCTGCTCGGACCTTCCCCGACGTGGTACAAGAGCGAGAGCTACCGCTCGCGCGTCGTCCGGGACCCGCGCAGTGTGCTGTACGAGTTCGGGTTCGAGCTCGACGAGAGCGTCCAGGTGACGGTGTGGGACGCCAGTGCCGAAACCCGTTACATGGTGCTGCCCCGGCGTCCGGCGGGCACGGAAGGGCTGGGCGAGGACGAGCTCGCCGGGCTCGTCACCCGCAACGGCCTCATCGGTGTGGCAGCGGTCTGACGCAGGGCGTTCCGTGCCCGTCCGGGCTCAGCTGCCGGTCCGCGCATCCAATCGCGTGACCGCCTCCAGGTACCGTTCGGGCCGCTCGAAGTGGACCAGGTGCCCGGAGGCGACCTCCATCAGCTCTGCGTCCTGGAGCCGGTCGAGCGCCCGCGCCACGTCCTGGTCGTCCATCGCCGCCATGAGCACGCCGTCGTCCGAGTAGTACGTGCCGTACTGCTCGGACCAGAAGTTCGTGTGGAGCAGGACGACCGGGCAGGTCACGGCGGCGAGGGTCGCGTCGGTGTCGAAGCCGGAGTACCAGCGCCCGTCCTCGAAAGCAGCTCCGAAGGCGGGGTCGTAGTGGACCAGGCCGCGGAAGAACACGTTCACCAACGGCGGCAGGAAGAACACCTCGAGCGGCTCGCCCTGATGTGAGTCGAGGTACTGCGACGCGTAACTGACGATGGGCGGTGCCAACGCTCCGAAGAAACTGAAGTAGTCGCCGTTCTCCACGTAGTGCCGCGTGAAGTCCGTGGCAGCCCCGTCCCGGAGGAACTCCTGGGCCAGCCGCGGGAGCCCGCCACCAACTGTGCCGGCCAGCCGCTGCGGGGTCGATGAGTACAGCGGTGGATCCTCCAGCAGTACCCCGATGACCAGGTCGGAGCGTTCGGCCGCGAGCGAAACCGCTAGAAGGCCGCCCGACGAGTGCCCGGACACCAGCACTGGGCTGCCGACCACGCGCTCGACGAACGTCGCCAGCAGCTGCCTGATCCGGACGTTGGTGTACTGATTTGCGGGCAGCCGGCCCGATCCCCCGTGTCCGGGCACATCGACTGCGAAGACGTGATGGCGCGCGACGAGCTCGGGCAGGACCTTCGCATGGTCCTGCCACTGCGAGCCCTGCCCGTGGATCAGCAGCATCGCCGGGCCGTTGTCCGGGCCCTCGGCGTAGCTGACCACGTGGCCGTCGACATGGGCCTGCTTCGGGACGATCCCGGCCCGCGCCAGGTCTGCCATGTCCCGTTCGTAGTAGTGGATGTTCGTGTCGACGTAGCGCGCGATCAGGGCGGTGAGCACAACCGGGACCACCCCGAGCGCCACCAGGACGATCCGGAAGCCGCGCCGGCGCTTCCGCAGCGCGCCCGCCCGGTCAGCCTGCACCGGGGTCACCGGCCCCGCTCGCTTCGTCCTCTTCGATCGCCCGCAGCAACGACGACGCCCCCTTGAGATTGCGGGTCAGCGTCTGCAACGTCATGAGGGCGAGACCTTGCTCCGGGTCACCCAGCACCAGCAGCTTGTCGCCGGCCTTGATGCCCAGGTCCCGGCGGGCGGCGGCCGGCACCACGATCTGTCCCCGCTCGCTCACCGTCACCGCACCGTAGAACCCGCGGCCCCCCGGGCCGGAGTGCACCGCACGCTCGTCACCGCTCATCGCCTGCCCACCTCACAACGTCCGTACCTACACGATATACACGAGATACAAACTACACATGACGGCCGAGTGCTGCTCGATGGTTGCGGCCATTGACGCAACCGGCAGGTTGCCATAAAGTCGCAACCGGCCAGTTGCTAAATCGTTGGAGGCTGACATGGGGTTCCCCGATCGGATCGAGCGGATCGTCGAGATCGCCAACCCGCCGGCAAAGGTGTGGAAGGCGCTCACCACCGCCGAGGGTCTGGCCGGCTGGTTCGGTAATGAGGCAGTCATCGATCTGCGCCCGGGTGGGGCGGCCCGGGTGGCGTGGGCCGGCGGCCAGTCGGTCGACCTGCGGGTCGAACGGGTGGAGGAGCCGACGGTGTTCGGGTTCACCTGGCACATCTACGGGCTGCCCGAGGAGGACCCGCGGCGCACCTACGTCGAGTTCACGCTCGAACCGGTCGGTGTGGGCACACGGCTCACCGTGGTCGAGTCCGGGTTCGCCCAGCTGCCGGAGGAGGCCCACAAGTCGGCGTACGACAGCCACACCGAGGGTTGGGCGAGCGAGCTGGGTGAACTGGTCGCGTTCGTCGATGCCGCCTGACGTCGAGGCGATCGCCGAACAGGTATTCGTGGCGCTGGCCGACCCGAGTCGGCGTTCCATCCTGGCTGCGCTGGCGTCGGGTGGTCCGGCCACCGCCACGGACCTGGCCGGTCGCCTTCCGATCACCCGACAGGCGATCGCCAAGCATCTGGCCCTGCTGACCGAGGCCGGCCTGGTGACGGCCGAACCGGGGGAGCGGCGCCGGGTGCGCTACCGCCTGCGATCCGCGCCCATGCAGGTGGCGCAGCAGTTCCTGGCCGCGCTGGCCCGCGACTGGGACGGCCAGCTCGACGCGCTGAGGGAGCACCTCAGCCGGTGAATACCTACCGCAGAACGTGAGGAAATCATGAGCGATCAGAGTTTGACCACCAGCGTCACGGTCGACCGAACTCCCGCGGAAGCTTTCGAACCGCAGGTCGTGTCGCTGCAGGACTGGGAGGCTGCGCGCGAGCAGCTGCTGGTGAAGGAGAAGGAGCTGACGCGCGCCCGTGATGCGCTCGCGGCCGAGCGTCGGCGGATGCCGTGGGTGGCGGTGGAGAAGGAGTACCGGTTCGAGGGA
Source organism: Pseudonocardia aurantiaca (assembly GCF_039526725.1). NCBI lineage: Bacteria > Bacillati > Actinomycetota > Actinomycetes > Pseudonocardiales > Pseudonocardiaceae > Pseudonocardia > Pseudonocardia aurantiaca. The sequence goes on from NZ_BAAAJG010000029.1 coordinate 378,191, forward strand.
CCTCGGGGTGCGGCGAGCCTGCTCGACCTGTTCGAGGGCCGTCGTCAGCTGATCGTCTACCGCGCCTTCTTCGAGCCCGGCGTGTTCGGCTGGCCCGACCATGCTTGCCGCGGCTGTTCCCTGGTGGCCGACCAGGTCGCGGACGTCGCGCACCTGAACGCCCGTGACACCACTCTCGTCCTGGCCTCGCGCGCGCCGCAGCCGGACATCGAGCGCGTGAAGGCGCGGATGGGCTGGACGATGCCCTGGTACACCATGACCGACGATTTCGACGCCGACTTCGGCGTGGACGAATGGCACGGCACGAATGCGTTCTTCCGCGACGGTGACAGCGTGTTCCGCACCTACTTCATCAACAGCCGCGGCGACGAAGCGTTGGGGAGCACCTGGAGCTACCTCGACATGACCGCACTCGGCCGCCAGGAGAACTGGGAGGACTCGCCCGAGGGCTATCCGCAGGGCCCGCCGTACGAGTGGTGGAACTGGCATGACGAGTACGGCGCCGCCGCAGTGTCGCCCGAGTGGCTGGCGAAAGTCGCCGCCGCCGGCGTCGCCGATGGCGGCAAGGACGACGGGCCCACGTCCGCGAAGGTCGGCGACACCACTGGGTCGCCTGCGCCGGGGTCGGGCACCTGCTGTTCTGGGTGAGTGTGCCCGGTCCCGGCGGGCATTGGCCGAGGTCGGCGAAGATTACGGCTTGCGACCGACTCCGCCGAGGATCAAATGCTGCTCCGGCCAGAGCCGGCGAACCCGCGGTCCCGTGGGCCACCAGTCCTCGAGCCCCACCAGGCCGGGCTCGATCATCTCCAGATCGCCGAACAGCGAGGCGATTTGCTCTCGGGTGCGGTAGTAGCCGCTGCCCAGGCCGAGCTTGGTGAAGGCGTGCTCGAGTTCCCGCGCCTTCTTGCTCAGCTCGGCATCCTCCTCCGCCGGATCCCAGAAGTGCGTCATCGCGACATACGAGCCCGACGGAAGCGCGTCGATGTACTCGCGCATCATCCCTGCCGGGTCGACCTCGTCGGGCACGTGGTGCAAAGTGCCGCACTGCATCAATGCAACCGGCTGGTCGAGGTCGATGCGGCGGACCACGTCGGGATGCTTCAGCAGGTCCGCGGTCCGGGTCATGTCGGCTTCGACGAAGGTCGTGAAGTCGTTCTCCTCCAGCATCGCCCGCCCGTGGGCACTGCAGATGGGATCGATATCGACGTACACGACCTGGACCTCGGGGTTGTGGCGCTGAGCCACCTCGTGAGTATTTTCGGTCGTCGGCAGCCCGCTGCCCAGGTCGAGGAACTGATTGATGCCCACCTCATCGGCGAGATACCCCACCACACGCGCCAGCCAGCGCCGGTTCATCTGGCTGACATCCCCTTGGTGCGGGGCCGCCGCCCTGATCCGCTCCCAGACGCGCCGGTCGACGTCGAAGTTGTCCTTGCCCCCCAAGCTGGCGTCGTACACGCGGGCGATGGTGGGCTTCGTGGTATCCAGCAACGACGGCAGAAACGACGGCAGGGCTGCATCGTCCACGGGTGCCTCCCCCTCGGTGCCTGGAAGGCCACCAATCTAGCGCACCCCCCGCGGGCGCCCAATGTGGACGAGTGACGTCGCGCCCACCGAGATGACAGGAAAGCCACGCTGCAGGTGTTAGCGGTCCTGAACGTGGCTTTCCAGGCGTTCGGTCAGTAGATCGGGAAGCTTGCGCCGCGTTCTGAGTCCGGGCGGGGGCCCAGGATGCGGCGCTCCGACTCCGTGATCCGGCGGTCGTTGATGCTCGCCTCGCGGCGGCGCATCAGGCCGTCCTCGGTGAACTCCCACAGCTCGTTGCCGTAGCTGCGCCACCATTGCCCCGACGCGTCGCGGCTCTCGTACTGAAACCGCACGCCGATCCGGTCGCCCTCGAACGCCCACAGCTCCTTGCGCAGGGCGTAGTCGAGCTCGCGCTCCCACTTCTCGGTCAGGAACGCGACTATTTCCGCGCGCCCGACGACGTGCCGGTCCCGGTTGCGCCACACGGAGTCCTCCGTGTACGCGAGCGACACACGCTCGGGGTCGCGGGTGTTCCACGCGTCCTCGGCGGCCTGGACCTTCTGGGCCGCGGTCTCGGCGTCGAACGGGGGGAAGGGTGGGCGGCCGGTCATGGCTCGTTCCTCTGCTCGAAGTTCGCGGAGAACGGACGTTCTCCGTCTCACCCGGTAGCCTAGAGAACGCGCGTTCTCGCACGGCAAGAGGAGTGACGTGGATCTCATCGACGCCAACCAGCGGCTGCTGGCGGCCGCTGAGCGGCTCTACTACCCCCGCGGCATCCACGCCGTGGGGATGGACGAGGTGCGCGCCGAGGCGGGTGTCTCGTTGAAGCGGCTCTACCAGCTCTACCCGTCCAAGGAGCATCTGGTCGCGGCCTACCTCGACGCTCGCGACGAGCGCTGGCGCGCGCGGCTGCGCACGCACGTCGAGCGGCACGCCGTCGACCCGGGGGAGCGCCTGCTGGCGGTGTTCGACTGGCTGGGGCTCTGGTTCGCCGAGCCCGGCTTCCGGGGCTGCGCGTTCGTCAACGCGTTCGGGGAGATCGGCGGCGACGCCCCGCTCGTGCTCGCCGTCGTGCAGCGGCACAAGGTGCTCTTCCGCGAGTACCTGCTGGACCTGGCGCGGGCGTATCCGACGCCTGACCCCGAGGCGCTCGCCGACGAGCTGCTGCTCCTCGCCGAGGGGGCGATGTCGGCCGCCGCGGTCCTCCCCGAGCCGCGCCCGGACGTCGCCGCGCGCGCCCGCCGGGCTGCGTCTGCCCTGCTGGCTGCCGCCTCGGTCGGCTGAGGGTCAGCCGGTCTCGCCGGTGTCGGCGTGCGCCACACCCGCCGGCTTGGACTCGAGCGAGCCGCGCTCGCACCGGCGGGCGAACGCCGGGGTCAGCTGGTCGGCACCTGCGCCTGCTGTGTCCGCACCGCGATCGGCGCGCCCGCGAGGTCCTCCTCGTTGCAGAGCAGCTTGACGTCGTAGTAGGGGCTGCCCGCGCTGTCGTCGTAGTCGAGGTGGATCGCGATGACGTCGAGGGGCTCGCCCAACCATTTCTGGGCGCTGCGCAGCCACGCGGCGGACCGCTCGAGCGCCGTGGCCAGGTCGTCGTCGCGGAACTGCACCGGCCGGTAGGGCACCTGCTGCACGGAGTCCCGTTCGTTGGCGGGTGCCGGGAGGTCGGTGGCAACGCCCGTCTCGTCGAGGTCCAGTTCGATCGCCTGCTCACTCACGTTGCCAAGGGTGGCCTGGCGCGGCCGCCCCGGCAAGCGTGGCGCGTCCGCCCGGCCACCGGTTCGGGCCGCGTCCGCGACACCTGTGGGTTCAGCGGGGTTCTCGGTACCATGCCGGCTCGCTGGCGCGTGCTCCCATCCCCCTCGGGGGCGGTGATCAGGAGGGAGTTGGCAGGTGCTGGTAGCAGCCATGGCGGCGGTGTTCGCGCTCACCCTCTCGCTGACCGGATCCCCGTCGCCGACGCCTCCACCACCCGTTCCCCAGACGCAGGCCGGCGCCCAACGTGTCCTCGGCAAGCTGCTGCCGGCCGCGGAGGTCGCGCCTGGCGTCTCGCACCGAGAGTTCACGACGACGGCGGCGGCGGGAGAGGTCAACGGCGACATCGTCGAGGTCGACCTCGCCAACCCGACCGTTCACGTCGACCTGATGACAGCGGGGGCCGTCGCGGCACGCTCTGGGGTGGAGCAGATGGCGAACCGCAGCGGCGCGGTGGCCGGGATCAACGGCGACTTCTTTGACATCGACCGCACCAACGCCCCGGTGGGGCCTGCGGTCGCGGGCGGCCGGGCGGTGAAGGCGGCGGTGCCGCACGGCAGGCGGATGGGGCCTGCGGTTCCGGGCGCGGAGGTCGACTCCGTCTTCGCGGTGGACCGGACGGGCATCGGCCGGATCGACCGGCTGCGGCTGGAGGCGTCGGCGACGACCGCTTCCGCGACACTGCCGCTGGTCGGGCTGAACCAGTACGCGGTGCCGGACGGCGGGATCGGGATCTTCACGCCGGACTGGGGCGAGGTCGACCGCGCGACGACGCTCTGCGGGTCCGACACCGACCGGAACGCGCCCTGCTCGCCCGAGCAGGCGGAGGTCGTGGTGCACAAAGGGGCCGTGGCGACCACAGCGCGCCCCACCGACGGCCGCATCGCGCCGGGAGACATCACGCTGACCGGCCGCGACCAGGGTGCCGCCACGCTGCGCGCGCTGCGCGTCGGCGAGCCCGTCGACGTCCGGTACGCGCTGGTGCCGGCGAGCGGGATCCAGCCGGACTTCGCTATCGGCGGCAGCCCGATCCTGCGGGACGGCGCGCTCGTCCGAGGGCTGGACGACCGGGCGCGGGCCCCGCGCAGCGCCGTCGGCGTCGGCCCGAACGGGCGCCGCATGTGGCTGCTCACGCTGGACGGCCGCCAGGACGACAGCGTGGGCGCCTCTCTGGAGGAACTGGGGTCGTTGCTGCGCGAGTTGGGCATCCACAATGGGGTCAACCTGGACGGTGGCGGGTCGTCGACCCTCGTCTACAGGGACGAGGGGGAGCGGTCCGCCATGATCGTGAACAACCCGTCGGATCCGTCGGCCCGGCTGGTACCGAACGGGATCGGCGTTTACGTGCGCTGACGATCACTCGATCGGTCCAGTTGGTGGCTCATCGTGTCGTTTCATCAACGACACCTGGGGCGGACGATCGGGGGGATTAGCCTGCGGACGTGACACATCGCGATCCCGCAATTTGATGATGTCTCAACATATGTCATACCATGCCGGGTATGGGCGATCCGGCGTGGCTCGACGAGCGCGAGGCGGCCGTCTGGCAGGCCTGGCTCGCGATGCAGCGGCGGCTGCCGGCCGAGCTGGAGCGGCTCCTGATCCGCGACGGCGGGCTGTCCGGCGCGGAGTACACGCTCCTCGTGCCGCTGTCGGAGTCGCCGGAGGGTGTGCTGCGGGCGCGTGAACTGGGGCGGGTCGTCGGCTGGGAGCGCAGCAGGCTCTCGCATCAGGTCGCCCGCATGGAGCGGCGCGGTCTCGTCGTCCGCGAGGAATGCGCCGAGGACGCCCGCGGGTCGATGGTGCGGCTGACCGACGCGGGACGGGCGGCGATCGTCGAGGCCGCACCTGGGCACGTCGACGCAGTGCGGCGGCTGTTCTTCGACGTACTCACCCCGGCTGAGATCGAGGCGCTCGGAACCGTGTTCCAGCGAGTGCTCGACGGGCTCCCCGACGACGTCTGCTGAGCTCCCGGAATACCCCGTCTGGGTATTGGGTTCCACCCGGTCGGAGGTGGAGATGAACGAGATCGAGCGCTACCGGATGGCGGAGGGGTTCCTCGAGCTGGGCAAGCCGCTCGAGGCCCTGGACCTGCTGGAGCCCATCGCCGACCAGTTGCACGACACGGCAGGCGGCCAGCTGTTGATCGGGCGTGCGTACTACCACTCCGCCCAGCTGAACCGTGCCCAGCAGGCGCTGGAGCGGGCGGTGGAGCTGGCGCCGACGGACGCCTACGCCCGATTCGTGCTGGGCCGCACCATGCAGCGGCAGAACCGGCACACCGAAGCAGGCGCCCACTTCCGGGTGGCCGCCGCCCTCGACCCGAACCCGGAGTTCTGCGAGCACCGCGACACGCATGCCCGCATGCACCCCGCGGCCGCCTGACCGGTCCCGGTCTCAGCGCTGCCGCAGATCCTTGAGGCGCTGGAGCTTCCCGACGGACCGCTCCAGCGTCTCGGGGTCGACCACCTCGCACGCGACGGTCACACCGACCGTCTCCTTCACCGCCGTCACGAGCTCGGCGGCGGCGTCGGCGCGGCGTTCGGCCGAGGCGTCGGGCCGGGCCTCCGCGCGGACCGTCAGCGCGTCCATCCGGCCCTCGGTCGTGAGCACGAGCTGGAAATGCGGCGAGAGGCCATGTGTGCGCAGCACGACCTCCTCGATCTGCGTCGGGAAGACGTTCACGCCCCGCAGGATGATCATGTCGTCGCTGCGGCCGGTGATCTTCTGCATCCGGCGCATGCCTGGGCGGGCGGTGCCCGGCAGCAGCGTCGTCAGGTCCCGGGTGCGGTAGCGGATGATCGGCAGCGCCTCCTTGGTGAGGGAGGTGAACAGCAGCTCGCCCTCCTCGCCGTCGCGCAGCGGCGTGCCGTCGAGGGGGTCGACCACTTCGGGGAGGAAGTGGTCCTCCCAGACATGCAGCCCGTCCTTCGACTCGACGCACTCCTGCGAGACGCCGGGGCCCATCACCTCCGACAGCCCGTAGATGTCGACGGCATGCATGTCCATGCGCTGCTCGATCTCGGCGCGCATCTGCTCCGTCCATGGCTCGGCGCCGAAGATGCCCACCTGTAGCGACGACGACCGCGGGTCGATGCCCTGCTTCTCGAACTCGTCGATGATCGTGAGCATGTAGCTCGGGGTGAGCATGATGATCTCCGGCCGGAAATCTTGTATGAGCTGCACCTGCCGGGGCGTCATCCCGCCCGAGACGGGGATGGCCGTGGCCCCGAGCTTCTCGATCCCGTAGTGCGCGCCGAGACCGCCGGTGAACAGGCCGTACCCGTAGGCGTTGTGCACCTTGTGGCCGGGCCGCCCGCCCGCGGCCCGGATCGAGCGGGCCATCACCGTCGCCCAGGTGTCGATGTCCTTCGCGGTGTAGCCGACGACCGTGGGGCGGCCGGTCGTGCCCGAGGAGGCGTGGATGCGCCGGACCTGGTCCTGCGGCACCGCGAACAGGTCGAACGGGTAGTTGTCGCGCAGATCCGCCTTCGACGTCGTGGGGAACTTCGCGAGATCGGACAGCTCCCGGCAGTCCTCGGGATGCACCCCAGCGGCGTCGAAGCTCCGCCGGTAGAAGGGGACGTTGTCGTAGGCGTGCCGGAGCGTCCAGCGCAGGCGGTCGAGCTGGAGCGCCCGCAGCTCGTCGACGGACATGCGCTCGGCCGGGTCGAGAGTGGCAGGCGCCGGGACCTCGCCCAGCCGCCTCGCCGTAGCGGTCATTGCTTTGCCACCAGCGTCAGCACGTCGTAGCGCGCGACCGACTCGCCGTCCTGGCGCGCGACGTCCGCGTCCCAGCGGACCTCGCCGTACGCGGCGCTGTCCCGCGGCGTCACCTGCTTGCAGGTGAGCGTGACCGTCAGTGCGTCCCCGAACTTGACGGGCGTGAGGAACCGGAGCCGGTCGACGCCGAAGTTCGCGAGCACCGGGCCGGGGTCGGGGTCGACGAACAGCCCGGCGGCGAGCGAGACCACGAGGTAGCCGTGGGCCACGCGTTCCCCGAACAGCGGGTTCGCCGCGGCCGCGTCGGCATCCATGTGGGCGTAGAACGTGTCGCCGGTGAACTCGGCGAAGTGCTCTACGTCCTCCTGGGTGACTGTGCGGGGCCCGGCGACGATCGTGTCGCCGATGCGCAACTCCTCGAGGTGCTTGCGGAACGGGTGGACGTCGGTCCGGCGACGCTCCGAGCCCGCGACCCAGCGCCCGGTGATCGCCGTGAGCGTGTCCGGGTCCGCCTGCACCGCCGTGCGCTGCATGTGGTGCAGCACGCCGCGGATGCCGCCCATCTCCTCGCCGCCGCCCGCGCGGCCGGGGCCGCCGTGCACGAGCGCGGGCATCGGCGAGCCGTGGCCCGTCGACTCCTTCGCGTCGGCCTGGGTGAGCACGAGCAACCGCCCGTGCCACGGGGCGACGCCGAGCACGACGTCGCGGGCGAAGCCGCGGTCGCCCGTGACGACCGACCCCACGAGGCTGCCCTGGCCGCGTGCGGCGTAGGCGATGAGCTGCTCGGTGGAGGAGTAGGGCAGCACCGTGGAGACCGGCCCGAACGCCTCCACCTCGTGCGGCTCGGCGCGGTCCGGGTCGCCGGTGAGCAGGATCGGCGAGACGAACGCGCCGCGTTCGGGGTCGGCGTCGACCACGTCGACCTTCTCCGGGTCGCCGAAGACGACGCGCCCGGCGTCGGCGAGCGCATTGACGCTGCGGCGCACCTCCTCGCGTTGCTCCAGGCTCGCGAGCGCCCCCATCCGCACGCCCTCGGCTGCCGGGTTGCCGACAGTGGTCGTCGCCAGCCGCGCCGAGACGGCCTCGACCACGGCGTCCACGTGCTGGGCCGGCACGAATGCGCGCCGGATCGCCGTGCACTTCTGGCCCGCCTTGACGGTCATCTCCTGGGTCAGCTGCTTGACGTAGAGGTCGAACTCCGGTGTGCCCGGTTCGGCGTCCGGGCCGAGGACGGAGAGGTTGAGCGAGTCGGCCTCGGCGGTGAAGCGCACGGACCGCGAGACGATCGTCGGGTGGGTGCGCAGCTTCGCCGCGGTCGCGGCCGAGCCGGTGAAGGAGACGAGGTCCTGCTCGGTGAGGTGGTCGAACATGTCGCCCACCCCGCCCGCGACGAACTGCACGGTGCCCTCGGGCAGCAGCCCGGAGCCGATGACCAGCTCCACGAGCTTCTCCGTGAGGAAGGCCGTGGGGCTCGCGGGCTTGATCACGGTCGGGACGCCGGCGAGGAAGGCGGGGGCGAGCTTCTCCAGCGGTCCCCACACGGGGAAGTTGAAGGCGTTGACCTGCACCGCCACGCCCCGCAGCGAGGTGGCGACGTGCTGGCCGACGAAGGTGCCGCCCCTGCCGAGCGGCTCGACGTCGCCCTCGACGTAGACGGTGTCGTTGGGCAGCTCGCGGCGGCCCTTCGACGCGTAGGCCTGGAGCACGCCGATCCCGCCGTCGACGTCGAAGCGGGAGTCGAAGAGCGTAGCGCCGGTGCGCGCGGAGACCGCGTAGAGCTCCTCGCGGTGCTCGCGCAGGTGCCCGGCGAGCGCCTTGAGCAGGCCGGCGCGCTGGTGGAAGGTCAGCTCCCGCAGCGCGGGCCCGCCGACGGCGCGGCCGTGGTCGAGCACGCCTGCCATGTCGATCCCGGCGGAGGAGATCCGGGCGACCTCGTCGCCCGTCACCGCGTCGAAAAGCGGTCTGCCCTCGTCAGGAGGGGCCTGCCAGCCCCCGGCGACGTAGCTGCGCAGGACCGGTGCCATGGGGAGCCTCCGTGCTCGACCGACCGTTCGTTCGGGCGAAACTAGCACGGGATCAGGTAGCCGAACAGGCCCGCCGGGAGCCTCGGTGCGTATGTGTGTGCAGAGCCGGGTCCAGGCTCTGCACACACATACGCGTCCACGCTCCGCGCTCGACCGATCGTTCGGTCGGGCCTTAGTATGGCGCGATGGTCGACGACCCCGCGGTGCTCCTCACGCGTGACGACGCCGATGCGGCAGTCGCTGTGCTCACCCTGAACCGTCCCTCCCGGTACAACGCGCTCACCGTCGAGCTCAAGACCGCGCTGCTCGCCGCCGTCGGTGAGCTCGCGAAGGCGGAGGACGTGCGGGCGCTCGTGATCACCGGCGCCGGCCGCGCGTTCTGCGTCGGGCAGGACCTCAGGGAGCACGCCGAGGCAATCCGCGCCGACCCCCACACAGCGTTCGCCACTGTCGCGGAGCACTACAACCCGATCGTCCTCGGCCTGGTCGACCTGCCGTTCCCGGTGGTCGCGGCGATCAACGGCCCGTGCGTCGGCGCGGGGCTCGGGTTCGCGCTGGCCTGTGACCTGCGGGTGGCCGCGGCGGGGCTGGAGTTCCGCACGGGGTTCACCGGCATCGGGCTCACGGCCGATTCGGGGCTGTCGGCGAGCCTCGCGCACGCTGTCGGGGTCGCGCGCGCCACCGAGTTGCTGCTCCTCGGCGAACCGTTCAGCGCCGAGGACGCGCAGTCCTGGGGGCTGGTGCGCAGCGTCGTGCCCGCCGAGGAGGTGGTCCCCGCGGCGCTGGAGCTGGCTCGCCTTTTGGCCACCGGCCCCACCAGGGCGTATGCGGAGATCAAGCGGGCGGTGCGGCTCGGCGTGGTGGCGGACCTGCCGGATGTCCTCGCTGCCGAAGGCGCCGCACAGACCCGCCTCGCCGCCACCCGCGACCACACCCGGGCCGTCGACGCGTTCCTCGCCAAGCAGCGCCCGGCATTCGAGGGCCGATGACGGCCGACGCGGCCCGCCGCGTGCGCAGGCCGAGCACCGGACCGGGGTCGCTGCTGGAGGTGGCCGTCGGCGAGTTCATCGCGCGCGGGTACGACGCGACGTCCATGGAGGACCTCTCCCGGGCGGCCGGCATCACGAAGTCGTCCTTCTACCACCACTTCACGGGCAAGGAGGCGCTGCTGCGGGCGGCGCTGGAACGGGCGCTCTCGCGGCTGTTCGCGATCCTCGACGAGCCCGGCGCCACTGCGGGCTCGCCCGTTCAGCGGCTGCGCCACATCGTGCGGGGCCAGGTCGCGGTGCTCACCGAGGACCTCCCCTACGTCACGCTCCTGCTGCGCGTGCGGGGCAACACCGAGACCGAACGCTGGGCGCTGGAGCAGCGCCGGGCCTTCGACACGCGGGTCGCGGCGATCGTGCGGGAGGCGGTGGAGCAGGGCGAGGTGCGGGCCGACGTGGACCCGGCGCTGGCCGCGCGCCTGCTGTCCGGGCTGGTCAACTCGGTGGTCGAGTGGTTTCGGCCCGGGCGCTCCGGCGCCGCCGAGCTGCCGGACGAGGTTGCGCGGGTGGCGTTCGAAGGGCTCCTGCCAGCCGCCAGGTGACCTGTGCCTCCTAGGGCGCAACTTCTGCTGTCACAGGGAGTTAGAGTCAGCAAGGACACGCCACCCTTTTGGGTTATGTGTCTGCCGCTCAGACGTCCCCAGCTCCCCGGGAGTGCTGAAGGTGAATACGCACCGTGATGGCGCCGCCACTGGGCGCGCCTCGGCCAGAACGGCCGGGGCCCCTAAGGGCATCAGCGTCGAGGCGCTCGTGCGCCGGGAAGGCGCCGCGCCTGCCGCGCCCTCGCCGTCCCGGCGTGGCCGTCGGCGTCGGCGCCGGGTGTCCGCCCGGCCCGCGCCCTGGTTCGCGGCCAGCGCTGTCGCGGCGGTCTCCGCCGCCAGTGCGTCCGTGGTGGTCCTCCTGCCGGAAGGCTCGGCGGGGGCGGAGACGGCCGTCACGATCCAGGCCGCAGGCAACCTCGGCGCCGGTGCACCGGGCTACGCCCCGGCTCCGCGGCCGTCGCTGGGTGCCGGCGAGCTCGTGAACCCGGCTCAGGTGGCGGAACTGGCTCGGCTGGCGGCCGCAGGCAGCCCCGCGCCGGACGGGTTCGGGTCCGTGCCTGCACCGGCTGCGGCCCCGCCTCCCGCGCTGGCTGTACCCGGCGTCCCGGCGCCGCTGCCGAGCCTCCTGGCCGCGCCCCCGGCCCAGCGCGCCGCGCCGTCGTCCGACCAGGCGCCGGCGGACCCGCCCGCGTACCGCCCGGCGCCGGAGCCGCGTCCGTCGCAGCCGCGTCCGTCGCCGCCGTCGGCATCGGAGCCCTCGACGACCAGGCCTGCGCCGCGACCGGAGCCGACGTCGCCGCCGCCGTCCTCGCAGCCGCCCTCGTCCCAGCCGCCGTCGAGCGAGCCGCCGCCGTCCTCGCAGCCGCCGCCCTCGTCGCAGCCGCCGCCCTCGTCGCAGCCGCCGCCTTCCCATGAGCCGCCGCCGTCGTCCCAACCGCCATCGTCCCGGCCCCCGTCCTCGCAGCAGCCGGACCAGGCGCGTCCGCCGCAGGGCGGCGGCGGCCGCGGGGACAGCGGCGGCCGTGGCGGATCGGGCCAGGGCGACAACGGCAACGGCAACGGCAACGGCAACGGCAACAACGGTGGTGGCAACGGTGGCAACGGTGGCAACCATGGCCAGGGCGGCCAGGGCGGCCAGGGCGGCCAGGGCGGCGGCGGCGGCCGCGGTCGCTGACCCGGCTGTGCGCTGATCCCCGTACATACGTGGTGAGCGCTCGAACCCGCCGGGTCCGGGCGTAGCCGCGCCTTGTCTTGCGTCCGCCGGACCCGTGCGGCACCATTAGCCGAACGAACATTCGGTAGGAGGCGCGAGTGAGCGGTTCGGAGACTCAGAGCTGGTACGAGTCCCAGTTCGAGGAGACCATCGCGGCCGACCAGCGCATCGAGCCGCGCGACTGGATGCCCGACGCGTACCGGAAGACGCTGATCCGCCAGATCGCCCAGCACGCGCACTCCGAGATCATCGGGATGCAGCCGGAGGGCAACTGGTTGCTGCGCGCCCCCAGCCTGCGGCGCAAGGCGATCCTGCTCGCGAAGGTGCAGGACGAGGCCGGGCACGGCATGTACCTCTACGCGGCGGCCGAGACGCTCGGCGTCGACCGCGAGGAACTGACCGAGAAGCTGATCGAGTCGAAGCAGAAGTACTCCTCGATCTTCAACTACCCGACGCTCTCGTTCGCCGACATCGGCGTGATCGGCTGGCTCGTCGACGGCGCCGCGATCTGCAACCAGGTGCCGCTCTGCCGCTGCTCCTACGGCCCCTACGCCCGGGCGATGATCCGCATCTGCAAGGAGGAGTCGTTCCACCAGCGGCAGGGCTACGAACTGTTGCTCGCGATGGTGAACGGCACCGATGCGCAGCGGGAGATGGTGCAGGAGTCGACGAACCGCTGGTGGTGGCCGTCGCTGATGATGTTCGGCCCGCCGGACGCCGACTCGCCCAACACCCAGCAGTCGATGGCGTGGGGCATCAAGCGGCACACGAACGACGAGCTGCGCCAGCGCTTCGTCGACATGACGGTGCCGCAGGCCGCGGCGCTCGGCATCACGCTGCCCGATCCGGGGCTGCGCTGGAACGAGGAACGGCAGGCGCACGACTACACCCAGCCGGACTGGACGGAGTTCAAGGCGGTCATCGCCGGCTCCGGCCCGTGCAACGCGCAGCGGGTCGCCCACCGGCGCCGCGCCCACGAGGACGGAGCGTGGGTGCGCGAGGCCGCGCAGGCGTACGCGGAGAAGCGAGCGGCGCGGGCGGAGGCGGCAGCGTGACCGAGTACACGGCAGCGGGCGGTCACGGCGCGGTCCCCACCAGCGGCGTCGAGGCCGGCTCGGGGGAGCGCAAGCGGCGCAGCTGGCCGCTCTACGAGGTGTTCGTGCGCGGCAAGCGGGGCCTCAACCACGTGCACGTCGGTTCGCTGCACGCCGCCGACGACGAGATGGCGCTGCACAACGCCCGCGACCTCTACACGCGCCGCAACGAGGGCGTCAGCATCTGGGTGGTGCGCGCCGACCGCATCACGGCGTCGAGCCCGGCGGAGAAGGACCCGTTCTTCGCCCCCGCGGGCGACAAGGTCTACCGGCACCCCACCTTCTACGCGATCCCGGATGAGGTTCCGCACCTGTGAACGCCCACGCGCACGCCGAGGAGGAGGACGCGACCAACGCCTACCAGTCGCTTGCCGAGACGGTGGGGCACGACGACCCGCGGTGGGCGTTCGGGTCCGGAGTGGAAGACGTCCAGGCCGAGATCACCTCGCCGGTTCCCGAAGGCGTCGACCCGGCTGACCTCGCGCAGTACTGCCTGATGGTCGGCGACGACGCCCTGATCTGCAGCCAGCGGCTCACGGAATGGGTGAGCAACGCCCCCGAACTGGAGGAGGAGGTGGCGCTGGCCAACATCGCCCTCGACCTCCTCGGTCAGGCCAGGGTGTTGCTCGCCCGCGCCGCGCACGTCCGCGGCGACGGGGACGAGGACACCATCGCCTACCGGCGCACCGAGTCCGAGTTCCGCAACGTGGCGCTGGCCGAGCTGGGCGACGGGCTGGACTTCGGCCGGGCCGTCGCACGGCTGCTGCTGTTCTCGACGTGGCGGCTCGCGCTGCTGCAGCGGCTGCTCGGCTCGCGCGACCCGGTGCTCGCCGCGGTGGCCGGCAAGGGCGTCAAGGAGCTGGCCTACCACCGCGACTACGCCGCGCGCTGGGTGGTGCGCCTCGGCGACGGCACGCCCACATCGCACGGGCGGATGCAGGCGGCGCTCGACGTCGTGTGGCCCCACGCCGAGGAGCTGTTCCGCACGTCCGACGTCGAGCGGCGGCTCGCCGGTGCGGGAGTGGCGGTCGATCCGGCCGACGTCCGGGCGGAGGTCGACGCCGTCCTCGACGAGGTGCTCGCGGCGGCCACGCTGATCCGGCCGCAGCGCCCCGCCGTCGGCACGATCGGCGGCCGCGGCGGGCGGCAGGGGGTGCACACCGAGCAGCTCGGGCACGTGCTCGCCGAGATGCAGAGCCTCGCCCGCCAGCACCCGGGGGCGACGTGGTGACGGCGACGGGCACGGCACGGGCCGCGGCGGCCGCGGTCGTCGACCCCGAGATGCCGATGCTGACCCTCGCGGACCTGGGTGTGCTCCGGGACGTGACGGAGTTGGGCGACGCGGTCTCGGTGACGATCACCCCCACGTACTCCGGCTGCCCGGCGGTCGACGTCATGCGTGACGACCTGCGGGCCGCGCTCACGGCGGCCGGGTTCGCCCGCGTGGAGGTGCGAACCGTGCTGTCGCCGCCGTGGAGCACCGACTGGATCTCCGACGAGGGCCGCCGCAAGCTCGCCGATGCCGGCATCGCCCCGCCGGGACGGGTGGGCCTCCGGCCCGCTGGACCGGTGCCGCTGACCCTGACCGCGCCCGCCGACGTCGTGCCCTGCCCGCGCTGCGGAGCGCCCGCCACGGAGGAGACCTCGCGGTTCGGCCCCACGGCGTGCACCGCGCTGCGCCGCTGCCGGTCGTGCCGGGAGCCGTTCGAGCACATGAAGGAGCTCTAGACCTCATGACCGTCGCGCAGGCCCCGGCCCGCACCGGGTTCCACCCCTTGCGCGTGGCCGCCGTCGAGCGGCTGTGCGCGGACGCCGTCGCCGTGTCGTTCGAGGTCCCCGAGCACCTGCGGGACGTCTTCGCGTTCCGGCCCGGCCAGTACCTGACGCTGCGCAAGTTCGTCGACGGGGTGGAGGAGCGCCGGTCGTACTCGATCTGCGCACCCGCCGGGGCCCCGCCGCGGGTGGGCGTGCGGCGCGTCGACACGGGGCTCTTCTCGGAGTGGCTGGTGGACGGCGTTCAGGCGGGCGACGAGGTGGAGGTCGCCCCGCCCGCCGGGTCGTTCACCCCCGACCTGGAGCCCGGAACCCACCACGGCCTGATCGCCGCGGGCTCGGGGATCACGCCGGTGCTGTCGATCGCGGCGTCGCTGCTCGCCGCGCACGCCGACACCCGCGTCACGCTCGTGTACGGCAACCGCCGCACCGACACCGTGATGTTCACCGAGGAGATCGCCGACCTGAAGAACGCCCATGGGCCGCGGCTGCACCTGCTGCATGTGCTCTCGCGGGAGCCGATGGCGGCCGAGGTCGTCACGGGGCGGCTCGACGCGGCGAAGCTCCGCAGGCTGCTCGGCGCGCTCGTGGACGTCGGCGACGTGGACCAGTGGTGGCTCTGCGGGCCGCTCGGCATGACCACCGACGCGCACACGGTGCTGGCCGAGCTGGGTGTGCCGAGGCGGCGCGTGCACCGCGAGCTGTTCTACGTGGACGAGCCCCCGCCCGAGCTGCACCGCGCCGACGCGGCGGTGGACGGGGAGACGAGCGAAGTCACGGTGCTGCTCGACGGCCGGGCCACCACCCTCACTCTGCCCCGCGCCGAGAGCGTGCTGGACGCGGCGCAGCACGTGCGCGGGGACCTCCCGTTCGCGTGCAAGGGCGGGGTGTGCGGAACGTGCCGCGCCCGCCTCACGGACGGTGAGGTGACGATGCGCCGCAACTTTGCCCTCGAGGACGAGGAGGTCGAGGCCGGGTTCGTGCTGACCTGCCAGTCCCGCCCGGCGACGGCAACGCTCACGCTGGACTTCGACAGCTAGCGAGGAGCGCGCTCCTCGGGGCACTAGCTCCCGCTGCGATCATGGTGGGCGTGGATCGAGCCGAGGCCAGCCGCATCGCCCATCGTCGCCATCCGATCGCGGCTCCGATCACCGAGGCGAACGCCCGGGAGCTGCTCGGGTGGCTCTCCCCGCCGCCGGGCGGGCAGGTGCTGGACCTCGGGTGCGGCGAGGGGGAGTGGCTGCTCACGCTGCTCGCCGAGCACCCCGACGTGAGGGCGGTCGGCGTCGACGTGGCCGCTTCCGCGCTCGACCTCGCGCGCAGCAGCGCCGAGCGGCGAGGGTTGGACGGGCGGACGACCTGGATCGCCGACGACGCCGCGACCTGGAGGGACGGCCTGTTTGACGCCGTGCTCTGCGTCGGGGCGACCCACGCCTTCGGCGGTCTCGACAAGACCCTCGACGCCGTGCGCGCACACCTGCGTCCCGGGGGGCAGGCGGTGGTCGGCGATGGCTTCTGGGAGGTGGCGCCGGGCGGTGCCGCCCTCGACGCGCTCGACGCGGTGCCCGGCGACTTCCCGGACCTCCCCGGGCTGGTGCAGCGGGCTCGTGAGCACGGGTTCGAGCCCGGGTACTGCCACGTGAGCACGCTCGCCGAGTGGGACGAGTACGAGTGGTCGTGGACGGCTTCGCTCACGGAGTGGGCCCTGCGCGAGGCGCCGGACGAGCAGCAGCGGCAGGAGGCGCTGGCCATCGCGCACGAGCACCGGAGCGGCTGGCTGGGCGGCTACCGCGGCGTGCTGGGCTTCGCGACGCTGGTGCTACACCACGGGTGAGCGGCGCGAACACGACCGTGCGCCTCGACCGGCGACGAGCCGCCGGTCATGACACGTCCTCCCCGGTCCGCGTCCCTCAGGCCGCCGCGTCCAGCACGACGCGGAACCGCGCCCGGCCGGACATCATGTGTTCATAGGCCTTGGGCGCGTCCGACAGCGGCAGCACGGCCGACAAGCTCGACAGCCCGGAGTCGGCGACGCTGGTCCTGCGCCCGTTCGGGCAGGAGGACGGCTTCCCGACAGTCCAGCGGCTCGACCTCGTGCGCGCGGTGCGCGACGACTTGCTGGGCCTGGTCGACGTCCGCGAACCCGCCGACGCCTCCCAGGATTGGGCCGCGTTCTCGGGTCGGGTCGGCTCGATCGCGTTCCGGCAGGACTTCTCCTCGCCCGGCCGGGTCGATCTACGACAGGTCGCCGGCGATCCTGTGGTCGGGCGGATCGCCCGCGACGTCGCGGCGCTCGTCACCGCCGGCAGCTGGTCCCGGCTGCGGCTCTGTGCCAACGACGTGTGCCGCGAGGCCTTTTACGACACCACTCGCAGCCGCACCCGCCGCTGGCATTCCTACGAGATCTGCGGCAACCGCTCCAACGTGGCCGCGTATCGGGCCCGATCCGGCTCGCGGGCTTCTTGAGTCAGCTGGCGGCGGCCCGGAGGTGTTCCAGGAGGTCGTCGACCAGGTCCTGCGGGTCGGCGCCGCCCTTTCCGTCGGCGGCGAGGTGACCGGAGAGCGCCAGGTCGACCGCCCCGTGCGCGACCGACCGGACTAGCGCCGCGAGCCGCACGGGGTCCCCTGCCGGCAGGTCGCCGGCCTCCTGGCCCGCCTTCACTGCGCGCAGGAACGCCGCGCTCGCCGTGTCCGCCGCCGCGCCCAGGTCGGCGGACCCCGTGTTCCAGGTGCCGAAGACCAGCTTGAACCGCGCCGGGTGGGCCAGGGCCCAGGTGACGTAGGCACTCAGCGCCGGGCGCAGATCGGTGTAGCGGGCTGCCCATGTCTGGTGCGTCAGTTCGCGGGCGGCCACTGAGGCGAGCAGTGCGTTCTTGTCCGCGAAGTGCTTGTACGGGGCGTTGTGCGACAGCCCGGCCCGGTGGCCGACCTCGCGCAGTGTCACCGCGGCGGGCCCGCCCTCGTCCAGGAGGTCGGTGGCGGCGTCGAGCAGGGCCTCGCGGGTGGTCGGCACCTGGCCATCGTAGATCCGGCTGACGTCGTCAACCGCGCACCGCCCTCTCTCGACAATGCGAGCGACAGCTCGTATCATGGAAAATACGAGCTGGCACTCGCGTTGTTCTCGACGGGCGCCCGCGCCGCTCGCGAACTCACTCACCGAGAGAGGGAAATCGATGTCAGATACCGACTCTGCCGTGCTCATCACCGGTGCCGCCGGAGGGATCGGCTCGGCCGCCGTGCGCCTGCTCGCTGAGCGCGGCCACCGCGTCTTCGCCGGTGTCCGCCGGCCCGCGCCCGCCCTCGACGGCCTGCCCCGCGTCGAGCAACTGCCCTTCGACGTCACGGACCCCGACGCCGTCGCGGCCGCCGCCGACGCCGTCTCCGCGGCCGTCGGGGGACTCCGAGCTGTGGTCAACAACGCCGGGCTCATCGTCCAGGGTCCGCAGGAGCTGCTCCCCCCCGCCGACCTGCGTCTCCAGTTCGAGGTCAACACGTTCGCCCCCGTCTACGTCACCCAGGCGTTCCTGCCGCTGCTGCGGCGCGGGCACGGCCGAGTGATCAACGTCAGCGCACCGACGGCGAACACCCCCATCCCGTTCATGGGGCCGATCTCGGCGAGCAAGGCGGCGCTCGCGTCGCTGTCCTCGGCGCTGCGCACGGAGCTCGCCGCGTGGGACATCCCGGTGGTGCTCGTCGAACCGGACAGCACCGACACGCCGATCTGGGCGAAGACGGACGCGTCCACACGTCGCTCGCTGGACGCGGCCGACCAGGCGCGGGCCGCGCTCTACGCACCCCACCTTGAGGCGATCGCCGCCGCGACCGCCGCGCAGAAGCTCGGACCGGTCGAGCCTGCGGCCAAGGCGATCCTGGCTGCCGTCGAGGCCAGGACACCGAAGCGCCGCTACTTCGTCGGGCGCGCCCGGGCGCTCTCGACGCTGTCGAAGCTGCCCGACGGACTGCGGGAGCGGCTCATCGCGCAGACGTTCGGGCTGTCCGGGTTGGCTCGGGCGATGCCGGCGGGCTCGGCCGGGAGGTCCTGAGCTGGATCCCGTCCGCACGAGTCACGGTCGTTGCCGGGCCGTTGCCCTCCCGGGCCGGAGGGGGAGACTCCAGGATCGTGAGCAAGCTGGACTCGGGGCCCGCGTGGGCCCGCCCGACCCGCACCGAGCACCGGTGGCCCGCCGCGGTCGCGATCGCGATCGCGATCGGGTTGCAGCTGTTGCTGCCAGCCGACCTGGTGCCGCCCGCCCGATACGTCCTGCCGGGGCTCGAGCTCGCACTGCTCCTCGGCCTGGTGGCGGTCAACCCCTTCCGGCTCAACCGGGAGTCGGCCATGCTGCGCTGGGTGAGCCTCGTCCTCACCGGGCTCGTGGCGCTGGCGAACGCGTGGTCGACCGTGCTGCTGGTGATCGACCTGCTCACCGGCCGGTTCGATTCGGCATCTCAGCTGCTCGGTGCGGGCGGGGCGGTCTGGCTCACCAACGTGGTCGCGTTCGCGCTCATCTACTGGGAGCTCGACCGAGGCGGCCCACCCGCCCGCGCCTCCGGAGTGGACGACTGGCCGGACTTCATGTTCCCGCAGATGGCGACCCCCCAGCTCGCCGATCCGGGCTGGGAGCCGGTCTTCTTCGACTACTTCTACCTGTCGTTCACCAACGTCACCGCGTTCAGCCCGACCGACGTCATGCCGCTCACCCGGTGGGCGAAGGCGACGATGATGGTGCAGGCGGCGGTGTCGCTGGTCCTTGTCGTGCTCGTGGTGGCGCGGGCGGTCAACATTCTCGCCTGAGCAGCCGATACTCGCGGATGATGAGCACGATCACCACGACGTCCAGCGCGGCCAGGAACGGAAGCAGCACCGAACCCGTGCGCACCGCGCGGTCGATCTCGTAGGCGACGAATGCGGTCAGCACGGCCACGGCCACCGGGTATGCGGGTTGCCAGCGGCGCACCAGAGCCACCACCAGGGCGATCTTCACGATGCCGTGCAGGCCGAGGTAGAGCACGACGAACGTGCGGTTGCCGGACGCGAACTCCGCGGTGCCCGCCACGAGATGGCGGGCGAGGAAGCCGTCGGGCCGGCCGAGGAGGTCGCGGGCGAGCACGTCGGCCACGAGCTGGTGCACGGCCGCGGCGGGCACCACCAGCAGCACGACAGCCGCCAACAGCTCCGCAGCCCCGTCGAGACCCTTGAGGAGCAGCGCGAACCGGAAGAGCCGCTCACCGGCGGCCGTGTTCGTGGTGATGGCGCACCTCCCTGCGGGAGTTCGTGGGTCACCAGCTGGTCTACCCGTTCGTCCGTCATCGTGATGTGGGGGATCCTGGCTGCGTGATACGCGAGTCGGAAGCCCCGCACGCAGCCGACCCGCACGGCTGGTCGGGCGTCGCCGAGGGCTGGGCGGAGTTGTGGGGCGGGTTCGCGGAGCCGGCCTGGCGGGCCCTCGCCGACGTGACAGGGATCGGCCCCAGCTCGCGCACGCTCGACGTGGGGTGCGGGAGCGGCGAGTTCGTCGCGTTCCTCGACCGGCTCGGCGCGTCGGCGGCGGGAGCCGACCCGGACCCCGGCATGGTGGGCGTCGCCCGGTCCCGTGTGTCCGGTGCGGAGGTCCGGGTCGGCGACGCGGAGAGGCTCCCGTGGCCGGACGCAGCGTTCGACGTCGTGACGGCGATCAACGCCCTGCAGTTCGCCGACGACACCGACGACGCCGTCGCCGAGCTCGTGCGCGTCACGGTGCCCGGCGGCCTCGTCGGGATCTCGAACTGGGCGGAAAGCGACCGCAACGACCTCGGGACGATCGACGCCGCCGTCGCGGCTGCAGCGGGAGAGGACGTGTCGAAGGACGGCGATCTCCGGAAGCCCGGCGGCCTGGAGGCGCTGTTGGGTGATGGCGGGCTGGAGGTCGTGGCGGCCGGGCTCGTTGAGGTCGTGTGGGAGGCGCCGGACGACGACGTGCTCGTCCGGGGTGTGCTGCTGGGCGAGGAGCCGCAGGTCGTGGCCGCGACGGCCGCGACCGTCATCGAGGCCGCTCGCCCGTTCCGGACCTCCGGCGGCTATCGCTTCGTCAACGCGTTCCGGTACGCGGCCGCTCGCAAGCCGGGTTGATCGGGACTGTCGGAGGATCTGGCTACGCTTCGGGCATGGCCGAGGTGCTGATCTTCCACCACTCGCTCGGGCTGACGAAGGGGTGCCTCGCGTTCGCCGAGGATCTCCGGGCTGCCGGGCACGTCGTCCACGTCCCCGACCTCTACGAGGGCAGGACGTTCTCCACGCTCCTCGACGGCGTGGGCTACGCCGAGGAGATCGGCTTCGACACCGTGATCGAGCGGGGCAGGCAGGCCGCCGAGGCGCTGCCCATGGAGATCGTCTACGCCGGGTTCTCGCTCGGCGTGATGCCCGCGCAGAAGCTGGCCCAGACGCGTCCGGGCGCGAAGGGCGCCCTGTTCCTCCACAGCACCGTGCCGCTGTCGGAGTTCGGCGGGTCCTGGCCGCAGGGCGTCCCGCTGCAGATCCACACGATGGAGGACGACGACTGGGGCGATGTCGACGTCGCCCGCGACCTGGCGGCCACGATCGAGACCGCCGAGCTGTTCCTGTACCCCGGTGATCAGCACCTGTTCACCGACCGCGGCCTGCCCGACTACGACGAGACCGCTGCGGTGCTGGTCAAGAGTCGAGTGCTGACGTTCCTGGACCGCATTCGATAGCTGCTGGTCAGGGCTCCAGCAGGATCCGGCCGCCCGCCGATCCGGTCTCGACGCGGCGGTGTGCCTCGGCGGCCTCGGCCAGCGGCAGGGTCTGGGTGGGCATGTCGATCAAGCCCTGCCCGATGACCTCCAGGGCGCGCCGGGCGGCGGGACCAGCCTGTTCGGGGTGGGCGGGCAGGTAGAAGCCGGCAAGCCGAGCACCGCGAGGTTGGCGCGCCACAATGCGTTGGTGTCCACGGTGTGCCGCCAGTCGCCGCTGGCGTTGCCCACCAGCAGCATCCGTCCCATGGGCGCCATCACCTGCAGGCTGGCCGTGCGCAGTTCGCCGCCGACCGGGTCGACCACCACATCGAAGCGCTGCCCGCCAACCGCCTCGGCCAGGTCCTCGCCCGCCACGACCCGGTCATAGGGCAGGGCCGAGGCCTGCGCCTCGGCCAGCTTGCCGCGGCGCACGGTGCCGACGACCCCGGCCGCGCCCATACTGCGGGCCACGCCGGGAAATGCGGACGCCAGCCCACCCATCGCCCCGTGCACCAGCACCCACTCGCCGGGCTGAAGGTGAGCCACGCCGCTGAGCGCCAGGTAGGCGGTGGCTGCGTTGGGTAGGGCCGCTGCTGCCAGCGCCGGGTCCACACCGGTTCCATCCAGGCTGGTGGTCATCGCCGCGTCCGCGATACTGATCGAGGCGTCCGCCACACTCGCCCAGCTCTACGCCCAAGAACCCCGCTGGGGCCACGCCGCGCTCGAGTTCGAGGAGCGTCTCACCCGCCTCCTTCAGGCCACCGCCGCCGGCCTCACCGCTGCCGCCGATCTCGCCGCCGCCGCAGCCCATGCTGGTGGCCAAGAGTCGGGTGCTGACGTCCTGGACGGCATCCGATAGCTTCTTCCTCGTGCCGTTGAACGGCCTCTGACCTGCGGTGAATGACACTCACTCGAACATTTGTTCGAGTAGAATCGAGGTCGTGCCCACCGATCGCGTTGCTGCCGCGCATCGCCTCCTCGTCGAGGCGGTCGACGCGCTGGCCGCGGCTGCGGGGCCGGGCGCGGGGGATGACGAGCTGCTGTCGGTGCTGACCGTCTCTGAGGGAGTGGCGCGGCGGTTGGACCGGGTGGTCGTGGGTGCGGTGGCCGATTTGGAGCGTCGGGGGACGTTCGCCGAGCGGGGTTACAAGTCGGCGGCCGGGGCGCTGGGGGACATGCTGGGGTGGGAGCGGTTCGAGGCCCGCCGGCGGGTCGTGGCGGCCGATCAGGTGTGCGCCAGGACCGGTTTGGACGGTGCGGCTTTGCCGGCGCCGCTGCCGGCGACGGCGGCGGAGTTCGCGG
>NZ_BAAAJG010000030.1:0-43711 GCF_039526725.1 Pseudonocardia aurantiaca
ACGTCACATGATCATTCTCCCGTGCCCCTGCCCGACATCAGCCGGCGACACGCGAAAGACACCAGCCACCTAGCGTTCCTCGGCGTGCACCCGGACCGGCAGGGCGGTGGCCTCGGCGGGCGCCTGCTCGCCGAGCGCCTCGCCCGCGCCGACGCCGACGGCCTCCCCGCGTACCTCGAGGCCTCTTCGGCGCGGAGCGTGCCCCTCTACGAACGACACGGGTTCCGCCTGCTCGGCGACCCCGTCTCCCTTCCCGACGGCCCATCGGTCCAGCCGATGTGGCGTGAACCATCCACCTCACGAGGAGAACAGCGATGACCCCGATGACCCCCACCGTCCCGTCCGTCCACCGTGATGTCGTCGCCGGGAGCGCAGCCGACTTCATGCTCGTGCGCCGCGTCGTGGCGGCCGGTTCGCAGGTCGAGATCGGCCGGGCGCTCGCGGAGGAGGCGCGGGCGGCGTACGGCTGGGCTCCCGTGCCCGCCGATCGGACGCTCGCCCGCGCCAGGAGGCGGTGGTTCGAGCGGAACTGGCCACAGCACCACGCGCGGCTGCAGGGGGCAGCGCAGGCCTGCGGCGTCGACTTCGAGGCCGACGCGTTCCACCTGGACGGCCTGACGGGCGTGCCGGACGGTTCGGCGTGCTCGGCCGCCTACTGCCCGCCGCGACAGACCGCGGAGGGCCACGCGCTCCTCGGGCGCAACTACGACTTCTTCACCACGAGCCAGGCCGCGCTCTTCGCCATGATGAGCGGCCGGCAGGTGAAGGACTCGGCGCCGCCGATGGCGTCACGCCCGTACGTGCTGGAGAGCGCGCCGGACGACGGGCCGGCCACGACGCTGCTCACGATGAGCGAGCTCGACTCGGCCATGGAGGGGGTGAACGAGCACGGGCTCGCCGTCGCGCTGCTCGTGGCCGACGGCGAGAACGTGAAGCCGCCGGTCGACGCCGGGCCGCAGGTCGGACTCGCGAGCACCCAGCTCCCGCGGTTCCTGCTCGACACCTGCGCGTCCGTCGAGGAGGCGAAGGCAGCACTCCTCGACGCGAAGCAGTACGACCTCGGCGCCGCGCTGCACTACCTGGTCGGCGACGCGACCGGCGCCGCGTTCGTGTGGGAGCACGGCGCCGGGGGCGACGAGCACGTCACCGAGTCGGACGGCGCGCTCTGCGTGACCAACCACCTGCTGCACCGCCACCGCGACGTGGCCGCACTTCCGGAGGACAACCCGGAGACGATGCTCTCCTACGGGCGCTACCGCAGCCTCCATGCGAGCACCGGCGGCGCGATGTCGGCCGACCGGTTGCGGGAGTCCCTCGACGAGATCCGCTTCGACGCGGCGACCAGTGACCCGTACCCCGTGCGCACCCTCTGGCGCACCGTTTTCGATCTGCAGGAACGCATGATGTCGGCGCACTTCTACCTTGGTGACGGCGAGGACGGGCCGCGCTACAGCGAGGAGATGGTGTTCAGCGCGGCCCGCTGAGCTTATTGCCGTCCTCGGGAGCCGCGTACCGTGGCCGCCATCCGTCGACCCCCGAGGAGATCGCATGTCGCGTGTGGCCGCCATCGACTGCGGGACGAACTCCATCCGCCTGCTCGTCGCAGATGTGACGACTGGCTCCGACGGGGCTCCCGTGCTCCGGGACGTCCACCGCGAGACCAGGATCGTGCGGCTGGGCCAGGGCGTCGACGCCACCGGAATGCTCGCCCCGGAGGCCCTGGAACGCACGCGGGCCGCGCTCGTCGACTACGCGGCGGTGATCCGCCGCAAGGGCGCCGAGCGGGTGCGGATGGTCGCCACCAGCGCCATGCGCGACGCCCGCAACCGCGAGGAGTTCTTCGCCATGGTCCGCGAGACCCTCGGCGTCGACGCGGAGGTCATCTCCGGCGACGAGGAGGCGGCACTGGCGTTCACCGGCGCGGTCGGCGACCTCGACCCGGACGACGGCCCGTTCGTCGTGACGGACGTCGGCGGTGGCTCCACCGAGCTGGTCGTGGGCACGCTCGAGGGCGCCGAGGCGATCGTCAGGGCCGCCCGTTCGGTCGACGTGGGCAGCGTCCGCATCACCGAGCGCTGCCTCCTGAGCGACCCGCCCACGCCTGAGGAGGTGGCGCAGGCCTGTGAGGTGGCAGTCGGCATCCTCGACGAGGCGTTCGACGCCGTGCCGGTGGAGGGTGTGCGCACCTGGGTGGGGGTGGCCGGCACCATCACGACGCTCGCGGCGGTGGCGCTGGGGCTGCCCGAGTACGACCCGGAGGCGGTGCACCTGTCCCGGATCTCCCGCGAGCGCCTGCATGAGGTGGCCGAGGAGCTGCTGGGCATGTCCCGCGAGGAGCGCGCGGCGCACAAGGCCATCGATCCCGGCCGCATCGACGTGATCGGCGGCGGTGCCCTCATCGTCGATCTGCTCGCCCGCGAGCTGCACGATCGTGCGGGTGTCACCGAACTCGTGGTGAGCGAGCACGACATCCTGGATGGGATCGCGCGCTCGATCGCGTGACATGCGCTCTCAGAGGCCTGCAGCCATCGACGCGAGGTGCCGGTGCATCCCCCGGTAGGCCTGCACGGGCGGCAGCAGGTTCTTCGCGACCTTGACCACCGCCGTGAAGTTGGGGTCCACCATGTTCGCGATCGGCGACTGGCTGATCTGCGTCAAAAGCTGGTAGGCGTCCATCGTGCTCAGGCCAAGGAGCTCGCGCAGCCAGCCGACCATGTCGACCTGGCCCGCGCGCCACGCATCGTCGAGCGGCCTGCCGGAACCGACCGTCATGATGTGCGTGTCGTCCTCGATCCGCGGCCAGGCGGGCGCCCCGCCCTTGATCAGCTCCACGATCACCGTCACGTTCATCGCGGCCTCGACGGCCACGCCGCAGCTCTCGCCCTCGCCCTGCCGGGCGTGCCCGTCGCCGACGGAGAAGAGCGCGCCCTCGACGTTCACCCCGAGATAGCAGGTGGCTCCGGTGCGCATCTCCGGTGTGTCCATGTTGCCGCCGAAGGTGTCCGGGACGGCGGTGGAACGCACCTCGCCCCGGGCGGGTGCCACGCCGACGGTGCCGAGCATCGGGTCCAGCGGGAGCGGGAGCCGCAGGTCCGAGTCGTGCGCGGTGAACGTGGCGGTGCGGGCCGCCGCGTCGATCTCATACACCCACGTCAGCTCGGGGAGCGGTTCCTGCAGCGTGGCCGTCCGGTCGGTCCCGGTCAGGCCGCCGAACAGCGGGAGGGTGGTGGAGACGCCCCAGTCCCTGGCCGGCTCGATCGACACGAAGTGCAGCGCCAGCGTGTCGCCCGGTTCCGCGCCGTCGACGTAGAACGGGCCGGTCTGCGGGTTCGTGTACCGGATGTCGATCAGCGCACTGGCCCGATCCTCGGTGCGCCGGAGGCGGCCCGCGAACGCGTCATCGGTCCACAGCTTCAGCACCGACCCCGGCCGGACCTTCCGGATCGGTGCCGTCCCGCCGAAGTTCCACCCGTACTCCTCGAAGCTCGGCGTGAACGCGATGACGTCCATGGTCCTCCCTGGTCTCTCCGCCGCCCGGACGGGCGGGCAGCCTTCGAACGTCCGTCATGCCTCGATGCGCGCGTAGTGAGGTGCGAACTCCAGCAACTCCTCCAGCGACCGGGCGAGCCGCAGCAGCCGGGCGTCCGTTCCGCGGCGCGCGACCAGCTGGACCCCGAGGGGCAGACCGTGCTCGCCCAGCCGCACGGGCAGGCAGACCGCCGGAGTGCCGGCGAGGCTCCACCGGGTGCAGAAGCGCGGGTCACCGTTGTCTCCAGCGGGCGGGGCCGCGCCCGTCGCGGGAGCGGTGAGGACGGCGTCGACGCCCCCGAGCGCGGCGTCCAGCGCGGGCAGCAGCTCCGCCCGGCGCGCCAGCGCCCGCTGGTAGGCCTCGGTCGTGACGGTTCCGGCGTGGTCGAGGAGGTCGCGGACCTTCTCGCCGAGCAGGTCCGGCCGGCAGATGCCCAGTTTCGCGATGCCCGCCGCGCCCTCGAACTCGGAGATCGTGCGGTGCAGCGCGAGTCCCTCCTCGCCGCACAGCGGGGTGGTCAGCTCGTGCACGTCGGCACCCGCGCCGGCGAGCAGGTCGGCGGTGTCGTCGACGGCCGACCGCATCTCCGCGCTCGTCAGCGGCCAGTCCTGCGTGCGCACCACCGCAATCCGCAGGCCTGCGGGGTCGAGTGGCGCGGGGTCGCCGGCGAAGCCGAGGCGGCCCCCGGCCATCACGTCCGCCGCGGTGCCGGCCAGCTCGACCGTGCGGGCGAAGGCACCAGCAGTGTCGAAGCTCGGCGCGAACAGCCACAGCCCGTCGGTGGGGATCGTGCCGAACGTGGGCTTGACCCCGACCACCCCGCAGTAGGCGGCGGGCCGGATCACCGAGCCGTTGGTCTGCGTGCCGATCGCCAGCGCCACCTGGCCCGCTCCGACCGCCGCCGCGGACCCGATGGACGAGCCACCCGGGCTGTATCCGTCGTGCCAGGGGTTGCGGGTCGTGCTCGCGCCGAAGTAGGCGAACTCGCTCGTCACGGTCTTCCCGACGACAACGGCACGCCACTGCTGGAGCGCGGTGACCGCCGCGGCGGTGCAGACCGCCTGTCGGGGCGGCAGTGCGGCCGTGCCGAGCCCGGTCGGCAGGCCGGCGACGTCGAACAGGTCCTTGACGCCCAGGGTGAGCGCGTCCGGCCGCTCGTCCGCAGGCCCTGGGGAGGTGCCGACGCAGGCGAAGGCCCGGGCGCGCCGATCGGTCTCCGAAACGCATTCCAGCCGCTCTGCGACGGTCGGTGCCATATCACTCACCGGAGAGGGCGAGGAAGCGCCAGCGGAGGATGATGCGTTCCACCCGCCCGATCGCCGCCAGGAGCGCGAGCGAGAGCAGCCCGACCACGATGAGATTCGCCAGCACGGTGGGCACGTCGTAGAGGCTCCCCGCGATCAGGATCGCGTGACCGAGACCTGAGTCGGACGAGATGAACTCACCGATGATCGACCCGATCAGTGCGAGTCCCGCAGTCAGCCGCAGGCCACCGCAGATGTTCGTGACTGATGACGGCAGCACCAGCAACCGGAAGATCCGGTGGGTCGGCGCTCCCATCGACCGGAGCATCCTGATCTGCAGCGGATCGGTCCCGCGGGCCCCGTCGAAGGCCAGCACCAGCGCGGTCACCACCACCGAGGCCGCCGACATCACGACCTTCGACGAGACTCCCGTGCCCGCCCAGACGATGATGATCGGGGCCAGCGCCGCGATCGGGGTGGCTCCGAGGAACGCGATCGCGGGGCGCAGCATCTGCTCCACCAGCCGGGAGTACCACAACCCGACGCCGACCGTGGCGCCGATGACGTTGCCGATCACGAAGCCGGCCAGCGCCTCGAGCGCCGTGGTGATCGCGTCGCGGACCATCGAGCCGGATGCGACCCCCCTGGCGATGGTCCGCCAGATCATCTCCGGGCTCCCGTAGAGCAGGGAGCTGACCGACCCCGCGTCCACCGCGAGCTGCCATGCGGTGAGCGCGCCGGCCAGCAGCACGAGGTCAAGCACGATCGCCAGGGCGAGCGAACGGTGCCGCCGCCCGGCGGCGTCCTCCCGGCGCGCCCCGCGCGTCCCCAGTGGCTGGACCGCCGGGGCCGCGGGCCGCGAGAGCTCCTGCTCCGTCGTCATGACTCGATCTCCTGCCAGATCGTGCGCACCAGATGCCCGAAACCCTCCGCTTCGCGGACCTCGACCGGGGCTAGACCGGTGGCGGCGAACGGGATGTCGTGCACCGCCGCGATGCGCCCCGGCCGCCCGGACATGACGAGCACGACGTCCGACACCGCGACGGCCTCGTCGATGTCGTGCGTGACCATCACCGCGGTGCCGCCCGAGCAGCGGAACACCTGCAGGAGCTCACCCTCGAGCTTGAGTTTGGTCTGGTAGTCCAGGGCGGAGAACGGCTCGTCGAGCAGCAGTAGAGCGGGTTCGGTGCTCATCGTCCGGGCGAACGCGGCGCGCTGCCGCATGCCGCCGGAGAGCTGGCACGGGTAGAAGGACCCGAAGCGCTGCAGCCCGTAGACCGGGAGCAGGTCCGCGGCCTTGGCACGGGCCACCCTGCGCGGCTCGCCCTGCGCTTCCAGGCCGAGGGCGACATTCTGTGTGACCGTGCGCCAGTCCAGCAGGAGGTCGCGCTGGAACATGTACCCGACGCGCTGCCCGCCGTCGCGGATCGTGTTGTGGACTGTGCCGGTCGCCGGCCTGCCCAGCCCCGAGATCAGGTTCAGCAGCGTGGACTTCCCGCATCCGCTCGGCCCGACGATCGACACGAAGGCGCCTTCCGGCACCTCGAAGGAGACGTCCTCCACCGCTGTGTAGTCGCCGAACCGCACGCTCACGCCGTGGAGGGCGACGGCCGGGCTCGTCGTCGTGGTGCTCACGGGCGGACGCTCACCGCCCCTGCACGCTCGACGCGGCCTGTTGCGCGAACGAGTTGTCGACGATCTGGTTGAACGGCACGTCGCAGGAGCAGTTGCCGAGCTGGCGGCCCATCGTCATCAGCGCGTTCCAGCCCGTCTCGGACACCGCCGTGGTGCTGGCGGGGATGTGGTTGTCGATCTGGCGCTGGATGGCGGCGTCGACCACGTCCGGCGGCAGGTTCGGGAACTCCTGGCGGGCCACCGCCTTGGCGTCGTCCGGGTGCTGGTACACGTGCTGAGCACCCATCTCCAACGCGGTGACCATCTTCTGCGCCACCTGAGGGTTGGCCTTCACATAGCTCCCGAGGGTTTGCAGCCCCGTGTTCGTGAACTCGCCGATCGCGTCGGCCCAGCTGTAGACCACGTGCGCACCGCTCTGGTTGACGGCCATGTCGACGTTGGGCTCGTACGCGACCGCCACGTCGGCTTGGCCCGCAAGGACCGGCCCGATCTCGGTGCCGGGCGACACGGTGCTGATCTTCACGTCGGTCGTGGGGTCGAGCCCGGCCTGCTTGAGGCTGTTGGTGAGCACGCTGTGATTGGTGTTCGGCGGCGGTGAAGTGACGAAGGTGAGGCCTTTGAACTGCGCGGGATCGGTGAACGGAGTGCTGACGTTCTTCGATACCGCGAAGTACTGGGCGCGTGATACCAGTTCCGCCAGAACGACGCCGTCGCCGCCCTTTTCCCGGGAAATTTCCGCCAGAGTTGCGTCGCCGAGCGCGAACTGGGCAGATCCTCCCAGAACGGCAGCGAACGCCTGGGAGTCACCCCCCGCGGCCGACAGGTTCAGCGTGATCCCCTGCTGCTGGAAGTACCCCTCGTGCTGGGCGACGTACAGGTCGATGTAGCCGAGGTTGTGCACCGCTTCGGCGAGGTTGACCGTGGTCGTGCCGTCGGCCGAGGTCCCGGCCGGAGCCGGGCCGGATCCGCAGCCGGCCAGTGCGAGCGCCGGGATGAGCGCCGCTGCGGTCAGCCACACACGGCGGGCCGTGCCGCGGCGTGCGGCATCCGACATCCTCCACGAAGACAACGATTCCTCCTGGGCGTTGACAAAGGAGATCCGGCGGTTCTGCATCGTTGGCCGCCGCCGGGATTCGGAGTCGATCCTGCGCACCAGGGGTTACGCGTGTCCATGGATTGTCGTGTTAAGGTCGTGTGACCGACTTGTTTCCGAGCGGCATTTTCCTGCGTGTCTTCTGGCCGCCGACATCGCCGTGAGATGTAGGTCTCAGACAGCCGTGCAGCCGATTAGTTCGCAAAACGGTGAAATGAGAACAACCCGCACCTGCGGGTGCACGTCGCAGCTGATCGCGCGCTCGATCGGGTGAACTGCGGCCTCCCGGACAGGCAAGATCATTTTTGCAGTGTCGTGTGTGGCACTATCGCTGACCGGGCAAAACAGGGGCGAGCAAGGCCCGGCCGAGGAGACGCGTGACAGGGGACGGGCCGGCGGAGGGCGCTGGCAGGGACGACAGGCGAGCCGCGGACCTACCGCCGGGTGTGGACCTGGGCCGGCCGTCGATCGCTCGCGTTTACGACTACTTCCTCGGGGGCAAGGAGCATTTCGAGATCGACCGGATGGCGGTCGCGGCGGCGTACGAGGTCATCCCGGAGCTGAGCCGGCTCGCCCACGACAACCGCAACCATCTCCGTCGCGCCATCCGCTTCCTCGTGGCCGACGCCGGCGTCCGGCAGTTCCTGGACCTCGGCTCCGGCCTGCCCACCGTCGGCAACGTCCACGACATCGCCCGCAACGTCGACCCGGCCGTGCGCGTCGTCTACGTCGACAACGACCCGCTCGTGCTGGCCCATGGACGCGCGCTGCTCAGCGACGACACGACCACCTTGGTCCTCCTGGCCGACGTGCGGGACACGGAGGCGATCTTCGACGGCCCGGAGATCCGCGGGTTCGTCGACTTCGACAAGCCGTTCGCCGTGATCGCGACGAGCATCCTGCACCAGTTCGACGACCACGAGGCCTACGCGGTGGCGGACCGGATCAAGGCCCGGCTCACGCTCGGGTCGTACGTGGTCATCAGCAACTTCCTCGACGACGACGAGCCGCGCGCGAACGCGGCCGACCGCGCCTTCCTCGCAGGCGGTCTCGGCACCGGCCGCTTCCGCAGGTGGTCGGAGCAGCGGGAGTTCTTCGAGGGCCTGGAGATGGTCGAGCCGGGCTTCGTCTACGCCAACGACTGGCGCCCCGACGAGTACACGCCCACCGACAGCCCGGTACACACGCTCTACGCCGCCGGGGTCGCCCGGAAGCCGGTCTGACGCCCCGCGGCATGACACCCCGCGGCGCAGAGCGAGGTCAGCCGCCGTCCGCCGTCACGAACGCCGACAGGTCGGCCGACTGCGCGATCCGCGACGGCTCGTGCACGTACATCATGTGCCCGGCCTCGTAGTACTTGACCTCGATCCGGTTGCGCAGCTCGGCCGGGATCGGCAGCTGGGCGAGCACCTGCTCGGCCGCGAAGTACGGCGTGGCGCCGTCGTGGTAGCCGCAGGCGACGTGCACCCGCAAATGCGGGTTGGCCCGCATCGCGGCCGACAGCTTGCCGACGACGGACACCGCGCGGCCCTCGAACTCTCTGTACGACCACGGTTGCACGCGCCCGGTCAGCACCTCGTACGCGAGGTCGCTCTCGTAGTTCAGCACGGTGCGGACGTGCGAGTTGAACGCCGCCGTGTACGGGCCGGTGATCGCAGCGATCGAGGGGTCGTAGCTGATCGCCTCGCCGCCGCCGTCGTCCTCCCAGCCGGTGAACCGCCCGTCGATCCGCCCGACGGTGCGGCCGGTGTCGCGCAGCAGCTCCCGGAAGAACCGCTGGTGCTCGATGCGCAGCCGCACCCGGCGCACGTACGCCTCGTCCAGCCCGCTCAGCTGCGCCAGCCGGGAGGCGACGCGGTCGCGGTCGGCGTCCGGGAGCCGGTTGCCGCGCGCGAGGGCCCAGGAGTACTCGCCCGCCGCGAACTCTTCGGCATCGGCGAGGACGTCCGGGAGCGACCGGCCCTCGTGCCTGCCGTGGTGGTGGGCGATCGCGGCGTACGTGGGCAGGAAGAGCGGGTAGGGCCGGTCGTTGCCCTCGGTGAAGCGGATCGTGCCCATGTCCAGCACGCTGGAGATCAGCATCAAGCCGTTGAGGAACATCCCGTGGCGGTTCTGCAGGTGCTCCGCGAGCGCGGCGGCCCGCAGCGTGCCGTACGACTCGCCCGCGAGGAACTTCGGCGACAGCCAGCGCTCATTGCGTGTGACCCACAGCCGGATCACCTCGCCGATCGTCTCCACGTCGGGCCCGTAGCCGTGGAAGTCGGCGGGCTTCCCGCCGGTCACCGCCCGCGAGTAGCCCGTGGAGACGGGGTCGATGAACACCAGGTCGGAGTCCTTGAGCAGCGTCTCTGCGTTGTCGGTCAGCCCCACGGCGGCGGCGTGAGGGCGCCCGCGTCGCCCATCACCACGCGGCGCGGGCCGAGCAGCCCGAGGTGCAGCCAGACGCTCGAGGATCCCGGGCCGCCGTTGAACGCGATCGTGACGGGACGCGTGGCCGGGTCGGCGCCGTCGAGCGTGTACGCGACGAGGAACACTTCGGCGTGCGGCTCGTGGCCGTCGAACTTGCCGTCGGTGTGCTTCTCGGTGCGGAGCACGACCCGCCCGGCGTTCGCCGTGTAGGCGAGCTCGCCGGACGGCGTGCGTAGCGTGTGGGTCGTGGTGACCAGGTCGTCGGTCGGAGCGGGTTTCTCCGCGTCGGGGGGAGCGTCGTCATCGGCCACGTTCGCAACACTAAGTGATCTCGACGCGGCCCTCGTCGACTGCCGGTCCTGCTCCCGTCTCGTGGCCTGGCGGGAGCGGGTCGCTCGGGAGAAGCGCGCGGCGTTCCGGAACGAGGAGTACTGGGGCCGGCCGGTGCCGGGGCTCGGCCCGGTGGACGCGCCGCTGCTGATCGTGGGGCTCGCGCCGGCCGCCCACGGCGCGAACCGGACGGGTCGCATGTTCACCGGCGACCGCTCCGGGGATGTGCTCTTCGCGGCCATGCACGCCGTCGGGCTGGCGAACCAGCCGGTCGCATTGCACGCGGGGGACGGGCTGGAGCTGATCGGCGCTCGGATCACCGCGCCTGTGCGCTGCGCACCGCCGGACAACAAACCCACCCCGGCCGAGCGCGACACGTGCGGTGGCTGGCTGAGGGCCGAGCTCGCCCTGCTTCGACCGCGCGCGGTCGTGGTGCTCGGCGCGTTCGGTTGGCAGGCGCTGCTCCCCGCGCTGGCCCACGCGGGCTGGACGGTTCCCCGGCCGCGTCCCCGTTTCGGTCACGGCGTGCACGTCGAGCTGGCGGGCGAACGGGGACCCCTGCACCTGTTCGGCTGCTACCACGTCAGCCAGCAGAACACCTTCACCGGCCGCCTGACGCCGGCGATGCTGGAGGACGTGCTCGCCCGCGCGGCGTACGAGGCCGGAATCACCCCCAGGAGGTAGTGGGGGTCACGCCTGCGCGGGAGTTCATCGGCGGTTGAAGTGGGAACATGAAGGCATGGCGCGAAACACCCGAATCGTCGTGGTCGGCGGCGGTTATGTCGGCATGTACACCGCCCTGCGCTTGCAGAAGAAGCTGCGGCGTGGCGAGGCCGAGGTCACCGTGATCGACCCGCAGTCGCACATGACCTACCAGCCGTTCCTCCCGGAGGCCGCGGCCGGTTCCATCGAACCCCGGCATGTGGTGGTGCCGCTGCGGAAGGTGCTCCGCAACTGCCACCACCTCACAGGGCGCGTCACGAAGATCGAGCACGCCTCCCGCGAGATCACCGTCGAGCTGGCGGCGGGCCACGTCGGCACGCTCGGCTACGACGTGCTGATCGTGGCTCCCGGCTCGGTGGCGCGCGTGCTCCCCGTACCCGGCCTCGCTGAGCGCGGCATCGCGTTCAAGACCGTCGGCGAGGCCATCTACCTGCGCAACCACGTGCTCTCGCGGCTCGACGCCGCGTCCACCACGATCGACCCGGTGCTGCGGCGCCGCCTGCTCACGTTCCTGGTGGTCGGGGGCGGTTACGCCGGCATCGAGGCGCTCGCCGAGCTGCAGGACATGGCCCGCTACGCCACCCGCTACTACGAGC
The DNA here is from genome assembly GCF_039526725.1 of Pseudonocardia aurantiaca. Classification (NCBI taxonomy): domain Bacteria; kingdom Bacillati; phylum Actinomycetota; class Actinomycetes; order Pseudonocardiales; family Pseudonocardiaceae; genus Pseudonocardia; species Pseudonocardia aurantiaca. The sequence goes on from NZ_BAAAJG010000030.1 coordinate 11,560, forward strand.
ACGTCGAGCCCTCGGACCTGCACTGGGTGCTCGTCGAGGCCGCCGGGCGGATCATGCCCGAGGTCGGCCCGAAGATGGGGCTCTACACCGTCGAGCGGCTGATGGAGGCGGGCATCGAGATCTTCCTCGACACCCGCGTGAAGACGATGGAGGGCGGCCACGTCGTCCTCGACGACGGCACCGAGTTCGACACCGACACGATCGTCTGGACCGCCGGTGTGAAGCCGAACCCGATGCTCGACAACACCGACCTCCCGCGTGATGAGCGCGGCCGCATCGTCTGCACCGCCGAGCTGCAGGTCGTCGGGATGCCCGGCGTGTTCAGCGCGGGCGACTGCGCCTCGGTGCCGGACCTGTCGAAGGACGACCCGGAGGCCAAGACCAGCCCGTCGGCCCAGCACGCAGTGCGCCAGGCCAAGGTTCTCGGCGACAACATCGTCGCGTTCCTGCGCGGCCGGCAGCTCACGCCGTACAAGCACAGCTACGCCGGGTCGGTGGCGAGCCTTGGGCTCTACAAGGGCGTCGCGGAGATCTACGGCATCAAGCTCCGTGGTGTGGTCGCGTGGTTGATGCACCGCACCTACCACGTCAGCCGGATGCCCACGTGGAACCGCCGGATCCGGATCGTGATCGACTGGTCCACCGCACTGTTCTTCGGGCGCGAGGTCGTGGCCCTGGGCCAGATCAACGACCCGCACGCCGAGTTCAGCCGCGTGGTCGGCGGGCCGAGGCGGTCGGAGCAGAACGGCACCGATTCCGTACCGGTTGCCGAGCCCGTGCGCCGGGGCGCCTGACGGGGAGCTGCCCCGCTGCTCTACCTTCCCCGGGTGGTCGCGGAAGCGCAGGCGGAGCGTCGCGAGCAGCTCGTCGTCGCGGCGTTCCGGCGGGTGGCCGAGGTGGGGTTCGAGGGCCTGCGACTGCGGCAGGTGGCCGAGGACGTGGGCATCGACCACTCCACGCTGCACCACCACTTCGCCACGAAACAGGACCTGATCGGCGCGGTCGCCGAGTTCACCACCCGGCAGTTCTGGACCACGTCCCCGGCCGACCCCGACCCGGCCGCCGCACTCCGCGGGCACCTGAACGCCCTCCGCCGGATGATCGACGAGCAGCCCGACCTGTTCGCCGTCACCGCCGAGCTGGACCTGCGCGCCCGCCGCGACCCGGTTGTGGCCGCCGAGCTGGCGCGTCAGGAGTCGGGTTGGCGCACCGAGCTCACCCGGCTCCTCACGGCGGGCAACGCTTCAGGCGCGTGGGCCGTCGACGTCGCAGCGGGCGTGGAGCTGGTGATCGCGGCCGTGAAGGGTGTGCGGCTCACCCCCGCCGCGGCTGGGCCGGCCTTCGAGCAGCTGGAGTCCCTGCTGCTGGGTCGCTGACGTCACCCGGCGCGATCGGGCGTCCCACGGTGAGCGCGTCGCGCAGCGCGGGGTCGAGGCCGGCGAACGCGGGGTCGGCCTGGGCGCCGACGGCGTCGAGCACCTTGCTGAAGAAGCATCGCGCCGCAGCCGCCAGCACGACGTCGAGGATCTCCGGGTCCGACATACCCAGCTGCCGCAGGCCGTCGACGTCCGCCGCCGTGACCGATGTGGCGTCGTCGACGATCTTCTCCACCAGGTCCATCGCGGCGACCTCGGCCGCGTCCAGCCCCGCGTGATCATCGCCGGTGGCGATGCCGCGCACCGCGTCCGGCGGGAGGATGCGGCCGGCGAGGATCTCGCCGTGGGCGAGCATGCAGTAGCTCGACCGCAGTCGACGGGCCGCGGCGACGGTGACGAGCTCGTAGGCGCGTTCGTCCATGCTCTGCCTGATCGCGCTGCTGAGCTGCTGCCACGCCGCGTAGACGGCGGGCCGGTGCGCAAAGGCCCTCGTGTAGTTCGCGACGTACCCGAGCCGTTCCCGGTCGGCGTCGTACATCTGCGCGACCGGGCCGCTCGCGGTCGCCTCGGGGATCGACTCGATGAACATGCTGGTCCAACCTGTCGGCTGTGGGAGTGCTGATTGAACCGGATCGGAGGCCCGCTGGTCATGCCCGGACTGCCGACACCGGACTCGATGATCCGTAGGCTGTCCGGGCGCCCTCGTAGCCCAACCGGCAGAGGCAGGCCCCTTAAAAGGGTCCCAGTGTGGGTTCGAATCCCACCGAGGGCACCATCTGCTGATCTGCAGAATCGCCCCCTGACCAGCAGGTTTGCTGGGCGATCTTGTGGTGTCCGGTGGTGTGCGGTTGGGGCCGGTGTTTGGCGGGTGGCTGCGCTGAATACCCGCTGAAGTTAGGCGGGCGGTTCTCCGGCCCCGAGCGCCGTGGCGATCCGCTGCAGCGCCACGGCCTCCTGTCCCGCGATGCACTTCGCGTAGATCTGGAGCAGCGCGGGTCAGACCCTCGTCGTTGCGGCAGGTGCGCGGACTCGCCCGCGCTCGGCTCCGGACGTTCCTCGATGCGGGCAGCGGTGGATCTCCTCACGGAGTCTTCGTGAGTTCGCCGCTTACCTGCCACTCCCCATGCCACGGGAGTAACAGCCGTCAGAGTGAAAAAGATTGACTGAGTTTGAGCTGCCGCAGCTAATTATTCGCGTTATCCAGCTTTCGGTTGCGATACGCGGACTGTTTACACGCGTCAGAACAGTACTTCCGCCGGCGACCGTTCCCTGTCCCGCTCCCAAGGATGCACGGGCAATATCCACACGTCGGCGGGCGCCAGTCCGGCAGGATGCCGGGATCTGACCAACTGTCATGGATCGGGCAATACGCCAACGACGGTAACTGTGTTACCTTCGCGTCCGCTGGCCCGAAAGCTGAAAGAAGCCGCTGCCGGAGTTCCCGCACGTCAGGAAGGAGGTCCTCCGCGACGAGCCCCTCCGCATCAAGCGCCGCGTTCATCTTCGTCGTCATGGCATCGAGCAGCTGAATTACGCGCCCACGCGTGACGCCAAACACCTCGCCGATCTCATGGTAGGTCCTGGGTTGCCTGTCCTGGACCCCATACCGCAGGAGAAAGAGTGACTGCTCCCGCTTGCTGAAGCTGTTGACCAGCACCGACACGACTCGGTTGAGCGCATCCTCCGACATGCCCGAACGGGCTGTCGGGTCGCGGAACACATGCCGCCGCCCGCTCACACCGACTCCTCCTCCGCCCCGGGCTCGGCCAGGGCCTGTGGCTCGCCAACCACGTTGATCCCCGGCCACGGGAAGCGCACCCGGCGCGCGTAGGGCAGTTGCTCAACGAGCCGGCGGAAGACAGCCACTGACTCCTTCCACACGGTTGGGACATCCTCCGGCTTGGCCTGGCACAGCGCAACGATCACGACGGCCGCGAAGGCTGCCACCAGGAAGAAGAACGGTGATAGCAGCAGGAGCACAGTCGACGGGGACACGGACCGACCTCCGGGCATGACGAGCACCCCCGTCGCAGCGAGGCGGCGGAGGTGCATTGGGTGAGGGAACAAAAAAGCCCCCAGCCGAGCGGCTGAGGGCTTGAATGGACACACGACTGTCCGAACTCAACCACCCTAGCATGATCGGGACACGAGGCCAAATGCAGGTGTTTCCACAGGTCAGAGGCTCGGTGCGGAACTGTCAGGGGTTTCGTAACAGGCACGCATCGGGGGCGGGTGCGGCTCCCCTAGCGTTTAGAGGGCGATGTCCTTCAACTGTCGATCCATCTCCCCGTGCTAGTCGACGTAGGCACTCAGTCAGTCGTGAGCGGCTTCGCGCTCTCGGCCTGAGACTCGTCCGTAGTCTGTCGCAGGTTCAGGGCCTCATCGGCGCCGGTGGACTCGGCTGGGCGCGGTTGGGGGCCACGTTCGGGCAGGCGCACCGCGGCCGTGAGGCGGTCAACGGGCCGGCACCAGCGCGGCACCACGACCGGGCCGGGCCCGAGCAGGGCGCCCGACGCGTGCAGGCGGGCTAGGGTGCCATCCAACATCCGCAGCCGCCGCGGTGTCGGGTCGGTGGTGCACAACTCCCACAGCCCGGGGCGGTGCGGGCGCTGGGGAACGCCGACGATCAACACCCGGAACGCGGCGCCGTTGACCTCCTCTCGGGTGCTCCAGCGCGCGAGACGCGCCAGGTCGTACAGCTCGCGGCCAAAAGCACGGGCGGCGGCGCGGCGGGTGATCCACCGCCGCGCCGGGCCGAGGTCGTCAGCGGCGCGGGCCAGCTCGCCGAGCAGTTCGATGTCACCAGGGAGCCCATCCTCGGAGAGCTTGCGGACGCGCGGGAATGGACGCCACGGCTGCTGTCCACGGCTGGCGTCGATCGTCAGTCTGACGTGGCCGAGCAACGGGGCGATGATGCGCATGATCGTGTGACGCGCGTCCTCGCGGGTCTTGGCGCGTGCCTGCCGGACGCTGACTGCGCGGGCGACGATGAACGACGCGATCGTAGCGATGGTGGCCGACGTGGCGGCAGTGGCGAGGTTGACGTCGCCCAGGATCCTCACACGCGTGAGGATGGCGGACCGACTTCCGGTGTTTGCGCCGGGGCTTCTCCACGCAACCTTCCTCGGGGCGCAGCCACCTCCCAACCGTCGCATCTGCAGAACGCACGTGCTCGCTGCCGGGGCATCACGCATCGCGACCTGGGTTGCAGGCTGCGGCGTGCCGTCCTGATCGCGCGGTCGCCGACCTTGAAAGCGAGAGACGTTCGCGCGGGCTCGTGCCAAATGAGTGTCCAGAGCTGCCTCAGGGGCGTGATAGATGCGCTCCGCCGCTGGTCAGGGCATGTACGCCCCCTAGGGCGGCGCTCCACTGTAAATCCGGTGCCTCATGCCGTTCCGTTGCCGCATTTGCCTCTAGGTCCATCAAGAGCGCCGCCTCCGACGGCGCGCGGGCCGGGCGGCTACGGATCTTGCGGCCGACGTTCCTCGTTTACTCGTACACGGGGAAGGCACAGCTCGAGACGAGCGTTGTCTAGGAACTCCCAACGAAGCGTTCTATACTCAGTTTTCCATTCGCCGATCGTTTTGTCTGGATGGGTTCGGCCGGTTGGTGTCCCGCCACCGCGAACATGCCTCCAGATCTTCTCGGCATCTTGCATCGTGTGCCTGTCGACAGTCAGGCGCAGAGTATCGAGGGCAACTTGGCCTTCGGATGAAGAGATCGAACGTAATAGCTGTCGCCGTTGATCGGCATCGGCCTGATCTCGATAAGCGGTGCTTACGCCCTCGTAAACTTTGTGGACCGCGCCGAGAAACGTCGCGCATGCCTGCCGTTTCAGGCCCGCGGCGCGCTCTGACCGCTCGCGCATGTATGCAGCACGTTGAGTGAGAAATGTGACAACTGCGCCGATTATCGTACCGATTAGTGTTCCAGCTACGCCAATTATCGCCGCATCCACGCCGCAACGTTAGCGCAACAGGATGATCATCCCTCGTCCTACATCGTCCACGTCGTGCCGGCCGCATCAAGGGCGGTTACGCCGTCGCTGCGCGATGCCTGCGGCTCCCTTGACCCGACCGACACGACGAGGAACGCGGCATGGAGGAGGGAGCCGGAGGGGAGTAGGCACCTGGGGCGAGCGGACTGGCTGGATCGGCGGGGGAGCGTCAAGGTGGCGTTGACAGTGGATCGCCGGAGGCCAGACCGACCGCCCGCGTGCCAAATACGCGCCAAAGTTCGAGGCAGCGTGATCTTGGAGGACACGTAGCGGCAGGTCAGAGGCATGATCACGGCGGGAGAGCGGCTCCCCTTAAAAGGGTCCCAGTGTGGGTTCGAATCGTCGCCCTGCCGGGCGAGGCGGGGCCTTGTCAGCTGGCGAACTTCTCGATGGCAGCTGGGGTGACGGGGGTGAAGAAGTTGACGAGGTTGCCGTCGGGGTCGCGGAACAAGAGCGCGCGGTTGCCCCAGGGCATCGTGGTGGGTTCGTTGACGAATTCCTCCACGAAGCCGGTCAGGTTCTGGTGCACGGTGTCCACGTCGTCGACAAGGAACTCGATGATGACGCTGCGGTTGTCGGCCGGGTGGGCGGAGCCAGGCGCGAACAGAGGGACGGTGCGGGTGCTGGCGATCGCGAGGGTGGCGGAGGCGGTCCTGAGCTCAGCGAAGTCCTCGTTGGCCCAGCTCGCCCGCTCTGCGGTGGCGCGCTCGTAGAAGTCGACGAGGCGGGCGACGTCGCCGGTGATGATGCGGATCGAGACGAAGTCCATGGGTTCTCTCCTGGTCGGTTGGTGCTTGTGACCGCACGCTACGAGGTATACCGGGCAGAACCCGCCCGGTATCTGCGGAAGACTTCTGGGTATGTCCCGACCCATTGCTCGCGTGCTCACCCTGCTGGAGCTCCTGCAGTCGGGAGGTATCCGGACTGTGGCCGAACTTGCCGACCGGCTCGACGTGGACGAGCGCACGGTGCGGCGGTACGTCGACCACCTCATCGACCTCGACGTGCCCGTCGAGTCGGTGCGCGGCCGCTACGGCGGCTACCGGCTCGCCTCCGGATACCGCATGCCTCCGCTCATGCTGAGCGACGACGAAGCGCTCGCCGTGCTGCTCGGCCTGGTCGCAGGCCGCCGAGCCGGCTTGATGACGGCCACGGGCACGGCGAGCGAGACGGCAGCGGCGAAGATCCGGCGGGTGCTGCCCGAGCGGCTCGGCCGCAGACTCGACGCCGTGCTCGGCTCCATCGCCTTCACAGCTCCAGCCGGTGAGCCAACCGCCCCGGAGACCGCAGTCCTGCTCTCGATCGCCGACGCGGTGCGCCACCACCGGCCGGTCTCGATCCGGCACACCGCCGCCGACGGCCGGCACAGCGAACGCACGCTGCACCCGTACGGGCTCGTCGCCCACTCGGGCAGGTGGTACGTGACGGGTGCCGATCCCGCGATCGGCGAAGGCCGGACGTTCCGGCTGGATCGCATCGCCAGTGCGAGGACCCTGCCCGGCTCGTTCGAGCCGCCGGACGGACTCGACCCGGCGGACCGATTCCTGACGGGGCTCGCCACCACTCCGTACCGGCACGAGGTGACTCTGCGGGTCCAGGGGACTGCCGAGCAGATCCGCACCCGGCTTCCCGCCAGCATCGCGATCGTGGCGGAGTCGCCGTCGGCGAGCAGCGCAGACTCGGACACCAGGCACTGGTCCCGCGTCGAACTGCGGGCGGAACGGCTCGACTGGCTGCCCGCCGTGCTCGCGTCGCTGGACCTGCCGTTCGTCATCGAGCGACCGGACGAGCTCCGTGACCTCGTTGTGGCACTCGCCAGCCGGCTCACGCATTCGGCCCGACGAAGTTCACCCCGCGTAGGCCCAGGACTCGGTAGGTAGCGGCAAGGCCCCGTCTCGGTCAGCCCCGAACCCCTGCAGCAGTGATTCAGCCGGTCTGCCAGCAGCTGTCGCTTGAACAAGTGCATGACGGCTGTGACAGGCGTCGACGTCGCTGAAACGGCTTCGGGGCCGGCCTAGCCGGGCCGCGGGACGGTGGCCGGGCTGCCGGGCAGGACGCGGTCGAGCTGGCTGCGTGAGGTGATGCCGAGCTTGGCGAACACCTTGCGCAAGTGGTACTGGACGGTGTGTGCGCTGATGAAGAGGCGGGTGCCGATCTCCGGGTTCGACAGTCCGTCGCGGGCCAGCCGGGCGATCTGAGCCTCTTGGGCAGTAAGTTCCCCACGCCCGGCGGCCGGGGTGCGTTTGTGGGCGGTCTCGCCGGTGGCCCGCAGTTCGCGCCTGGCCCGCTCGGCGAACGCGCCTACGCCCATTGCCTCGAGCATGCCGTGGGCCGTGCGCAGTTGCTCGCGTGCCTCGCTGCGGCGGCGCTCCCGGCGCAGCCATTCCCCGTACAGCAGATGGGCGCGGGCGAGATCGACGCGGAGCCGGGTCTTGCCGAAGCGGGCGATCGACTCGCGGTAGAGACGCTCGGCTGCGTCGCCCTGGCTCATCAGCGCGTGCGACCGCGCCTCGGCCCCCAGCGCCCAATCGGTGCCGCCGGCACTGGTCATCTCGTTGAGCCGGCGGTAGGCCCTGGTCACGGTCTCGGTCATCCCGCAGCGTGCGGCGGCCTCGATCAGCTCGACCAACGACCAGCACAGCGCGGCAGGCTCCTTGTCGTAGGCGGTGGCACGCCGGCCCGCGGCCGCGGCCTTCTCGTAATGGCCGAGGCCGTTGTTGACCACGGCGTTCGCCCACTCGGCGAAGGTGATCCCGATTCCCTCCCCGCGCCTGGTCACGTCCTCGATGGTGGCGTCGACCAGGACAGCCGCCCCGGCCTCGTCGCCCCGCAACGCGGCCAGGCCCAGTGCGCCGTAGGGCGCGAGGCGGCTCCCGGTTGCTTCCTTGACCGCCTGCAGCTCGTCGGTCAGCGACGCCGCCGCGGTCAGGTCACCTGCGAACAGCAGCATGTACGTGCGCGCGGTGAGAGCCAGCGGAAGTTCACCGAGCGCACCGGTCTCTCGCGCGCGCTGGACGTATCGGGCGGAGAGCACGTCCCAACGATCGTCGTCCCAGGTGCGAATGGCCGTGATGCACGCCAGAAACATCCGGCGCAGCTCCTCTTCGACGGACATTCCGGCACCGAACTGGGCCAGGGCGCTGCGCAGTATCGGGACTCCCGCCGCATATCCCACATGAAGGCCCGCTGCCGTGCCATCGAGAAGGAGATCGGGGGCGCGCGGGGCGCGCCGCGGAGGCGGTGCCGCGCTGGCTGCGCGGGCCACCTCCATGACGTCATCGCCGGGGCCCGCCAGGCGTCCGGCGAAGATCGCGGCAAGCAGCGCGTCCAGGTAGGTCGCGCGGGAAAGATCAGCGTCGATGGGCTCGAGTCGCCTGGCTGCCTTCAGCAGCAGGGCCGCAGCATCACTGCCCCGGCTGGTGTTGAACGCGAGCCGGGCCCGCATCACGTCGACGCTTGCCTGCTGGACGTCGCTGAGCGGCCCGGATTCGGCCATGGCCAGCAGGTCCCGCGCCACGTCGAAGACGCCCGCCTGGATCTTCGCCTGCGCGGCGGCCAGCGCCCGCCCGGCCCGTTGCTCTGGGTCGAGCGTCAGCGTCGCGGCTTGCTTCAGGAATGCGGCTGCCGCGGCCAGACCGCCGCGCGCCTGTGCCCGCCCGGCCGAGCGTTCGAGCTCGGCGGCGATGTCCTTGTCCGGCCCTGGCGAGGCCTGTGCCCGGTGCCATGCACGCCGGTCGGGATCGAGCCGCTGATCGGTGACCTCGGCCAAGGCCCGGTGAGCCTCCTGTCTGTCCTGAACCGGCGCCGACCGGTAGGCCGCCGAGCGGGCCAGCGGATGCCGGAACCGCACTCGAGTGCCGAACTCCGCCAGGCCGGCGTCGGCCGCGGGTGCCGCTGCGTCGGCGCCGATCCCGAACCGCCCGACGGCTCGCCACACAAGCGCCGGGTCGCCGGTCGGGTCGGCCGCGGCAAGCAACAGCAGCCGCTGGGTCTGGTGCGGAAGCGCGCTGACTCGCCGCCGAAAGCTCTCCTCGATGCTGCCCTCGAGTGGTACCGCGCCGGGGAGTCCGAACCCGCCGGCCAGCTCCGCCAAGGTCAAGCCCTTCGGTAGCTCCAGCAGCGCCAAAGGGTTACCCCGCGTCTCGGCGACGATCTGGTCCCGGACGCGCCCATCGATCGGCCCGGTCAGCACCGAATCCAGCAGCGCCCGCGCATCGGCCTCTCGGAGACCGCGGACCACCAGATCCGGCAACCCCGCCAGGTCGCCACTCGGAACCCGGGCCGCGAAGACCAAGCCGACCGATTCCGCCCCCAGACGGCGGGCAGCGAAGGCGAGGCCCTGCGCCGAGGCGTGGTCGAGCCACTGCTCGTCATCGACCAGGCATACCAGCGGCTGCTGCTCGGCGACGTGGGACAGCAGGCTCAGCACGGCCAGTCCGATCAGGAAGCGGTCCGGCGCCTGCCCGGCACTCATGCCGAACGCCGTCCGCAGTGCATCACGCTGCGGCAGCGGCAGGGCCTCCAGCCGATCCAGCATCGGCGCACACAACTGATGCAGCCCGGCGAACGCCAGCTGCATCTCCGACTGGACGCCGGCGGCGCGCATCACCGTGCAGCCCGGCGCGTGCCCGGTCAGGTACTCCAGCAGCGCCGTCTTGCCCACGCCTGGCTCACCATGCAGCACCAAAGCCTGGCTTTCACCGGCGCGGACAGCGTCGACCAGCCGGTCGAGCGCCACGCACTCGGTGTGGCGACCGGCCAGCTCCGGGCTGCACCGCCACATCGGTGAGCTTCCGGACAGCTGCACGTCACCCACGTTATCCCTCTGGCCAGCGCACTACCCATGACGGCAAGCCACCAGGGGATACGACCACGGCGCGGCCGGCCGGAAGCTCCACCCCAGCGCCTGAAGCCCTTCAGCCGAAGGGCAACAGGGCGACTGTCCGTCACCGTTACGCCGCCAATGCACCCGCGGCCACACACCTACCCGCGCGAGAGCCCGCGGCTTCCTGGAAGGAACACCCTGATGACCGGACCCCTGCACGACCAGACCGTGCTGGTCATCGGACGGGGCAGCGGGTTGGCTCGCGCCGTCACCCTCGCCGCCCGTGACGCCGGAGCGCGCGTCATCGCCGCCGGCCGCAACCAGGAGACCCTGGCCGCCGCCTACGCCGGCGAGCCCTGCATCACCACCGAACGCGTCGACCTCACCGACGAGACCTCCATCGCTGCTCTCGGCGAACGGCTCAGCGTGGTCGACCACGTGGTGTCCACGGCGTCGGCGCGCGCCCGCGGCCGAGTCGCCGACCTGGAGCGGGACGCGATCCGGCGGTCGTTCGACACCAAGGTGATCGGCCCGCTCATGCTGGCCAAGCACCTGGCACCTCGGATGCCGGCCGACGGATCGATCGTGATCTTCTCCGGTGTCGCCGCCTCGAAGATCGCGGTCGGGACCCTGGGTGTTGCCATCACCAACGGCGCCGCCGACGTGCTGGCCCGCTCCCTGGCCCTGGAACTGGCCCCGATCCGGGTCAACGCCGTCTCCCCCGGCGTGATCGACACCGGCGCCTGGGACGGCTTCGGCGAGCAGGGCAAGGCGGACTACTTCGCCGACATCAGCGCCCGCAACCCCGCCCGGCGGATCGGGACCGTCGACGACATCGCGAACGGGGTCATGTTCGCCCTGACCAGCACCTTCCTCACCGGCCAGACCTTGCACATCGACGGCGGCGAGCCACTCACCTGACACCTCCGGACCCGCGCCGCGATCCGGTCCGGGCCTCACCAGAAAGGACAAGAACGATGGGTCTGTCCTGGCAGCAAGGACCACTCGCCCCCGGCGCGATCGGCCGGTTCCTCGTCCCCGATCCGCTGCCCGAACGGCTGTTGTTCGCCGAGCCGCTGCGCCGCCGCATGCGCGTCCGGTTCGGCGGCGTCTGGGTGGCCGACAGCGAGGAGGTCGTGCTGCTGCACGAGCCCGGCCGCTACCCGGTGGCCTACTTTCCGCTCGGTGACATCACCGATGGCGTGCTTCAACCCAGCGAGCGCACCACGCAGCACGCGGATCTGGGGGCGACAACCTGGTACACGGTCCAGGCCGGCGGGCAGAGCAGATCACGCGCCGCATGGCAGCACACGGAACTCGCTGCCCACGCGAGCGACCTGAAAGACCGGGTCGCGTTCGCGTGGAGAGCCATGGACGCCTTCTACGAAGAGGACGAGCGCATCGTCGGTCACGCCGCCGACAGCTACCACCGCATCGACATCCGCCAAACCAGCCGTCACCTCATCGTTCGCCACGACGGCCGTGTCATCGCCGACACCAACCGTCCTCTCGCCCTGTACGAGTCCGGCTTCGCGCCCCGCTGGTACGTCCCGCGCGCCGACGTCGACGAGTCCGCGCTCACCCCGAAACCGGGCCAGACGTTCTGCCCGTACAAGGGTCTGGCCAGCTACTACGACATCGCCGACGCCCACGGCGCGGCTTGGTCCTACCTCGACGCCTGGCCCGAGGTCGGACGCGTTTCCGGCCTGGTCTCGTTCGAGCCGGACAAGATCGAGGTGTACCTCGACGGCGCCCGACTACGACTCGAGCCCGGCCAGTCCGTGATCCCGCACGGCGCCGACCGCGACCTCACCACCGACGAGGTGGTCAACGGGCGGCAGCGATGACCATTCCACCCGCACCCACAGCGACGGCCGTGGAAGGACTCGGCCAGATGCCGGTGGTGCTATCGGTGAACGTCGGCATGCCGCGCGACGTGTCCTGGCAGGGCAAGACCGTCTACACCGGGGTGTGGAAGCAGCCGGTGGACGGCCCGGCGATGGTCCGGCGGCTCAACATCGACGGGGACGGCCAGGGCGACACCAACGGCCATGGCGGCGAGCAGCGGGCCGTGCTCGTCTACCAGATCCAGTCCTACCGGTACTGGCAGGAACACTTCGGACGGGACGACTTCAGCTTCGGCCAGTTCGGAGAGAACCTGACCGTTGACGGCCTGCCTGACGACGAGGTTTGTATCGGGGACCGGTATCGAATCGGCGAGGCCGAGTTCGAGGTCACGCAGCCTCGGGTCACCTGCTACCGGGTCGGCCTGCGCCTCGGCAAGCCTGACCTGCCCGCGCTGCTGGTCGGCCACCACCGTCCTGGCTTCTACATGCGCGTCCTCACCGAGGGACGGATCCAGGCCGGCGACCGGGTCGTCAGGACCAGGCGCGGTCCCGGCGCGCTGAGCGTGGCCGACACCGACGCGCTGCTCTACCTCCCCGGCCGCGACCCCGCCAAGCTGCGCCTCGCCGCGCAGATTGCCGCCCTGAGCCCCGGCTGGCAGGAATCATTCCGCGAGTTGCTGATCACCGACGGCGCCGACCCTGTCGCCGCGCCGCCCACGCATACCGGACCGGCCTGGGCGGGGTTCCGGGCGCTCCGCGTGACCCAGGTGGTTCCGGAGAGCACGAACGTGTCCTCTGTCTACCTCACCGCCACCGACGGGGCCCAACTCCCGGCCGCACAGGCCGGGCAGTACCTGACGCTGCGGATCCTCGGTGCCGGTCATCCCGCTCCGGTGCGCAACTACTCCTTGTCGTCCCCGCCCGATGCCGGCATGTACCGGATCAGCGTCAAGCACGAGCTACACGGCACCGCCAGCAGCTACCTGACCACCAGCCTGCGCCCGGGTGCGATCCTGGAGGCGGCCGCACCCCGCGGCGCCTTCGTCCTCGACGCCCGCACCGGGCCCGTTCTCCTCATCTCCGCCGGCATCGGCCTCACCCCGGTGCTGTCGATGCTGCACGAACTCGCGGCCGCAGGCAGCGAACGCGACGTCTGGTGGATCCATGGCGCCCGCGGACCGCGTGAACATCCGCTGGCCGCCGAAACGCATGCGCTGCTCGCTACCCTGCCGCACGCCCACGACCACGTCTTCTACAGCGCAGCGACACCCCGTGAACGTCACCGTGCGCACGCTGCGGCCGGGCGCCTCACCAAGGACAAGCTGATCGAGCTGGCCGTTCCGGCCACCGCGACTGCCTATGTCTGCGGGCCGGCCTCGTTCATGGCCGACATGCAACACGCCCTCACCGCACTCGGAATCGACCCCACCCGGGTCCACACCGAGCTGTTCGGGGCAATGCCCGCAATCACCCCCGGGCTCACCGACAAGACCCGCCGGCCATCACATCAGCCGCTTGGACCTGCCGGAACCGGGCCGCTGGTGACCTTCGCGCGCAGCGGCATCTCCGCACCGTTCGCCACCAGCCGCCGCAGCGTGCTCGAACTCGCCGACGCCTGCGACATCCCGGCGCGGTGGAGCTGCCGGTCCGGTGTATGCCACACCTGCACCACACCCCTGCTCTCCGGTGACGTCACGTACTCCCCGTCCCCACTGGAGCCCCCCGCAGACGGAGAGGTGCTCATATGCTGCGCCCAGCCCCGCACCGCCATCGTGGTGGACTTGTAAGGCCAGGGGAACTCAATGACAACACACCCCAGACCCCACGCACGCCCGATGCACGGCACGGCGACGAGATTCGCCGGTGATGGCAAGCCACGGTCCGGGCGGCACGCCGGGCAGGCAGCTGGGTCGGTCGCATTTCGCCACGTCGCCGCCCGGTGCCCCGGGCCAAAGTCCGGGGTCGAAAGCGCCGATATCACCGAACTTCCGACAAGGGGTCGCTAGCGTTGGCCATCGTGACGGAGTGCCAGGTCATCGTGCGACCAGCCACGCTTGAGGACGAACCCGTCGTCTACCAGCTGGCGGCGAACATGGCCACCAGCTTTGCCGTGGAACGCCGCGCCTTCCGAAACAGCTTCGTCAGCCTGATCGAGGCAGACGAGGCGTTCGTATTTGTCGCCGACGTCGGAGGACGAGTCGGCGGATACCTCCTCGGCTTCACCCACTTGACGTTCTACGCCAACGGCCCGGTGGCCTGGGTCGAGGAGATCGCCGTTCAGCCGCAGCTGCGACGACAGCGTCTTGGTGCACTACTGATGGCGGAGTTTGAGAGCCAGGCCACCGCGGCAGGCGCGGCGCTCATCGCACTCGCGACACGACGAGCCGCGAGCTTCTACGACGCGATCGGATACGAACCGAGCGCGACCTACTTCCGCAAGAAACTGTGAAGCCGTGGACTCCGCCCGATACCCGGCACCGCTCGGAGATCGAGGGGAGGTGGGCGCTGCGCACTCATCGGTGGTCCAGGCACCCGTCGGGGGTTCCCCGGGAGCCGGGAAAGCGGGACAGTCGTTTCCTCACGCAACCGAGGCAGGGCGCGGGGAGGCCGCAATGAGCACGACGGATGTCGGCAGCAACGACGCGAGCGGGACCGCGAGCGTCGAGACCGTCGACATGAAGCTCGAGGTGGTTGTCATCCCGGTGTCCGATGTCGACCGCGCGACGGAGTTCTACGGGCGCCTCGGGTGGAGACAGGACGTGACGCCGCCTGGCGTCGTCCAATTCACGCCGCACGGCTCCGCGTGCTCGGTCCAGTTCGGCGCGAACCTCACGTCAGCCGCGCCGGGTTCGGCCAGGGAGTACTTGATCGTCTCCGATATCGAGGCGGCCCGGGACGCGCTGGCCGCCGCCGGGATCGAGGTGAGCGAGGTCTTCCACCTCGGTCCGGACGGCCCGGTCAGCGGTCTGGATCCGGAGCGCCGCAGCTACTTCTCCCGTGCCTCGTTCAGCGACCCGGACGGCAACAGCTGGCTGCTGCAGGAGATCACGACCCGGCTTCCCGGGCGCATCGAGGCCGCCGAGACGTCGTTCGGCTCGGCAAGCGACCTGGCGGGTGCGATGCGTCGCGCGGAGGCCGCCCACGGCGAGCACGAGAAGCGCACCGGGAAGGCTGACCCGAACTGGCCCGACTGGTACGCGGAGTACATGGTGAGCGAGCAGTCAGGTGCGGAACCGCCCAAGTGAGGGCAGGCGGCGGGGTGGTTCGGCCGAGCACCTGGGCGTGCCGGCCGGACCCGCGATCCTGGCCCAGACCGGTGTCCTGGAGCGCCTCGCCTGATCGTGCCACCCACGAGATCGACGTCATGGGGGATCCCGCGGCCGTGAACCCCGCTCACGTCGATCTCGCCGGGTTCGAGGAGCGCCATGAACAACTCGGCCCTACTGCGCCGCTCGCTACGGGCGGAGTTGTGCAGGACTCCTGGGCGTCCGTGATCGCGTATCTGCTCGGCAGCCGGCGCCGGGCTGATAGCGTCGAATCTCCAGCACGGACGGACCGACCGAGGAGGTGAGCACCATTTCCGCTTGTTCAGGCCGGTGCTCCCTCGCCGCGCCGTCCGCCTGAGACGGTCCGCCCCGGGAGCGCCCGAAGGCATCTCGAAGGGCTTCCTATGTCGGCTTTCCTGTCATCGCAACCCGGCTCCGCCATCGTCACGACGCTCCGGGCCGCCGGCTGCGTCTTCGCGGAGGACGAGGCGCAGTTGCTCGTCGCCAGTGCCTGCACACCGGAGGAGCTCGCCGTCATGGTCGAGCGGCGGGTCGCCGGTGAACCGCTCGAACACGTTCTCGGCTGGGCCGAGTTCTGCGGGTTGCGCATCGCGGTCGACCCCGGGGTCTTCGTCCCCCGCCGCCGTACCGCGCTCCTCGTCGAGCAGGCCGCTCGGCTCGCCCGGAGGGGCTCGGTGGTCCTCGACCTGTGCTGCGGCTCGGGTGCCGTCGGGGTCGCGATCGCGGCTGCCGTCGACGGGGTCGAGCTGCACGCCGCCGAGCTGGAACCCGCGGCGGCGCGGTGCGCGGCGCGAAACGTCGGGGCGGTCGGCGGGCACGTCCACCAGGGTGACCTCTACGGCGCGCTGCCCGCTGCGCTGCGCGGGCGCGTCGACGTGCTCGTCGTGAACGCGCCGTACGTGCCCACCGAGGCGATCGCGCTGATGCCGCCCGAGGCCCGCGACCACGAGCCGCGGATCGCCCTCGACGGCGGCGCGGACGGGCTTGACGTGCAGCGGCGCGTCGCGGCAGGGGCAGGGGAATGGCTGGCGCCCGGCGGGCACCTGCTGATCGAGACGAGCCGGCGGCAGGCTCCGCTCACCGAGGCTGACTTCGCTTGCAACGGACTTGACCCGCGCACGGTCGGCTCGGCCGAGCTGGACGCGACCGTCGTCATCGGCGCGATGACGGGCCGGCCGCAGGGGGAGTGAGGCCATGCATTGGCAGAGCACGTGTGCGGATGCACGCGGCGTGGTCGCTCAGGACGCGCGGCTGCGCCTGATCCGCTCCGTCTCCTTGCCGATCTCGTAGAGGCGGCAGGGCCAGACCGGTGCGGCCGTGGTGGGGAACCGGCATCCGCGGCAGTGTCCGGTGGCGTCGGCCGTGTGCTCAACCAGGATCCGGCGCAGCGCGGTGGCCGAGCAGGAGACCGCGAGTATCTCGGCGATGCTGTGAATCTGGTCGGACGGCTCCTGCGCCATGGGGACGCCTCCTGTCAGGTCGCGTGCCAGCCGGTCAAGCCGTTCCTCACGTGCGACTGGAGCGGGTTGCGTTCCCATTGCCTGACATCCCCCTCGGTTCGCCCCACCGTGTCGCGCAGCGGCGTCGAACCCTGTGCCTGAGCCTCCGTCATGGTCCACTGGCGCCGCGGGTCGTTGCCGAGCCGGTGGCTGCCGCGGCGGAATCGGGCCCGTAGCCCATCGACGAGACGGGACGAGGCTCCCGTGACGTCCACCCTGTGCACACCGTCGGCGTCACCGGACGCGAGCGCTGCAAACAGTGTTGAGACGTGCACGGAGAGGAGTGTGCCGGTGGTCCCTTGCAGATGCAAGTCGGTCGTGCACGTGCACGCGTGCCGTACGAAATGCACGTGCATCTGCACGTGGCGTCGCGCGAGCGCTCCGGATTGAACGAATTCATCTCACTCGATCGAGCGGTTGACGTGCGCAGATCTCCCTGCTGTGTCCATTGCTGGATGGCATGTCGTGCCGTACAGGCGGCGGATGCATCCGTACGAGACATTTGCAATTGCATCTGCAACTGGTACTTTTTTGCCATGGACGGTGCGCCCACCCAGTGGATGGGGGAGTTCGACATGCATCATGAGGACCGCAACGGGCTGTCAGCGGCACTGCTTCCTGGCGCCGTCTGGCGGAAGAGCAGCTTCAGCGGTCACCAGGGCAACTGCGTCGAGGTGGCTGAACTGGAGAGCGGCGAGGTGGCCGTGCGCAACTCCCGCTTCCCGACCGGACCCGCACTCGTCTTCACCCCGGCCGAGTGGACGGCGTTCGTCGGTGGGGTCGAGCAGGGCGAGTTCCCGGCCTGACCCACGATCAAGAGCTGAGCGCCCGGCCGCCGCATCGGCCGGGCGCTCTCTTCTGTGGGGGCGAATAGTGGCCCGCCTGGGTAGTGGGCGCGAGGTTCAGAGATCGCCCGCGGTGACGTCTGCCAGCACCTTGGACATCAGCTGGCGGGACTGGTCGGGAGTCTCCGCGTCGACTGCGAGCCGGTCGAGCGCCCGCCCGTAGAGCTCGATGTCGTCGAGGCTGTCGAGGTAGATCGCGCCGCCGAGGTGCTCGATGTAGACGACGTCCGGCAGCTCGGGCTCGGCGAACCGCAGGATCGTGAACGACCCCTCGGCTGCGTAGCCGCTCAGGTGCTTCGGCACGACCTGGATGGTGATGTTGGGCCGGCGCGAGGCCTCGAGCAGGTGCTCGATCTGCTCGCGGAGCACCCGCCGCCCGCCGAGGGGCCTGCGGAGCACCGACTCGTCGATCACGACCCACAGCTTCGTCGGGTTGACACCCGTGAGGATGCTCTGGCGCTGCATCCGCAGGTGGATCCGCCGCTCAGTGTCCGGCGGCGCGAAGTCGGGGCGGCCGCGGGTGGCGATGGAGCGGGCGTAGGCCTCAGTCTGCAGCAGGCCCGGCACGAACTGGAGCTCGTAGGCCTGGATGCGGGAGGCGGACTCCTCCAGCCCGACGAAGTCCTGGAACCAGTTGGGCATCACGTCGCTGTAGCGGCGCCACCAGCCTGGCTGGTTGGCCTGCCGCACCATCTCCAGGAACGTCTCGCGCTCCCCGCCATCGGTGATGCCGTACATCGTGAGAAGGTCGGCGACATCGCGCTCCTTGAACGCGACGCGGCCGAGCTCGAGGCGGGACACCTTGGAATCCGACGAGCGGATCGCGTAGCCGGCGTCGGCGCGGGAAATGTTCGCCCGCTCCCGCAGCCGCCGCAGGGCGGTGCCGAGCACAATGCGCCGGGCAGTGGAACCCCGCGCGAACGCGCTTCCCTGAGGGTCCGGCGTGGATTGGCTGCTCGTGGCCATCGGCTCCTCCCCGTGTGGGCTTCCGACCCGTCGTACCGGCCGGTGTGCTCACAGCAGTAGAAGGGCACCGGCGTCTGCCGAGCCTGAACCGTACACGCCGGGGGCCCGCGTGTGAGAGGTTGTGGCTACGACTTCAACCGGATCGTTTGCTGCCCTAGACTTCGGCGCTCGTCGCGAAGCTCGCTTTGAAGATCAACGGGGTTGGGGGATGAGTATGCCGGCTGCCGAGACTGCCGCTTCCGAAGAGGTCGTCCCGTCCTATATCGATGTGTCGAAGGCGAGCGTCGCGAGGGTGTACAACGCTTTCCTGAACGGCAAGGACAACTACGAGATCGACCGGGAGGTCCTGCGCCGGATCCAGCAGGTCGCCCCGGAGGCAACGCAGCTCGGTTGGGACAACCGTGAGTTCCTGATCCGCGCAACCCGATTCATTGCGAGCCAGACCGGGATCACGCAATACCTGGACTGCGGCGCCGGCCTGCCGACGGCCGAGAACACCCACGAGGTCGTGCAGCGGATCGAACCGGACGCCCGTGTGATCTACGTCGACAACGACCCGGTGGTGCTGGCCCACGGCCGGGCTCTGCTGGAGGAGAACGACCGCACCCACCTGGTCGATGCGGACATCTTCCGGCCGCGGCAGGTGCTGGAGAACGAGGTGGTGCGGAAGTACCTCGACTTCACCGAGCCGATGGCGCTGTACCAGTGCGGCACGATGCACCACTACACCGGCGATCGCTACGCCGAGATCATGCAGGAGTACATCGACGCGCTGCCGTCCGGCTCGTATGTCGCGCTGAGCCATTTCTACGACCCGGAGAGCGACGAATTCAGCGCTCTGGCGAGAAGGCTCGAAGAGGTGTTCCTGCACAGCACGATGGGCAGCGGGTCGTTCCGCACGCGAGAGCAGATCGAGAGCATGCTGCCCGGCCTCGAGATCGTTTCGCCAGGATTGGTGCTTTGTGCCGAATGGTGGCCGGACGGGCCGCGGGTCAAGCCGCTGGCGCCGATCCAGAGATGCATCGTTGGTGCCGTGGGTCGGAAACCCTGAGCGCGGGACGGGGATTTGGCGACGATCACCCTTTCGGGCCAGTCGCGTTGACGCCGCGTGACCACATCCACTCCATTCGAGGGGTGGGGTTCCGCGGCGTCGGCGCCTGCCGCTGAAACGAACGGTCAGCGCGCGGCCCCGAGACGCGCGTGGAGCTCGGCGTCGTCGGCGACGAACCACAGATGGCGGCCGCGGTTGGCCTCGTCGACGAACGCGCGGAACGCCGAGCTGTGCTCCATGTGTTCGGAGATGTCGCCCACGATCGCGAGCTGCATCCCGTAGCCGGTGAACTTCTGCACGATTTCGCCCGCGACGCCGGTGGCGAGGGTGAAGAAGCCCGGGGTTAGCCGCTCGACCGGAAGCACGATCAGCGCCACGTCCTGCCCGTAGGTCTCGCCGATGACGTCCACGGCGTCCTGGTAACCCTGCAGCACCGGACCGTCCGGCGCGCAGACGAGTGCGCGCAGATGGCGCAGGGTGGTGACGTGGTCGGTCATGGCGGCTCCTCGTGATCGACCCCAGTGTCGTCCACCGGTTTCGGGCGATCAGGTAGTTTTCCGACCGTCTTCCGTTGCGCGGCAATCCGACTGGTCCATCCCTCCCGACCTGGATGGACTGCGCCGCACGCGTGACTCCCGCGCTCTCTGGAGGTCCCGATGCCCGCCACGGCGACGGTTCTGCTCGTCCACGGTGCATGGCACGGGCCATGGATGTGGGGTGCTCTCCTCCGCGAGATGCCGGACGTGGACGTGCGCACCGTCGCGCTCCCGTCGGCTGGGCGTGACCCCGCCGCACTCGGCGACCTGCATGCCGACGCGGCGGCGATCCGTTCCGCCGTGGCCGCGATCCACGGGCCGGTCGTGGTGTGTGCCCACTCCTACGGCGGCGTGCCGACCACGGAAGGCGTCGCAGACCTGCCGAACGTGGTGGGGATCGTCTACCTCTGTGCGTTCCAGCTCGACATCGGCGAGTCGCTGGCAAGCGCCGCAGGCGGGACCCTGCCCGACTGGTGGGACGTGCACGCGGCCGAGGGCTACGTCGACGCGCAGCGGCCGCTGGAGGTCTTCTACAGCGACGTGGACGAGGCGGTCGCCCGCGACGCGATCATGCGGCTCGGCCACCAGTCGCTCGTGGCGTTCGGCCAGCAGGTGAGCAAGGCCGCGTGGCGGACGATCCCCAGCACGTACATCGTGTGCGAGCACGACAGGGCGGTGCCGGTGGAGGCTCAGGAGGCCATGGCGCGACGCGCGACGCGCGTGTTGCGCATGCCCGCCTCGCACTCGCCGTTCCTGTCGCGGCCCGCGCAGCTGGCGGGGATCCTGCGTGCCGAGCTGGCGGCGTCGAGGCAGCTCGCCGGCTAGTGATCCTCTAGGAGGATCCCTAGAGCAGGCCCAGGCTCTCGACGGCGACGAAGGCGCCGACGAGCCCGAGCAGCACGCCGAACGCCCTGGTGAGCAGGGTGCTCGACAGCCGGTCGGAGATGGACTTCCCCGCGAGCGTACCGAGCACGGCCGCGAGGGCGAACGGAAGCACAACCGGCCAGTCGAGCCCCGCGAGCCCGGCCCTGGACGCGAGCGCCGCCACGGCGTTGACGGAGAGGATCACCAGCGACGTGCCGATGGCGGCGACCATCGGCAGCCGAAGCACGAGGACCAGCGCGGGCACCACGAGGAAGCCGCCGCCGACGCCCAGGAAGCCGGTCAGGAAGCCCACCGCGGCGCCGCACCCGACCACCCGGACGGCCGTGCCGGTCCTGGGGCGGGTGAGTAGGGCTCCCGAACCTGCGGAAGAGGCGGTGGTGTCCTCGGCAGGTTCGGGGTCGCCGCCGCTCAACAGCATGGCCGCCGCGGCGACGAGGGTGACACCGGCGAACGCGAGCAGCACCACCGGCCCGGCGACGTGCTGGTTGAGAACACTGCCCAGGTAGGCAGCGGGGATGCCGGCGGCGCCGAACGCGAGGCCGATGCGCCAGGCGATCGTGCCGGCCCGGAGGCGGGCCAGCACTCCGACGACGGCCGTGCAGCCGACGATGACGACGCTGCTCGCGGTGGCGGCCTGCGCCGACTGACCGAGGAGATACACGAGCACGGGCACCGTCAGGACGCCGCCGCCCCCGCCGAACGCCCCCACGACGAGCCCGATGACGAGGCCGATCGCGGCCGTCCCCCACATGGTGAGCATCTCGGCTCGAAATGTACGGTCATTAGGAATGCGCAGCAAGTCGCCTGTGACGGTCGCGACCCGGGTGTGATCGGGAGATCAGACGGCAGATCAGAAGTGCACGGATGCGCCGTGCGCGGCCCTGCTGGCCGCCGCCGCACGCGCGATGGCCCTGCGGATCCGCTCGCGACGGGAGGCGCCCTGCGCATGCGGGTACGGCGGCTCGGCGCGAGAGGGCTCGAAGGCCTCGGGCTGCTTGGCAGGTTGGGGCTTGGCAGGTTGGGGCTCGGCAGGCCGGGGCTCGGCGGGGCGGGTGCCTGGGCTGGTCATGGTTTCCCTCGGGCCGGTGGGGCGGGCGGCAACGCGGCCCCGGCCTCGTATCAGGGAGAGGTCAGCGGGGCGGCGCGGCCCGGCGACAGCGGCGGTCATCGACCGAGAGCTGGTCCATCGCCAGCAGGCACACGCAGAATGCGTGCGCGGGCGAGGAGCAGGTGGTCACGGTGCCAGTGCAGCACGCGGGGCCGTGACGGCGCAACGACACGCGGAACTCACTGCGTCCTGGCGATATGGCGTCGCGCCAGACGACCGAGCGCGGCCGCCCCTGCCGTGACCGCCGTGAGCACGGGGGCGAAGAACAGCGCCCCGGCCACCCACATGTTCGCCCCGATCACGTCCGCCGTCGCGCTGTGGATGCAGAACAGCGCGAACGCGGGCAGCGTGACGCCGACCAGTGCCGTGAGCACCCCACGGGCGTAGCCGCCTGCCGCTGCGAGCACGGCGAGCCCGATGGCGGCCGACGTCCAGTGCTGGCTCGTGATCGGCGAGGCGTACGCGAACGGGTCGCCTGGCTCGGGCTCCACGCTCCAGTCGGGCGGGAACACGAGCCACCAGAGCGCCACCGTCGCGACGCCCAGCACGACGGCGAGGGCGACCGTCCGCAGCGGCCTCATCCGGCCTCCACGAAGGCGATGAGCGGCTCGACGCGCACGGGGGTGGCAAGGCTGTTCGCGATGAAGCACTCCCGGTGGGCCACGTCCACCAGGTGCCGGACGCGCTCCTCGCTCGGCCCCGTGACCAGCGTGATCCGCGGCCGGAGCACGATCTCGGCGAGCCGCACCGGCTTGTCCCCTTCGGGCATCGTGGCGGTGGCGTCGTCGCGGTAGTCGCGCACGTCGAGCCGGGCCCGGGCGGCCACGGCGAGGAACGACAGCAGCTGGCAGGACGCGGCGGCGAGCACCACGAGCTGCTCGGGGTTGAGCCGGCTGGGATCGCCGCCGAAGGCCGGGTCGGAGGTGAGCGTGAGCTCGGCCTCGGCGGGTGGGGCGGAGCCCCGGTGTGACCGGTCGTAGTGCTGGTAGCCGACGGCGGTGGACCCGGACCACGAGCACTGGGCCCGGTAGTGATGCACGCGCGGTTCGGTCATGTTCGGGACGGTAGCCGCTGCGGCGGCGCCGATGATCTCCTGGCGTTCGGGTCAGCGGGCCGGTGCGCCGCCGTCCTCCACGCTTGTCGGGTCGGCTTTGCGTCTGGGCGCCAGTGGGCCGCGGGAGCGGTGGCTCAGCCAGCGCCTGCCCGTCTGCAGGACGCGGCTGAGCGCGTTGGGTCCGCGCCTGGCCTCGATCAGGTCACCGATCCTGCCGAGGAGCCAGCTCACCAGGGGAGCGACCACCGCCAGGATCAGCCACATCCGGAACCGCGCGGACAGGAAGGCCCACATGCCCCAAGAGGGTAGGTGCGATCGCCGGATGCCGCACGACGCAGACGGGGCTTTCTACATCTTCGCCGCGGCGCTCTTGATCGCCTCACGGATGCGGAAGTAGGTGCCGCACCGGCAGACGTTCTCGATCTCGTCGATCTCGGCGTCGGTGGGGTTCTTGGTGCGCCGCAGCAGCGCCACTGCGGCCATGATCTGGCCGGGCTGGCAGTAGCCGCATTGGGCGACGTCCTGCTCCAGCCATGCCTCCTGCACCGGGTGCAGGTTGTCGCCGTCGGCCAGGCCCTCGATCGTCGTGACGTCGTGGCCTTCGAGGTCGGCGACCGGGGTGACGCAGGGGTTGAAGGCCTTGCCGTCGATGTGGCTGGTGCAGGCCTTGCACACGTCGATCCCGCAGCCGTACTTCGGCCCGGTGACGCCCAGCTTGTCCCGCAGCGCCCAGAGCGCGGGAAGGTCGGCAGGGGCGTCGACGGTGACCTCGCGCCCGTTGACCGTGAAGGTGTAGTTCGGCATGTCCGTCTCCTCTCGGTTCAGCGGGTCTCAGCGGGGGAAGGGGTCGAAATCGACCGGGAAGTGGATCGGGAAGCTGCGTGGCTTCTTCCCGGTCGCGCGCGCGTAGGCGTTCGCGATCGCTCCCGTCGCGGCGGGGAGACCCAGTTCGCCGGCCCCACCCGGTTCGCCGTCGCCGGGGAGGATGAAGATCTGCACGTCCGTGGGGCTGTCCTTCTGCCGCGCGTAGTGGAAGTGCGAGTAGCTGCCCTCGAGCGGGAGGCCCTTCTCGATGTGCAGGCCCGCCCGCAGCGTCACGGAGATCGCGTCGGTCAGTCCGCCGAGCAGCTGCGCCTTGAGCCCACGGGGGTTGATCGGCAGCCCGTAGTCGCCCGCGATCACGGCCTTCGTGACGCGCGGGTCCTCCGGGTCGGAGGCGTCGAGCTCGACCAGCACGGCGGTGCGCGACCCATACTCCTCGTGGAAGGCGATGCCCTGCGCGCACATGTCGTCCATCGAGCGGCCCCAGTCGCCCTCCTCGGCCACCTTGTCCAGCACGGCGCGCTGGGCATCGGACTTGAGGAAGGAGCGGCGGAACTCGTAGGGGTCCTGGTCCATCATCGCCGCGAGCTCGTCGACGACGATCTCCTCGGTGCCGCGGGAGCTGACCGAGTACACCGAGCGCCACGCCCCGGTGTGCATGTTGAGCGGCACCTCGTTGAGGATCTGCTCCACCACACCGAAGTTGTAGGGGCTCTTCACGGTGAGCAGGAAGACCGTCTGGGCGAAGCCGAAGTTGCCGCCGGGCAGCCCGGCCGAGGTCGCGGTGAGGATCTCGCCGAGTCCGTGCGTCCAGTCGGTCTCGACGAACGCGGTGTGGTGCTCCATCCGAAGCACCGTCCCCGCAGCGGCGGTCACCCGGTAGCGGTGGTGGGCCGCCGGGCGGGCCCTGCCGTGGCGCATGTCGTCGGTGCGCGTCCACATCAGCTTGATGACGCGGCCGGTGGCCTGCGAGATGCGTGCGGCCTCCAGCGGCCCGTCCCAGAAGAGCCTGCGCCCGAAGGACCCGCCGCTCTGCACGACGTGGCAGGTCACGCTCTTCTGCGGGAGCCCGAGCTCCTTCGCGATCTGCTGCTGCGCCACGATCGGCGACTTCATGCCCGCCCAGATGTCCGCGCCGTCGTCACGGACGTCCGCGACCGCCGAGTTCGTCTCCATCGGGGCGTGGGGGAGGAACGCCCAGTCGAACTCGAACTCGTGCTGGCCGGGCAGCGTCACCGGCGGGATGAACGGGATCGTCGCCTGGCGGAGCTCCTTGCGGATGTCCTCGTCCGACAGGTCGTCGATCGGGCCGGGACCCCAGGTGACGTCCAGGGCGTCCTTGGCGTCCAATGCCTGGCCGAACGTCTCCGCGACAACCGCGACGCCGGTCTTGATCACCGCGACGTCGAGGACGCCGGGCATGGCCCGCACCTTGTCGAGGTTGTTGACCTTCTTGACCGTGCCGTTGATCGTCGGCGGGCGCCGCACCATCGCCGGGGTGGCGCCCTTGATGTCGAGGTCGAGGGTGTACTTGAAGGAGCCCGTCACCATCTCGCGGGCGTCCACGCGCCGCTGTGACGTGCCGACCAGGGTGAACTCGGACGGCGACTTCGCGCGCACCACGAGGTCGGCCATCGGCAGCCGCGCGGCGAGCGCGGTGAGCTCGCCGTAGCCGAGGCTGCGCCCGTCGTCGGCGTGGACCCGGCCGCCCTCCGTACGCAGGCCG
Source organism: Pseudonocardia aurantiaca (assembly GCF_039526725.1). NCBI lineage: Bacteria > Bacillati > Actinomycetota > Actinomycetes > Pseudonocardiales > Pseudonocardiaceae > Pseudonocardia > Pseudonocardia aurantiaca. The sequence continues at coordinate 37,384 of NZ_BAAAJG010000030.1, forward strand.
TCCGCGGGCAGTCCCCAGCGGTCGGCCGCAGCCCCCCGCAGTCGCGAGCGGGCCGCGGCGGCGGCGGCGCGCACCGGCCCGTACACCGAGCGGATCGAGTTGGAACCGCCCGTGAGCTGGTTGAACATCAGCTCCGGGCGGGCCGGCGCCAGTGGCATGTCGACGGCGTCGAGGGGGAGATCGAGCTCCTCGGCCACCAGCATCGCCACGGCCGTGGTGAGGCCCTGGCCCACCTCCATGCGCGGCAGCGCGACACGCACCCGGCCGTTCTCGAGGATCTCGACCGTGAACAAGAGGCCCTCGGTGGGGCGGCCCGCGAGGATCAGGACGTCGCCGAGGTCCTGGATGTCGGCAGGCTGGGGCAGGCTGGGCGTGGGGAACGCGGTGGCCTCGCCTGGGGCGAAGGCGTCGATGCCGAGTTTTGTCGCCACGGTGAGGGTCGAGCCCGCCACGAGGTAGGTCAGGAACTTCCGGCGCCCGACCAGTTGGTCGCGGAGCCTGGTCGGGGCCGCCTGGTGGCGTCCGCTGGCGGGCCGGTCGGTGGTGGGGGTGGCCATCCGGGCTCCTCCTCGGGGCACGTCTTCGTGCCCGTCATCCGGGTCAGGGATCGGTGGTTGCGCCTCTCGCGGACGCGCGATGACCCGGCTCGGGAAGATCCGTGTCACTTGCTACCAAAACGAGGACGGGGCGCACCGGAAACGTCGAAGATCGGCGGAATACGTGGGAGGGACGCTTTTCGCTCGTGTGGGTGAACGCCGGTACATTGCTGGCCGTGTGTGATCAAGTGGGGGTGCACTCTCCGCTCACGGGGCCGTCGGGCGCGACCGCGCGTTCACCCGGTTGCAGACCGAAGCGGCGTTGGAAGATGCCGGAATCGTGATCGACCCGCCGGTCGGTGGGGCTGCCGCAGCATGACCGGACCGCAGTAAAGTCGTCTTTACCGAACGGGGAACGCCCGAGCGCGCTCCTGCGTTGTACGGCATGGAGCACTACACGCTTCCGAGGAGGATCCAGGTGCGCACCAGCAGCAACCCGGCGTTCCGCAACCTGCCAGGAGGGCAGGGCGGCGGCTACGCCACGTTCGACCGCCAGGGTGGTGCGATGGGCGGAGCCGCCTACGCCGATGCCCAGGCGGCGCAGGTCGGCTACGGCCGGGCCGGCGGGGGCGAGCGGGCGCTCACCATCGACGACGTCGTCACGAAGACCGCGATCAGCGCGGGTTCCGCCCTCGTGGCCGGTGTACTCACAGCGGTCAGCGGGCTCACCTTCCTCGTGCTGCCGGCGTTCATCGTCGGCCTCGTCGTGTCGCTCGTGCTGATCTTCAAGCCGCACCTCGCGAAGGCCCCGCTCGTCCTGACGTACTCGATCGCGATGGGTGTCGTCCTCGGCGGCATCACCCAGGTGTTCGAGTCGATCTACCCGGGCATCGCGACGCAGGCGATCATCGGCACGGCGGGTGTCTTCGTCGGCATGCTGGTCGTCTACAAGACCGGCGCCGTGAAGGTCACCCCGCGGTTCACCAAGTGGCTGATGGGCGCGCTCATCGGCGTCACGGTGCTGATGCTCGCCAACCTCGTCGCCGGGCTGTTCGGAGCGAACCTCGGTCTGCGTGACGGCAGTTGGCTCGCCATCCTGTTCAGCATCGTCGTGATCGGTGTGGCGGCGTTCAGCCTGCTGCTCGACTTCGACCAGGCCGACCAGGCCATCCGCAGCGGTGCCCCGGCGCACTTCGCGTGGTACATCGCTTTCGGCCTCATGACCACCCTGGTCTGGCTGTACATCGAGATCCTGCGCCTGCTGAGCTACCTGCGCCAGGATTGATCGCTTGGCCCGCCGCGAGGTGAGCCGAACAGAAGCGGCCCGGCACCCTCCGTGGGTGCCGGGCCGCTGTCGTTCGCGGTAGGGGCTCAGGCCATCTCGGGAACCCGAAGGTGGGCCAGGGCCAGGTCGAACTCGGCCACGTCGAGGAACTCGATGCCCATGGTCTGGCTGGTCCGCTCGCGCATCGCCTCGCCCGGCTCGCGGCTACGGTCCATCGCCTCGCGGCTGTCGAACGTCATTGACGACACCGAGCGCCCGGAGTCGCGCTCCACGAGCAAGCTGGCGCTGCAGAACCCGTCGAGCTCCTCGCTGGCCGGCAGGACCGTCGACTTCCAGTAGTCGACCGCCCGGTCGAGCTCCTGCGGTTCCGTGCGCACCCAGGTGACTCGTACGCACGCTCCCGGCTCCGAGGTGTGGGCGCGGTGCAGAACGGCGATCTCCCACTCCTCGACCTGCGGGCGGTCGGCGCCCATCATCTCGGCCGCACGCTGCCGGGACGGCCCCAGCTGCTGGTCACTGGCCCGCATCGCGGCCTCGTCCCGCCAGGCGCTGGTGGTGATGGTGCGCCCCGTCGAGCGGTCCGCCAGCATCGACAGCCCGACGAAGCCGTCCAAGGCCTGGAGCATCGGCATGACCTCGTCGCGGACGAACCCGACCCCCGTGTCGATCGATCCCGGGTCCGCCATGATCGTAATGGAGCGTGCGTACACGGCCCACCGCCTTCCGGACGGGGCAGCGCCCCGGCGGCGCCGCCGGTCGCGCCACACCCTCCTCTCGACGGGGGCTGGTGGCAACGCCGGTACGCTCGCGCTCCTAGCTGAGGCGCTCGACCACCATCGCCATGCCCTGGCCACCGCCGACGCACATCGTCTCCAGGCCGATCGCCTTGTCGCGCGACCGCAGCCCGTTGAGCAGGGTGGCGGTGATGCGGGCACCGGTCATACCGAACGGGTGCCCGAGCGCGATCGCGCCGCCGTTGACGTTGAGCTTGTCGGGGTCGAACGGGTCGATGCCCAGGTCGCGCGCCGACGGCAGGACCTGCGCGGCGAACGCCTCGTTGATCTCGACCAGGTCGACGTCGTCGATCGTCATGCCGGCGCGGGCCAGCGCCTGCCGGGACGCCTCCACCGGGCCGAGCCCCATGATCTCCGGCGAGAGCCCGGAGACGCCGGTGGCGACCACCCGCGCGAGGGGCGTGATGCCAAGCTCGGCGGCCTTGGTGTCGGACATGACGACCAGCGCGGCCGCGCCGTCGTTCAGCGGGCAGCAGTTGCCTGCCGTGACCCGCCCGTCCGGCCGGAAGACCGGCTTGAGCTGGCTGACCGCCTCGTAGGTGACGCCTGCGCGCGGCCCGTCGTCCTTCTCGACGACCGTGCCGTCGGGGAGGGTCACCGGCGTGATCTCCCGGGCGAAGAACCCGTTGGCGATCGACTTCTCGGCGAGGTTCTGCGAGCGCACCCCGAAGTGGTCCATGTCCTCTCGCGTGACGCCCTTGAACCGCGCGAGGTTCTCGGCGGTCTGGCCCATCGGGATGTAGACGTCGGGGAGGTGCTCGTCCTCGCGCGGGTCGTTCCAGTCGTCGGCGCCATCCTCGGCGATGTGCCTGGTGCGGTCCTCCGCGTCGCCGAACACCGGGTTGTGGGTGTCGGGCCACGAGTCGGAGCTGCCGCGCTCGAACCGCGAGACGGTCTCGACGCCCGCGGAGATGAAGACGTCGCCCTCGCCGGCGCGGATGGCGTGCATGGCCATCCGGGTGGTCTGCAGCGACGACGAGCAGTAGCGCGTGACCGTGGTGCCCGGGAGCGTGTCGTAGCCGAGCAGCACCGCGACCACCCGGGCCATGTTGAAGCCCTGCTCCCCGCCGGGCAGGCCACAGCCGAGCATGAGGTCGTCGATGTCGGCTGGGTCGAGCTGCGGCACCTGGCCGAGCGCTGCCCGCACGACCTGAGTCGTCAGGTCGTCGGGACGGATGGACGCCAGGGACCCCTTGCGCGCGCGGCCGATCGGGGATCGGGCCGCCGCGACGATCACGGCTTCGGGCATCGTCATCTCTCCTCGGCGCTGGGTGGTTACCGGAGCGTACGTGTGAGTAACTCGGTGCGACCCCGGTCGGTTCATCCTGACCGGAGTTGTCAGGTTTCCCCGTCATCCTCAGGGCATGGCCACCTGGAAGGACATCGAGAACGCCGAACCGGGGTTCGCAGCCCGGGTCCGCGCGATCTTCGACGCACACAAGCACAAGACGATCGCCACGCTGCGGGCCGACGGGTCGCCGCGCATCTCCGGCATCGAGGCGGGGTTCGACGGCGGGGAGCTGACGTTCGGGTCGATGCCGCGCGCCCGCAAGGGCGACGACCTGCACCGCGACCCCCGGTTCGCGCTGCACAGCGCGAGCGTCGACCCGCCGGAGGGCGACGAGGCCGGCTGGCCGGGCGACGCGAAGGTCGCGGGCCGGGCGGTGCCGGCCGGGCCGGTGGACGGGATGCCCGGGGAGATGTTCCGGGCCGAGATCGACGAGGTGGTGGTCACCGGCCTCAACGCGGCGGCCACGGCGCTCGTCATCGAGACCTGGACGCCCGGGCGGGGGCTGCGGCGGGTCGAACGCTAGTAGCCCGGATCGGGGCTGTCGATTCCTGTCGTGCCCGTTCGTCATCATGCTGGTGGCACCCCGGCCACCGTGTGACCGTACGAGATGACGAGGAGCACGAGATGAAGTACATGCTGCTGATCTACGGGGCCCAGCCGTCCGAGCCGCAGTCGGAGGAGTCCATCCAGGCGGAGATGAACGAGTACTGGGCCTACGAGAAGGCCGTGGCCGACGCCGGGGTCAAGCTGGGCAGCGACGCCCTCCAGGGCACCGAGACGGCCACCACCGTGCAGGTCCGCGACGACGGCGAACGGGTGATCACCGACGGCCCGTTCGCCGAGACGCGCGAGATCCTGGGCGGCTACTACCTGCTCGACGTGCCCGACCTCGACGCCGCGCTGGAGTGGGCGGCCCGCTGCCCGGGCGCGCTCCACGGCAACAAGATCGAAGTGCGCCCGGTCCTGGAGTTCGAGGCGCCGTGACCACGGGGGCGGCCGGGTCCGTCCGCGCGGCCAGGGGGGATGCGACAGGCCGCGGCGGACGGACCCGGCCGCTCGCCACCATCGGGTCGACGGCGCGGTGAGCGCGGGGGCGGCTGGTTCGGTCGAGGCCGTCTTCCGGGAGGAACGCGGTCGGCTGCTCGCCGTGCTCGTCCGCCAGTTCGGAGATCTCGACCTAGCCGAAGAGGTAGCTTCCGAGGCCATCACGGCCGCGCTGGAGCACTGGCCCGTCGACGGGGTGCCGGGCAAGCCGGCCGCCTGGCTGCTCACCACTGCCCGCCGCAAGGCGGTCGACCGGCTGCGCCGCGACCGCGCCTACGCAGCGAGGCTCGCGCTGCTGCAGGCCGAGGCCGACCGCTTGGGGCCTGTCGTCGCCGAGGACAGCGACGACGTGCCCGACGAGCGGCTCCGGCTGTTCTTCACCTGCTGCCACCCGGCGTTGCCGCTCGAGGCGCAGACGGCCCTGACGCTGCGGTGCCTCGCCGGCCTGTCGACGCCCGAGGTGGCGCGGGCGTTCCTGGTGCCGCCGGCGACGATGGCGCAGCGCATCGTCCGTGCCAAACGCAAGATCCGGGGCGCCCGCATCCCGTTCCGGGTGCCGGAGGGGCCGGAGCTTCCCGACCGGCTCCCCGGCGTGCTCGGCGTCGTTTACCTGATCTTCACCGAGGGGTACGCCGCGAGCGCGGGTGACCGGCTGGTGCGGGGCGATCTGGCCGACGAGGCGATCCGGCTGGCGCGCATCCTGCACCGGCTGCTGCCCGGCGAGCGGGAGGTCGCGGGTCTGCTCGCCCTGCTGCTGCTCGTCGACGCCCGGCGCGAGGCCCGCACCGGCCCGGACGGGGAGTTGGTGCTGCTGGAGGCGCAGGACCGCTCGCTGTGGGACCAGGACCGGATCGTCGAGGGCCGCAGGCTCGTCGTCGAGGCGCTGAGCGGCCCGCGGCCTGGCCCGTACGGCCTGCAGGCCGCCATCGCGGCCCTGCACGACGAGGCCGCCGACGTCGCCACCACCGACTGGCCGCAGGTCGTCGCCCTCTACGACGTACTCGCGGAGGTGGCGCCGTCGCCATTGGTACGGCTCAACCGGGCCGTGGCCGTGGCGATGCGGGACGGCCCGGCAGCCGGGCTCGCGCATCTGGACGAGCTGGCCGCCGACGACCGCCTGCGCGGCTACCACCTCTTTCCGGCCGCACGAGCCGATCTGCTGCGCCGTCTGGGCCGGGCCGCCGACGCGGCGGTCGCCTACCGGGAGGCGCTGGAGCTGGTGGGCAACGAGCCGGAGCGCGCGTACCTGCGCAGGCGCCTGGCCGAGGTGGAAGGGACCTGAACGGGCCGGGTGCGGGGGGCCGGCTAGCTGGCTGTAGGTCTTGTCAAGTCGGTCGGTGCGCATGCTGACGGGCCTCGTGTTGAACGAGGCTGTGTC
>NZ_BAAAJG010000032.1:0-688 GCF_039526725.1 Pseudonocardia aurantiaca
CGCCCCAGTTAAACTACCCACCAGGCACTGTCCCTGAACCAGATCATGGCCCGAGGTTGAGACACCCAATTCGACCAGAGTGGTATTTCAACAGCGACTCCACGACCACTAGCGTGGCCGCTTCACAGTCTCCCACCTATCCTACACAAGCCGAACCGAGCACCAATACCAAGCTGTAGTAAAGGTCCCGGGGTCTTTCCGTCCTGCCGCGCGTAACGAGCATCTTTACTCGTAGTGCAATTTCGCCGAGTCTGTGGTCGAGACAGCGCCCAAGTCGTTACGCCATTCGTGCAGGTCGGAACTTACCCGACAAGGAATTTCGCTACCTTAGGATGGTTATAGTTACCACCGCCGTTTACTGGCGCTTAAATTCTCCGCTTCGCCCCGAAGGACTAACAGGTCCTCTTAACGTTCCAGCACCGGGCAGGCGTCAGTCCGTATACATCGTCTTGCGACTTCGCACGGACCTGTGTTTTTAGTAAACAGTCGCTTGGGCCTGGTCTCTGCGGCCGCCCAGCCCTAGCCCGCGAAGAGCTTCAAGCCAGACGGCCCTCCTTCTCCCGAAGTTACGGAGGTATTTTGCCGAGTTCCTTAACCACAGTTCACTCGATCGCCTTGGTATTCTCTACCTGACCACCTGTGTCGGTTTAGGGTACGGGCCGCAACAGCACTCGCTAGAGGCTTTTCT
>NZ_BAAAJG010000033.1:0-1031 GCF_039526725.1 Pseudonocardia aurantiaca
AGCTCATCCCCCAGGTTTTCAACCCTGGTGGGTTCGGGCCTCCACGACGTCTTACCGTCGCTTCACCCTGGCCATGGGTAGATCACTCCGCTTCGGGTCTACACCCCGCGACTATGGCGCCCTATTCAGACTCGCTTTCGCTACGGCTACCCCACACGGGTTAACCTCGCCACGAAGCATAACTCGCAGGCTCATTCTTCAAAAGGCACGCCATCACCCCGAAAGGCTCTGACGGCTTGTAGGCACACGGTTTCAGGTACTATTTCACTCCCCTCCCGGGGTACTTTTCATCTTTCCCTCACGGTACTAGTCCGCTATCGGTCATCAGGGAGTATTTAGGCTTACCGGGTGGTCCCGGCAGATTCACAGCAAATTCCACGAGCTCGCTGCTACTCGGGAACACGATCCAGACCGCATGCAGTGTTTTCGCGTACGGGGCTCTCACCCACTACGGCGACCCTTTCCAGAAGTCTTCCACTAACACCACACAACGACCTCGCAGACCCGGCAGAGTCCACACGACCACGTCCCACAACACCCCAACCGCAACGCCTGCCGGCTTGACACGACCAGGGTTTAGCCTCATCCGCTTTCGCTCGCCACTACTCACGGAATCACATTTTGTTTTCTCTTCCTGTGGGTACTGAGATGTTTCACTTCCCCACGTTCCCTCCGACAGCCTATGTATTCAGCTGGCGGTGACACCCCATGACGGGTGCCGGGTTTCCCCATTCGGACACCCTCGGATCACAGCTTGGTTGACAGCTCCCCGAGGACTATCGCGGCCTCCCACGTCCTTCATCGGCTCCTGATGCCTAGACATCCACCATGTGCCCTTAAACACTTGTTCACAACAAGATGCTCGCATCCACTATGCAACACTCAACACACAACCACACCCCAACCCGATACGACCACCACCACACCCACCAGGATGCGTTAGACGGCCCAAGCCAGGAGCGGCACCAGAAAAAACACCACAACGGGTGTCTCCTCAGGACCCAACAGCGTGCCGAACCCTCCCAACCCGA
>NZ_BAAAJG010000034.1:0-730 GCF_039526725.1 Pseudonocardia aurantiaca
GGCACCGCAAGAAAGCGATCATCAGCCGCTGGGACGCAGCGAGGAAAACTGTTTCGGGCCATGCCGCGCGCGGGTGCAGAACCCGCCCGCGCGCGGCCGGACCCACTGGCCGGCTCCACCAGCGGAGGACTAACCTTTGAGGTGGCGGTGCAGGCCCCCGACGAGTCCGGGGGCCTGCACCGCTGCTCTCAGTGCTGCTCTCAGTGCTGCTTGTGGTCGTCCTTCTTGTGGTCGTCCTTCTGGATGTCGATGTCGAAGTCGGCCTTGGCCGCGCCGCCGGCGCCGCCGTAACCGCCGGCGCCGCCGTTACCAGCGGCCGCGGCGGAGTTCAGGGTGGCGGCCTGGTTGCCGCTCGAGCTCTCGTCGTCGCTCCAGTTGCCCTCCGAGTACTGGAAACTGGAGTTCTCGGACTTGGCGGTGTTGTGGTCGCCACCCTTGCCACCGTCGCCACCCCAGCCACCGGCACCACCGGTGGCGGTCACGGCGACGTCATTACCGTCGTCCGTCGTGGTGTCCGCGAGTGCGGCGCCGCCGAACAGCGTCGACCCGACCATCCCGAACGCCACCGCACCAAGCGCGGCCTTCCGCCCAAACTGGCTCATCGTTCAGTCTCCATTCGAGGTCCCGCCGGGCATGTTTCGGCCCGGCGATATGAGAGGTGGTGGTGCGGTATTTTCTTCCTCGCCCATCTCGCCGGCACCGCAAGAATGCGATCATCAGCCGCGGGGTC
>NZ_BAAAJG010000035.1:0-1391 GCF_039526725.1 Pseudonocardia aurantiaca
GTCGGTTCGCCGAGGACGAGCACATCCCGGTGGTGCGGTTCACCAGGACCGACCGCAAGATCGACAAGATGCGGCCCTACCTCGCCGCGCAGGCCAGAACGGGCCGGTCCGGGGTGGCCGCGATCGGGATCGCGCAGGAGTTCGCGCCGGTGTTCCTGGCCACCAAGAAGACCGGCGCCAACGGGGTTGCGTGGTTCTCCTTCACCAAGGCCGACCGCCGGGTCAGCTGCTACTACTTCTACCTCTGGGATGCCGAGTTCGGGCCGGCGTTCATCAAGGTCTGCGCCTACTTTCCCTACCCGGCCAAGATCTGGGTCAACGGGCATGAGTGGGCCAAACGCCAGGCCGCCCGGGCCGGGATCGGGTTCACCGAGCTGTCCAACGGGTTCGCCGCCACCGACGACCCCGCCGGGTTGCAGGCCATCTGTGACCGGCTCGGCCCGGCCACCATCGAGGCGTTCGCCCAGCGCTGGTTCGCGGTGCTGCCGCTGCCACTCACCGACGCGGACCGGGCCGGCGGCTACTGGTGGGAACTGTCGATGCGCCAGGTCGAGGTGTCGCGCACCATCGTGTTCACCGCGCCGCGGCACGCCCGCGGGTTCTTCGAGGCGCTGGTCGCCGACAACCTCGACATCGGCCGCCCCGAACAGGTCGAGCTGATATTCGGTCGCCGGACCCGCGGGCCGATCCCACCCGGAAGTTGCAAGACCAAGCTCGTCACCCGCGGTGTCGAGGTCACCGTGAACGCCTTCTACAAGCACTCCCGGATCAAGCAGTACCTCAAGGACGGTCGCGCCCTGCGGGTCGAGACCGTGGTCAACGACCCGTATGACCTGAGCTGCCAACGCCGCCTGCACAACCTGCCGCAACTTCAGGCCCGAGCCCGTGCGGTCAACCGTCGCCTGCTCGATACTGAACGGGTCGGTCAGGGCTGCGTCCTTGCGAGTCCAGCCTTTGAGCGGATCGCGCACCCGACCACCACGGTGGACGGGCGGAGGGCCCCAGCCCTGCGGTTCGGCGACCCCCGGGTCCAAGCCCTGGCCGGCGCCATCTGCCACACCCTGCTCGCTGTCACCGGCATCACCAACAAGAGCCTGCGCGCCTTGATGACCGGACTGCTCGGCGACAGCCCCGGCACCGGCCCCGCCACCAGCTACGGCATGAACCGAGCCAGCTACGACCTCACCCGGCTGCGCCGCAACGGACTCATCGAGCGCCTCCCCGGCCGCAACCTCTACCGGCTCACCGACGACGGCCTCGCCTTCGCCATCTTCTACACCAAGGTCCACAACCGCGTCCTGCGACCACTGATGGCCACCGGCCGACCCCAAGCCCCACCACCCCTGCGCGCCGCCCTGCGCACCATCGACGCCCACATCGACGCCCGGCTC
>NZ_BAAAJG010000036.1:0-979 GCF_039526725.1 Pseudonocardia aurantiaca
CTGCGGGATCCGATGAAGTTCCAGCACTTCATCCGCTCGCAGAAGCGGCTGGCCGCCAACAACCTGCGCTCGCCGGACATGCAGTGGGACTTCTGGACGCTCTCCCCGGAGACGGCCCACCAGGTCACCTGGCTGTTCGGGGACCGCGGCATCCCGCGCACCTGGCGGCACATGAACGGCTATGGCAGCCACACCTACAGCTGGATCAACGCCAACGGTGAGACGTTCTGGGTGCGCTACCACTTCATCTCCGACCAGGGCGTCCAGTGCCTGACCCAGGCCGAGGCCGACGACCTGGCCGGCAAGGACGGCGACTACCACGCCCGGGATCTGCACGAGGCGATCGGGCGCGGGGAGTACCCGTCCTGGACGCTGAAGATGCAGATCATGCCGTTCGAGGACGCCCGGACCTACCGGTTCAACCCGTTCGACCTGACCAAGGCGTTGCCGCACGCCGACTACCCGCTCATCGAGGTCGGCAAGCTGGTACTCGACCGCAACTTCACCGACCACCACAGCGAGATCGAGCAGGCCGCGTTCGCGCCCAGCAACATCGTGCCCGGCACCGGGCTGTCCCCGGACAAGATGCTGCTCGGCCGCAGCTTCTCCTATGCCGACGCGCACCGCGCCCGGATCGGAGTCAACCACAAGCAGATTCCGGTCAACCGGCCCAAGGCCCCGGTGCACAGCTACTCCAAGGACGGCGCGATGCGCGTCGACAGCGTCACCGACCCGGTGTACGCACCCAACTCGGTCGGCGGCCCGCAGGCCCAGGCCTCGATCGACGACTACGCCGGCCACTACGCGCTGGACTCGGACATGGTGCGCGCCGCCTACACACTGCATGCCGAGGACGACGACTACGGCCAGGCCAACACCCTGGTCAACGAGGTGATGGACGACGCGGCGCGTGCGCGGCTGGTGTCCAACGTCTCCGGTGCCCTCGCCGGGATCGTCTCCGACGACATCCGCGAGCGTG
>NZ_BAAAJG010000037.1:0-1763 GCF_039526725.1 Pseudonocardia aurantiaca
GCCGGTTTCGGGGTGTGGAGGCGGTTCAGCTGAACCGTCTGGTTGCCGGTGGTGGTGCGGGGGTCGGCGCCTCAAGCCCGGGTCGTGTTCTCAGTTCCTGCTGGTCAGGTCGCTACGACCCATCCGTGGGCGGTTCCTCGGAGCTTGAGGACGGCCAGGCGCGCGAGGTTGATCGCGCCGGCCAGTAGCCGGAAGTCGGCATCGACGCGGACGGTGCCGCGGACCCGGGCGCGTCGCCCGCCGTGTTGGCGGCGCATCAGGTGGCCGAGCTTGCGTTCCACCTTGGGGCGGGTGGCGCGGTAGTCGGCAACCCAGGCGGGGTCGCTCTGGCGGGCCCGGGCATCGGTGAGGGTCTGCTCGTGCGGGCCGACGCTGACGGTTCGCCCGCCGGTGGCGGTGGTGCACTGCGCGCGCAGCGGACACGCCTGGCAGGCCGACCCGAAGTAGGCGATGCCGCCGCCGGCGGTAGCCGGGCGGATCGGGGTGCTGACCCCACCTGGGCAGGCGACCGTGCCGGCGCCGAGGTCGATGTCGAACCGGTCCTTGCTGAACCGGCCGCCCGCCGCGGTGGGCGTCTGGGTCTTGCAGCGCGACTCGATCCCGGCCTCGCGGAGCCGGTCGTGGAACTCACCGGTGCCGTAGGCGTTATCGCCGTAGACCGTCGCCCGCTCGCCGTCCTGGCCTCCACCCGCGCCCGGCCCGGTCGTCTGCGGCCCGGTCGTCTGCGGCCCGGTCGTCTGCGACTCGGCGGGACCTGGCTGGTCGGTGAGAAGGTCGTCGATGAGATCTTCGGCGGCGCTGGCGTCGCCGGCGTTGCCCGGGGTGACCCGCGTGGCGGTGATGATCTCCGAGTCCGGGTCCAGCGCGGCGTGGCCCTTGTAGCCGTCGAAGCCACGCGCCGAGGTCTTGTGCCCGTGCCGGGTGTCCGGGTCCACCGTGGAGATCACCCGATCCTTAGCCACCCGCCGCGCGACCCGCAACACCCCGTCCTCGCCGGTCTCCAGGTCCTGCCCCAGCACCGTGGCCAGCAACGCCGCCGCCTGGCGCACCGGTTCCGCGAGTTCGCGGCCGTCCAACAGCCCCAGCAGCCCATACCCCTCCCGAGCCCGGGAATCGATCAACTGCTCGCGGGCCGCATGGTCGTCCCAGTCGATCTGCGGCTTGGCCGCAGTGGCGTAGTCATCCCCGCTCGACAGCGTCGCCCGCAGCTCGCCGGCCAGGTCGACATCCTCACCGTCGGCGACCGCGAGCAGCCCACGCACCGCCGAGCGGATCAACGTCACGGTGTCCATCGTGGCCACCGCGTCATACAGCGGAGTCGAGTCCAGCACCCGGCGCCGACCAACCAGCCCCGCCGCGCTCGCCGCCTGCAGACCCACCTCGAAGATCCGATCCGGCCGCTGCGAACCACGCAGCCGCTCACGCATGTCGACCAGCACGGTGTGCGCGAACTCGTCCCAGCCGCCCGCGCCATAGCCGCCGACCCCGGCCGCGTAGCGCCAGCGCACATCGAACGCGTACCGATCCACCGCCTCCCGGTCCGACAACCCACCCAGCCGCTGCAACACCATCACCGTGGCCACCACCGACGGCGGCACCGAACGCCGGCCCCGACCGCTGAACAGATCAGCGAACAACTCATCGGGGAACAACCGCCCCCGCTCCCGGGCCAGGAACCGATAGATCGAGTTCTCCGGAAGCGACTCCTCGCAGAACCGAGACGCCCCGTCGAACAGATCGCCCTGACCATCAGCACGGCCCAA
>NZ_BAAAJG010000038.1:0-1561 GCF_039526725.1 Pseudonocardia aurantiaca
AGCGCGGTTTGATCGTGGTTGTCGAGACCCAATCAGATCGAGCTGAGAGGCACTCCGCGGGTGAAGCATAAGGACTTGCGTCCCTGGTTGTCCGTGATCGCCGGCGGCGAGTCGCTGGTGTCGCACGCCGGTGGGGTGTTGCTGGTGGAGACCGTGCGGCGCACCGGCCTTGCCCGGCAGCTGACGCGGCGGCTGGGGCCGTGGCGGCTGCCGCGGGCATCTCATGATCCGGGCAAGATCGTGGCTGATCTTGCTGTGGCGGTCGCGCTGGGTGGGGACGCCGCCTGCGACGTCGCGGTGCTGCGCGCCCAGCCTGGGGTGTTCGGGCCGGTCGCCTCGGACCCGACGGTGTCGCGGCTGATCACCCGGCTGGCCGGCGACGCCGCCGATGTCGTGGCCGCGATCAGCGCGGCCCGCGGTGCGGCTCGGGAACGGGTATGGGGCATCGCCGGGGCGCCGGTCCAGGACGGGCGGGTCGTGATCGATCTGGACGCCACCCTGGTCACGGCGCATTCGGACAAGCAGGACGCCACCCGGACGTGGAAGAAGACCTACGGGTTCCACCCGCTGCTCGGGTTCGTCGATCACGGCAGCGCCAGTGGCGGGGAGCCGGTCGCGGAGCTGCTGCGACCGGGTAAGGCCGGCTCGAACACCGCCGCCGACCACGTCGTCGTGCTCGATGCCGCGCTCGCCCAGCTCCCCGCCGAGCGTCGTGCCCGCGACGGGGCGGGCCGGATTCCGGTGCTGGTGCGCACCGACGCCGCCGGCGCGACCCGCGAGTTCGCCACGCACCTGCACCAGCAGGGCGTGGACTTCTCCGTCGGGGCCAGCTTCGCCCACCTCGACGTGCACACCGCCCTCGCGCAACTCCCCGCGGCGGCGTGGACCCCGGCGTATCAGGCGCGCAAGCCCCGCGCCGCCGAACACGGCGTCCAGATCGAGCCCCGCGACGGCGCCTGGGTCGCCGAGGCCACCGGCCTCACAGAGCTGCACGGCTGGCCGCCCGGCACCCGGCTGATCCTGCGCAAGGAACGCCCGCACCCCGGCGCGCAACTGCGCACCACCGACGCCGACGGCCTGCGGATCACCGGCTTCCTCACCAACACCCCACGCGGCGGAGCAGGCCGGCAACTCGCCGACCTGGAACTACGCCACCGCCGCCACGCCCGCGTCGAGGACCGCATCCGCGCCGCCAAAGACACCGGGCTGCGCAACCTGCCCTTCCACGACACCAACCAGAACCGCATCTGGGTCGCCATCGCCGCGCTCGCCCACGACCTGCTCGCCTGGTGCGCCCGCCTCGCCCTGCCCACCACCGCCGCCGGCTACGAACCCAAACGGCTACGGCTGCGGCTGCTCGCCACCGCCGGGAGACTCGTGCGTTCCGCCCGCCGCCACATCCTGCACATCGACCCCACCTGGCCCTGGGCCGAGACGATCACCACCGCCCACGCCCGCCTGACCGCACTCCCCGTCCCCTGACCGGCGCCACCGCCACAACAACCAGGACCGGAGCACCGGCCAACCGCAGGGCCGGGGACCGTCCCTGCCCGGACACCGA
>NZ_BAAAJG010000039.1:0-570 GCF_039526725.1 Pseudonocardia aurantiaca
AGTCGTCCTCGGCCGCCAGCGCGGAGCCGCCGAAGAGGGCCGAGCCGGCGGTCGCGAATGCGAGGACAGCCGCCGCGAGGGTCGTCTTACGAAGCATTCCTGCTCCTCGTGTTGATTTACACGGAGCGCGTGTCGCCCCGCCGCTATTAGAGGTAGTCGCCTCCCGATCCCCTGTCCAGCGCTGCACCCCGCTTGCCCTGTCATCCCACCCGGTCAGGGCGCGCCCGCGAATACGGCTCACCGTCGGTGGTGCACGGCATTTGTTCCATATTGCAAGTTGTCACCGGGCCGCGACGTTAACCACTTTCACCGTGCGCACAACATGTCGGACGACGAGGGAATCAAATGTGCACGGAGCGTGTTCCCGACCACCTATTCGGGGGGACATCCGACCACACCGGGGTGAAGGGGGCGGCAGGGACGCAACGGTCGCGATAGCCGTTCGTTGGCCCGCCGGAGTCGAGCGCCGCTGTCCGCTCGGACGGCTACGCGCGCCGCTCGCGACGCCGCCGCCCCGTCCGGGGAGGAAGCGACGACGGCCCGCAACTGTGGGGGTGAGAAGGGTCCGAT